>JABHDC010000193.1 GCA_018673255.1 Gemmatimonadota bacterium
GAGCGATTCGAGCATCCCCGCTATGAAGCCGGGGTGTACGATGATCCGTTTGGCCGGCTCATTCAGTACCGTGGCGTTAGGCTTCAGACAGATATCACCCGTCGTCGGCAGATCCAGTTCGAGCGGATCTAGCGCATTGTGAGCCAACTGCCGGTAATCCTCGAAGGGCGCCTCATCACCGTCGACGGGATGGCGGGCAATGTAGACGCAGTCAGGCGACAGTTTCATGGAGTCTCGATCGTAATGTCGGTGGTTTACCAGAGATGGGGTCGGGCGAAATTACTGTGCAGAAGAAGACCGTCAAGAGATCCCCGGCTCATGCCGGTCCCCATGACGGTCTTCGGATACCTGTGCAGCTCTGAGATATCAGTACAACTGAACCGGATACCTACAAACGCTCGACCTCGGCACCCAGCCCGGCCAGCCGTTCGATCAGGTACGTGTGGCCTCGATCCAGCTGATAGAGATTCGTGATACTCGTGCGACCCTCAGCGGCCAGACCCGCCAGCACGCAGGCGGCGCCGGCCCGGATGTCGAGGGCCTTCACCCGCTCGCCTTTCAGACGAGCCGGACCGTGCACGATCACGAGACGATCCTTCTCCGGCGACAATCGGGCCCCAAAGGCACGCAGTGATTTCACATGACCGAGCCGATCCTCGAAGACCGTCTCTCGAATGTAGGAATCGCCATCGGCCACCGTCGCCAGAGCCGTGATACCCGGCTGCAGATCGGTGGAGAAGCCCGGATAGTAGGTGGTGACCACATTGATCGGTGACAGGATCTCTGGCCCCCGCACGCGGGTTACATCCTCACCCAGATGCTCGATGTCGACGCCCATCTGCAACAGCTTCTGCTCGAACAGGGCCAGATCATCGGAGATGACGCCTTTAATCTTCACGTCGCCCTGGGTGATGGAGGCAGCCATCATGAACAGCCCCGCATCGAGACGATCATACATGACGGTGTGCTCGGCACCGTGCAATTTGTCGACGCCGGTGATGACGACGTGCCGCGAACCAACGCCTTCGACCTTGGCACCCATCTTCTGCAGCAGGACGACGAAGTCGGCGATCTCGGGATCGGAGGCGGCGTTGACGATGACGGACTCACCCGGCGTCAGGCTGGCCGCCATGATCAGATTTTCGGTGCCCGTGTGTGAGGGCAGGTCACAGTACATATTGGCCGCGTGCAGACCGCCATTGGACGGGAAGAGCCGGTAGCCCCCCGTCGGTGTGCCTTCGACGGTCGCACCCATGCGGGCGAAACCACGGTAGTGATAGTCGGTATTGCGTTCACCGATGTTGCAGCCACCGACCTCGTCGATGGTGGCCGTGCCGAAGCGCGCCAGCAGAGGGCCCACGAAGAGCAGCGAGGCGCGCATGCGCGAGGCCATCTCCGGCGGCAGTGCCGTAGAGTTCATGTTGGTGGCGTCGATGACGGCCGTGCCGGTGGTCGCATCGAAGTCGACGGTCGCGCCCAGTTGGCGCAGCAACTCCATCGCCACCAGCACGTCTTTCACCGCAGGTACGCGATGAAGGATCGTCTGGCCTTCAGATGCCAGAATGGCGGCCGCCACCATGGGCAGGGCCGCATTCTTGGATCCCTGGACCTCGACATCGCCGGACAGAGGTCGGGCGCCTTCGATATACAGTGCTTCTTCAGCCATGGATTCGTTTTGCTCAGGTTGTAGTGGCCGGGGCGGGCCGGAGGCGGGGAGCCTCTTACTGGATTTCTTCAGTCGCCGGGAGGCTCGGCCAATGTACGGCTGGCCTCGAGAAGCGTCAACGTGGAAAACGGCTCTAAACCCGTGCTTGACAGTCACATAGGCGACTGTATATTCGCCCAATCACCCGAAATTGCATCGATTATCGAATTCCCTCACCCACCCCTGCAGGAGTTGTCACCGATGTCCGAAGCACCCACGATCGTCGCCTATCTCAAGCCCGTGTGTGGCTGGAGCAACAGTGTGCGTGAGACCTTCAGCAAGTACGGCCTCGAGTACGAGGATCGCGACATCATCAACAATCCCGACAACTATGCCGAGATGGTGCAGAAGAGCGGACAGCCCTTGTCCCCCTGTGTCGAGATCAACGGCCAGATGCTCGCCGATGTCAGTGGCGAGGAGGTCGAGTCCTGGATGGTTGAGAACAAGGTCGTCGAAACCGTCGCCGGCTGAGATTGCCCGCTTAAGTCAGCGGCCGAGCAAGATATGCGAACGGCCCGTTCACCGGATGGTGAGCGGGCCGTTTTTGTGTCAGCCCGTCGCCAGGATCTCAGAGAGCAGCAACCGCACCGCCTGCGTCAGATTGGGCTGCTCGTGATTCAGCGGCCCCTCGGATGCCTCCCGGATCAGGGTCAGCGCCCCGAGCGGTCTGTCGCCATCGGCCAGAGTCAGCACATACAGAAAGCCCACATTGCCCGCGCCTGCTTCGCCCAACAGATGGGCATGTAACGCGGGAGGCAATGGTGAGGTCTTACCCTCTGCGTCGTGAGCACCCATGATCAGCAGCGAGGAATTCTGTGCGAAGGCCTGGGCCGCCATAGTGCCGGTCGCGTCGGCCAACGGTACCCCGTGCAGACCATCGGTGGTCAGCATTTGCAGAAGAGCAGTGTCCGGGCCCTTCTTCCCCCGCGCCTCGACCAGTTGAAGATGGCCATCGGCGTCGATACGTTCGTAGAGCATCAGATCAGCAGCATCGATCTGCATCAGCAGTTCCATGCCTCGACTCACGGCCTCGTCAGCCGGCATTTGCTTGAGTTGATCGACCAGATGGGCGGGGATCTCCATCGGTTCGGGCATATTGAAAGGAATGACGGTGATCGCCATAGGGGTCACGGATCCTTGACAGTGTTTTAGGCGGGGGACATATTCTCGACTTGATTTTGGCCACTGAACTGGCCTGCCGAGACGTGGCTCTTTAGCTCAGTTGGTAGAGCAGGGGACTGAAAATCCCCGTGTCCGCGGTTCAATTCCGCGAGGAGCCACCATTATTAAGTTGTAAGGTATACAGGCACTTACGCTGCACAAGCGTGAGTGCCTGTTTTCTGTTCTATCCACCCTTGGTGCCGCCCTGGTGCCATGTATTGTACGAGAGTAGCTGTATAGCGGCCTTCTCATGGTCAGCGGATACGTGCGCATAGCGTAGCGTGGTTCGCAGGTCTTGGTGGCCCATCCACTTCTGAACGGCGTTGGTGCATGACTCCATCATTTTACATCTCCAACAGGTCCGGGTGATCCTGTTCCTCTTGAACCGTTACTCGAGGAGGATCGCTGATGGCTCTGCATGGAAAGCGCATCCCAGCGGCCGTCCAGGGGACATCGCAAGTACTCCGACTTAGCGATCGTGACCACTTTGACCTTGAGGACGGTGTTCCGCTTGCCGCTACGTCAGACTGAAGGCTTCGTCTCTTCCCTGATCGCTTTGATGGGCTTGGAGATACTGGGTGACGGGGAGTGGCAGGCTCACAAGCACAAGATCTCGGACCAGCGTCGCAGCTGGCGTGACGGTGAGAGATATATCGGGAAGATGCGTCTCTGCTGAGTCATGCACCAATGCCGGTCCCCGGCGACAGGCCGATGGTCTCTCTGGTGTCTCGCGTGCTTCCGATGATGTCAACTCGACCTAACGATGGAGATTCAGGACGCGAAAATCCCCCTGAATTCGGTTGAGCTCCTGTACCGCGTCCTGCGTTAGAATCCATTCAGCGGCCGCGGCGTTCTGTCTGGCCTGCTCCGGCGTCTTGGCGCCTGCGATGCACGAAGTGACCGCGGCATGGGCCAGCGTCCAGGCGATGGCCAGTTCGTAGAGGCTACGACCCTGCGACTGTGCCCACGCTTTGAGTTCGTCCGCCACACGCAGGGCAGCGGCGAAGCGTTCGCCCTGGAAGCCGGCCATCCAGCTCCGCTCGTCGCCCTCGGGAAATCTTTGGTCCGGCGCGTACTTGCCCGTGAGCAGCCCTTTGGCCAGCGGCGAGTGCACGATGACCCCGATGCCATTCTCCCGACAGAAGGGCAGCACCGCTTCCTCCGCCGTTCGGACGAGCATGCTGTACATAGGTTGCGAGCTGTCCAGATGACCGTACTGCAGCGCTTCGGCGTGTTGCTCGGCAGAGAAGTTGGAGACGCCGATGTGGCGGATCTTACCCTGTTCCTTGAGCCGCAACAGCCCACCCATCGTATCGGCGATGGGATATTCGGGCTTGGGGCTGTGCAATTGATATAGATCGATGTAATCGGTACCCAGGGCACGCAGGCTGTTTTCGATGGCCTCGTTCATGTGGTCCATGGAATGGTCACCCGACAGTTTGGTCGCCAGGAAGACCTGATCCCGCCGGCTCGCGAGCGCTTTGCCCAGGACCGACTCGCTCGTGCGATATGCTTCCGCTGTGTCGATGAAGGTGACGCCGCAGTCCAGAGCCGCGTGCACCGTGTCGATGACCTGCTGGTCGGGCAGTTCGCCCATACCGCCTCCCAGTGGCCACGCGCCGAGACACAGCACCGGAACCTCCGGCCCCAGTTTCCCCAGTTTTCTCGTCCTCATTCTGCACGTCCCCTCTTCAGTGTTGAAGGTCAGAAGTCTTCTGGCAGGTCACTGCGCATCACCCTGCCGCTGTTGCCGTCTTGGCGGCTCCCCGACCCGATCCTGGCGCACAAACCGCAATCCGGCGCGCGTGGCCAGGAGCGCCAGCACAATCCAGACGCCACCGACGGCCGGGTAGACGACCGAGTAGCCGAAGTTGTAGAGCATCAGCCCCAGAAATGGCGACATGATGGTCTGGGCGATGAAGTTGCCGGAATGCATCCCGACGATCGCATACGACTGTTCGTGCGGCGCGGTGGAGGCGCCCACCAGCGAGTTGACCGCCGGGGGCAGGAAGGCGAGGCAGATGCCCTGGGCAAGAGCCACGAGGGCGACGCCGAAAAGGGCCGTGGCCAGGGGCAGCAGGGCCAGGCTGAATGCTCCCACAACCGTACCCGCGCTCAGCACCACGATGGGCGACTGGTAGCGGGAGAGCCGGCTGAATCCCAGCCGCGCGACCGCGCTGATGGCCTCCCGCCCGCTGATCAGGGCCGCCGCCACGAACACCGACAGGCCAATCTGGCTGGCATACACTGCAAAGAATGAGCCACCCATCACGTAGAGCAGGAAGCAGTTCAGCATCACGAAGCTCATGCCCACGAGCACGATGGGTCGCCCCGTCACCAGTCGGAACAGTTGAGCGTATGCCCCGACGACGAATTCGCGCGCACCTACAGTGGACTCGATCGCGATGGAACGGGACAGGAGCCGGCTGGCGCCCAGACCGATCGCGGCGCAAGGCACACCGGCAAGGAATCCAAGCGGGAAGCTGTGGATGCTGAGATAGCCGCCTAGCAAGGGACCGCCGAAGGCCCCGATTCCCTGCAACGAGGTGACGATGGCCTGAATCCGGTGGATTTTGTACGGTGTTCGGCTCAGACGCAGTGACGACGACACCATATTGCACCAGAACGCCGTGCTCGAGAGGCCGAACAGGAGTTGGGGCGCGACGAATTCCAGTGGGCGTGAGGCCGTGCTGTAGAGTACGGAACCGATGCCCGCCATCACGAAGCAGGACGTCAGTGTCGCACGTCGCCAGCGCCCGTTGGCCAGTCGGGCAAAGGGCGCTCCCAGGCTCAGGACGATGATGCCGGGCACGGCCTGCATCAGCCCGATCGTCGTCTTGGTGAACCCGTGGTGGTCCATCGCCAGGGGCACGATGGTCTGGCAGATCCCCTGGTATGCCGCATAGCCCAAGGTCATCAGACCCAGGGCGAGAACATTGCGCGCCAGAGGCACCCGGTCATCACTCATGGATGCTGGAGCAGCTCTTCCCGTCGTGCGGGAGGACGCTCGCCTTGAATCGCTCAGACATCGTCGTGGCGCGGCCGTGCCAGCGCCTCCATCGGCTTCTTCCACTTCTCCATATCGGGCCCCGCCACCGCGGCAGCCCGGTCACGCAGTATCTCCATCTCACCCGGGGTCAGAGGCGTGTGCCGCTGGGCCGATCGCACGTCATCCTCCACCTGCTCAATGCTGGTGAAACCCAGCGCAATGCAGTGGGTCGGCAGGGTCAGGGCGTAGTCGATGCACTCGCGGGCCGTCATCGTCGACAGGAGGCCACCATTGCCCAGGCTCTTCATGACCTGAACGCCCAGTCCATGCTCTACCACGGCAGGCAGGGCGATCTTCTCGAAGCTGAGATAGGATGGATCGGCCGGATTCAGCGGGATCAGCGTCGCATCCCATTCGTCGGTGATCCGGAGCAACTCGACGACGGTATTCGGGTCACCGTGCACCGTGAACCCAATGAATCGACACTTCCCGGCCTTCTTCGCGGCCACCAGCGCTTCCATGGCGCCACCCGGGGCGAAGATGGTATCCAGGTCGTCGTCTGTGTTGCCGACCTTGTGGAGCTGCCAGAGGTCGACGTAGTCGGTCTTCATGCTCCTGAGCCCGGCTTCCAGCTCCGCCTCGGCCCCCTCCCGGGTGCGCTCGTCGCACTTCGTCGTGATGAAGACCTCCTTGCGGTGCGGAGGCAGGACGGCCCCGTAGACTTCCTCCGAGCGGCCCTTCCAGTAGTTGTGGGAGCAGTCGTAGTAGTTGATCCCGAGATCGTAGCATCGCTGCACGATCGCCGTCGCCTGCTCCCAGGTCGTCATTCGGAACCGCGCCCCACCCGGCCCGATGACGCTGAGCATCTCACCTGTCTGGCCGAATTCACGCTGGGGGATGTCTCCGGCCGTCACGGTTGGCGCGTCATCTGCGGAAGCCGTGTTTGCCATCGCCTGCCTCCTGTCATGGCTGGTTGACGGTCAATCACTGGGTCTCAGGATCTCAACTTCGTAGAAGATGGCGCCCGATTCCGTGGCCAGCTCAATGAAGTCGGCTTCCACCGGCTCCTCAAACCCCAATTCGACCCAGGCGTTCTCCACAAGCTCGAAGTTGGCCGCGTCTCCTACTGCCCTGGCCTGGCTGGTTTCGATCTGGCCCTCCTCATCGAGGTAGGCGCCCTGATAGGCAGTGACCTCATAGACCCCCCCGTCTCCCCCCACATAGAGACGCAATCCTGCGATGAGCCGTAGTTGCTCAAACTGAAAGGTCAGATTGCCTTTGCCGGGCCAGACGAAAGGCTCACCGGTCGACCCATTCCCCGGATAGAGCCCGTCGACGAGGTAGCCGATTTCGCCTTCGTACTCATTGTAACCCTGGGTGGCTCTCGTCACTGCGTCGGGCGCAAGGTTGGCACTTTCCTCCAGCAGAAAGCAACCGCTCAGCAACAGGAGGAAGAGGCCATACCGGACACGACCCTGTTTCATCTCTTTCCTCATTCTTCGGTGCGAGGCGTTCCACGATGACGACGAAGGCACTTCATGGTCTACCGTCTGACCAGCTCTATGCCTGAGCCTGTGCCCAGGTTCCGGCTGTAGGCTTTTTCGATCGGATTGTTCCAGTGTTCGTGCACTCCCAGGCTGCCCAGGGGTACGCCATCGCCTTCGGGATCGTAGCCTGTTCCAGAGGGCGGGTCATGTGCCGAGGCCGCTTCGTGCAGGTAGTTGTCGACACTGCCATGGACGTGCACCATGGTGGGTTCAGTCCGGAGGAAATCCAGACAGACAGACTCGATGGCAACGCCGTCCTGGGAGATGAAGAGACTGGAGGTCCAATCGCCGTTGAAGGGGGCCGACTGCCAACGGTGTCGAGCTTCGAGATGGTTATTCTCCATGTCGGTGGCGTAGAGGCCGTCGACCATGAACAGCAGCGTCTTCTCCCCCAGGTGCTCGTGGCCCATCAGATCCACGATCGGACTGTAGGTGCCCATGGGACGCTCGTAGGACTCCCACCTGGGGTTGCCAAGCCTGAAATCGTGTGCGGCGATGTAGGGATGAAGTCCGGCAGCGATAGGTGCTGATTGCCAGGGGACGCCGCCCCGATCTGCTCGGCTGACCGATATGGAGCCAAAGTGATTCTTGGCGCAGAAGGAGACACCAGCCAACCGGTGGCCTTTCAGATTGCTCAGGTTGATCAGGTATTCGGCATCTGTCACACAACGGGTCAGGAAGGTGGGATTCCCACCATCGCGCCCCAGGGTGAGATCTTCTGACCAGCGAACCCTGACGGAGCTGTCCCGCTTGTATTGCTGCCGTCCGGGCCCTCCTTTCCAGTCGATAAGGCGCACGCCTGGATAGGCGATCCGGATGGGATTGAGCAAGGTCTCGGGGAAGTACTTGCTGATGTCGTAGAGAGCGATCTGCGCCTGGGGCACACCGACGACTTCCACCAATTGGTGCAGGAGCGCCACAACCAGCTGCGGCGACGGATAGAGCGCATTTCCAGGGTGTCTGTAGGAGCGCGCCTGATTGAGGTTCAGCTTGATGGCGATCTGCTCGCCAGGCTGATAGCCGACGGACCCTTTGCCGTGGCGGGCATTGAAGTCCTCAAAGAGTGCCTGCCAGGCCTCTTGATCATTGCCTGTTCCTACGAGCGCTTGCAGAGAGCTGGACAACATGGAGGCGACGATCTCATGATCGGTGTTCTCCGCTTCCCACCAGTAGCGGCTATCTTCCCACCAGTAGCCGCTATCGCCGTCCCAGCTGGTGGCATCCGCATTGTGAACCCAGACGACGCGTCCCGGGTGGATTCCTCGCCCTGTCCCGACCGGGTCGTTGGGCGCATCAATCGGAACAAAGGGAGGTCGGTCGATTGGCACGGTATCCCCGGTCTGCGTGCCGACATAGGCAACTCCCAGTACGAAGACTACCGTTGCCAGACCCGCCCACCTCGACCTTCGGATCCTGCTGAACAGTACCCTCGCACTCCCAGATCCATCCTTGGCTCCCACGTTACTTCTCCTTCTCAAGATTGGCGGCCGTCAGTTCGGCCGCTGTCTGCAATTCACCCCCACTGCGGCGGGTGTCCCGCACATCCTTCTGATTGGGTCCGCTATCAGATCACCGGTCTGTCTGGCTTCCGGATCGAGGCTGACTCGGTGAGCGTGCTTGTCCGGAGTTAGCGACGGTGCCGCGCGCCGGCCACTCGACCTTGGCCCGTGCCCGGCGCAACGACTCTGATTGGGCCGTCACGCCTTCGGCCAGCAGGATGTACGGCTTGTGCTGGCCGTCGAAGACGAAGGCGAGACCGAGCCGCATGAGGGCGCGCAGCCCCCGACCGGAAGGAATTCGACTCCCTGAAGTCCCCCGCGTAGTCGTCAAGCACGTCGAAGTAGTCCGACGAGGATCCGCCATTGGCAACGATCCGGTCCAGGACGGTGACCGCGTTCTGCTGCATGCGGAAGGTATCCTCCTCACTCTGAGCATTCGTCTCCGCTGCTGTGCCGGCAAACATTGTGGACAGTACGAGGGCGTGCAATGCAGGTGCAATCATGCTAGATCCCCGGTTTCAACATTGTGGCTCGCCAGTCACTTGCCTGGGCGGCGTGGCGAACAGCGTCACGAGGACCATGGGCGCCGTGATCGCGGCGAACAGCGTGAGGATGTCGTTGTACGAGCCGAACAGGTCGTGGGCGACGCCCATCAGCAGCGGACCCGTGCTGGAGGCGGCAACCTCGACGGTGGCCAACGTGCCACGAATCTTACCCAGGTGCGCCCGGCCATAGTAGCGCACCCACAAGGTAGAGCGCACGGCCATGAAGAGGCCCTGGCCGACGCCGAGAGACACGGCAAACAGGCTGGAGGTCCACGACGAGTTCACCTGTGTCAGCAGCCAGATGCCGCCGGAGATACCGATCAGCGACCCGGACAGGAGAACGTTGAGGCGGAAGCGGTCGGCCATGACGCCGCCGATTAGCATGGCACCGGCGACGGCGACGGCGAAGCGACCGAACATGCTGGTCGCGTCGGCTTCGGTCAGGCCGGCGTCGAGGTAGATCTGCACCGCGTGAAAATGGATGCCGGTCACGATCATCGCCGGCATGGCGACGGTGACAGCCATGATCCAGTAGGCGCGGGTGCGCATCGCAAAGGCGAGGTCGTGGCTCTTTTCGGGTGCGCGCGTCGTGCTACCCGTCGTCGATGCCGGGGGCAGACCATCCGGTGTCTGTCCGACATCCTCGGGGCGGTTACGGAACAGCAGCGCCAGCAGCGGCAGGATAGCACTGACGACACAAATGCCCAGCAGGGCGTAGGCCCAACGCCAGCCCACCGACCCGATCAACCACAGGTTGATGGTGGGCACAAGTCCCATGGACAACGCCGAGCCGGTACTGACGATACCGACTGCGAGCCCCAGCCGGCGGTTGAACCACATGGCCATCGTGTTGTTGGCCAGCAGACCCATGGAGCCCTGCGCCAGCATGCGCAGAAACAGGAAGGACAGGAACACCGTGATAAGGCCTGAGGCCTGCGAGAAGCCGACGCAGGTCAGGCCGAACAGCGTGACGACGCCGGCGAGGATGCGACGCGGACCGTAGCGATCCATCAGGGACCCCACATAGACCATCGGGATCGATGCCAGCAACGTGCCGAGCATGTAGGCGCCGCTGATCTGGCTGTGCGACAGCCCGAGTTCGGAGCGGATGTAGGGGTTGAATACCGAGACGCCGAAGGTCTGCCCCGGCGACGAGGCGACCTGAATGGACAGCACAATCGGCAACATGACCCAACCGTAGAAGAAAGGCACTCGTGCCGCGATACCCTCCTGCACGCGCTTGTGGGCTCTAACCCACTCTATGGCCAACGGTGCCCCATTAGTAGCTATGTCTGTCTTCGGCGCGGTCCTGAGGCTCGTAGCCGATCGTCTCTCGAGCGTGATCGATGTCGACCCAGCGATGGTCGTTATTCGACATGCCGTAGAAGATGTCGAAGCGGACCGACTCCGGGGCGTTGATGCTGCATTCCATGATCTGCACGATGTCTCGCTGGCTGACGTAGATGTCGTGGCCGTTGGGTGGCCGCGGGCGGTCGCGCTCGACCTGGCCGATGCGGATGCAGATGCAGGACAGCCCCTTGCTGGCGTAGACCCGGGCGAGAGACTCGGTCCACACCTTGGTGGCGCCGTAGATGCCGCGTGGTTCGGCCGGGACATTAGGGCTGATCAGTTCGAAGGAGGCCGGTACGTCATCCCAGCGTTTGTCGACGATCGCCTTGTAGGGTTCCTGCTCACGGTGTCCCTGCGATACCATGATGCTGCTGGCCGCCACGACGCGCGAAACGCCGGCTGCGTGACAGGCTTCGAAGATGTTGTAGGTGCCTACGACGTTGTTGTCGCGCAGGCTCTCCCAACTGCCGTCGTCACCGGGATCGGCGCCTAGGTGGACGACAACGTCCATGCCGTCGACGGCACGTCGTACGGCATCGAAGTCGGACAGATCGCAGACATGGAAGCGTCCCTCAGGAAAGGACAGGTGCTTGTTGCGCTTGGGCAGGCGCTGGGAGAATTTCTGCGTGCGGTCGAGAGCATACACGTCATACCGATCCGGTTGATCGGCCAGGACCAGGTATGTACTGCTGCCGATGTGACCGGTTGCCCCGGTAACCAGGACATTGATCCGATTGCTCATACGGGCTCCCCGAGTTGAAAGGTCTCCAGGGTGAACTGCAGGGATCGATCGAGATGGCACTTCATCTCGCTGGCGGCCTCGTCGGGTTTGCTGGCGACGATAAGGTCGACCAGATCCTGGTGATGCTGCAGGTCTTCGGCGATGTCCCGCAGCCGCTGTGCCTTGTCTCGATCGGCGAGGACGAACACGGGGCCGAGGACGGAACTGAGGACGTTGAGCAGGTGCTGATTGCCAGAGGCTTGCCAAATACTGCGATGCAGTGCCAAGTCGTACCGCGTCCAGTCGCTGGGGTCGGCGCTGGTTGCAGCCACGCGTAACTGCTGCATGGAGTCCTCGATGGCGACTCGGCCCTGCTCCTCTATGCGCTCGGCTGCCAGACGGATGGCGAGCGTCTCGAGGGCGCAGCGGATATCGTGCAGGTCGCGTACATCTGCCTCCGTCAGCGTCGTTACGTAGCGCCCGCCGGGCCTGACGATCACGAGTCCCTCAAGTTCGAGCAGCTTGAGCGCATCCCGGGCAGGGGCACGGCTGACCCCGAGCAGCGCACTGACCTCCCGCTCGGTGATCTTCGTGCCTTCTGGGATGCGGCCGTCGCTGATGTATCCGCGCAACGTGGCGGCGACCCGCTCACTCAGGAGAGTTCTGTCGATCGTTGCGTCCTTCTGGTCAAGATCCAGAACCGTCGACAGCCGCTGATCTGATGAGGATGATCCCATGTTTTCCTCTCCGGGAGGTTTGCGCGTGTCCAACGGAGTGCTCGCTCCTACGAGAGCAACCACCCTCCATCCACATCGATGGTCGTTCCCGTGACAAAGTCATTCTCGATCAGAAACAGAATGCCCTGTGCCACTTCGGAAGCAGTACCAGCACGGGGAATCGCATGTGTGGCGGTGCTCTTCGCGTAGAGCTCCTCGCGTTCCGTGCCTTTGAGCGGAACCATCGGTGTATCGATGAACCCCGGTGACACCACATTCAAGCGGCGTGGTGCAATCTCGGGCGCGACGGTTCTGACGAACGTCTCGATGGCGCCACCAACCGATGCCAGCGACACCTGCCCGGGCTTGGCGCGGCGTGCCGGCGTGCCGCTGACGAGGACGATGGTGCCATCGTCGCTCAGGTGTTGTGTGCCAAAACGCACGACATTGGCGTAGCCCCATAGCTTATCAAAGGAGGCTTGATAACCGTCCATGTTCATATCCAGGAAGGGCCCGATGGCCCGGTCGCCACCCGTCGCAGCACTGACCAGGATGTCGAAGGGCGCGCACTCCTCAAACAACTGTGACAGCCCCTCGCGATCGCGGACATCACATCTCCTGAGAGTGATACCCTCCGGCACATCGCCGGCCTTGTCCGGATTTCGACTCACGGCAATGACCTGCGCACCCCGTGAGGCCAGTTCTTTGGCCGTAGCGAGACCGATGCCCGACGTACCTCCAAAGACGAGCGCCTTCTTGTCTTGTACGTTCATGTTCTTCCTTTCGTGAACATCAGCCCGCTGCGACAGATTCGGCGGTCGTCTCCGGCAGCAGACCCTTCGTCGTGGCCGCCGCCGTCACCCCTTCGGCAAGGATGATGTACGGCTTGTGCTGACCATCAAAGACGAAAGCCAGTCCGAGGCGCATCAGAGCTCGCAGGCCGGACCAGAACGAGTTCGACTCACGGAAATCGTCGACGTAGTTGTTCAGCACATCGAAGTAGCTGGAAGAGGAACCGCCCAGAGCCACGATGCGTTGCAGGACGGTGACGGCATTCTCGGGCAGTGTCTCGAGAACCTGCGTCAGGTACCCCTCCCGACAGATGATCTGCTGCAGTCGGTCTGACCTCATTTCGCGGCGGCCGAGCCGCTCTTCCTCGGCAAGAAAGCCGTAGAACCGCAGACCGCGCTCGATGTAGTCGAACTCGCTGACGTGGAGGCGGTCGAGGCAGTAGGCAATCGGCAGTTCCCGCACGTTCGCGGGGATGCGCTGCAGGCGGAAGCGCACCGAATCGATCGTCTCTCCCACGACGTCGATCTCCTGCAGCCGGCAGGGCCCCAGGCCATATTGCGAGCACATCTGCATCTGCGTCTGCTCTTCGGGTGTGAACCCGGCGACGGCGAGGGCGACGGCATCGGTGGCCACAGGATTGGTACCCACCATCAGGGTGTCCATGCGGACGTAGTTGCCCTTGCCGTCGCTTCCCTCGATGGCATCGACGATCTGGATATTCGAGGTCCTGGCCAGGTTGATGGCCGTGATGTTGTGCTCCGGGCTGGGGATGTGCACGCCCGGCTCGGTGCCGACTTCGCCTTCGAGAGTCCGATAGGGTTCGGTCTGCACCAGCTCGTTAGAGTGTGCGTTGTGGCCGTAGTGACGAGCCGGGAAGCAACCGAACAGGTTCTTCAGACTCAGTGTCATCGGTAGTCGGCCCATCCAGAGCTTGAAGGTCGGAACCGAGATCAGGATATCGCATTCGGCCATCGTCCTGGGCAGCATCACGCGGTCCCGACCTAGTTCCTCGGGTACGGCCACGGCCACGCACTCGTCCTGGTTCAGGTCGACACACTCCGCTCCGTAGCGTGATGCCAGGTCGTAGACATTGTGCAGACGAAAGACGCTTGGCGTGTAGCAGTCGGCGGAGCCTTCACCGATGACGAGACGCGAGGGCGACGTCGACGCCGCCAGTCTGACGACCGCCTCGACGACGGCTGGATTGGTGATCCCACGCTCGGTGGGACCCATGACGTAATTCGGCTTGACGACGATGCTGCTCCCGGGCGGGATCAGGTCGGCCAGGTTGCCGAGCCGGCTGACGGCCTCGGTCAGAGCGGCGAAGGTGTCCTGGTCGATGACGCGCGCGATGGAGACGACTGGCTTCATGGGATTCCTCCAGGTTTCGGAGCGGGCAACGCCGGCGCCATGCCCATGTCTGTCACGAGAATCGATTGAACAGGTCTTCCAGGTCGATACGGGCCGACGAATCGGCGCAGACCGCGACGTTCGACTCGACCCAATCTGTCTGCCGCATGTCCACGAGCGCCACATCCGTCATGGGGTTCGAGATCGCGAACGAGAGCAGAGCACGTGGGGCGTCGATGAGGTCATGGTGCGCGGGCGCTGCCTGAGGAAACCACTTCTGGAACACACCGCCTGTGAAGGTGCGCATCAGCACGATGCCCATATTGCGGGCCTCCGCCTCGTACATCACGCCCTGCTTCTTGTCCGGGTCACAGGGATGCTGGTAGAACAGGTTGTACTGAATCTGCATGACATCGAAGGCCTCGGTCTCGATCAGTCTGCTGACGCCCCCGGTGACCCCCTCGGATGTGAAGCCGACATAGCGGACCAGGCCGTCCGCCTGGGCAGCCCGGAGTCCATCCAAGGCACCCCCCGACTTCATGATGTCGTCATAGATGCCATCGGTAATCCACTCTCCGTGATACTGCAGAAGGTCGATCCGATCGGTCTGCAACCTCTCGAGGCTTTCGTCGACGCTGCGCCTGACGTCGTCCGCCCGGGATGCTCTGACCTTCGTGGCAAGGAAGATGTCTTCCCGGTGCGTCGCCAATGCCTTGCCGAACAGCCGTTCGGAGGCACCCTTACCATAGAGGGCGGCCGTATCGAAGTAGTTAACGCCCAGTTCAACGGCACGCGTCATCGCCCGCGCTGAGGCTTCGGCCATCTCCTCCGGGTCGAACTCGGACAGATAGTTCCGCATCCCCACACCGGTCCCTCCGAAGCCCAGTATGGACACGCGCTCTGCCGTCCGCCCCAGCTCTCTGTACTCCATGTACTTCCTCTCTCAGTCGGTGAACTCAGGCGCGTCAGGCACCTGTCGAATCGCCTGTCCGGTGGGGCGGCAGGGGGCTGAGCCGGTGGCTCGGGCCACTTGCCACCCAGGAGTCATCGAGGGGGGTCAACGCAGCAGATCAGCAATTCCTTGACGAGCCATCATATTATCTGGTAGATGGTATACCACAAAGTGTCAGTGTCAACGGCTGGTCCTTATCTCAGACGACAGGACCTCAGGGGAATCATGCTCTTCAAGATCTCATGCTGTGCGTTCAACTTTGTAGGCCTGGACCTGGACGAAAAGCTGGACCTCGTGGCCAACATGGCCTTTGACACGGTCGACCTTTCTGCCAAGTCGGGGGACGAACTGTCCCAGGCGGGGTTGATCGAGGAACCGACCGAATACGGAGCCTTCGTCCGCGACCGGGCTGCGGCGAGTGGACTGATCCTCGACGAACTGTTCATCTGCACGATCTTGCAGGATCGTGCAGATGTCGACCTGACGACGGATGATGACGCGGTTCGACAGCACGCTCTGACCGCCTTCAGCCAGTTCTGCATATTCGGACAGGCGGCTGGTTTCAGGTCGATCCTGGTCGTGCCCCTTGCACCCGAAGGTGACATGGACGAGGCGACCGCATGGGACAACACGGTGAAGATGCTGCGCAACTTCACCGAGATCGCGGGCGAGCACGATCTGCTGTTCAACATCGAGCCGGTGGACTTCTCGTTGACGAAGACACCGGAACTGGCGTGCAAGATGGCACAAGACGTGCCGGGCATGGGCTTCACCCTGGACTACTCGCACTGGGTCAGTGTCGGCTGTTCGCAGGAAGAGATCGAGACGATGCACCCCTTCACCCGGCACATGCACATCCGCCAGGCGGCCTTGGGATCCAGGCAGGAACCGGTAGAGACTGGCACCATCGACTTTGCGCGTGTCACGCAGCGACTGCTCGACGATGACTTCGAAGGCACGCTGGCGTTGGAGCACATCGGCAAGCTGGAACCCGGATACCGACCGGTAGACTCGGTCGTACGACAGAATGCGGAACTGGCCGCGCGCCTCGAGTACACGGCACGACGCCAGATCAAGACCGAGGTCCTGCCGGCCAGCATGGAAGCCTCTGCCAGTCAGCGCACGGTGCCTGGGGAGGAGCCCTCTGCCTACAAGCCTGAGGACGAGGCGTGGGAAGCCATCAGTCTGAACGAGCGGCGGCTGACCGAAGGGGTCTTGAGCCGCAATCAGGAAAAGACGTCGGCGCTGCTGCACGACGCGTTCGTCTACGTTCGCGAGAACGGACAGGTGATCACCAAGACGACGTTCCTGTCCGAGTATCTGCCCAACGAGTGGATCGACGCAGAACTGGTGCCGAGAGAAGCGCCTCGGCAGTTTGGCGACCTGATCACGACGGCGGGGCTTGGATACTTCCGGATGAAAGGGGAGCCTGGCTATCCTGGTACGGCAGTCACCCACCTGTGGGTGCGCGGCGCCGACGGCAACTGGTTGCTGGCCCATCGGCAGGAGTCCCACAAGGGCCATGCCATCGGCCCGCTGCTGCCGCAGGAGGGGGGTGTCAGCGAGTCCGGTCTCGTCGGCTTTCAACCTCGCCTCGACGTGGCCAAGGAGATCGCTGTCAAGGAACGCGCCTGGCTCAAGGCCATGGTCGACAATGACTCAGCCGTCATGGAGGGGTTGATGCACCCCGCCCTGCAGTACGTGCACGTGACGGATCACACGAGCACCTTCGACGACTTCATGTACGAGCTGTCTACGGGGTTCACCGGAGCCAATTTCTGGGGGACGGCGATGCGCGCGTTCGGCGAGGATGTGGTCGTCGGTCTACATCTTGCCAACTACCTGCATCTGGGCGGGCCCGTGCAGTCGAACTCCCAGGCCATGCACTGCTGGGTCCGGTTCGACGATGGGTGGAAGATCGTCTCCCGACACGCGACCCGCTTCCTTCCATACTGATTGACTGACTACTCTGCCCTACCGATTGCAGGAGAGACCATGGCAAGTTCACTGAGATTCGGAATCATCGGTTGCGGCGGCATCGCGCGGAAGTTCGCCACCTGCATCCACCACGTGGAAGGGGCGGAGCTGCTCGCTGTCGCGTCGGCCACACCGGGAAAGGGTGAGGCCTTCGCCAAGGAATTCGGGGTAGAGACGGGGTACTCCGACTACACCCAGTTGGTGAGCCGCGATGACATCGACGCTGTCTACGTCGCCACGACGCACAATTTCCACTACGACAACGTCACGCTGGCCCTGGACCACGGTAAGCATGTGCTGTGCGAGAAGCCGATCACGGTGGCCGCATGGGAGGCCGAAGAGCTGATCGCCATGGCTCGCGGGAAGAAGCTCTTCATGATGGAAGGCATGTGGACCCGGTTCCTGCCGGCCATCTGCCAGGTCAGAGAGTGGCTGGACGCCGGCCAGATCGGCGAGTTGCGACAAATCAAGGCCGACTTTGGCTTCAACGCCCCCTTCGACCCGGATGGACGCATGTTCAACAAGACGCTGGCCGGTGGCGCCCTGTTAGATGCGGGCATCTATCCGGTGTCGCTGGCCAACATGATCGCCGGCCCGCCGGCGGCGATCGAAGGCATCGCCGACATCGGCAGCACGGGCGTCGATGAGCAGTCCTTCTATCTGCTGCGCTACGAGAGCGGGGTCATCGCCAGTCTGTCAGCCTCGGTCCGGGCGCCGATCGAGATCGTCGCTCATATCATCGGCAACGAGGGCCGGATCACGATCCCTCGGTTCCTTGCGGCCACCACCGTCGAGTTGACCCGGTTCAGCACCAGAGAGACGATCCGACGGGAGTTTCCCATCGCGGATGGCCAAGGGTTCGAGTACGAGATCCAGGAGGTCGTAGATTGCATCGCTCAGGGCAAGCTGGAGAGCGACATCATGCCCCTGGATGAGACCCTGTCGATCATGCGGACCATGGATACGATCCGCGGCAAGCTGGGACTCGTCTACGACAACGACAAGAGGTAGTACGGGAGAAGGCTGACTGGTGACGGAGTCCCAACGGGACGAGACGCTTCCACTCGACGGCGTGCGAGTCCTCGACCTCACGCGCCTGGTGGCGGGGAATGTCGCCAGCGTCGTGCTGGCGGATTTCGGCGCCGACGTTATCAAGGTGGAGCATCCACAGCGCGGCGACGACCTGCGGCGCTGGAGTGAGGGCGGCGTGGAGACCTGGCCTGTATCGGCCGGCGGTGCAGAAAATCGCCTCGGCCGGCGGGATCATCCTGTCACCACGAACCGAGGAGGAGGAGGTCGCCATGAGCTCTGAACATCTCAGTGCCGCCTCCAGGCGGGCATTGGCCTACGACAAGGGACCGGAGTGGTTCTGCCAGTTCCGCGACGAGCCACTGCTGGGCGACTTCGCCTACGAGCCGGGTGTCATCCGGCGAGACCCGAGTGCCGTGTTGCAGATCGACGGTACGTATTACGTCTGGTATACGAAGGGCGAGGGAGAAACAGCCGGGTTTGGTTCGAGTGATCCCTCGAAGAAGGTCTTCCCCTGGGACCTGACCGAAGTGTGGTATGCCACATCGCAGGATGGCTGGACATGGCAGGAGCAGGGACTGGCCGTCGGCCGAGGACCGGAAGGGTCCTTCGACGATCGCGCCGTGTTCACACCAGAGATTCTCGCCCACAGAGATCGCTACTACCTTGTCTACCAGGTCGTAAAAGCGCCCTACGTCGTGCGTGTGAAGAACCAGATTGCCATGTCTGTCGCCGACTCCCCGAATGGGCCGTGGCGCAAGCTGGATGAGCCGATCCTGTCTGCCGCCGACAATGGCGAATGGCTCGGAGAGGAGGACGACCGCTTCGCCGTGGTCTGGAAAGGAGACTTCGACAGCCACAAGGTCCACGACCCTTGTCTCATCCACTATCAGGATCGATTCTGGCTCTATTACAAAGGCGAGCAGATGGGCGAAGGGTTCACCTTCGGTGGACGAGAGATCCGCTGGGGTGTCGCCGTCGCCAGCCACCCTGAGGGACCCTATGTGAAATCCCCCTGGAATCCGATCACCAACTCCGGTCACGAGGTCTGCGTCTGGACCTATCGAGGCGGCGTCGCTGCCCTGCTGACGACCGACGGGCCAGAGAAGAACACGGTGCAGTATGCTCCGGACGGTGTGAACTTCGAGATCGTCTCCGTCATCAAGGGCGCCCCGGAGGCGCTCGGTCTTTTCCGACCGCCGACCACTGATGACGATCCCCTGGCAGGCATCCGCTGGGGACTGTGCCACGTCTACCACGAAGGCTGGCAGTATATCCGTCGTTTCGAGACGATTCGCCCGCGCGTGGCCTGACACCTTCAACCCTCCACTCGTATCCGAGGCAGGCTGTGTCCGACCGACCGAACATCATTCTCGTCATCACCGACCAGCAACGGGCCGACACGATCGGCGCCTGGGGCTACGATCACATGGTCACACCGGCGATGGACGAGTTGGCCCGTGAGGGTTATTCCTTCCGCAACGCCTTCTGCCCCGGTGCTACCTGCATGGCGAGCCGTGCCGCCATCTTTACCGGCATGTATCCGCACAATACCGGTGTCTACAGCTTCAATGACTGGTCAGGACATCGGCTGTGGACCCATGATTTGAAGGAAGCCGGCTACTGGTGCGCCAGTGTGGGCAAGATGCATCTGAATTCCAACGATGTGGATGACGGTTTCCACGAGCGCATCATCACCGAGAATCCGACCGGATTCGGCCGCGAAAATGGCGGGGCGGACGATGACTGGGGGCGCTATCTTGCCCACCATGGACAGGTTCGACCAAATCATCGCAACCGAACCGACCCGGAGTGGCTCTCGAAGTTCCAGGGAGTTCCCTGGCATCTGGAGGAGTGCTACCACTCCGATGTCTTCATCGGTGATGCCGCTGTCGGATGGGTGGAAACCTACAATTCCGATCGTCCCCTCTTCCTCGAAGTCGGCTTCACTGGCCCGCATGAGCCCTGGGACCCACTTCCCCGCCATCTGGAGATGTATCAGGACGCCGAGATCCCTCCTGCCGTCTTCCGCGATGGTGAACTCGACGACAACCCGCCGGAGCACACATCCCACCGACGCTGGTTTGAAGAGACATCGAATGAGGCGCAGATCAGGCTGCGTGATGCGACACCCGATCAGATCGCCGGGATGCGGCGCCACTACTACGGCAACATCACGACGGTGGACGAGAAGCTCGGTCAACTGATGGCAGCGCTGGAGCGGAAGGGGCTCCTTGAGAACAGCATCGTCCTGTTCTGCTCCGATCACGGGGAGATGCTCGGTGACCACGGTCTCGTCTACAAGTGGCTGATGTATGACTGCATCACCCGGATCCCCCTCATCATCCGCGACTATCGCGAAGAGGGAAAGGTTGGCTCAACCGATGATCTCGTATCACTGATGGACCTGGGTCCGACGATCCTGGAGGCGGCCGGCATCGAGACCCCGGGCTATCTTGAGGGGCGCTCCCTGTCACCCTACTTCCAGGGTCACCACGACGAGGTGAGACCACGGGAGTTTGTCTTCTGTGAGGACAACTACGAGGTCATGATGCGGGGACGTGATCACAAGATCGTCTACTACATCGGCCAGGAATACGGCGAACTCTACGATCTGCGCCAGGACCCGCACGAGCTGCACAATCTCTGGAGCAGTGAGTCCCACGAGGCGCTGCGGACACAACTGCAGCTACTGCTGCTGCAGTGGCTCGCCCAGAGCAACTACTGGACGGCCGGCTACAAGCAGAAGCGGCTCAGGAAATACGGCATGAACTGGCCCCACGATGGGCGAGCCGCCCTGAGCCACAATCAGCTGGACGCTTCCGAGCGCCCTGTCGACCTATAGATGACGAATACGATATCTCGAAAGGAAACCGTGTGAAGATCACCCATCTCGAGGTCCTGCGGATGGACGCCCCTTCCGAGCAGGACAACAACTGGCTTTTCGTCCGCATCCACACCGACGAGGGTCTGTACGGCATCGGCGAGGGGTCTCTGCAGTACAAGGACGCCGCCCTGGAAGCGGAGCTCGTGAACTTCGGGAAGTATCTGAAAGGCAAGGATCCCTTCCAGATCGAGCACATCTGGACCTCCCTCCACCGCCGCGTGACCTGGACCGGAGGGGCCGTGACGATCTCCGCTATCAGTGCCATCGACCTGGCCCTGTGGGATCTGAAGGCGAAGGCCCTCGGTGTGCCGGTCTACGAGCTGGCCGGTGGCAAGGTCCGCGACTCGGTACCCCTGTATGCCAATGGCTGGCGGGGTCTTCGCTCCGCCCACGGGGAGGCAGGCGACAGCTTTCAGCGGGAGCTTGCTCAGATCGCGGCCAGCGGCAAGGCCGTCGCCGAGATGGGTTTCGGCTGTCTGAAGATCTATCCTTTCGGCGGTGGCCAGACGATCTCCCTGGAGCGTCTGGACAGGGGTGCGGAGCGGGTCGCCGTGCTGCGCGAGGCGGTGGGACCGGGCGTCGAGATCGCCATCGATTGCCGGGCTCGCCTCAACATCTGGAGTGCGCGGCGGGCGGCCAAGCGTCTCGAGCCCTACGATATCGCCTGGATGGAGGAACCGATCCTCTTCGACAACGTGGATGCCATGGGTGCTTTCGCCCGCTCGGTCGATGTGCCGATCGCCACGGGGGAACAGCGCTATACCCGCTGGGAGTTCCGCGACATCCTCGAGCAGAATGCCGTCGGCATCATCCAACCGGACATCTGCCACGCCGGTGGCATGTCCGAGCTGCGCAAGATCGGCGCCATGGCGGAGACTTTCACCGTCATCGTTTCGCCCCACAATTCGAACGGTCCGATCTCCACCGTCGCCAGTCTGCATCTGGATATGACGCTGCCCAACATCCACATGCAGGAGCTGTTCCTGAACTCGACGAAGGAATACGACGAGGTGCTTACGAATCCGATTCCCATCGCCGATGGGTATGCTACTGTACCGGAGGGTCCCGGCTGGGGGACGGATCTCGATTTGGAAGCGATCGCTGCGCATCCACCATCGGAACTGATACCAGTGGAGTCCGAGCCATACATCGACTTCTTCTAGGCACCGTCACATCTTCTGGAAGTCGTCATACCTTATAGAAGCCGTTGCCCTGGCGGGAATCGGGGCACACATGGGAAGCCGCCAGGAAAGCAACCCGCAGCGGGACACGGTCTTCGGGCCGCCCTGTCGCCTGCATCGCTTGCGATTGGGATCACGATTGGGGTTTGCTATACGGTGAGTATTCTGCCGAATCAGGTGAAGAAAGGGTGTAGTGATGAGTGCAGGACGTTTCGTTTTCTACCGTTGGCCCATTTTGCTTGTCGTCGTTGGCTCTCTGATCGGCTACGATCTCGTAACAGCCAACCGCGCATCACCGTGGCAGGACTCTCCAGTCGATGCCGTCAGCCTGGCGACACCCCTCGAGAACTCGACCGTCTCTCTGTTGCGGTCGGATTCTGAGAGGTTGAGCGATCCTGCCCCCGCCGACGCCGAGTTGACCTACCTCCAGATCCGCGAGATGGTGTGGCTGGCGATCGAGATGGCACCGACCAGAACCGGTCCCCTGCCGTCGATCATCGAACCCGGTGACTGGGTTGTCGTCAAGCCGAACATGGTCTTCATCCCACCCCAGTCTGGGAACTACTCTCTCGGAGACATCACGGACCCGCGCGTGACGCAGGCCGTGCTCGAATATCTTGCCCGGTTTTCCGCCGCCGGCCGCATCACACTGGCCATGGGTGGCAGCTGGAAAGGTCTCAGTGGCCCCGATTTCTCCAATGATGGTGGCTTCGAACGTCAGAACGGTGTGAATGTCGATGGATTTACGACCACCTTCGGCGACAACTATCCTGGATTCGAGGGCAGCTTCACGGACGTGATCGACAGTCTGGCCATCGCCCACCCGGACATGCGTTTCGACACGGCGGATTTCAACTACGACCTGTTTCCCACTCTCGAAGACCGGCGCATGATTCCGGTTCCCGAGTCCAATGGGATCGCCGGATTCGCAGCTGACGAGTATTACGTCGGCGAGGCCCTCGTCAATGCGGATATCTTCATCAGCGTGCCGACGATGAAGGTTCATGATATTCCCGGTGTGTCGCTGTCGTTGAAGAACTACGTCGGTACCCAGTCGCGGGTCGTCAATGGCACAGGGGGCTGGTGGAATGCAAAGCTCCACGGCCTGCCCGGTGGGATCGACATGGTGATCACCGACCTGGTCAGCTACCACCCACCCGACTATGTCGTCATCGGCGCTGTCTGGGGTATGGAAGGTAATGGACCGCATATCTCGCAAGGCGGGCTGCCACTGCGCCTGAACATGGTGCTGGCCGGTCAGGATCCAGTCGCCACCGATGCGGTTGCGACAAAGGTCATGGGCTTCAACCCGTGGGATATCGAGCACCTGCGCAACTCATCAGCCAAGGGTTTCGGCACGATCGACGAGCGCTTCATCACCGTCCGTGGTGATGCCATTCAAGACGTGCAGCTGACTTTCGCCAAGCCACCGCTGCAGAGCATGCGTCTGGACTTCTACTACGGTCGCGCCAATCGTGAGTGGCTGATCAATGGGGTGTATCCGGGCGCCGATCTGGCCATCGAGCACCTTGCTGCTGAGGCAGACCTGCGCCCCCTCGAAGGGGAGATTGCAGGGGGGGCGACCTGGACACGGATCAATGGTCGCGGCGACGAGATCGATCTGAAGAACTACTGGAATACCCAGTATGGATCCTACCAGAGCGATGTTGTCACCTACGCCTTCACCTACCTGATGTCGTCCACCGAGCAGGAGGGCGAGTTGTGGATCGGTTCATCGGATGGCATCAAGGTGTGGCTCAATGGCGAGGTGATCCACGTCAACGAGGCGTCCGGGCGTCATCGCCTGGCCGAAGATCAGATCCCCATTCGACTCCAGGCAGGTGAGAATCGACTGCTGCTGAAGGTGAAGAATACCCTCGGCGACTACTCGTTCTCCGCCGCCATCGTCGACGAGGATGGCGATACGCTGCCGGGGATCCGGTATTTCCCGGATACGCCGACGTGGGTCGCCGCCGTGGACGGATCGACGCCGAGCCAGTTCGACCTGGAGGCCAACTACCCGAATCCCTTCAACGCGGACACGATCATCCCCTTCCACCTGGCTCACAGCGGCCAGATCAGATTGTTGATCCACAACAATCTTGGCCAGCGCGTCGCCACACTCGTAGATGGCTATCGCGTGGCTGGAAGCTATCGGGCTGGATGGGACGGACGGGATGACGCAGGTCGCCGGCTGGCCAGTGGTGTCTATATCATCCGGCTCGACAGTCAGGATGGCATCCAGACACACAAGGCACTGCTGCTGCAGTAATCTCGGCACCGTAGGCAGCAATCAGACCCATCGGCCCGTGGCGCCTGACGTCGCGGGCCGATCGGCATTTGGGGCGGCTTGCCTTCAGGCTGCCCTTACCTGATCTCCGTCGAAACGCTCCAGTCCCCGGTCGTAGACCTCGTAGTGCTCGCCTTCTGCCTCCTCGGGATCGACGTACTTGAGGAACATCGCCTGATCCGGCTTGCCACCGGACAGCTTGCGGCGACTACCCTTCAGATTGCTGACCGGGTCGTGCCAGCGGACCTCGCCTTCCTGCAGCAGGATGTACTGGCCGGCAAATCTGTCGACGAGCTCATCGCGGTGATCGCGATAGAAGAGGCCCTGCTCGCAGGTGGTACGCTGCCAGCTGTGCACACGCTCGGGGCCATCGGTGAGATTTGCGTAGAATCGACCGACGGGTCGCTCAACCTCTGACTCGAAATCGATCTGCTCGAGATCGACCGTTCCGAATCCTCCTTCGGCGGCCACCTTGAGGGAGTTGCGGTCGCGATGGAAGGGTGGCGTCAGCCAGTCGCTCAAGGGATCGTGGCCCATCAGCCAGGCGGCGCATGCATCGGTGGCGACGGTCTGGTCACCGGCGATCAGCGTGTCCGCCTCCACGGCCGGGCTCTCATCCTGGCCATTGCCCCACTCCTGTCCCGCCTGCCCCACGAGCCCGTCGATGATATTCAGGGCCGGGTTGAAGATGCGTCCCATGTCGGCCAGCATGTAGGGCATGCGGACCAGATGGTGGAAATACATGCGCGCGTGCCCCTGGGGTTCGGCCGGCATCAGACCGAAGAGATTCTTCAGACTCAGGGTTACACCCATGAAGCCGTGGTTTTTCATCTTCGCCAGGGAGATGAACTCGTCGACCTCCACCGCCGACTCCGGGAGCAGATACTGGCTGAACATCTGGCCGCCCCCCGGTACGGGATAGACCTTCGTCGGCGCCTCGTGGCCGATGACGTATTCGACGCCGTAGTCTCTCAAGGCCTGCAAGGCCGTGGCCGACTCGTAGGGATCGGTGTCGTTGTACATGGCGTAGTAGCTGACATCGGTGCAGACGATGTCGGCCGTCGTCCGCTCTCTGAGCAGTCGCAGGGTCGCTCGCACCACCTTGTCGCACACCAACTGCTGCAGCATGCCCTTGTGCGTTACGTGCGCATCCGGGCGCTTGTCGTGGTTGATCTTGATGCCGATCCTGCCGGCCTTTGCCAGCCGCGCCCACGCATCCTCGAGGGGAGCCGTCGCCCTCACGAGTGCCTCGTAGACCTCCTCTTCGTTGGCCATGTGGTCGCAGTGGGTCGCCCGAACCTTGTAGTCTTCATTCGCCATCGGTGTCACCGGTCTCCTGTGGATTGCTTATGAATTGCCAAGTACCGTCAACGGGCACTGACCTGGTCGCGCCACCAGTCATCGTGGTAGGCGGTGCCCGTCACCTGCTCGAATTTAGCCTGCAGCTCCGGCCGACGACGCAGATTCTGCCGGACCCTTGCGTCCACTTCGGCTGCTGTCCGACGCAGCTCTTCCTCTGGATCGGCGCCATTCTCCACCGACTCGACAGCCTCCTTGATCCAGCGTTTGACGATCTGGGACTCGACGAAGGGACTCACGTCGAGTGGTCGGCCGTCCCGGGCCGCATCGATGAAGGGCTGATGGAATTCTGGCCGATCGATGATGTCGTTGGTCAGCGCCTGTCCATCGCCGGCCAGGGCCGGACTCGGTGGCAGGGAGTCACCATCTTTGACGATGAGGGAGCTGTACTCATCGCTGGCAAGATATTGCAGGAAGGCCATCGCTTCCTCGGGGTGCGCGCTCTTGGCGTTGATCCCGGCAGCACGGGTGCGCACACCGACCTGCGGCGCCCTGCCTTCGGCCCGAGGCATCACGATGCTGGCCACACGCTCCTTCAAGTGGGGATTCCTCTTCAGATAGGCCGGGATGCGCACGATACCCCAGCGACCGATGAAGATATACGCCGCCTGCTGGTTGAAGAACCAGGAAATCCCACCCGACCCCCAGCCGCCCTGGGATGACAGGGACTTCGCCTCGGCCGACGTCGGCATGATGTCGTCGATCAGCGCCATATCGCGGAAACGCCGTATCGACGCCAGGGCCGGCGCCTGAGCGAGGGCCGAGTGCAGTCCGTCAGGTGTGAAGAAGGTCCCCCCGTGACTGATGAGCAGATCCTGGAAGACCCACTCACTCAGCCAGTTGGCCAGCGGGATGTGTTCCTGTCCACTCTTCGATGGATTGTTACGGACCGCCAGGGCGCTTTCCACGAAGTCATCCCAGGTCCAGCCCGGTTGGGGCATCGGCGCGTCGTGGTCCTCAAGTATATGGCGATTGTAGATGACGGCGTTGGCGTGCACATTGCACGGAAACCGATACTGCCGTCCCTCGTAGGTGATCGCCCCCTCCAGCGACGCATAGGTCCTGGCCGGGGAAAATCCCATCTCCTCAGCGAAGGGGGTCAGATCCATCAGCACCCCGGCTTCGACGAGGGTAGAGAACTCGAACACATCCCCCACGTCGATGATATCCGGACCGGTACCCGTGGCGCAGCGCACGATGATCTTCGTCTCGTCGCGCTTCTCGACAACTGCGTGCAGCTGCGGGAACATGCGCTCGAAGACGTCGACCTGCAGCAGGCGCGCCGGATTCCGGTCGGTCGACCAGACGATCGTCGTGCGATCGGGATCCTCGATGGTCTCCAGGGTGCTCATGGCGATAGCATACATGGAGGCCGCCAGAGCGATACAGACGATGAAGACGTATTTCATGTCCTGCCTCCCTATCCCTTCACGCCGCCGAGTTGGATGCCTCTGACCAGGAACTTCTGACAGACGACGAAGAGGACGATCAGAGGTGCCACGGTGATCGTCGCCGCCGCCATGATCAGCTCCGTCTGCTGACCGAAGGTGCTGTCGAGTTCGAGCAGCCCGACGGGCAGGGGGAAGAATTGCTGGTCGTTCAGCATGATCAGGGGCCAGAAGAACTGCTGGTACTGGAAGAGGAATGTGATCATTGCCAGGGCGATGATGCCGGGTCGGGCAAGGGGCAGGATCACATCGACGAAGATCTGCCAGTTGCTGGCCCCGTCGATGTGAGCCGCCTCATCCAGGGCCGTGGGGATACCGAGCATGAATTGACGCAGCAGAAACGTACCGAAGGCGGTGAAGGAAGCGGGGATGATCAAGCCGTGATAGGTATTGAGAAACCCGAGCCACACCATGACCTGGAAGTTGGGGATCATCAGTGTCAATCCGGGAATCATCATCGTCCCCAGATAGAGCAGGAACACAGCGTCCCGCCCGCGCCACCGGAGCCTCGAGAAGGCAAAAGCGGCCAGGGCCGACGTCATCACCTGGATCAGGGTCGTGGTGAAGGCGACGAAGAAGCTGTTGAAGAACCACCGGCCGAACTTCAACTCCAGTTTCTCACCCGTCATCGGTTCGGGCAGCTGCCCGAAAAGAATCGGATAGTTCTGCGGGTTGAAGTCCTCGGCGACGATGTGGATGCCACCGGCTTCGATCTCGGCGCGCGATTTGACCGAGGCGCCGATCATCCACACGAAGGGCATGGCCAGCACGAATCCAAGCAGACCGAGGACGATGAACCGGACGAGGACGCCGCGGTCCTTGAAGACTGTGAGCATTAGTAGTCGACCTCCTGACTGCGTCCGAAGCGCCAGTTCAGGGCCGTCGCCAGGAAGATGACGGCGAAGAGCACCCAGGAGATGGCCGCCGCATACCCCATATCGAGATCACCAAACATCTTGTTGTAGATGTAGTAACTCAGGGCCGTCGTCGAGCCGGCGGGTCCGCCTTCCGTCATGACCCTCGCCTGCTCGAAGCCCCCCTGCAGACCGCCGATGACGGAGACGATGCTGATGAAGAAGGTCGTGGGCGCCAGCTGCGGCCACGTGACATGCCGGAAACGCTGCCAGCGACCAGCGCCATCCACATTGGCCGCATCGATCAACTCGAGGGGCACATTCGACAGGGCAGCCAGATAGAGCAGCATGTTCTGGCCGCCGATGAAGATCCACACACCCATCGCTACGATCGCCGGTTTGGCCCAGGCGATTTCGGCCAGCCATGAAGGCGGCACCAGGGCGAGTCCCAGCGTTGTGAACAGACTCTCCAGACCCTGGTTGATCGGCCCCGTCTCGGGACGGTAGAGCGACTTCCACAGCACGTAGACGGCGACACCCGAGGTAAACTGGGGCAGATAGAAGATGGTGCGGAAGGTGACGATGTTGAACTGGAATCCGAGTCCCGCGAAGACCCAGATGATCCCGGCCAGGACGCCCACATTCGGCCAGTCCAGTCCGAAGCCGAGGATGACGCACACAATCGCCAGACCGCCGCAGGCACCGGCCCCGATCGTCCGGCTGCGCCAGGTACCTAAGGGAAGCTCCTCATTGAGCAACAGGGCCAGCGACAGGGCACCGACAATCGCCAGGGGCAGACCCATCATCATATACAGCGTGTTGTAGAGGTAGTACCAGAAACGGCCATCCCGGGGCTCGTAGGCGGCCCACATCGATGCATCCAGCATGAACAGACCGAACACGCACAGCGTCAGCAAGGCACCCGGCAGCAAGCCGGGACCGGTCTCCCATTCGAGCGAATCGCGGCTGGCCACCAGTCCACCGACGATCACCGCAAGCATGCCCGCCAGCAGACTCCCCTGGGCCACTTCGACATACCAGAAGCTGGTGGCTCCGTCTCCCGACGCGAGACTGACAGCGACAATGACGATGCCCGTCATGCCGATCAGGACACCACCGACGCGAGCCCCACGCCACGCGTGCACATTCGACAGGAGCAGACCCACGAGACTGGCGACCAGACCCAGGACACACAGTACGTAGAGTGACAGAACCCCCGCCGCCCCCTCCTCCACGGCCCGCACACCCACCAGGTCGATGAAATTGCGCAGCCCGACGAATCGCACAGCCTCGTGGGGTCGCAGGGTCCAGTGATGGAAGGCCATCACCAGCGACAGCACCACCGGAAACAGGGTGAAGCACAGGAAACCGACGAAGTTCGGTGCCAGGAATCCTGCAGCGGTCGGCCAGTTCCGGTCGAAGGCCGGGCGCTTGGTTTCACTCATCATGGTCTCCACTCGCAGGCGCCCGAAACGATGATCGCCGCCGCGGCGTCAGGTCCATCTTACTTCAACAACGTCAGACGTCGTGACATCGTCGTCGTCGCCGTCTGCAGCCGATACAGATACACGCCACTGGCCACCCTGCGGCCCTGGTCGTCGTTACCATCCCATTCGGCCACATACACACCCGCGACACGATAGGCGTCGACGAGTCGGCGGATCCGTTGGCCGGCCAGATCGAAGACGGCCAGTTTGACTGACCCAGGCGCGTCCAGGCGATAGGTGATCGTGGTGGTCGGGTTGAAGGGATTGGGGTAATTCTGGTCCAGTGCTTCAAACCGGGGTGTCGTCGATGACTCGGACTCGACCGCCGTCATGCGACCTCGTGGCAGGGTGATCTCCCACAGACCGAGTGGGCCGCTGCGTTCGATGACGTAGATCCGATTGTCGACGATCTCCGCATCCATCGGGCCACGGAACCCCTCCACGATGCGCGTGATCCGCGCCTGGTAGTTGTCGCCCACCTTCTCCAGATCCAGGTGCAGCAGATCTTCATCCGGATCGTTGAAGGAGTTGATGAGGTCGCAGCAGTCGCCTCCTGTCCGAAGCAGGAAGCCATCTCCCCTGAATTCGGGGATGAGCACTCCCTTCGTATCGAAGATGATACCCAGAGGCGAAGAATGAGGCGTAAAGGTCATCACCGACGCGCCGGCATCACTGGCATCGATCACACCCCCGGTCACCGGATCTCGCAGACGATCGGCATCGGGACCGAGATTGATGACCGGATCGCTCAACCGGGCCGGTGGCGGCGGAAACGTGGGGTCGCTGTGGAACAGTCCGTCGCTACGTGCCCCAGATTGCGTGAAGAGGATGTAGTTGTCCACGCTGGGGTCGTAGCCACCGAACTGTTGCGGATTGTCGATCCCCCCCATGCGCCACGGGAAACCAAAATGGTGTCCCTCACGCACCCACATCAGGGCGTCAGGCAGATCTGAATCGGGGCCATTGTCCGCGGCGAACAGATCACCATCGGGTGAGAAGGCCATATCGAAAGCGTTGCGGAATCCGTCCGCAAAAAGATATCCAGAAGCTGCCAGGGCCTGTCCATCGGCAGGAATCACGATGCCATCGCCATCGGCCGGCACCCGCAGAATCGCCGAGGCCAAGGGTACTTCGCGAGTGCCCTCGGGGTAGCCATCAGCGGGCGCTACCTCGCCATGATCGGTGCGTGATCCCGAATTGAGGAAGACGAATCGATCGTCCGGACTCAGCACGATCCCCGGATGGGGGTGGTTCTTCGTTCCGGGTGGGATCGGTTCCGTGACCGCCACGATGCGCCAGCGTCGTTCATTCGTCGCCGGATCGAGATCGCCTCGGGCGATGTTGTTGACCCGTCCCCCATCGCGCGTGATGGCACCGATGAAGAAGGTCCCATTGCGATCGATATCGAAGCCCTGGACGTCAGAGAATCCGTGATCGGCGCTGGTGGCCACCACGGTGGCACTCGTCGCATTGGCCTGGTCGAGATCGAGGGTAACGTAGAACGTGCCGTCCGCTCCGATGAAGAGTGCGCGGGCGAAAGGCAGCCCGTACTCTTCACGGGTTGCCACCGGCGTGCGAGGCAACGCCACGATGCTTCCATTCGAGGAGGACAGGGCATAGCCGGCACCATCGGTGGGGTCGGTGGCGCGCGTCGCGCCATCCGCGTCGGCCTGCCGAATCGCCTCCAGGGGCACACTATCCGGCACGGCCTGGGCCGGCTCGATGATATCCCAGACTCGCACGCTACCGTCGACTCGTCCTCGGGCGATCTGTTCACCGATCTGGTCGCCAGGGTCCTTGATGTCGATCCTGGAGATCGTGCCATTGTTGGCCTGGATGTAGAGAGTGTTGTCGCGTGGATCCTTGGCGATCCGGAAGATATTGCGCCCCACACTGGTGATCATCTTCACGCTGATGTCATCACGCAATGGTCGTGGATCGGCCTCGACGATCTGGGCAGCGCACAGAACGCTGATTCCAGACAACAGGAACCACGGATAATGTCGTCGACTCACTTCGTCTCCTTGGGTGATGGAGTGGTCTGATCGGTCATTGGGCGATCGAGGAGGCTCATTTGAGCAGGGTCAGACGCCGCTGAGTCTCGCGGGGTCCGGATCGCAGCTGATACAGATAGACGCCACTGGCAACGATCTCGCCTGACTCGTTTTTGCCATCCCAGGAAACGGTGTGTCTTCCGGCAGGCATGGGTGTGTCAATGAGACGACGCACGAGGCGTCCGCTGACGTCGAGGATGTCGAACCGGACCCGACCCGCGTCGGAGAGCCGGAAGGCCATGGTCGTTGCTGCATTGAAGGGGTTCGGGTAGTTCCGATCGAGCTGGAATCCTTCCGGGAGTCCGGCGTGTACTCCCACTGTGGTGGCCGTGTTCATGGCTTCGATCCATCGACGGACGGCGTCCGTGCCCAACACGTCTACAAGCTCAGTGCCCAGCGGCGGCATCCGGCCGGAATCGATGGCAAGTGTCCGCTGGTAGAGACTCGAATTTGCGGCATCACCGGGCTTGATGAGCCGCGGGTCCACCAGATCGAATGTGGCCAGCGTCGGAACTCGGTTGATTGTCTTTGTCCGATCCAGAGGCGTTTCGAGGCGCAGGTCGATGTCCGCCTTGTCGACAGCCCCGGGTCGATGGCAGTGGGCGCAGTTGGCCGCCAGGTAGGAGCGTGCCCTCGCCTCCAGATCGGCCGATTCATCGAGGGGGTCAGCCATGGCCGGCATCTGGTCGAATCCCTCGACGATGCGCTGGCTGAACAGCCCGGCATCGCTCAACGCCGCCAGTTGCTGCACCCCATCCACCAGGCGATTCAGCTGAGCCGTCGTCACGCCCAGTACATGATCGGCCGCTCCGAGATGGCACTGATCGCACTGCGATCGGTTCGGAAAATAGTGGATCTGCTCGCGGAATCCGTCTTCGGCATCCGAATCGAAGAGAAAGTAGGATTCGACCGCTTCGCGCTCCAGCAGGACCGCATCCTGACCATCGGGGGTCCACTGATAGCTGAATCCACTCCAGCCCGCGGTCGCGGCATTGCGCACCAGGAAGCGTGTCTCGATAAGGAAGCGTGTCTCACGTTGTCCGACCTCTTCTTCCAGGCCGAAATTCTTCACCAGTACCGTGTTGGGCGGGAACGACCAGCTGCTGCCCGCCGAGAATTCCACCTGCGCCGATCCGGGCAGGGCGATGAACCGTTCCTTCCACGTTCCGTCCGACCACAGGGGCGAATTCACCTCATAGGGGATGATACCGGGCGACACAGTGCGCGTCGCCACGTCGCTGTAGAGGCCTGATGCAGAGATCGTCGGGGGCGGCCCTCCCTCCCGCAGGTCGATCAATAGCGTTTCGTTCAGCACCCGAGGCGTGTCCTGACCGTGGAGTGGAACCACGAGAACGAGCAGGGCGGCGGTGACGATCGCTCGTGAGCAGGCTGAGAAGGACACGGTATTCAGATGTAATCCGTCGTGGCTCAGGGGAATCTATGAATAGAGATCGCGGCTGCGACTCGCGCGTGCCCGAAGGCCAGGCACAAGGGGAGAAGCAGCACGTCGGGACGGTGGGCGTCAACACGTCGGGCTGCCATCCCGTGACACGCTACCTCGGTACTGTCTCACCGATCTACGGCCGATAGCTGTGCATCCACAGTCGACGGCTGTGCGTCTACGGCGACGGCTGTGCGTTCACCTGTCGGTTGTCTATGATTACAGATTGATCCCAGGGCCACGTGATGCACGGTACCAAGTCGGTCCACCACTCCGGGCACCTGCCGCAAGCGACAGGATGGCTGGTCGATGATACAGGGAGTTGCATAGTGAAGACGTACGCGATCGTAGCGATGGTGCTGCTGTCTCTCGGGGGGCACTCGCTGGCAAACGCCGAGCAGAACCTGTCATGGTTCTGGCCTCTGGACCAGCAGGAAGAGGGCGTGTATCACTCTGACGGGCGCGACCTGAGGGTCGTGCGGCAGGCGACGCGCGTGCCGGGCATCAACGCCGATGCCGTGCGACTGTCGCGACTGGATGCCCTGCGGAGTACAGATGTCGAAGACTTCGTCGCCGACGGTGTGTTCTCGATCCAGTTCTGGGTCAAGGTGGAGTGGGCGTCCCGGCGGGCCGGTCACGGCGATGTGATCAACTTCATCACCTCGGATCCGGAGCATTCCTGGACCTGGCGAATCGGATTCGTTGCAACATCGAACCAGGTCATGCCCTCGGCACCCTGGCCGCTGGTCCTGCGCATCGGTGATGGTATCTCCACGGGCGAGCTACCCGTCGACATCACTCCGTGGCAGTGGACACACGTGGGATTCGTCGGCGATGGCGAGCAGGTGGGCGTCTATCGCAATGGGGGTCTGATCGGCTTCGTCGACTTTCCTGACGAGGGACTGCCACAGGGAGTTCCGGCACGGGGCACGCTGCAGGTCAATGGCTCACACAACGACGGTCTGACCGTAGAGGAAGGACGTCAGGGCGTGTGGGAGTGCGATCTGCGCATGGACGGGCTGCACATGGCTGACGAGGCCCTGGTGCCGGATGTGGACTTTCCCGAGTACCTGGGCCAGGTCCCCTCCCTGTTACCCCAGAGAGTGCGACTGGCCGAACTGGATGACATCGCTGACGACGATCGACACATCATCGAATCGCTGATCCGACGCGTAGAGCGGATCGACGGTGGTCACGACACACATGAGATGAGAAGCCAGCTGCTGGCGCGGATCGTATCCGCGTTGGCGGCCGCGGAAGGGGGACAACCACCCCTGGCCGAGCAGCGCGGGCACCTGTGGCTCACCTACCGGAGTGCGGTAGACCAGTCGACTCAGCCATACGAGGTGTATGTCCCCCGCTCGTGGCGTGGCGAGGCGCCGACTGCGCTGGTCGTGGCCCTGCATGGCAGCACCGAGGACGAGACCGTCTACTTTGAGCGCTACTCGATCGAGGAGCGGGCCGAGGAGCACGGCTGGATCGTCGTGACGCCCTACGGCCGGGGCCAGCGCTGGTACCGCGACGCCGGCAGCAGGGACGTGATGGATGTCATCGACCAGGTGAAGCGGCAGTGGCCGGTGGATGCCGATCGCGTCTACGTCACCGGCCACTCGATGGGAGGCATGGGGGCGATCCAGTTGCCGATGGAGTTCCCCGGTGTCTTTGCGGCGGCCGCCCCCGTGGCAGGCTGGGGTGAGCCCAGTGCCATGGAACAACTGAAGGACACCCCGTTCCTGTGGGTGGTAGGCGAAGCGGATGGCGACTGGGCGACGGGTACGGTGTCACAGATGATGACTGCCGCCGAGGTCGCCGGTGCACCGCACGAGTCACTCGTGCTGGCCGGCTACGACCACGGCGGTTTCCTGGGGCTGAGCTGGCCGACCGTCGTGGAAGTGTCACTGCCGGACATCTTCAACTTCTTCGCCCGGCACACACGCCAATGAGTCAACTCGAGGTGTAGTACTCGGCGCCACCCTCCCCCGAATACGGCTCGATCCACTCCTGCTTGACCTGGATGCCGAAGCCGGGCGCATCCGAGGGTGTCAGACGACCTTCCTTCGGCGTGGCGACCCCGGGCAGTCGGGACGCCTCCTCCAGAGGCACCCCGGGATCTGTTCCGAGCCAGAATTCGGCCATCAACGATTCGGGCATGGCCATGGCGAAGTGCTGTCCGAAGGCTGAGTTCGCGCCGCCGTGCGGGATCGTCTGCAGCCCCGCCGCCTCGCCGAGGGTGTAGATCTTCACGGCCTCCGTCAGCCCGCCGCACCAGCTCAGGTCGGGCTGGAGCACATCGACGCAGCGATTCTCCACCAGCTGTCGGAAAGCGATCCGGCCGTGGTGATCCTCACCGGTGGCGATCGACATCCAGGGCGCTGCCTTCTTCAACGCGATGTGCCCTTCGAGGTCTCCCGGGATCAAGGGCTCCTCCAGCCAGCGCATGCGGAAGGGCCTGAGCCGCTCGCAGACCTGGACGGCGAAATCGACGTTGTAGGACATGACGGCATTCAGCATCAGGTCCGCGTCGGGGCCGATCGTCTCCCGTGACTGGCCGATCTTGTCCTCGAGCCGATTCAACCCCTCGGTGCTTTCCCGATATTGCACCGGGTTGGTCACCTTGAACGCCTTGAAGCCCAGCTCCATCGCCCAGTCCAGATCATCTCCGGTGGCATACAGATCGATGGCCTGCCGGCATGGACCGCCGAGAAGACTGTAGACGGGTAGCTCGAGCAGCTTGCCCTTCAGATCCCACAGGGCCAGGTCGACGGCACTGCGCGCAACCGTAGCGTGCCCGGCGTCTCCCAGCCGTTGAATGGCACGCCACATCAGATCGTTGAGATACTCGGTGGCCAGGCAGTCCCGCCCCGTCAGCAAGGGTGCGTAGACCGTGTCGATCACCGAGGCCGATGGCACGCCAAAGCTGCACGATCCCAGACCCCATGTGCCATCCTCGGCGGTCACCTGCACCCAGACAGCCCCCCCACCCATACCAGGCATCCTGCCCGGCAGCCGGGAAAACTCGGGGTAGTAGTTGATCGGCAATGAGCGGGGCGACGTCTTGTTCCACGTATTCCGGCGCGACGGCGTGCGTGGTGGTGACTCGGGAATTCGCAGGCGTACGGTGCGGATCGACTGGATGTTCACTGGCTGACTCCCGGCGCTGCGAGGCGGTGCTTGCGACGCCCCTGACAGACGTCGATCCATAGACTGGCGCCACACAGAGAGAATGACGTACTCTGAGGCTTATCTATAGAAAGGGAGATATCGCATGACTGCCAGACCCAACATCGTGTTCATCATGCCCGATCAACTGCGACACGATTTTCTATCGTGTTATGGCGCCGATTTCCTGAGCACCCCGCATATCGACCGCATCGCCGGTGAGGGCACCCGATACGACAAGGCCTATAGCCTGCACCCGGTCTGCGTGCCAGCCCGCGCCTCGCTGCTGACGGGAATCAACGCCCTGCGTACCGGGGTCCTGGGCAACTTCAACTACCTGCGTCCCGACTTCGAAGAATGCGGCATGCGCTCGTGGCCGCATATGCTGGGTGAGCACGGCTACTACACAGCCGCCGTGGGCAAGATGCACTTCTATCCCTGGGATTCCATGTTCGGTCTCGAGCACCGGGTGATCTGCGAAGACAAGGTGTGGGTCAATATCCAGGATGACTTCCACGATTACCTGGAGAAGCGTGGCCACCGCAAGTACATGGGCAAGGAGCATGAAGGCTATGACGAGAACTATGGCGCCGTGACCAGCCTGCTGCCCTGGGACTGCTACTGGGACTACTTCGTCGGCGAAGAGGCGGCGCGTTTTGTGCGCGATTATGACAAGGAGCGTCCCTTTGCGATGATGGTGGGCTTTCCCGGCCCGCACGACCCCTATGATCCGACAGCCGAGTGGCTGGAGAAGATCGACCCGGCCGCCATCCCGCCGCCGGCACCGGACGCCCCGCCGCTGCACGGGGCGCGAAGGAACGACGGCCCCCCGGCCGACAAGAAGAGGAAGCCACGGTCCGATCGACCCGTGTGGGTGCCCGAGCCCACCGGCCCCTTCACCGATGAGATCAAGCAGAAGGTGCGCGCCCACTACGCGGCAGAGGTGCTGCAGATCGACCATGAGGTCGGGCAGATCCTGGCCGCCCTCGAAGAGCGCGGAATGCTCGACAACACGATCGTCATCTTCTCTTCCGACCACGGGGAGATGGCCGGTGACCACAACATGCGTGGCAAGGGGAACTTCTACGAGCCCTCCTGTCACGTGCCGATGCTCGTCCGTTGGCCGGGCCGGGCCGATCCAGGAACCGTGCGTGATGACCTGGTGACGCTGACGGACGTGACGGCGACGATGCTGGCCAGTGCTGGCTGCGAGGTCCCGTCCTACATGGACTCACAGCCTCTGCCGGGCCTGGGACTGCCGGGAGAGTCGTCCAATGACATGCTGGTGGGATTCCTGCAGGGGGCATGGATGGCCTTCGACGGACGGCACAAGCTCTGCAAGTACGCCAGCGGATTTCAGGGCCTCTTCGATCTGGACAACGATCCCCAGGAAATCGACAACCTGAGTCAATCCGCCGACCACGCCGATCTGTACCGTCACCTCGATGCGGCGATGTGGCGTGACGTCATGCGCTCGAGCCTGGAAAGCCATCACTACAATCGAGTGGATGGCCACAACGGGCTCTGGGCGGACAAGGAATACGGACGGCGTGGACAGCAACGCCCGTATCCGGTGTCGCTGTCAGATTAATGAAATAGCGTCGACGAGCCCTGAAGACACCTGACGCCGATCCGCGCCTTGCCTGCCGACTTGGGTTCCGGCACCGACTGTTATGATGGCCTCACCGTCGGGGTCAAGACTGTGGTGAAGTCGCGATCCCCGGTCCATAGTCCGCCATGGCCGTCATGATGTAGCCGTTGAGCAGATGCTCATCGTGGGCCAGACCGAAGTCCCATATCCGCCGATACATCTGCTCGACCACGGGTCCGTGTTCCGGATCGCGGGCCAGGTTCAGCATCTGCCCCGGATCGCTCGCCAGGTCGTACAACTCGTCGTAGTCAAACCCGTTGTAGACGAACCGCCACCTGTCGGTGACCACGGATCGCTGGATGCCGTAGGTCTCATTCCCATTCGTCTGGAAGAAGAGCGCATCTCGCCACTGCGCGGGCGCATTCCCCTCGAGCAGCGGCATCAGACTGTGGCCGGCGAATGCCACCGGGCTTTGCGCCGAGCCCATCTCCAGGAATGTCGGCCCGAAGTCACACAGAGACACCAGCTCGTCGCACACGACGCCCTGTTGCCCGCCCGGCATCTTCACGATCGCCGGCACATGGTAGCAACTGAGGAAGGACGGCAGCCCCTTGCACCACAGGCCGTGGTCTCCCAGGTAGTCGCCGTGATCGGACAGATACAACACGATCGTGTCCTCATACTCCCCTCGTTCCTTGAGCTTGTCGATCAGCCGTCCGAAGAGCCAGTCCTCGTAGGTACAGAAAGCGAGGTAATGCCGGATGGCCTCTTGATGCTCTTCGCGCGACAGCTGGTGGAAGCGATCACGGGTGCGCCGGTAGAGACCCGGTTTGTCGTCCATGGGGTCGTCGAAGGTGTCCGGCAGGGCGAATTCCATGCCCTCATACAGCTCCAGAAAGCGTTTCGGCACGATATACGGATCATGAGGGCCCAGCGTCCCGACATACATGCACCACGGCTCGTCATCTCCCAGCGTGTCCATCCTGGCCAGGGCCGCATCCACGACGGTCCGATCACCGAAGGGATTGTCCTCGGCGCCATCACGGAAGAAAGGAGCCAGGTCTGGATGGCTGCTGTCGCCATAGTGGATGTAGGGGGGCAGACCCGGGCGCTGGATCTCGCCCGGCGATCGCTTGCCCTCGCGCTGAAGGTCCCCCTGTGATATCGCCTTGCGATGTTCACGCACCAGGGCTTCGGCGTCCTGCGCCTCGCGGCTCATTCCCATGCCCTGGCAGGCGTGCTCCGGGTAGACTTGCTCCCATCCATAGTCGCAGGGCTGCTGGTCGTTGCTGACGTGCCATTTGCCCGTGAAGAGCATGTGGTATCCCGCCTCCCGCAGGTCCACACTCCAGGGGCGGATGTGGCTCTTCATGCCGCGGGTGATGGCATTGGCAACATTCACATTGTGCCAGACACCATGCTGCGTCGGCATCAGACCGGTCATGAATGAGGCACGCGACGGGCAGCAGTGCGGCGAGGGGCAGAAGGTGCGACTGAAGGTGACACTGTCCTGCCGGAATGCATCCAGCACCGGTGTCTTCGCCTTGTACGGGTCACCCGGCAGTACAGAGCTCGCCCGCTGTTGATCGGTCATGAAGATGAGGATGTTCGGCTTTGTCATATCCGTGTCCTGGTGTTCAGGCGGGCACCCGCGACCGCCTTGCGGTGCGCCTTCCGCCTCCTGAAGATTGGGGACCGATTCCGAGACCGCCTGGCCACAGGCCCGGCTGGCAGATCGTCGTCCATCGCCTCGGCCCACAGAACATGATCCAGTTCCCCTGCGCCCACCAGGTGGCCCCACGGAGGATCAACACCCATGAAGCAGAATGTCCTGTTCATCCTGACTGACCAAGGGACAAGCACAGCTGCGGGAAACTACTACCGGTCACTGGCAGAAACACTGGATCGTGGCCACAGCCCGTTCTGGGGTGACTCGAAGAGGGCAATGAACAGATTCGGCCCTTCTCACTCCCGAAACAACACCACGAGGAACTTGGCCAGAGATGACCGCATGCGAATCGTGACTCCTCGCGGGAGATCACCGACTCCACAATCCGTCACTCTGGCTACCTGCTCTTCAACATGGCCGGGACAGTATGCCGGTCGCCCGAGGACCGACAAAAGATGATCGCCGGTTGTAGAACACCCTCCGAGTCTGGAAATCTCTGCTTGCCTACTTTGGCCTGATCAGATCACATGTCATGGCAGCGACTCCCTGACGTCCTCTACTCGTCACCAAGGCGATGCTCCCTCTCGAATCGCCGCACATACCGAGTTCGATCCGTCGGCCCCCAGTCTCCCACAGCAGGCACACGAAATCGCGACACGTGATCCTGAACCGTGGAGGCATTCGTCCAGGCCCGCACGTATTCGACGCTGAAGGTCGAAGGCAGATCGGTCACCTCGGGCATGCCGAGCCAGTTTCCCATGGTCTCCGAGTCGAAGATCATCTTCACCGGGGCGTGCCAGTATTCGTTCGGCTGCCGCCTTACCAGGACACCGTCCACGTAGTATTCGAGGAATTCGTCCGTCCAGTGCAGACCAAACACGTGGTCTGCATCAACGAATCGGTACGGAGCTTTCCATTGGCCACCCCTGGAGAAGTGCTTCTTCCCCGTGGCCGGCACGTCGAAGATGTGCGTGTTCATGTGGTAGAGGGACTCATGCCCGGGTGCACGGCCGCCCAATTCGAACACGTCGATCTCGGTGCGGTGTGTCGCCCCACTGGTGTCATGGACGCTGGCGGAAAACCACCAGGCGCTGCTGCCGGCCGACGCCATGGGCCGGGCCTGGATCTCGTAGTAGCCATAGCGCACAAACTGCTTCGACACGACACTGGCCGAGGAAAATGAGTGGTAGGATTCGCCATTCTCGTAGAGTACTTCCTGCGGCAGATCCGGCTCGTGTCGCATCCTCAGGCGCAGCTGTCCGGCTTCGACGGCCACATTGCGCGGGAGGAAGCGGGCCGGGGCGCGACCATACCAGTTCGGATGGTGGTCCCACCATTTCGACGTGTCGAGTCGACTCGTCTCGAATTCATCCCACAGACGGATCAGGGGCTGCCAGTCTCCCACGTTGGCCTGATCCGACAAGGGGAGATGATTCGTCTGCCGCGCAGGCGAATTCGGCAGGGGGCCGACACGCGTCCAGTCGCCCTCATCGGCTGCCGTCAGTTCCCACTTTGCTCGCAGGTAGGAGCGAACGTCGTCAAACTGTTCGTAGACGAGGAAGGCGCGGTCGTAGATGAGCAGTTCCGCCAGGTTGCCTCGCAGATCTTCGTCGCCCTTGGCTTGATTCATCCCCAGGGTCATGGGACCGAAGTCGACGCCACTGGCCATCACACTCAGGATGGTGGGTGGCTGCAATCCACCGATGCCGCCCGTGTCGAGGAAGAAGCTGGGTGACTGCGTGTCGTTGGGCGTCACCCCATTCCAGCAGGACAACACACGCTGCCAGCGCTCGTCAGAGGTGTCGGCGGCAGCCCGGTGGAATACGGCAAAGAGGGTCACGCCCCCGCGCTCGCCATCCAGGGCGTCCAGCTGCATCCGTGACCCCTCCCGGAAGTAGATGGCGGGTCTCCCATCGATCGCACTCGCCTCGAAGCGTGGCGCCGAGTCCGGTGATCCCGCCCGGGCATGATGGTGGTCGCCGACCCGGTTGCGCCAGTGCGTCAGACGTTGCTGGGTGTCGACCTGCAGCGAGGGTGCATGGGATGCATCGAGCCAGACGACGAGGCCCGGCATGGGTGGATTCCCACCGCCAGCGGCATCCGTGATGGCCCAAGGCAGCCACAAACACGCGCACACAGCGATGAGCAGGCCCCCTCTATGTGTCCCCACGGCCTTCATATCAGCCGGCCACGCGGATCGGCGAGCCCCTCGCGCCGCACATGTGTTGCGGTCGTGACACACGTCATGGGCCGGATCGGTATCGATAGACCGTGCACGTCGACATGCCCGTGCCCTGGATCGAGCGCAGGATGTCATCCGCATCCGGTGCGTGATCGCGAAATCGCCAGAAGTGACCGCGCCCCGTCTCGTCCCCATTGAGTCGTCGTCTCGGCGTCCAGGTCCCATTGATGAACGTGCCTTCGTCGACGGCGATGAGTCCGGCCTGGCTTGGCTCCGGCTCCAGGCCCCGGAAACTGACACGAAAACCGAAGCCGGCGCCGAAGAACTCGTCGGGTGCGGTGGACATGATGAGACCGCCCCCCCGTTCGGCCGCCTGGCCGAAGCCCTCATCCAGCCGGATTTCCAGTTCGTAGCCACCGAGGCGGCGGTGGATGACCGGCTGCTCCTCATCCAGGAGGAAGCCGATCATCTGATCAGACCCCTGCATCTGCAGAATGCGAGGAGCCAACTGTCGCAGGATTCCATAACTGCGGGTGAGCAGGGCGTGCTCGGGGACGACGGCGTCGATGCCGAAGGGGGAGACTCCGATCGCATCGTGTTCGCCCAACGCATAGAAGAGCTGGCGCGCGCCCACATCTGAGCGAGTCATTTCGGGGATGAAGAGGGGGTTGTCCCGCCGCCTGTAGGCGGTGCACCAGTCGGCGAAATTGGGCTGATAGATATCGGGCGCGAGGAAGTCGAGATGCGGCGCGCCCGCGAGCCAGATATCGAGGGTGTGGGGCAGCGGGCCACCGCTGGGCCACTCACCCGGACGCTGGCCACCACTGGCCCACCCGGCAGCCTGTAGACTGCTGAGCCACGCATTGGCGAACATGGGCAAGGGGTATTCAGTCTTGCCCGCCGCCGTCACCTGGTCCAGATACCGCGCATAGTGCCAGGCCATGAAGATCTCATCTGTCTCCATGCCGCTTCCGAAGACATCCTGCCACGAGCCGTCAGCGACCAGAGAATTGCCCTCCCATCGCTTCAGCAGCACCGGGTCGAGTTCGTCGCGGTGCTGCTGAAGATGTTGCATCAACTCAGCCGGAACGTCGGCGGCGAAGGCCTGTTCGGCGGCCGGTGATCGATCCCGTGAATCACCCAGGACGCCGACTTCGTTCTGCACCTGCACCATGATGACGGTGTGCTGTTGGCCATCGACGTTTTGCAGATGACGCATCAGGGCGGCATAGGCCGTCCGGTCGGCTGCCAGCGTCTGCTCACCGAGCGTGGAGAGGATCTCGATCGGTCGGCCACCCTCCACGTGCACCTTGGGGAATCTGACATCGTCCCGTTTGACCCAGCCGGGCGCATAGCTGGACATGCCATTCTTCCAGGTGCCGAACCACAGCAGCACCAGACGCAGATCATGCGCGCGAGCCGCTTCGATCAACCCATCGACGAGGGCGAAGTCGAAGCGGCCTTCCTCCGGTTCCACCAACTCCCAGGAGACGACGGCCAGCACCGTATTCAGGTGCATGGCCGTGAGTCGCTCCCACACCGGCTCCATGTAGTCGAGACTGGAGGCGGAGGAGTTGTGCAACTCGCCGCCGAGGATCAGGTAGGGCTCGTCGTCGACGATCAACTTCGTCACTGCGCCCTGTTGTCGCAGGTGGGGGAGTGCGCCCGGCATCAGCGTCCCATCCAGCCACCGTCGACCAGCAGCGTCGCTCCACTCACATAGCTGGAGGCATCCGAGGCGAGGAAGACGGCGGGACCGGCGAAGTCCTCTGGGTCTCCCCAGCGGCCGGCAGGAATGCGTGCCAGGATGGCGGCAGATCGCCCCGGATCGTTGCGCAGGGCCTCGGTGTTGTCCGTCGCCACATACCCGGGGGCAATGCCATTCACGTTGACGCCCTTGCCCGCCCACTCGTTGGCGAAGGCCATCGTCAGGGTGTGGATGCCTCCCTTGCTCGCCGCGTAGCCCGGCACAGTGATACCGCCCTGGAAACTGAGCAGGGAGGCGGTGAAGATGATCTTTCCACTGCCTCGTTCGACCATGTGTTTGCCGATTTCCCGGGTGAGGACGAACTGGGCACTCAGGTTGATCTCGATGACCTTGTCCCAGTAGTCATCTGGGTGATCGGCAGCCGGTTCGCGCAGAATCGTCCCGGCATTGTTGATGAGGATGTCGATGTGCGGATGATCGGCATTCACCGTGTCGGCGAACTGACGCACGGACGTGCGATCGGCGAAGTCACACTGGTAGCCAGCGAAGGAACGTCCCAAGGCACGTACCCCAGACTCAATCTGGCTGCCATTGGCTTCCAGCGTGGCGGACACCCCGATGATGTCGGCCCCCGCCTCGGCCAACCCGAGGGCCATGGCCTTGCCGATCCCCCGTCGGCAACCGGTGACGAGAGCGGTCTTGCCCTTCAGGTCGAATCGTGCCTGCAAACTCATGCCGTCCCCCTGCAGTCGATGAGATATTTGATGCCATCCGGACTCGCGTCGATGCGCTCGAAGGTCTGCTGCACGTCATCGATGGGCAGGACCTGAGTGATCAATCGATCGAGGGCCAGCGCGCCTTCGGCGGCCAGCCGAATCGCCGCCTCGAAATCCTCTTCCTCATAGAGACGCACGCCGATGAGACGCAGCTCGGACCAGAAGAATTTGAAGAGATTCAGCGGACGCGGCTCGGGGTGGATGGCAACCATCACGATGCGACCGCGCACATTGGGCAACTCAGTCATCATTTCCACACCCGGCGCCGAGCCGGAGACCTCGAAGACGCAGTCGGCCATGGCGCCCCCACTCAACTCATCCACGACGGCAGGCAGATCCTGCGAGGTGGGATTGACCCCCGTCATGCCGAGCTCACCGGCCAGTCTGAGTCTTGTTTCATTCACTTCCGACAGGATGACTCGTGCCCCCTTCTGCAGGCAGACGAGTCCGATGAGCAGGCCGATCGGGCCCCCGCCGATGACGACGACCATCTCACCGGTCGTCACCTCGCCCAGGCGGACGTCATGACAGGCGACGGCGGCTGGCTCGATGAGGGCGCCGTGCTCGAAGCTGAGTGAATCGGGCAACTTGTGCAGGGTATGCGCGGGTACCGTCCACGACGACTGCATGCCTCCGGGTGAATCGATGCCGATGAATTTCAGATTCTTGCCTACGTGGGGATATCCCTTGTCGAAGGGCGAGGGCTCGCCGAAGTCCATGGGACGCACCGCGACACGATCTCCCACGGCCACTCTGGTCACCTCCGATCCCACCTCGGCGACGGTGGCGGAGGCTTCGTGCCCGAGGATGAGAGGACGCTGCACGCGGGCGTCCATCGCCCCGTGGTAGATGTGGATGTCGGTTCCGCAGATCCCGCAGTAGGAGACATCGAGGCGTGCCTGCGCGGGACCTGGGACGATCGGTTCGCTGGCGCCGACGCTGATGCGTCGATCTCCCTGGTATTGGGCCGATTTCATGCCAATCCTTTCAGATATGCTGTCGTCGTATGGGTAAAGTGAGGAATGGGGGTCGGGGCTGCAATCGATTGCGGGCCGGGTGACCGCATGCGTCTGGCGCGCTACCTTGTGCACGCACTTCGTCGACCGGAAGCCGGGCCTGCACGGCATCCGTCAACGACGGTCACAACCCTCTGGAGTCGCCCGATGAGCCAGCCACCCAACATTCTCTACATCATGTCCGACGACCATGGCGCCAATGCCATCAGTGCCTATGGCTCGCGTCTGGCGCAGGTGTTCCAGACGCCGAATATCGACCGGATCGCGAGGCAAGGGGTACGCCTGCAGGAGTGTCACTGCACCAATGCGATCTGCACACCGAGCCGGGCAACGATTCTGACGGGTCAGCATTCCCACACAAATGGCGTGCGCACCTTGAGCGACCGACTCGATCCGACGGCAGACACCTTCGTCCAGCATCTGCAGGGCGCCGGCTACCAGACGGCCCTGTTCGGCAAGTGGCACGTGCACAGCGAGCCGCAGGGCTTCGATACGTACAGGGTGCTGCCGGGTCAGGGGGACTACTTCAATCCACGCTTCATCGAACCGGGATTCGACTGGGATTCCATCGAGAATCCCCACAGCCTCGAGCAGGGAACACAACACGAAGGCTATGTGACGGATCTAGTCACCGACTTCACCCTCCAGCATTTGCAGAATCTGGATCGCGAGCGGCCCTTCTTCGTCTGCTGCCAGCACAAGGCACCGCACGACGACTTCGAGTATCACCCCCGCCACGAAGAGATCCTGCAGGACGTCGAGATCCCGGAGCCGGAGAATCTGTGGGAGGATCACTCGAAGCGAGATCCCTGCACCCGGCACTATGGCACGTCCGTCTCCGACCGGAACCCATTCCGCAATGCCATCATCCGCATGTCACAGCCTGACTATGTGACGGGCACGCTCGACATCACCGGACTGGACGCCACGGGCCGAACGAAAGCCGCCTACCAGAAATATCTGCGCGATTACTTACGCTGCGTCGCTGCCATCGATGAGGGGGTCGGGCGCCTGCTCGACTACCTGGATGAGGCGGGACTCACCCAGAACACGCTCGTGATCTACACCTCCGACCAGGGAATGTTCCTGGGAGAGCACGACTACATCGACAAACGCTGGATCTACGAGGAGGCCCTGCGCATGCCGATGCTCGTGAGCTATCCGGTGGAGATCCCGCCGGACACGGTGAATGACGAGTTGGTAAGCAATGTCGATTTTGCTCCCACGCTGCTTGACTACGCCGGACTGCAGGCGACAGACCAGATGCAGGGCCGAAGTGCGCGCGCCTCCTGGCGAGGCGAGGTAGGCTCAGCGGCCGGCGGCGAGGAGGATCCGGCGATCTACTACCGTTACTGGATGCACATGACCCACCATCACAATCCCGCCCACTATGGGATCCGGACGCGACGCTACAAACTCATCCACTTTTACGGACTGCCACTGGATGCGTCGGGGGCACTACCCTTCTCCACGCCACCGGGTTGGGAGCTCTACGACCTGGAGAAGGACCCCTTCGAAGACGAGAATGTCATCGATGATCCAGACAATGCCGAAATCGTCGCCGATCTGAAGGACCGACTCCGAACACTCAAGATCGAGCTCGGAGACCCGGATGATCGATACCCGGAGATGCTGACGCTCCCCAGCGTCCTGTAGAGCACTCGCGCGACGGCAACCCGTACGATATAGGAGGCGGAAGGAAAGGCCCTCGGCGATATCATGCTCCTCGAGGACACCGATGCCGACGGGAATGTCGCCTGGTTATACCATCTCTAGTGAGGAAGCACCCATGCAGATCTTCGAAGGCATCATCGACATTCATGCCCACGCGTCCCCCGACAAGACGCCGCGTTCACTCGATGTGCTGGAACTGGCCAGGGCCTATCGGGACCGAGGCGTTCGCGGCGTCGTCTTGATGAACCATTCCGATCAGACTGCGGGGCTCGCCTACCTGGTGAAGAAGCAATTTCCCGAACTGGAGGTTTTCGGGGGCATCGTCCTCAACCACCTGATCGGCGGCATGAATCAGCACGCGGTGGAGCACTTCACACGCATTGAGGAGGGGTTCGGCAAGATCGTCTACATGCCAACCACCAGCTCCGAGCACGAAGTGCGGCAGGGGGAGAATCGCTCCGCCTCCTTCGTGCCCGTCTCGCATGGCGGCAAGCTTCTCCCCGAGGTGCTGGACATGCTGGATCTGATCGCCGGTCTCGGTCTCGTGCTCTCGACGGGCCACTCCTCGCCAGTGGAGATCATCATGCTGATCGAGGCGGCCCGTGCGAGAGACATACAGCAGATCCTGGTCACCAATCCCATGTACTGGGCGATCGCGATGACCACCGGGCAGATGAAGGAGGCAGCCGATCTGGGTGCCTACCTCGAGTTCATCTACTACTCCGTAGGGCGGCCGGGCGCCATCGTCACGATGCAGGACTACGCTGCCGCCATCGACACGATCGGTCCTGGCCGCTGCATCCTGTCCAGTTGCGGCGGACAGGCCTGGTTGCCGGTGCACGCCTACGCCTGGTCCGAGCTATTGGCGGGCATGCGCGAGAACGGGCTGAGCGACGAAGACATCGATCGGATGTCGAAGACCAATCCCGCCCGTCTGCTGGGTCTGGAGTGATGGCCGGTCGTTCCAACAGGTGAAATGAACTCAGTTGTTTTCTGGCAGTCCCCGAGACCAGGTATGGTCCTTGGCGGGTGCCAGGATCTTCCCCACCTGCGCTAGCAGCTCCTCATCCATGTCCGAATCCAGCCAGGCTACGTTCTTCGTCAGGTGTTCCGGCCGTGTCGTACCCACCAGTGTCGTGGCGAAATCAGGATTCGCCAGACCGAACTGAAGGGCCAGTCTCGCAATGTCCTTCCCGTGTTCGACACAGTAGGCGACGGCCTCAGCACACGCTGCCTTGATCTCATCAGTTGCCGGGTGCCCCCTGTTCGGCCCGGATTCGGTGAGCAGTCCCATCCCGAGGGGTGAGGCGTTGATGATGCCCACACCCCGTTCGTTCAGATAGGGCACCAGCGTCGAGAACGACGTGTCCTGCAACGTGTAGTGACAGAACGACAGAACCGTATCCACACTCGTGCGATCCAGCACGTATCGGTAGACTTTCAGCGGGAATCCCGTGATCCCGACGAAGCGAGTCTTCCCCTGCTCCTGCAGACGTCGCAGCGCCGGCAGGGACTCCTCGACGATCTGATCCAGGGGTACGAAGTCGATGTCGTGACACTGAAGGATGTCGACGTAGTCGAGCTCCAGCCTGCCGAGACTCTCGTCCACGCTCTGCATGATCCGCTCTGCGGAAAAGTCGGACACGCCCCCGGCGTGGCGTCCCACCTTCGTGGCCAGATAGTAGCTGTCCCTCGGGATCTGCCTCAGCGCCTTGCCTAGCAGTGACTCCGATCGTGTCTCCCCGTACATGGGTGAGGTGTCAACCAGGTTGATCCCCAGGTCGATTGCGGTGTGCACCGTGCGGATTCCTCTGCCCTCATCCGGGGTCCCCAGGATGTTCCCCAACCCCGAGGCCCCATAGCTGAGAACGGAAACCTCCAACCCGGTCCTGCCCAATTCCCTATAGATCATCACTCATCCAGTCCTCTGTCTGCGGCCGATGACGGATCACGCATCAGATGCGAATATCCATGCCCTTCGGCAGGCTCCGTCCTCCGAAGAAGCGTTCTCGGAGTCTGCCGTGCAGCTCTTCGAAAACCCCCGGCCTCTGGTTCGCGACATTGTTCAGCTCCTGAGGGTCATTCTCCAGATCGTACAGCTCGAACGCGTCGTTGTAGTTGTGGATCAGTTTGTATTGCCTCGTCCGAATGCACCTGAAGTTCTCGATCACACTCGCCGTCTCGGTACGATGCTCGGCGGCGTCGCTCGTAAGAGCGGGAACGAATGACTGCGCATCGATATGCTCCTGCATCCCCAATCCCGCCAGCTCGCAGATCGTGGGATTGACGTCGATTAACTCTACGAGGGCATCCGAAACGCCTCCGCCTTGGATTCCTGGCCCCGAGACGATGAGGGGAACACGAAGGGAGCCCTCGTACGCAACGTATTTCGCATACATCCCGAAGTCGCCGAGCATCTCACCGTGGTCACTCGAGAAGATGATGTAGGTGTTGTCCATCATGCCACGTTGCTCGAGTACTTGGAGCATCCTGCCCACCTGATCGTCGATAGCCTCGATCGCTCCGCAGTACTGTCGTTGTGCCTCCACAACCGATTCCGGGGCCAGTCCGTGATCTCGCTGCCTGATCCACTCGGGCTTGCCGTCCATGTCGGCGGGTACGACGTCGGGCATCGCCACTTCCCGGTATCGATCGGCGATCTCGGTCGGTGGATCGAAGGGACTGTGAGGCCCCACGAAGTTGACGAACATCATCCATGGATGGATCTCAGGGACATCACGTATCCACTCGGCCGCCTTCCTGCCGATGAAGGCGTCCTCGAAGGCCTCAGCGGGTAGCACCGAATCCCAGTTCGCCCGGGCCCACCCGGTCCTGATCCTCTTCTGATAGTCCCGATGAAAGGCATCCAGAAGGCCCTGCTCGTACAGGTAGTGGGTGTAGGGGCCAGAGGGAGTCGGCAGATGACCGGCACCCATCTTCCCTTCGCATTCGCAAGGGTGGGTGAATCCCAGCGTGTAGGCACCGGGAGGATCTCCCTTTGGCCCTGCGGCTCCTGTAGGCCCCAGGTGGAGTTTTCCCGCACTGGCCGTCCAGTAGCCGTGGTCCCGCATGCGCTGAAAGAACGTGGGGACCCCGTGCGGAACCCGTCCGAAGTCGTTGGCCAGGACGCCAGCTCGAATGGGCTGAAGGCCCGTTGCCAGTGCCATCCGGGACGGCGCGGACAAAGGGCAGTTCGTCGCCGCCTGAGTGAACCTGATGCCGCGCTGAGCAAGTCGATCAAGATTCGGTGTATTCAGGAACGATGCCCCCGCCGCACCGAGGTAGTCGTGCCTGTGTTGATCGTCAAAGATGAACAGGATGTTGGGTCGGTTTGCCATGGCCACCTTCGTGTGACGGGTCTATTCGGTCTTGATCCCACCATTCGATCTATGCGCGCCCGGTAGCAGCAAGATACGCAGCCGGCACCTGGTCGGCATCCCAGATCCCCGAAGCGATCGCCTGCCGTCTTGACCCCCGGGTGTCAGGCAGGATCTTTGACCGGGCACGCAGCAGCGACGTGGTTCACGAAGCACCGCCTCCTCGACTTGGGAACCGTACGAGAGATGAAGATCGAGCGAATCGAGTTGTCCGTGTTCGAGACCCCCGCCAACACCGGTCGCTTCGACCTGGCGCAGGTAGACGCAGCCCCCGGTCACAAACGCTGGGTGCGACGAAGCCGTCCGACACCACCGGGCCAGATCCACGTGCTGCACGTGTGGACGGATGACGGCATCGAGGGAATGTGTACGGTTGGAGACGCCCGCTACAGCACGATGCGCACCGACGATCTGGAAATGATGCGCCTACTCGCCATCGGCCAGGATCCATTGCAGCGCGACCTGCTGTTCGACAAGATGAGTGCCGCCACGCGAGGCATGTTCACCCTCGTCGGCTGGCACGGCACCTTCGACAACTGTCTGTGGGATATCGCCGGCAAGGCGGCAGGACTGCCGGTCCATAAGCTGATCGGGAGCCATCGTGACTGCTGCCAGGCGTATTACAATTTCGGCGGGCCAAGTCCCTCGGCGGCCGCCGAGGACGCCATACAGGCAAGGGATCGAGGGTTTGCCCTGAAGGACCACTTCCACGACACGGGTTCGCAGAACGAGATCTGGTTCCGCACCGTGCGCGATGCTGTCGGCCCCGAACCCGTCCTCCTGCATGACGCAGCCAGCTGCGACTACAACTTCGAGGAGGCGCTGCGGGTCGGTCAGGTGCTGCAGGAACTCGACTTCGGCTGGTTCGAGGAGCCCATCTCAGATCGCGATCAGGTGGGCCTGCAGCGTCTGTGCACGGAGCTCGACATCCCGATCCTGGCTCCCGAGACCATGATGAACGACCTCGAGCTCAGCCAGCTGTGGCTGACATCCGGCGCCGTCGACATGCTGCGTGTGAATGCCCGACACGGGATGACGATGGTGCTGCGACTCGCTGCCCTGGCGCAGGAGCGGGGCACGACGGTCGAGGCCAACGGACCCGGGGGGCTGTTCGGTCTCGTGCATGCCCATCTGGTCTGCGCCGTCCACAACACGAGCTACTACGAGTATTTCCCCGGCGGATCGAGGGATGAAGTGGGCGCAGAGATCGGACTGCTGAATCCCCCCGTGCCCCAGGATGGCCATATCGCTCCCCCCGATCTGCCCGGATGGGGGGCGCAGTGGGACCGGGAGTTCTTCGAGCGCATCCGCGTGGCCGTGCGCTGATTCGACCCAGGATCACGTGGGGGCAGTCGCACTCTCCTGCGCTCTAATGAGCGCGGTCTCGCAAGTCCGGGCGTCGAGGCGTGTGCCAGCGAATGGCTGTCTGTGAAAGGAACAGGATGAGCACTCCCAAGATCGCCAGCGACTACATCAACGTCTATAAGCCCGAGGGGGATGTCTTCCCGGGACCCCAGTCTGCGAATCTGACCGTCGGACAGTTTTATGAAGAGTGGGTTCCCAATGATCATTGTTTCGTCAGGGATGCGTCTGGACGCTGGCATGCGTTCGGTATCACCCATCCACTGACGGATCTGTCAGACGTGCACTCGGGCGAGCACCTGCTTTTTCACGCGATTGCCCCTCCTGGAACTCTGAAGGGCGTTCTGCGAGAGGGAAGCTGGGAGGATCAGGAGAAAGTGCTGCCTCCATCAGAGCGACCCAGGGAAATCCCCGCCATCCATGCACCGTGGGTTCTGTGTCGCGATGGGCTCTCTCACATGATCTACGGTCCGACACCGATCCGGCACGCCGTGTCACGTGACCTCACGAGTTGGACTCCCAGGGGAAGCTTGCCGGGGGCACCCAGCGGACGCGACCCACAGGTCTTCGTCTGGAACGACCTCTACCATCTCATTGTGTGTGGTGTCAACGACGTAAAGGTCGCCACCTCCGAAGATTTCCAGACCTGGACAGAGCACGGCCCTGCTCTGAAAATGAGAGAAGGGATCGATCCGGAATCGCCCTCGATTGTTCGCTACAGAGACGCGTTCTATCTGTTTGTCTGCGGGTGGGACGGAGAATGGGATCGCGTCGATCTTCAAGGAGCGTATCAGCACAAGACCTACGTCTACCAGTCGGACGATCCAATGAAGTTCGCTCTCGAAAGTGAGGTCGCCGTCATCGACGCCCACGCGCCCGAGATCATCCAGGATGAAGAGGGAGACTGGTTCATATCCAGCGTGGAGTGGCCCCATCGGGGGGTGAGCATCGCTCGGCTGGTCTGGGATTGAGGTCGCGCCCTGCAGCCCCTGGGATCCGCGTCGGCAGATCGTCACCAGAACGAGTCCTACAACTGCTGTCCGAGAGAGGACCATCCGTCCCATGAAAACAGATCGTCTTGAGGGATACCTGGAACAGGTCGACGATGTCATCGCCAACGGCACCTACAAGGATGACTGGAGCTCTCTGAGTCAGTACCCGGTTCCTGAATGGTACCTTCGAGCCAAGTTTGGCATCTTCATCCACTGGGGTGTGTACAGCGTGCCCGCCTTTGGCAGCGAGTGGTATCCTCGCAACATGTATCTGCAGGGCACGCCTGTGTACGAGCATCACGTCGAAACCTACGGACCGCCATCCGAGTTCGGCTACGCGGATTTCATCCCACTCTTCAAGGCCGAAAAGTTCGATGCTGCCGAGTGGGCCCGGCTGTTCAAGGCCGCCGGCGCCCGCTACGTCATGCCCGTTGCCGAGCATCATGACGGCTTCCAGCTCTATGACTCTGAGCTGTCCGACTGCAATGCGGCGAAGATGGGGCCAGAGCGGGACGTGGTGGGCGAACTCAGATCGGCGATTGAGCAGGAAGGCATGGTCTTCACCGCATCTAGTCATCGGGCGGAGAACTTCTGGTTCTTCGGTGGCGGCCGGCACTTCGACTCCGGTATCCAGGATATCACCTACCAGGAGCCGTATGGCTGGGCCGACCCGGTCTACTCAGACCCCGACCACTCGACCACCCATAGTGGTACCCATGACATCTGCTCTACGCCTCCGTCGAAGGCGCACCTGGACGATTGGCTCGCCCGCTGCTGCGAGCTGGTCGACAAGTATCAGCCAAAGGTGGTCTGGTTCGACTGGTGGATTCAGAACATGGCCTTCAAGCCCTATCTGAAGAAGTTCGCCGCCTACTACTACAACCGATCCTTGGAGTGGGGTGTCGGCGTGGCCATCAACCACAAGTTCGACGCCTATCCTCTCGGCACTGCGATCTTCGACATCGAGCGGGGGCAGCTCAGCGACATCCGACCGCGTCTCTGGCAGACAGACACGGCCATCGCCAAGAACAGTTGGGGATACACCGACAACAACGACTTCAAGAATCCCGTCGATATCGTCTGCGACATGATCGACATCGTCAGCAAGAATGGCTGCCTGCTGCTGAATGTGGGGCCCCGGGCCGATGGTACAATCAACGATGAAGAGCGGGCGGTGTTGCTGGCGATCGGTGAGTGGCTACAGGCCAACGGGGAGGCGATCTACGACACCGACCACTGGCTGATCTACGGCGAGGGCTCGACGAGAATCGAGGAGGGCGCCTTCACCGATGTGAAGCGCGATGCATTCACCAGCGATGATATCCGTTTCACCTACCGGGCACCCTGTCTTTACGCCCACGTGCTGAAGTGGCCGACCGATGGTAGAGTCACGATCGAGTCACTGAGGGCAGGTGGGAGACACTTCCTCGGACACATCGAAACAATCGATCTACTCGGCTTCGAACACCATGTATCCTGGTCCCGCGACGTGGCAGGCCTGCATCTCGAAGTAGCCGGCACCCTCAGCACTCAGTATCCCGTCTGCGCAAGAATCCGTATCGACTGAACCATCACCACTTCATTGCGGAGCAAACGTTGACGATCGCTGATCCAGCGTGAGATGGCGGCGGGATCTGCCGTATTCGGATCGTATGGGCCTAGCTCTTCGTTCGCCATTGATTCCCGCATTTCGTGATGAAGCGTTGAAAGAACGGCCTGGAGTTGCTGTCCAGTCCGGCGTGAACCGACGTGAACCATGGTTGATCAGAGAAGCAATCGAAGCGTGGATGGGTGTTTGACGTGTAAGTGAGCATGAGCGTGCGCCGTTGCTTTGTCGGCATGAAAGCGACGGCATCACTCGGTTGTGCGCGATGGCGGAAACGAGTCCACGGACCACGAAATAGCCGTCTTCGTCGCAACAGTGTACCAGATCCTGTTTGGCCATCTAGCAGCCGCCGTGACGAGACCATGACTCGAGGGTCCCCCGGATCAGCTCAAGACCTGAGGTCATGCCGATTTCTGCTCCGTCGCCATCGTCAAAGACCGATACCACTGCGGCTGCCACTACCTTGCCGGTCGCCATGACCAGATCAACGGCAGCCAGCGTCTGAGCCATGTCCGGACCGTCAGGCTCCTTGGTGCCGTGATTCGGTACCAGTGTCTCATCGAGAATATCGGAGTCGATGTGCAGGTAGATCAGATCAACACCCTCAGAGAAACGAGCGACGGCCTCCGTCAGATCGGTACCTGGATAACCGGCGGCAGGTGCCGCCACCTCGATACCAACTGCCTGCACGAGGCGTGCTTCTTCGGGGTCGAGATTGCGGACGTCGACCATGAGAATTCGATCGCTTGGCAGGGCGGCAGTGATATGCGAACCGATGCGCCACTGTGGAAACGACAAGCCCGCACAGACAGACACTGGCATGCCACCAAGGCTCCCAGAGATCGAAATCTGCGGCGTATTGATGTCTCCGTGGGCATCAAACCAGACCAGGCCGATACGGGCATCGGCCCCGTGGACATCCTGCAGCCCACCGACGACGCCGGTGACATGGTGGCAGTTCCCACCCGTCATGAGAACCGACTTGGCGCCAGCTCTGGCAGCAGCAACGACATCGGCAATGGCTCCGCCGATACGTCCAAGAGCAACCGGCTCACTTTCTGCCGGGTGATCATCGACGGTTGGCTCAGTGACTTCAACAGGTACGCCGCAGGCGCTGTACACATCCGCCGCAAGGCACTCGTCCAGAACTCTCTGTCCCTGTGGCACGTGGCGTCGACCACCATAACGCACACCGATTACCTGCAGGCCCCGCAATGCTTCATTCACGAGATTTGCACTTTCGTTGGAATGATGGTTCCGCCACCTTCCTCATTGTAGCGGATCGCTTCATCCACCATGTCGAAGATGGACAACTGTGGATTGCAGCCGAAATCGGTACGGGCAGCGGAGAGGTCGTACTCGTAGTAGTTCGGCGCTGTCGCCAGATCGACAACGCTGTAGGGGATACCCGTCTTCTCTGACATGTACGGAATCAGCTCCGCCCAAGGTTCTGTGCTGTGTTCCAATGTGTACAACGGACCCCTGAGCGTCAGCAGCTCAGCGACAATCGCTTAGGTGCCCTGCCAATCGTCAGGCAAATCGCGTGTCGGCCGCCAGTCAGGTGACTGGACTGCCGGATCGTCAGCCAACCCTGGATCAAGCTCGGGCGGAATCCTCGTGTAGGTGATGTTCGGTCCCGGCGGCGGTGGTTCCGTCGGAGGCAGGACGGGATGGGCGGCTGCATAGGCCTGCTGATCGGCCTTGGCCGCCCTGTCCACTTCCTCCGGATCGAGGATCTGCTGCAGCCGGCCCTGCATATCCGCCAGCGTCGAGACGTGAGCGGGGTCTTGGGCCAGATCGTGCAACTCGCTCGTATCCCCCGCCGCAAACAGGTGGGGCGGGTCGTTGTGGTAGTGGACGTATTTGTGGTTCCGGTCCCGCAGCATGTAGACGGCATGACGACAGGCCAGCGAATGATATTCGCTCAGGACCGCCCGATCCTGGTCGGCCTCATTGGCGATGTCGATCCATGAACGGCCGGGCAGGTCCTCATCGGCCGAGGTCGACTCGGCACCAGCCACCTGCACAGCCGTGGGAAAGGAATCCAACAGGGACACAGGCGTGTCGCACACGTGACCGGCAGGCATGTCCGGCCCCGCGACGATGAGCGGCACGGCGGCAGACTCATCATACATCGTGAACTTGCCCACCACGCCACGGGCGCCCATCGACTCCCCGTGATCGGTGGTGTAGACGATCGTTGTGTCGTCCGCCTGCCCGCTGGCCGCCAGAGCGGCCAGGACACGGCCTACCTGTTCGTCTACGAAGGCGCAGATACCCAGATAGGTCGCATTCGCCTTGCGCACGATCTCCTCGGCGAAGGGCTCGTCCAGACTGAGTCGCTCCCGCAGGAAGTCGAGGGCCGGATGACGCGGCCAGTCCGATTCCCGCCAGGTTGCTGGCAGTGGCACCGAAGCGTGATCGAAACGTCGATACTGCTCGGGCGGGGAAATGAATGGCGTGTGAGGACTGCCGATGCCCAGAAACAGAGCCCAGGGCTTCTCGGTGCTGTCCGAGGGACGCTCGGACAGCCACTGGCAGGCGTAGTCGGTGTTGCGTCGATCGTATCGCAGATAGGAGGAATCACCCGGGCCGGCTGCATCGAAGTCGGCTCGCAAGGACCGGCGCACCATGTCGCCACGGGCGCAGGCGGCCACGTCCCCCGGACCGCCGCGATAGAGCGGGAAGTGCTTGTGGGTAAAGCCGTGATCGTCGCCGTCGTCACCGCGGAAGTGGAGCTTGCCGATCGAGTCGACGCGGTGGCCCTGCTGACGAAGTCGATGATGCCAGCTGTCCTGCTCGCCCGCATAGGGATGCGCATTGTCCCAGGCGCGAATCTGGTGCACGTAGCGGCCGGTCGCCAGCGATGCTCGCGCCGGCATGCAGATCGGCGAGTTCGTGTAGGCATTGGCGAAGCGGGTACCCCGTGCCGCCAGGGCGTCCAGATGGGGTGTCACGTCGAAGGGATGGCCGTAACATCCCGTCATCGCCCGGTTGTGCTGATCAGAGCAGATGTAGAGCAGATTCGATGGCACGTGTCACTCCCCTGTTCGTATTTGCGCATGCTCGTGGATCGGCCCGCTCCCTGCCCGGCATCTCCACCGTCCCGTCGGCGATCTCGTTGAGCGAACTCAGCACGATTACGAAGACGGCAAGATCAGGGCACATGCTCATGAGATCACGACACGGTGAAGCTGTTGCCGGTCATGCCCGTGAAGTAGTCGACGATCAACCAGAACCCGGCCGAGCCGAATCCACCCAGGATCATGCCGAGGAAGAAGGGGCGCACCTGCATGTAGACACGTGGCCCCCCGTACTTGAGGATGAAGACCTTGATCAGCCAGGCGATGAATACCGAGAACCAGAGGTGATACATCGGCGCCGTCATCCCCAGTGTCATCCCGATCGGGTGGATGGGGAAACCGACGAAGCGATTCTTGATGTAGGACATGACACCCATGAGGCCGGCACCGAGGACGAGGAATCCCATGTGCCAGGGCTGGGTTGGCTGCGGGTTGTTGAGGTTCTGAGTGATCCAGTTGCCCGTGAAGGCGGGCAGACCACTGAACTGCCACCCGACCAGATTGATTCCGCCGTAGAGATAGGACAACTCGACGATCGCCCAGGCGGAGCCGGCCAGGGTGACGAGGATGGCAGCCATCACCGCCCAGAACAGACGTCGCCCCTCCAGGGCCGTCTCCTGGGCCAGCTTCACCCCCGTGGCAGCCGAGGCCATCACGAAGGTCCGTACATCCGCCGCCCAGGCGAAATTCAGGCCCAGGACCGTCAGTCCGGTAGCCCCCACCATGGAGCTGCCCAGTGCATTGACCGTGAAGATCGGCGATGCCACCGAGGCCCGATATGAGGCCAGGCCCGTCTGGGCGATGATCCGCGTCAACCCGATAAAAATCACCATGGACATGATGAGGAAGACCAGCGCCGTGAGCAGATTCAGTCCCGCGATCAGCAGCCAGACCAGCGCCAACAGGCTGCCCAGCAAGGTGCCCAGCAGCGCTGCCCGATAGGACAGCAACTCACCGCTGTCGTCGACATCAGGCGCCCGGCCGATCGCCTTGCGCCAGACATCGCCCAGATGGCGACGAGCGTGCCAGAAACCTGCGAACACAAGAAAGAACAACGCCCCCTGCGCCAGGTGAGCGACGCTGGGTGAGGCGGGATCAGAAAAGGGCTGAACCGGGCCGATACTCCAGCCCAGCATCCGCTCGAGTCCCGTCTGCACCAGAGCGAGGAAGGCAAAGAACCAGACCCCCAGCCCCACATCGAGGCTCAGCAGGTAGGAGAGTCCGATCACCTCGAAGCGGGGTGAGCACTGCAGGTAGATTGAATTTCGCAGGATCGGAATCGACGCATTCAGATTGACGAAAGGGATGAAATTGAAGTACCGGTGGAGCGCTTCGAGGCCGTTGATGACGAAGGGGATCAGGAAGCCTGCCCACATCAACCAGCTGCGGAAGAATGGCGGCAGCACCCGGCCGGGATCCTCGGCGCTCATCTCCAGGGGCAGCACCGCCATCGGGAACAGCAGCTTCTCCCGCTCGACCCACTGCTTGCGCAGGATGACCAGCAGGCAGAGCGTGACGAAATAGATGGTGACAGCGAAGAGGCTCCAGATCAGCAGCGGCGGGCCCCATGAGCTCCAGGCGACGGACTCACCCCGCGCTCCCCCCTCGAAGAGCTTCCAGATCGCGTCGCGGCTTTCGGGAACGAGCCACGCAGGGATATGGGGCTGGATCAGCTGCGCCCACTCATTCTCTGGCGTGGCGTAATAGAAGAAGCCGCCGATCAGGGGAATGAGGTTGAGGGTGAATCCCCAGGATGGAATGGCGGCGGCGACGATCATCATGATGTAGATCGTCACCAGCTCGCCGCGTCGCAGGACCGGCAGGCGCAGCAACCGCACCAGCGGGTTGAGCATCAAGGTGAGCGGCAGGAAGAGGAAGATCGCCGCGCCCGTCGAGAAGTCAGCGCCCATCGGTGAACCGCGCAATACGAGCACGCCGAAGGGCTCGCCAGCGGCAATGATGAGACTGCCGAGCAGTCCCAGCAGCACCGCTCGGCGGGAGACGCCGGGGCCGACTTCTGTTGGCTTGTTCACGACGCCTCCCGTTTCAGGACCAGACCGGCAACGCGGCGAGTTGGAAAATTCCCGGACATTGAACAAGCGGAAGCTGTGGGCAGACCGCAAATCCGCCGGTAGGACACGAGGCACTCCATCCAGCTGTCACCCAGCCAGTCGGCCGGCGTTCGCGTCGGTCTCTAACCCCGAGCCACAGCCAGACCCGTCTGCACCTCTGAAACATCGTTCCAGGCCGATCCCTTGAGACCGGCATAGATCATGTAGTAGTTCCCAGCCATCTCAAAGACCTGCGGTGTGAGCAGTCCGTCACAGTCCCACGCGTTGCGATCGGTCGAAGGTCGGAAGATGGGATTGCTCGGATTCGGCTCGAAGGTGCGAAAATCACGCGTGCGCACGTGACCGATCGCCCAGATGTCGCCGTCGTATCCCCCGTAGAAGATGTGGAAGTAGACCGGACCCTTGAAGATCTCCGCTTCCCGGACACCGTGTCGGTCCCAATCCTGACCCGACCCCGTGAACACAGGATTGGCGGGATCCTTCTTGACCTGTGCCGGATCGCTTACAGGTGCCGTCGCGTGGCAGATCGTCGGGACATTGTAGAGGATCTCTTTCCGGTCGGGTGGTGCCGGCGCTTCTCCCGTGTAGATCATGTGGATGATGTCGTCCACGACGACGACGGACGGATGCGAGGAACCATGTTCCTCGTGGGCCTCACCGAGGGGTACGACAGGGTCGTCACTCAGCCGCGTCCACTGTCCATAGTCGCCGTCGCCCACCAGCAGACCCGTCTGCTTGCGACTCGGTCGCCCTCGTCCCTGCGTGCCGAGGTAATACATGTAGGACCGACCGTCAGCTGGATTCACAAAGGGAAACGGATACTCCACGCCGTGGTTGTCAAAGCCATCTTCCGAGGGCAGCAGGATTGGGTTTCGCGGATCGTGGGTGACGACGGTCGGATTCCGGGTCGAAGCCCAGCTGTGCATGTGCACCCACTCACCATCCTGCCGTTTCTCCGCCCACAGGTAGTGCACAGTGTCATCGACGACGATGGCATGACTGGCGGCGGCCCATGCCGGCGGCTCGACGCGTAGCAGTGGCGTCTCGGGTGTGAGGCGTTCGAAGTGGGCGAAGGTCTCGAAAGCGATGGCGTCTTCAGGGTCTGTCACGGTTTATCTCGTCCGACGAAGAGGACCTGTTCGACAGCACGATGTCGTCTATAATGATAGTGTATAGCTGATAGTGTCTGACCACGGCGACATGAGCAGTCACAAGGAAGAAAAATAGGTATGGATCTGACAACCAAGCCGGGCCTGAGACTCGCCTGCGCCGATTTTACATTCCCTATCCTGCCTCATGATCAGGTCCTGCAGTTGATTGCCCTTCTCGGCATCAAGGGTGTGGACATCGGGCTATTCGAGAACCGCTCGCACCTGCAGCCCTCCACACAGTTCAGGAGTGTTCGTCGCTCTGCGGGCAAGCTCAGGAGGCGCCTCGATGAGAAGGGACTGGTGGCGGCCGACATCTTCCTGCAACTGGCCATCGACTATACGTCACACGCGGTGAATCATCCACGGTCTGACCGCCGACGCGCGACCCGTGATGCTTTCACCAGGGCCCTGGGCTACACGGCCGAGTGCGGCGGGAAACACCTGACCGCGCTTCCAGGCGTGTGCCATGATCAGGAGAGCCGGTCCGACTCCTGGTCGCGGATGGTGGAGGAACTGGCCTGGCGGGTTGAGAAGGCACAGGATCACGGGATCACCTTTGCCATCGAGCCCCATGTGGGCTCGATCGCGGACACCCCCACGCGAGCGAAGAGGCTCATACGGGACGTTCCGGGGTTGAGTCTGACCCTCGACTACGGGCACCTGTTTCCCCGTGGCCACAGTGAGGCAGACATCGAGGGGTTGATCCAGCACGCGAGCCACTTCCATGCGCGTGGCGTCAACCGCCGCAGTGGCGGTACGAGCCTGGAGGACAACACGCTGGACTGGCGGCGTGTCTTCAGGAAGATGAGTCAGACTGGCTATTCGGGCTGGATCGAACTGGAGTACGGTGCCAACAACCTGACAGACACGGTCATCCTGCGCGACCACTTCCGAAAACTGTGGGGCAAGCGACGTCCATGAAGATCGCCAAGTGGTTCCTCGATATCTGCTCCGCAAGTGCACTCGCGTGTTCTGGTCTGTTACTCATTCTCTCCGGCTGCACAGACACCGTCGACGATCCCAACGCTTTGCGCACGGTGCCACGCGATCGGACACTGATCCTGGGCTTCGGTCCCTCGGATCAGAACTACGATTCCTTCAACCCCTTCATGCCGGGTACCCCCACGGGTACGGGTGTCGATGTGCTCTTCGAGCCCCTCTACTTCTACAACGCCTACCGGGACTCCAACAACATTATCCCCTGGCTCGCCACCGGGCATCAGTACGACGACGAATTCACACAGGTGACGGTCCACCTTCGACAGGGTGTGACCTGGAGTGATGGCATGCCCTGGTCCGCCCACGACCTGGCCTTCACCATCCACCTGCTCAAGAGCAACGCGCCGATGCTGTCCTTCTCCACCGACATGGACATCTGGGTCGACACCGTCGAGGTCGTGGACAGTCTGACGGCGAAGATTCATCTCAAGGCACCCAATCCACGCTTCATGTTCTCCTACTTCACCTACAACTTCGGCAACGGCATACATATCGTTCCCCGGCATGTCTGGGACGGCCAGCAGGTCGACACCTTCAAGAATTACGACCCCGCCAAGGGCTGGCCCGTCGGCACCGGGCCCTACACGCTGGCCTCGGTCACGCCCCAGCAGCGCATCTGGGACCGTCGTGATGACTGGTGGGCGGCAACCACCGGCTTCCAGGATCCGCCCGCCGTGGAGCGGGTGATCTACCTGGCCAATGGCGACGAGCCGAAGTGGGTGCAGATGATCCTGACGAATCAGATGGACTCTTCGGTCGATCTGCGGCCGGCCAATATCATAGCGCTGCTGGATCAGAATCCGAACGTGACGACCTGGACGGGCAGGACCCCACCCTACGGGTACCGCGACTGGTGGCCGCCCTCGCTGGGGTTCAACGTCCTGGAACCGCCCTTCGACGATGCGAATGTGCGCTGGGCCATCAACCACGCACTGGACCGGGAGGAACTGGTCGAGATCGGCCAGCAGCAGGCGGGCGAGTCCTCCTTGCTGCCCTTCCCCGCCTTTGCGCCGCTGCGCACTTATCTGAGTGAGGTCGATGATCTGCTTGAGCGCTACCCTGTGGGCCTCCACGACCCCGATCGAAGTGCTGATTTGATGCGTGCCAGCGGCTGGTTGCGGCGCGAAGACGGCCTGTGGATGAAGGACGGACAGAGGGTCCGCATCGTGCTCGAGGGCTACCCCGGCCTGTTCCTCGACATTGCCCCGATCATGGTGCAGCAGATGCGCAACGCGGGATTCGACGCCTCGTTCCGGTTCACTTCCGATGCCGTCACCCGCATCGCCCGAGGCACGGCACGGGCCTTCATCAATGGCAATGGCGGGTCGGTGCGCGATCCCTACTTCACGCTGCGTCTCTACCACAGCCGCTACGTCAGCCCCACGGGTGTGGCTGCGGCCAGCTACTGGCGCTGGGGGAATCCCGAGTTCGATGCCGTCGTTGACGAAATGGGACAGATCTCCCCCGAGGACCCGCGCACGGTGAGGCTGTTTCGTCAGGCCATGGAGATCTGGCTGGGCGAACTGCCCTCGATCCCGCTGGTGCAGTGGTTCCATCGGGTCGCCCAGAACCAGACCTACTGGACCAACTGGCCCAGCGCCGAAGACCCCTACATGAACAGCGCCTTCTGGGTGCGCTCCTGGCTCATCGTTCTGCTGGCCCTGGAGCCAGCGCAGGCTGCCCCGTCACGATGACTCACCCGGGAGGGGTTCTTTGACATGAAGCTGCTGGCAGTATTGACGATGGCATGTTGCCTGGGGGGATGCACACAGATGGGACCTCAACACCGGGAAGAGATCACACAGATGCTGTCCGAACGACGGCAGGCAAATCCCGCCTGGGTTCGCGCGCAGGCCGATCCCGCCTACAGCAGGAATGACCCGGCCGACTTCTTCACCGACCCGGTGGTCCTGGAGGAACAGCGCCGCCGAGGCGCCCGGATGGTGAAAGCGGTTGCCGCGGCAATTCAGGCCGGCGACACGAGCTACACACTGGAACCGGGTGAGTACCGGATCGCCAGCAATAGAGGCTGGGTGTTCGACGGGGTGGAGAGATTCACCATCGACGGTTCCGGCGCACGCATCTGGTTTGAGCGCGATGATCCCAACGACGTTCCGCAACGTCTGTTCGTCCTGCACTCGAGCCATGTCACGTTCAGGAATCTCCAGATCGACTTCGATCCACCCGTCTATATCCAGGGCACGATCGAGAAGATCTCGGATGATCGCAAGACGATTGAGATGAAGATCGATCCGGCCTGGCCGAAGGTTTCGGTGCCCAAAGGCGCGTTCACCATCTACACGCCAGAGGGCGAATACGTCCACCAGAAGTCGCGAGGTATGTTTCACCGGGGCGCGACGCTTTTGGATGGCGACAGACTGCGCGTTGAGGTCTGGGAAGGGCGTGATCTGACGCCGAATTTCGATGCAGACCGGCTCGCGTTCTTTGGCGACGACTATGCCGTCAAGCCGGGCTACCTGATCGCGCTGAACTACCGGCGCGCCCATGCGGTGACGATCAGCTACAGCGAAAGAATCACCTTCGAAGACGTTGATGTGTGGCAATCGCCCGGCGGCGGGTTCAATGAGCAATTCGGCGTCGGAGGCAATGTGTATCGTCGCTGCCGCCTGATTCGAAAACCCGGCACACGGCGGCTCCATTGCGGAACAGCCGACCACTTCCATTCACGGGCGCAACGGGATGGTCCGCAGATCATCGGTTGCGAGGCGGGTTACACCTCGGACGACATCATCAACATCTACGGCGCCTGGCGCTGGCTGCTGAAGCAGGAGAATGCAAGAACCGTCTGGGTCGCCAGCGCCGTACCCCTGGGTGACACCCTCACGTTCTATGAGCGAGGAGAGCTGATCTACATCGACGAGGCCGAGGTCGAGAGGGTGGAGGAGGTGACCGATCCGGGTCTGCTGGCCGAAGCGCAGGCGATTCCGATTCCGGCTTCCGCGGTCCACATCGTCACCCGTGCCCCCGGCCAGATCTTCCGTGTGACGCTGAAGACCCCCATCCGCAACATCGAGGCGGAGGAGGTGCTGATCGATGCGCACAGCTACAACGCCGATCGTCTGCTGGTGAAGGACTGCTATTTCCATGACTCGTTCTCTCGCGCCCAGCTGTTCGGCGGCACGGTGAACGCCATGGTGGTGGACAACATCTGGGACCGGATGAATCAAGGGATCCACGTATTCGAAGAGTCCTGGGCCTATTCCATGGGACCGGCCCCGAGGAACGTGACCTTCAGCGGCAACACGGTCATGAATATGGGTGCGGGAAGCGACGCGCTCACCGTGGCGCTCGTCCCCAGGGACTTCAAGTTGATGAATACGCAGCCCTCCAGGAACATCGTGATCCGCGACAACCTGTTCGTCAACTCGGCCGGCATCACGATGCTGTATGTGGACGGTGGGGAAATCCGTGACAATACGCTGGTCGAACCACGTGGGTTCGAGCGTTACACGGGAGCGCTGGACCGGAGCAGTAGAGTATTGTTCGGGCATGCCGACTTCTTCCCCGAAGCACGCAACAGTGCCATGTCGGTCTGGTCGAGCAAGAATGTGGCGGTCAGCGGAAACTCGATCTACTGCTCTGGGCCGCTGGATGGTTTTTCTCCGCTCGACGTGGGACAGTGGACGGAAAATGTGACTGAATCGGAGAATCGGATCTATCCGCTTGGAGAGCAGGCCAAACAGTTCGACACGAGTTCTGAATAGCGCCAGGTCCCAACGCCGCCGCGCCCTTGCTGGTGCTCGGAAGCAACTCGATCGTGCAGCCCCAGGTGAAGGCGGCTCGGCCGGAGTCCATAAAAGGACGGACAGGGGGAGATCACGATGAATCTGAAGACCAAGCCGGATCTCGAAGAGGTCAAGCGACGCTGGGACGCATTCTGGGCGGGCGAGGTGATCCACCGTCCCATGGTCTGCGCGGCGGCGCCGAAAGACGGCACAAGAGCGTTGGTGGACACCCTCTCGACGCGCTACTGGAACCCGTGCTCCGGAAACTACAAGGCACAACTCGACCTGCTCGATGAGTGGGCGGACAAGACGCTCTTCATGGGCGATCTGATCCCTCACGTCTCCCCAGACCACGGTCCCGACCAGTTCGCCGCCTGGCTGGGATCGGAACTGAAGTTCAGCCCACACAGCATCGGAACCAACTGGGTGGAGCCCTCCCTCACCGACTGGGAGTCTTTCCTACCAGTGACGCTGCAGAAGGACAACGCGGTCTGGCAGAGCGTTCTGGAATACGCCTCCCTGCTGAAGGATCGGGGGAAAGGGAAGTACATCGTAGGCATGCCGGACCTGCACTCGCATATGGACGCTCTCAGCGCCCTGCGTCATCCCGGCCAGTTGTGTCTGGATCTCTACGATATCCCGGAACGGGTGAGAGGAGGCTGCGCTCAAGTCCGGGCGTTGTATCCAGAGATCTACGAGAGCATTCGTACCGCTGGCGGCATGTCAGAGGAGACCGGCACCATTGGCTGGTTCCCCATGTGGTGCGATGGGAAGACGGCCGCCGTGCAATGCGACTTCTCCGTCTTCCTCGGCAACGACATGTGGCGCGAGTTCGTGCTGCCCGGCATCGAGGAAGAGGTCAGCTATCTCGACCGATGCTTCTACCACCTCGATGGCCTGCAGCAACTGAATCATCTTGATGATCTGCTGGCCCTGCCCCGTCTGGACGGGGTTCAGTTCGTGCCCGGCACGGGGCAGCCGGAGATGTTCTGGCGGCACTGGCGCGACGTTCTCAAGAAGATCCTCGCCGCCGGCAAGAAGGTGATCGTCTATGGCAATATGGATCTGGAGGCCGTGAAAGACGTCCACCGAGATCTCGGCGCCGAAGGTGTCATCTACGAGATCTTCGGCGCCACGCGTGACGAAATTGATGCCATCCTCATGTGGCTGCGTAGGAACACGTGAGGGCTGCGTGGTGCGGCAACGTCAGGGGGTGGCAGCCGACTCGTCCCGACGATGACCGGAGTTACGCGTCACATCCCAGACTACCCATGACCTTTCCCGGAACGGCGAGCCGCATGTTCTTATCCGATGAGTCGTAGGCGCCTCAACGAGAACGCGACTGCCCTACGCCGCGGACCAAGCTCAGTTGTTGAGATCGAATGACCAGGACGGAGGGATTCAGTGAAACCAGCTGATCTGAGCAGGCTGACGTTCTACGGCGAACTGGCCATGCGCGCCAACCTGAACTTCGCACGGCTCGAATCCGAGAAATACTGGCCGGAGACCATCTTCGAGATGGATCAGCACGCCTGGCCCGCCGACTGGGAAGGCCGCACGATGCTTGCCCTGACGATGCACGCCCAGGTTACCAAGCGCGAGCCGGCCTTTCTCGACGCCATTCTGGAGGGTATCCCCGGGCGACTGAACGAGAAGGGATACCTGGGTCCCGTGTACGATGACGGGGTCACCCATGAACAGGCCATGTCGGGCCATAGCTGGATGCTGCGGGCGCTGATCGAATACCACAACTGGAAGGCAGAGCGCCAGCCCGTGCAGGCGGAGAAGTCGATGGCCCTCATCAGGAGCATCGTGGACGGGCTCTACATTCCGCAGGCCGAGAACTACAGGGACTACCCGGTCATGGAGCCGGAGCGATATGAGGATCCACGCTGGATCCTCTCACACAAACAGACGAAAACCAAGTCCCATGCGGGAACGTCGGACTGCGGCTGTGCTTTCATCGCCCTGGACGGTGCCACTGCAGCCTACGAGCTCCTCAGAGACGAAGCGCTCGAGCCGCTCATCGAGAACATGATCGCATCCTACGCCAGACTGCCGCGTGAGGAGCTGCACGTGCAGACCCATGCCACGCTCTCCGGCGTCCGCGGCATCCTGCGTTACTATCGTCTCTCCGGGGAGAAGAAACACCTCGACCTGGCCCGCGACACCTTCCAGCTGTACAAGACCAGGGCATGGACCGATCACTACGCCAACTACAACTGGTTCGGCTTGCCACGATGGACCGAGCCCTGTGCGGTGATCGATTCTCTCATCGTTTCGCAGGAGTTGTGGGAGATCACCGGCGACGAACTGTATCTGAGAGATGCCCACCACATTCTCTACAATGCCATCGCCCACGCTCAACGTATCAATGGCGCCTTTGGTACCGACCAATGCGTCGGGGCGAAGATCAAGCAGCAGAAGGAATCCATGGACGGGACACCGTGGGAGGCCTCCGATCAGCCGATTCTCTTTGCCCGCGCACTCACCTACGAGGTGTTCTGGTGCTGCAACATGCGCGGTGGCGACGGGCTGTCACGTGCGGCGATGTATTCGTTCTACACCGAGGACAGCACCGTGACCTTGCCCTACTACCATACCTGCAGGGCAGAGCTCAAGCTCACAGGGGGCACACTGACGCTGCACGAAGAGGCCGACTATCCCTTCAGCGGGACGGTGAGATTCCGATGTCTGGACAACACCGCCGGATCTGTGACCCTGCGCTTCTTTGCCCCCGAGGCATGGACCAGCGGCGCTGACTCCAGGGTACTGATCAACGGTGGCGAGGTAGAGGCCTCATTCAAGGATGGTTTCGTCTGTACGACAGCTCAACTGCAGGAAGGCGACGAGTTGGTGTTCGACTCAGACATAGGGCTTCACACCTTCGACAGCCACGAGTGCGAGCACAGCTCCCAAGACCACTTCTCCTTCCGGCACGGACCGCTGATGCTCGGCGTGAGATCGACGCTTGAGAGCGAGGAGGCCGAGCCCGAGGAGGCGACCATCGCCCGTGAGGCCGAATGCAAGGCCCTCGGCGCGGGACGTTACGAAGTCGGTGGCTATCTCCTGCAACCGATGTGGGGCAAGGAGAGCCTCACCCAACCGCTGGATGCATTTCAGGTTCTGTTTCCCAAGTAGGGTGCCATGAGTACTGACCGAGAAGACTTCCTGGCCACCGTCGAGCATCGCCGTCCCGGCCGCATCCTCTATCGAGCCGGCTTCACTCCGGATCTGCACCAGCGCGTCGCCGAGCATGTGGGTTCGGCGGACATCGGCAGCCACTACGGATTCATGGCGATGACGCAGTTGGTGCCGAAGCGTCCCGGCCACATCGAGCCCATCGACTACCTGCGGTTCTATGAGGCTGATGAGCTGCCGGAGGGCACGGTCATCAGCCAGGTGGGCGCGGCGCAGATCCCCAGCGGCTACTACCACTTCTTCGGATACGTCTCCCCCCTGCGTAAAGCCACCCATCTGCGACAGCTCGAAGAGTATCCGCTGAACGACTACGCTCAGTGGGATACTTCACACTACGAGCAGAGCATCGCTTCAGCCCGTGCCGATGGCAGGATCGTGGTCGGTGTTGTGGGGCACATGTATGAGAGTGCGTGGCAGATCAGAGGATACGAGGAGTTCCTCGTCGACATGATGGAGCGTCCGGCTTGGGCGCAGTGTCTCCTCGACAAGCTGATCGAACAGGCCCGGTGCAAGGCGGTGGCGGCGGCCCGGGCGGGCGCCGACTACCTCCACTGTGGTGACGATGTCGCCAACCAGAACACGATGATGTTCTCGAAGCCCATGTGGGAAGCATTCATGCTCTCACGCTGGAAGCGGGTCTGGCAGGAGGTCAAGGAAGTGAACCCTGACTGCCGCATCTGGTATCACAGTGACGGCAATATCACCGAGATCGTCGGCGACCTGATCGAGGCCGGTGTAGATATCCTGAATCCACTCCAGCCCGAGTCGCTCGACTGCGAGGCCATCCATCGCCGCTACGGCGACCGTCTGACACTCGACGGCACCATCGGCACGCAGTCCACGATGCCCTTCGGCTCAGCCGACGAGGTGCGGGCCAGAGTCAAGCAGGTCATCGAGCGATTCGGCCAGCACGGCGGCCTCATCATCTCCCCGACACACGTGCTCGAGCCGGAAGTGCCACTGGAGAACATCGACGCCCTGGTCGAGGCGTGTCGCCAATACGGGCAGTTCGAGTGACGGAAGAGGACGGACGGGAGAGTCTGCTATGAGAATCGTGTTCATCGGCGCGGGAAGCGTGTTCGGCAACCGACTGGCGGTTGACGTATTGTCGCGGGAGCCACTGCAGGACACCACGCTGTGTCTGTGCGACCTGCACGAGGGCCGTCTGGATACCGTGAGTCGATACGTCCAGGCCGTGGTCGAGGCCAACGATCTGCCGGCCAGGATCGTGACCAGCACCGAACGGCGGGAGTTGCTGAAGGACGCCGACGTGGTGGTCCTCTCCGTCGCCATCGGCGGCCCGGCCTATCACGGTCCGGTTTTCGAGGCAGAGATGGGCATCCCGAATCAGTACGGTATTGTCCAGACCGTAGGCGACACCATGGGACCGGGAGGGATCTTCCGCGCCCTGCGGACCGCGCCGCCCATGCTGGACATGATGCGTGATATCAACGAGCTGGCCCCAAACGCCGTGATCCTCAACTACACCAACCCCATGGCCATACTCACCTGGGCGCTCGATGAGGCGGCCGAGGGTCCTCTCGTCGGGTTGTGCCACGGCGTGACGGGCAACGCCAGACACTTCGCCAACATCGCCGGCGTGCCCTTCGAGGAGGTGAACTTCACCTGTGCCGGCATCAACCACATGACCTGGTTCACGCGCTACGAGCACTGTCACCGGGATCTTCTGCCGGCGATCCATGCGGCCCTTCGCGAGCGTTACCCGCACAGCGACCCCTATCAGTTCCGCGGCGAGCTGCTGGAGGCATTCGGCTACTACTGCACCGAGAGCGATCGACACTTCCCGGAGTACGTGCCGTGGTTCCAGAATGGTGACCGCGCGCTCTTCGAGCCCCACGTGGCCCGCACGATGGATATCAAGAACAAGCGCGCGAATATGTACGAAGACATGGGGGTCGCCCTCGAGGAGGCGGAGAGGGATAGCCTCAAACTGACTCCTTCGCACGAATCGGCGTCCGGCATCATGGAAGCCATGGTGACCAACGAGCCATACACCTTCAGCGGCAACGTGATGAATCAAGGTCTGATCGGCAACCTGCCGCAGGGCTGCTGCGTCGAGTTGCCCTGTACCGCCGACAAGAACGGCATCCACGGTCACACCCAGGACGATCTGCCCATTCAGTGCGCCGCGCTGTGCCGGAGCAACATCATCGTGCAGGAGTTGACCGTGGAAGCGATCCGCCGGCGGAGCAAGGAGCTGGCCTTCCAGGCGCTGCTGATGGACCCTGTGACGCAGGCCAACGTGACCATCCAGCAGGCGAAGGCCATGTTCGAGGAACTCTGGGCCGCCGAGTCTGAGCTCCTGGTGGAGTACGATTGACTGGCTGTCGGACCACGCAGTTCATCGAGGCGATCAACGGCGAGAAGGCACGTGAACCCACCAGTTGAAGTCACATTCCACTCAAGCAGGCTGCCCGCGAACCCGTTCCTCGACATCACGCTTGATGTGGCATTCACCGATCCTGAGGGTGCAACGATGCGCGTGCCCGCGTTCTGGGCGGGGGCCAACCAATGGAAGGTGCGGTATGCATCGTCTGTCCCGGGGACGCACGCGTATCGCAGTATTTGCCACGACGACGATGCTGGGCTCCACGATGTGGAGGGGGCGGTCGAGATCATGGCATACACCGGGGATAATCCCCTCTACAGGCACGGTCCCCTGCAGGTCTCGGCCGACAGACGCCACTTCGAGCACGTTGACGGCACGCCCTTTCTCTGGCTCGCCGACACGTGGTGGAAGGGATTGAGCAGACGCCTGACATGGGAAGGATTCCAGGAGCTGTGCGCCGACCGCAGGGCGAAGGGGTTCACCACGGTGCAGATCGTCTGCGGTCCCTATCCGGACGAGGACGCCTTCGATCCCGGCTGGGCCAACGAGGGCGGCATGATGTATCGGAACCGGGAATTCACGGACCTCAACACCCAGTACTTCGACTCCGCCGACCGTCGGCTCGAGCACCTCGTGGACGTGGGACTGATGCCCGCGTTGGTGGGAGCCTGGGGACGCGCCGACTGCGACGCCATGAAGGTGACGGGCGTCGACGGACTCATGCGCCACTGGCGCTATCTCGTAGCCCGCTATGCAGCCTACCCTCTGGTTCTGGTCCCCGGCGGCGAGGTGCCGGGCGAGGCCAAGTATGGTGAGGGCGACTGGGGTGAGGTGGTGAGCTATCTCTGCGATCTCGACCCGTTCAAACGCCTCAAGAGCAGTCATGAGTCTACCTGTCCCCTGCGTGAGGAAGGGTCACTCAATGACTTCGAGCTCGTGGGCGGCAGCCACTTTTCGCCCAAGAGCGCGGAGACCTTGGGCAAGTTCAGCCTTCGATATGGCGAGCAACCGAAGATGCCGCTGGTCTGCGGCGAGACTGGCTACGAAGGACACATGCAGCGCCACTTCGCAGACGCTCAGCGCTACGTGTTCTGGATGTACATGCTCAGCGGCGCCGCCGGACACACCTACGGCGCGGCAGGGCTGCATCACATGGGGATCGAGGGCGACCCCGGCCTCAAGCCGATCTGGGACTACACCACCTGGCAGGAGGCCATGGACTTTCCCGGCGCGGCCCAGGTCGGGATGGGCGGCAAGCTGTTGCGTGACTACCCCTGGCACCGCTTCGAGCCGCACCCCGAGTGGTCCGATCAGGACTGCTTCGCTGCCGGCGTCCCCGGCGAGGTGCGATTCATCTACCGTTCCAACCGATCGGTCTACGACTGGACGGGACCGCGCATCAGGAACCTGGAGGAGGGGATCCCCTACCGGGCCTTCTATTTCGATCCAGCGACCGGCAGGCGCTTCGATCTCGGAACCATCAGGAGAGTCGCTGACCATCCCCGTTCCTTTGACGGGCACACAGGTGAGGCGATTCTCGAGGATCGGCTCGAAGAGCCTGCCGCGTGGGTGGACCTCGGCAAGCCCAGCGGTCACAAGGAGGTACCCTCCGGCGTGGCCACCGAAAAAGGCGAGGCGTGGCTGACCAACATGGTCTCTGTTCACAAGGAAGTGAGTGAGAAGGATGTAATGGTCAGCGTCGAGGCAGGCAGCCACGCCGAAGCAGGAATCCTTGTTCGTTTCCAGGACCTCGCGAACTATGTCGTGGGGCTATACAGCCCCACGTTGAAGGCCATCTACTTCCTCGAGCGCAGGGCAGGAGCTGTCGCCCCGTTCTTCATCTACCGGATTCCCCACCTGGGCCTGGTGGATGTTCCCGAGATCGGAGAGTCATTCACCCTCGCCGCGGCGGCCTGCGGCGACTACGTGGCCATGCGCCTCGATGATGGAAAACGGAGCTATCACACCCCGCCCGTCAGGGTCGCGAATGTGAGCACTGGCCAACTCGGTCTGTGGCGCAGCGACATCGGTGAGCCGCAGGAGTACCGCAATATCAGGGTCTCCAGGACGCGGTTTACGAATCCGCCCGAAGATGAGACGGAGATGGAGGAGGGACTCCATCTGATTCGCTCCGGCGAAGATGTCGCCCCGGCCATCCCCTCACCGCAGGACTGGGTGCTGGTGATGGAGACGGACGAGGACTGATGTCGAAGCCCAACATGTCATCGGCAGAGCGTGGGTATTGGAGCGGGTGATGAAGAGGATCGAGTTGTCGTGAAAAGATGGATATCAACAGATAGAAAAGGATGACCGGTCGGGTGCTCGTTTCATCCCATCACCCCTCACGATCTCGGCCAGATTGAATCCACGGCTCAGGGCACACCGACACTGACCCAGTTGCCCGTCATGCCCGTGAAGTAGTCGAGCACCATCCAGCTCGCCGCGCAGCTGATCTGCCCCACGATCAGACCGAGAAAGAACGGCCGGATGGCTCGGTACAACCCCACGCCGCCATAGCGCACGATGAACAGCTTGAAGACCCACCCGATCATGATGCTGAACCAGGCCAGGGTGATCGGCCACGACGTGGCGATCGGCAGGCCCAGGTAGTGCAGGGGCCAGCTGATGAACCGGTGTCGGGCATACATCAGGGCGCCCATCATCGTCGCACCCACCCCGGCGAAGGCCAATCGTGGCATCGTGATCTCGGTCCCGAAAGGACTGTTCAGGCTGCGTTCCACGAAGGTGAATGTCGCCTGGGGCTGACCGGAGAATGCCCAGCCCTGCAGGTTGATTCCGCCGTATGTGTAGGACAGGTAGACGGTCATCAGAGCTGAGCTCACGACACCGATGACGGCCGCCAGCACGATGGCCCACAACAGGGGCCGTGGCCGTGGCACGCCGATGCTGTCCACCATCTTCATCGCGTGCATCACAGCCGCCATCAGGGGCGAGCGGATCTCCGAGCTCCAGGTGTATGTGAAGGCCGAGCTCACCAGTCCCGTCGGTTCCATCAGCTGGGTCCCGAAGGTGTAGACGGTGAACACGGCCGGCACCATCTGGGTGCGGCAGAAACCGACCCCACCCTCGGCGATGATCCGGGTGAGGGCGAAGAAGGAAGTGAAGGCGATGGCGACAAAGAACGGCGTCAGCCACAGGGGCATCCCACTCGCATTCAGCCAGAGGGCCATGCCCGTCAGGCCGAGAAGCAGTGTGATCACCGCCGCCCGGTAGGACATGATCTCGTCCGTGTCGTCCACATGGGGAGCGGTGCCCAGAGCTTTGCCAAAGACCTCGCGCAGGTGCCTGCGACCCGTCCAGAGGGAGAAGACGACGAGGGTGATCGTGGCACCCATCGCCTCCTGGCCTACGGCGATGGTTCCGCCGCCGCCTGTGAAAATCTCCTTCGTCCCCGGGATGTCGTAGCCCACCATCGTCAACAGGCCCGACTGCAGCTTCATCAGGATGTGGAAGAACCACAGGCTGAAACCGATCTCGAGGCTGACCAGGTAGGTGAAGCCGATGACGGAGAAGCTGAGCAGAATCCGGAAAGGGGCCAGATCCTGGAACAGACTGTAAAGAGTGCTTGTCTCGATCCTGGGGATATAGTTCACGTAGGCGTGAAGCCCGTGGGTGCTCAGCACGATCCACGGCAGGGCCATGCCGATCCACACCAAGGGACTGCGGAACAGGGGACCGAGAATCCACCCTCTTTCGGCGGGCTGGATCATCTCCAACGGAACCTGTGTCAGGGGAAACACGAGCCGCTCGTGCTCCACCCACTGACGCCGGACGATCACCATGCTGCTGATCATCACGGCGAAGAAGGCGGTGATGAAGATCCCCCAGGCGGCAAAGGGCACCAACCATGCCTGCCATGGGATCGCCACGTCCGATGGAGCACCCTCGTAGAAATACTTCGCCGCCAGCGGGTCCTTGGGCACCAGCCACTCGGGGATGAGGTGCAGGAACAGTTGAGCCCAGTCGTTCTCCGGCGTGGCGTAGTACTGGGCACCGGGAAGCACGGGGATCATGCTGGCGATCAACGTCTTTGTGGGGATCGTCGAGGCGACGATCATCATCGTGTAGATGACGACGAGCTCCCCCGTGGTGAAGGCGCGCGAGGGGGTCAGTTTTCGTTGGATCGTGGTGACGACGAAGGTCAGCAGGAACAGCAGGAATACGGCGCCGGCGGTGATCGAATCGGCGTTGAGGGGTGCCGTGTGGTTGACGAACTGGGCGTAGAGGGGACCGACTCCCAGCAGTGCCGCCAGCAGGCTCCCCACGACAAAGGCACGCAGGGTGAATACTGGGCCGGGATCGCCGATCGAGGGCGGATGCCCGGCATGGGTCGGGGCGGAGTCGATGGGCTGTTGCATGCGTGTCAGCCTTGCTGGTCTTCCTCTGTAGCCGTGCCGGCCAGGGAATGATCGACTACACTTTACTCTCAGATTCGGCGTCCTGGTCGACGCCTCGCGCGGTTCCCATGAACTGTCCACCCTGGGGAGAGCACATGCAAACCATCAAGATGCTGTGTGTCCTGCTCGTGGCCACCAGCACCGCAGGTGCCGAGCCACACCCGACCGCCCATCTCACCAACGGTCTCGTCGAAGCGTCCGTGTATCTGCCCGATGCAGAATCAGGCTACTACCGGGCGACCCGCTTCGACTGGTCGGGCGTAATCTATCGTCTCGGCTACGCCGGTCACGAGTACTTCGACGAGTGGCAGGACTCCGACGATCCCTATCTCCACGATCGGATCACCGGGCCTGTGGACTGTTTCAGCCCCCTCGATCCGCTCGGCTATGATGAAGCACCCGCGGGTGGTTCATTTCTACGGATCGGTGTTGGCATGTGTGAGAAGCCGGATGAAGAGGCCTTCGTTCGCACCAATACCTATCGCATCCTCGATCACGGCACGCGGCAGGTGACCCGTGGCGCGAACTGGATCGAATTCGTCCACCATCTTGGGGGGCCACAGTCCGACTATGCCTATCGATACGCCAAGCGACTGACCCTGACTCCGGGTACCCCCGAAATGGTCATCGACTACGTACTCGAGAATGTCGGACGACTCCCGATCGAGACGACGGTCTACAACCATAACTTCTTCGTCATCGACGAGCAGCCCACCGGTCCCGACTTCGTCGTTCGTTTCCCCTTCGCCCCTGTCGCCGACCGGGAGCTCAACTGGGCAGCCACGGTCCGGGGTCGCGAGCTTGTCTTCGGCGAACCTGTTCCAGAAGGGAGCGCGGTCTTCGGCTACTTCGAGGGCTACGGTACCTCGGCGGATGATCATCGCTTCGAGATCGAGAATCGCCATGTCGGCGCGGGCGTGCGCGTGGCCACAGACAAACCTCTTGCCCGCCTGCGACTCTGGTCGCCGAGCACGACAGTCTGCCCCGAGCCCTTTGTCGCCCTCGACATACGACCCGGTCATGCAGACCGCTGGTCGACACGATACGAGTTCTACGAGCTCGAATAAGGCACGCGAGTTCCGCCCTTTCACACCCCCCACGCGGCGCGGGCCTCGGCCATGGGTGTCACTTTCTGGTGAGGCGAGTGGCCGGGTGGAGATTCGCCGATCCAACGTGGGTCCGCCGGGTCAGCGGTGGGCTGGTAGCGAACATCGCAGGAGAGTCGCCAGCGTTCGGTCGTATTCGTCGTCGACGCGTGCACCAGGTGCATCCCGAAGGTGATCACGTCACCAGCCTTCACGTGTGAGGTCTGCCAGAAACCGCCGAAGGTCTGCGTGATTTCTCGGGGGTTCTTCGTGAACCACCCCTCGACGCGATCCCGATCCACGTCCATCCTGCCGTACGTGTTGCGCAGGGTCTCGAACTCGGGCAGGCGGTGGGAGCCCGGACAGACACACAGCGTTCCCTGCTCGATCGGAATATCCCCGAAGGGGATCCACACAGTCATCAAGCGCTGCGACCCGCGGCCCATGTAGACGTGGTCCATGTGGGCCCCCGTGCACTCCTCGTTGCCGACGGCGCGTAGCCACTTGTAGTCGAAAGTGATCACAGGCTCATCGTGGATGAGTGCGTGGAGCTCGTGGAGTCGCGGTCCCGCCAGGATGCGATCCACCTCGTCGCAGTGCGTGATGTCCCGCTGACCACTGAGACGAACGGGTTTGCCATACTGACCCATCACGCCATCGAGAGGGCGCGAATCCGGCTCGAGGCCCTCCTGATCAGCCATGTACTGCAGGACTCGGGCACGCGCTGCCAGCACGTCATCGCGATTGAGGTAACCGGGCAGATAGAGATACCCATCCTCGTGAAGACGCTGAAGCAGGGCCCCACGATCACCCACCAGTCCTCCACTGTCACGCAGTGGCCCGAGTTCATCGCTGGGGTAGGTGTAATCCTGCCGGCCGAATCGGATCGCTCTGGGTTCGGAACTCATGTTGTGTCTTCTTCCACATCGTGGTGTCCGGTGGCTTCCCCCCTGTTCATCGATCGAGCCCTGGCCGAGCAGTCCTTCGCCGGGCTCACACGACGCGCGCCGGGTCGATGGGATAATCTCCCCACTCTTCGACCATCTGGGTGATGCGCTTCAGCCGGTCGACCTTCATTCCCGGCATCACCATGTCGGACACGCTCAAGATGAAGGCATCTCCGGGTGCGACCGTTCTGAATATCTGCCGCATGTATTGCTCGAACTGTGCCTCGGAGTAGGTCGATTCGTCCAACAGCACCGAAGCCACCCCTCCCCAGATGATCACCTGCCGACCCCACGCCTGGCGCGCCTCTTCCAGGGTGCAACTGACCTGGGGATGGGTGGTGAAGGTCTCCGCCATACCAAAGCCGGCTTCTGCAATGTGCCCCAGGATGAGCCGGCAGTCGCTGTCTGCGTGGGTCGTGAGGGTCTTGCCCCGATCGCGCAGGAGTGCCGAGAAGTCGCGGTAGTAGGGGGTGATGTAGCGGGAGAAATACTGCGGCGGTGTCATCGACGAGTCGAAGTGCACGCCATGCAGGATCATTCGGGCGGGAGAATCGGCGATTACGGGCCATTGCCTCTCCCGCTCGAGCTCCTCCATCAGACCGATGAGATGCTCGACTTTCTCCGGGTAGTCGGCGAGCAGATAGTAGCCCCGTTCGTAGCCTGCCAGCTTCTGCAGGAAGTGATGGAAGGGCACGTCCCCGACCTGGGTCATCGGATAGCCCTCGTCACCGATCTCCTCGTCGTATACGCGGTATGCTTCGTAGTCGGGCTCGTAGAACTGGTTTGTCACCATGTACTCGACGGCCGCAAAGTCCTCCGGCCCCTTGATCATGTGCTCGACCTCGAGCGCACCGATACCGACCCGATCCAGATCTTCGGAGCTGCGGTAACGGGACGTGACCTCGCCGGCCGGCGTGCGGTAGGTGGTCAGCACGGTGGGGCCTTCTTCGCACCGTGTGACCTCGATGTCCCCCCGCTGCTGGAGGGTGAAGATTCGCCCATCCCGCGCCGCAGTCCCCATACCCAGTTCGCGCTCGACCTGGCGCAGGGACATGCCCTCGAATTGCGCTGGGAGTGTTCCCTGCTTCATGTGGGCATTGTACCAGATCTGCAGGCGCGGGATCCAGGGAATCCGGTCGGGACTTTCGCCCGCCATGATCGCCAGGAGTCTTTCTCTGTTGGTCACGAAGATGTCCTTCCTCTCGAGAGCAGATGTTGCACGGTGGGGCCGCCCGGAAGCTGTCCGATAGCCGAGAGAGTGTCAAGCGCCGATTCCGTGTCATTGACCGCCACGACCAGACACACCAGCTTGACACCATCTGGAGCCCAGGAATCAGGAGACCCCCATGCCCGGTGACCGCCCCAATCTGCTGTTCATCATGCCTGATCAGCTGCGACCCGACTTCCTCAGCTGCTACGGCGCGTCCTTCATCGACACACCCCACATCGACAGCCTGTGCGACGGTGGCGTGCGCTACGACCGCGCCTGTGCACCTTCGCCGGTATGCGTGCCCATGCGCGCGACCCTGCTGACCGGGCTCAATGCCATCCGCACGGGAGTGATGGGCAACGGTCAATACCTACGGCCGGATCTGGATGCCTGCGGCATCCAACGCTGGCCTCAGTTGCTCAGCGACGGTGGGTACCACACCTGCGCCATCGGCAAGATGCATTTCTATCCATGGGAAGCATCGATGGGGTTCGACCACCGCATCGTCTGCGAGGACAAGCGTTGGATCCACCTGGAAGACGACTACCAGCAGTATCTCAAGGCGAAGGGGCTGCGCAAGCTGCATGGCGACGAGCACGAGGGCTATCAGGAGAATCGCGGCGCCATCGTCCATCAGCACAGCTACGAAGATTCCTGGGATGGCTTCGTGGGCAACGAGACCTCACGCTACATCCGCGAATACGAGGGCGACGCCCCCTTCGCGATCATGGTGGGTTTCCCGGGCCCCCACTGCCCGTACGATCCCTCACCGGAATACGCCGACAGCTACTCACCCGACGACATGCCCGATCCATATCCCGTCGGCGAGGATCAACCGGCCGGTTTCGTCGAAGGCAATGTCCATGGCAATCTGGGGTCATGGAATGGCGTGGACTACAGCGAGTTCACGATGGCGCACAAGAAGAAGATCCGCGCCCACTATGCTGCCCTGGTGAAGCAGATCGACGACAAGGTGGGCCAGATCATCGCGGCGCTCAAAGATACCGGGCAGTACGACAACACGATCGTCGTGTTCTGCAGCGATCACGGCGACTACCTGGGCGATCATGGGTTGATTGGCAAGGGGCAATACTACGAGTCGAGCACCAAGGTACCGCTGATCGTGCGTCTTCCCGGCCGGGAGACCTCACGTGTGCACAGCGGCCCGATCTCGATCGAAGACATCACGGCGACACTGCTGCACTTCGCCGGCTGTCAGATTCCCGGTTACATGGACTCGCAACCCCTGCCAGACCTCGGCATCGAGGGGAGCCAGGCGCGCGAAGTGATCTACGGCTTCGTGGCTTCAGGAGCCATGTGCTACGATGGCACCTGGAAGCTGGCACGCTACACCAACGGCTACGGCGCCCTCTTCAACATCGAGGAGGATCCGGCTGAGCAGCGCAACCGCATTCATGATCCGACCTGTCAGGAGATCCGGACGCGTCTGGACGCGCTCCTCAACGCCCAGATGCTGGTGTCGATCTATCGCGCCCATCAGGAGAAAGACCACGATACCGACTGGGAGGATCCGGTGTTCGCCGCCGGCGATGGTGGCTGGCAGCGTGTCTATCCTCAACCGATGGCCTAGCGCACACGCCGGGATGCACTTGACTACTTCGCGCGATTCTTGAGCTGATCGAGCATGACGGCTGCCAGCAGGATCAGGCCTCGGACCACGTTCTGATAGAACGTGGGCACATTGAGCAGATTCAGGGCGTTCTCCACCACACCCATGATGAGGACGCCAGCGATGACGCAGCCAATCGTCCCCACACCACCGGTCAGGGACACGCCACCCAGCACGCAGGCTGAGATCACCTGGAGTTCGAACATCTCCGGGGGCTTCGGCTGGCCGCTGGTCATGCGTGAGGCGAGGACGACGCCGGCGAACCCGGCCATCAGTCCCTGCATGCTGAAGATGATGATCTTGAGCCGCGCGACGGGGATCCCGGAGAGCCGGGCGGCCTCCTTGTTGCCACCCACGGCCAGGGTGCTGCGACCGAATGTGGTCCGCTGAAGCAGCAGACCGAATACCACGAAGCAGGCCAGCGCAATCCAGACCGGGGTCGGGACGCCGACGATCGACGACGTGCCCAGGGCGAAAAAACCCGAGTCCGTGACACCCACGGCGCGTCCACCGGAGATGATGAAGGCCAACCCGCGCACGATCTGCATCGTCGCCAGCGTCGCGATCAAGGCGTTGATGCGAAACCGGGCGATCACGACTCCATTGAAGAGTCCGACCGAGCCACCGACCAGTATACCCGCCATCAGACCCACCAGCACGCTACCGGTCGCGTTCGTCACGACCGCCGCCACGACACCCGAGCACGCCACGACCGAGCCGACGGACAGGTCAAAGTCGCCCGAGGCCAGACAGAAGAGCATCGTGCAGCCGACCATGCCGATCTGGGAGACGGCCAACGCCAGTCCCTTCACATTCACCCAGGAGAAGAAGTCCTCGACGAACAGCGCACATGCGACGAACAGCACGGCGAAGACCACCAGCATCCCGGTCTTCTCCCACAGAAGGGCGATCGGGCTGAGGGAGGCTGTTGGCGAGTTTGCGGAATCTGTCATGCTCTATCCTTCGTCAATCAGTTCGGGTGCCCTCGACGGATCGTCGGGAGATACGGGCAGCGCGAAGCGCAGGACTTCTTCTTCATCGGCTTCGCCGCGGGCAATGGAGGCCACCAGAGCGCCTTCACGCATCACGAGCAGGCGATCGGCCACACCGAGTGCCTCGGGTAGATCGCTGGAGGCAAACAGCACGCCCACGCCGCCCTCAGCCAGATCACGGATGATGGTGTAGATCTCGCTTTTTGCGCCCACATCCACGCCGCGCGTGGGTTCGTCGAGAAGGAGCACGGCCACATCCTCGGACAGCCATCTGGCGAGAATGGTCTTCTGCTGATTCCCGCCGGACAGATTGACGATCTTCTGTGCGATGGAGGGTGTGCGAATCCCGAGACGTTCCACCTGGTCCTGCGCATTCTGTGCCTCCCAGGTGTCATCGACGAGGAAACCCAGACGGGCCGTGTGACGCCGGGAGACGAAGCTCAGATTCTCGACCACCGATGCCGTCGGCACGATGCCATCCTTCTTTCGATCCTCCGGACAGAATGCGACACCAGCGCGGATCGAGTCGCCCGGCGATGAGATCTCGACCGGATGGCCACCCACCTTCACAGCACCGTTCTGCTTTGTCTCGGCTCCGAATACCAGACGCAGCAACTCGCTGCGGCCCGCCCCGACCAGCCCGAACAGACCCACGACTTCACCCTTGCCGACGGCGAAAGAAGCAGGACTCGAGAGTCCCGGACCCTCTACCCCGGTGACTTCCAGCGCCACACCGTCCTTCTGGTTACTGCGGTAGTCGAAGACATCTTCGATATCGCGACCAACCATGCGGTTGACCAGCAGGTCGTGGGAGACCCCTTCCAGAGTTGCGAAGGTCTCCACATGACGGCCGTCCCGCAGGACCGTGGCCGAGTCGCATACGTGGAACAGTTCGTCCATGCGATGGGTCACGTAGAGGACGGCGCAGCCGTCACGCTTGAGTTCGCCGATGGTCTCGAAAAGGCGTTCCACCTCGCGAGCGGAGAGACTGCTGGTTGGCTCATCCAGCGCCAGTACGCGTGCGCCGCGCGTCAGGGCTTTGGCGATCTCCACCATCTGTCGTTGGGCAATCGGCAGACGACCCACCTTGATGGTGGGGTCGATGTCCTCACCGAGGCGTTGCAGGTCGCGTCGCGCGTCGTCATGCAGACGTGGACGATCGACGACACCCAGCCGAGCGGGAAGGTGGCCGAGGTAGAGATTCTCGGCTACGGACATCTCCGGGACGAGTTGGAGTTCCTGGTAGATGATGGCGACACCCGCGTCCAGGGCCTGTGCCGTCGACCCGAAGGTGTGGTCCTGCCCATCCAGAGCCACGCGCCCGGCATCAGGCAGATGGACGCCACTGAGGACCTTCAGCAAGGTCGACTTCCCCGCCCCATTCTCGCCGATCAGGGCCCGCACCTCGCCGGGACGCACGGCAAAGGAAACATCATCGAGTGCGCGCACACCGGGGAACGTCTTTGAGACGCTGCGAAACTCGACCGCCGGAGCGGGTGATACGGCGTCGGCGATGGTCATGTGACTACTCGAGGCCCAGTCTCTTCTGGACCTCTCTGTAGTCGTGGCGGTAGGCCATGACACCTGCAGTACGGGTATCGGCCGGTGGCGCGACCCCGTCCTTGACCCACTTGTAGAGCAGCTCCGTCGTCTCGTATCCGTGACGCAGAGGACTGATCATGCAGGTCGCGAAGTATCCCGTCGGTTCGTCCTTCTCGAACTCGGTCAGCCCGGTCCCGGCGCCGATACCGATGCCGATGGTGTTCGCAGCGCTGAATCCCCGGCCTTCCAGGGCACGCACGGAGCCGAGAACCCCTTCGTCGTTCATCGAGAACACGAGCCAGCGCTCGACCTCCGGATGCTGGGTCAGAACGATGTTGGCCGTATCGAACCCGCCGGGGATATCGGTGGTCTTCTCGGCCCCCAGATAGATGCGCTCCCTCGCGAAACCGGCACCGACCAGCGCCTCGATGGTCCCGTCCGTGCGATCCTTTGCGGTTTCGAGCTCGTCGAAAGTGACCCCGAGAGCACCCGTCCCCTCCATCGACCAGCCGCGATTCACGAACTCCTTGTGCAGTTCCCGACCGACCTGACGTCCGATCTCCCTGGCGGAGATGCCCATGTGGGGAACGGTCATGAACTGGCCGTCTGCGCCGACGAACTGATCGTCCACGGTGAAGACCTTCATGCCGTGACCGCGGGCCTTGGCCATGACGGCGGTCCCCAGCCGGACATCCGGTGTGCACACGACAAAGCCCTGGGCCCCCTTCGCCGCGAGCACATCGATGGCCGAGAGGAGCTTCTCGCCATCAGGCGTGCCGATCTTGATCAGCCCGAAGCCATACTTGTCGGCGCACTGCTGGGCAAATCGCCATTCGTTCTGGAACCACAGCTCTTCCGGCATCTTCACCAGGAACCCCAGCCGGATCTCCTCCTCGGCGGGAGCCGTGTCATCGGGCTGCGAAGGTCCGCACCCGGCGCTGACGATCAACGCCAGGATCACCGCGGCCAGACCGATCCGTCTGATCTTCATGTGGAACTCCTCCGTTCACGCATTGTGCATCGGGAAGGTCGGAATATATACACGCTACTGCTCTGCGCCTTGGTAGAATCTGCTCGCCCCAGCAAGCCATCTTCACCGGTTCGTCGGCGAAGTAGACATACCTCCGGGCCTGCCGCGCCATTGATCTGTGCCACGGCGTTCCTCTATCCCTTGATCGCGCCTGCGGAGATGCCGCGGACGAACAGACGCATGGTGAACAGGAAGATGAGGACCAGCGGCAGGCTGGCGATCGAGTAGCCGGCCATCATCTCACCCCACCGCTTCACATACTCTGCATCGAGCTTGATCAGACCGGCGGCCAGCGTCAGGAGCGAGTCGTCACGGATGATGACGAAGGGCAGGACGAAGTCATTCCACACCGAGATAAACTGCAGGATGGCCAACGTGGAGATGATCGCACCGGACATGGGGAGGACGATTTCCAGCACCTGGCGAAAGGGGCTGGCGCCATCGACCTCGGCGGCATCGAACATGTCCTTGGGAATCTCTTCGATGAAATTGCGCAGAATGAAAATCTGCACGACCTGCGCCCCCGAGATGCCCACGAGAATCAATGCCACGAGCGAGTTCAGCAGACTGAGATCCCTGAGCAACATGAACAGAGGCACCAGGTTGGCCACGCCGGGCAGCAGCATGAGGATGAGGAAGAAATACCAGAGGAAGCTGGCGCCCGGCATTCGATAGCGGGCGAGGAAGAACGCGGCGGACAGAGAACAGACGAGGGCAAAGAAGACGGCACAGACGCCCACAAAGACCGTGTTGTAGATGTATCCTCCCACAGTATCCCAGGCGACTTCCCAATTCTCCCAGTGCCAGGTCGCCCCTGTGCTCCTTCGCACCTGAGGCCACCCCTCATCCCCTTCTGCCAGTCCAGCGTCGAGGGCCTCCTGGGCAGCAACGATCGACTTGGGATCGTAGGCATCCACTGAGGCGGGTTCTCGTTCGAGGGTTTCCATGATGCCGGCCACGGGCAGCGGCGAGAAGGGATCGAGGTTGAATTGCTTGTTGTTCTTGACGCTGATCGCGAAGGTGACATACAGAGGAAAGAGGGAGAAGACGAGTACGAGCCAGATGAAGGCATGTTTCACCGCCTCGACGATCGATGCACGACGCAGGATGCTCATTTGTCTACCCTGACGTAGCGGTTGTTGATCTCGGTCAGGATCAGGATGAAGACGAAGATGACGAGGCCAATCGCACACGCCTTGCCGGCGTAGAGTTCGGTGAAGGCTGTACGGAACATCCACAGACCCGGTATCATGGCGACCCCCTGCGGCCCCCCGCTGTCACCCAACAGAACGAGGATGTGCCCGTAGGCCTGCAAGGTGCCGATAATCATCAGGATCAGGTTGATTCGGACCTGCGTCATCACCAGGGGCAACTCGACGTAGAGGAATTTCTGGAACCAGCTCACGCCGTCGATATCGGCCGCTTCGTAGACACTGTCATCGATCCCCGCCAGGCCGGTCATATAGATCAACACGCCGACGGTGCCCACCCACGGGAATCCCCAGAAGATCAGCGAGGGAATCACGAGGGATGCATCCCCCAGCCAGGACGGATTGCTCCCGGCCTGGAAGACATCCCAGCCGAGTAGTCCGTCCAGCCAGACGAGGCCCTCGAAGAGCCCCGAGCCCAGCAGCACGCGGTTCAGGAGTCCCTGGGCCGGATCGTAGAAGGACTTCCACACCAGCAGGCCGACCATGGCGGGTACGATCATGGGAACCACGAACATCACGCGGTAGGCATACTGCCAGCGCTCACTCTTGAGCCGGTGGATGACAACCGCCGTGGCGATGGACGGCACCATCTTGACCAGATTTGCCACAACGAGGATGAAGACCACGGCAAAGCCATTCCACAGTGTCCTGTCGCCGGTGAGCATCATGCCCTGATGGAACAGAACCAGGAAGGCCAGCAGCAGTGTGCCTCCTCCCAGTAGCTGAGCCCATCCGGCTCTGACGCGACGACGCAGGAGGAGAGCAGCGATCGTGAGGGCGCACACCTTCCCAACGAGAGACTCGGATCCTGCCAGTGGCTGCAGAGGTCCCACGAGCCAACCCGCTGCGGCGCCCAGCCCGATGATCGCGGCCAGCAGGGCAAGCAGCGGCCCGCAATCGCCGATTTTGGGTAGGGCGTTGCCCGTCAGCGTGCGGATCAGAAGCCAGATCCACAGACCGAAACATATCCACAGACCCGGAGCCCAACCCAGGAGCTGGTGGAAGTTGTGGAGCCCCACATACTCCTCGATGTGTGACCCATTCCACCGGAAGAACGCGTGATAGACGGCGCCGACTGCCGGAAAATAGCTGAAGGTCCCCACCATCAGTGCTGCCGGTACCACGAACAGGTAGAGCGTCCAGTAGTGGGCCACGCGACGCAGAGACATCGTATATGCCATCAGCCGGCCTCACTAAGCTCGGCACGGATGTGCCGTTGGATCTGAAGCGCCTTGGGCTCCCCGCGATCGATGAGCTCCTGCCAGCGATACAACCGATGTCCGTTGCGGAATCGTTGCATTCGCGACTCCCACAGGAATGCCGCCTTGGCGTGGGTTGCCTCGGAGCCAGCATCCTGATTCTGCCCGCTGCCAAACAGATCCACGACATGCTGATAGCTGAGCCCCATGTTCAGCGTGAGGCGGTCCTGGCGGTCACGGTCGAGGAGCCGTTCAAACTCCTGCGCCAGCGCTCTGGGTAGTTCCGCTTCCACCGTCTCGGCGAACTGGTCATAACTGATCTTGTGCTCCATCAACTCCCAGCGTGCCTGCGTGTAGATCGCATTGGCGGGACCATTGGCGATCAGGCGAAAGACATTCGCCGTCCAGAAACCATCTGGATCACGGACGAAAGGTTCCATCAATGGATGAGGCTTCGCACCACGGATCGCCGGCGGCCAGCGACAGAGCATGTTGAATTGCTCGTTGATCTTCTGAGAGGTCAGATACTGAAGGAAGGCGAGTGCCACATCGGGGTTTGGCGAACGTCTCGAAATCCCCAACCGGAACACGGCCACCACATTCGCCTCACTCACGCGGCCGGTGACATGCCCGCCAAACTCCGGGTCGTCGCGATCGGGCCGCGGGAAGTCCACGATTCCCATGGGGAAATCGACCTCGCCCGTGAAGCTGTTGGCATCCCAGCTGCCCGACGCGCAGAAGGCCGACTGGCCCTGGGTGAACCGGAACTGGGCCTCCATACGCTCCATCGCCATGAACCCGGCGGGGAAGTACTCAGTGATACGCGCCAGGGTGAGGGCGTCGGCGCGAATCGCGGGATCGTGATAGTCGAAGTCACCCCCGGCGAAGGCGAAGAGCAGTTCGTCATTTTCGCCAAACATGCCATCGTGGTCGTAGTCGTGCTGGAGCATGAAACGCTGCAGAGTCGACGCCTTGGCGCCCTGGAACATGTCGACCTGGTAACGCGACGCGGCGATGGGCATGAATCCGTCACGTCCCGTAGCCGCCGCCCACTGGCGCAGCCGTTCACAGGCGGCGAGGAATTCTCGGTACGATGACGGCGGGTCATCGCTCCCGAGGGCCTCGCGCAGGATGCGCTTGTTGTAGAACAGACGGACTGAGAGTGTGCTGGAGGGGGCACCGTAGTATTCGAGATCCGTCTTGTCGACAGAGCCGATCATGCCGTCCAGGTAGGTGTCCATCCAGGGCACACCCTCCAGGTCGGTGCCGACATTGTACGGATTGGGCTGCCTGACGTGCTGTGTGTTGCTCAGGAAGAAGCGCGGTACGGAACCCTCCTCATCACGCCCCAGCTGTACGAGATCCGGAAGCGTTCCTCCCATCCCCTGCGTCTGCACAAACTGCTTGTAAACTCTCTCCGTGAGAGCATTCTGGACGATGCTTACACGCTGACCCGTCTGCGCCTCGTATGTCTCCTCGAAACCCCTGGCGATGACGTCGAAGGCTTCACGGAATCCTGCCTCCAGTTGCCAGTGAACGACATGCACCTGCACGACATCGGTATCGGTCTTCTCGTCCGTCTCCAGAACGTGCAGAAAGGAGATGATGAAGCAGATGGCGAGCACGATGATAGCCAGGATATTCGTGATCCCGATCCGGCTCCCCTGCTCTCCGGCAGGGCGCGATTTGTCATTCATTTGTGCCCTCCCGTGGTGGTGGGGCAATGTCGGACACGATCTGCCCCCGCTCCAGTTCAGCGGCACGGAGGCCGGCGAAGTAGGCCTTCTGCGAGGTCGGGACCTCATCGACGAGGGCGTGGTAGTACCGAACGGCCCTCTCGTAATCGCCGAGTTCGACCTCGTACACACGGGCCAGCTGAAACAGAACCCGCTCCTTGATCTGGGTGTTGTGGATCCCCGCTTCGTGCTGGAGTTCGAGTGCCCGCACCATCGCGCGCGGGTCTCGCACAAAGAGGGCAAGCTCCGCTTGCAGGCCGTAGAGAACAGAGGACAGGGCGGTGCCTTTCAGATCCGCTTCGAGAGATCGTGCCGTCTCGAGCCCCTTCAGAAAGTCCTCCCGCAATGGGCGCTGCATGTATGTGGTGACGAGGCGAAGGGCCGTCTCCTGCATCAGGAGCGAGCCGGGTGTCGCCAGATCGAGGGCCACGCGGTACTGCTGGCGAGCAACCGCCAGATCCGGTGGACGTATCTCCGCAGCGCAATCTCCGAGGCGGGCGTGAATGAAGGCACGCAGCGAATCAGTCTCGGTCTGCTCCAGGAGTTGCTCATAGAGAGAAATGGCCGTCTCAGGATTGCGGCCGGGCATCTGATTGTGAACGATCAGGGCCCGGCCGAGTCGTGCCTGAAATCGGTCCTCGACCGTTGCCTGTTCCGCCTCTTCCACCGACTCAAACAGCCTGTCAGCCTGACCGAATGCCTGGAAACCGTACTCCCGCCATGCTTCGGCGAGGCGCTCTGCGGGCAGGTCAGCAAAGACCGTCGTCGCCCAGAGGGCGATGACGAGACTCCAGAGCAGATAGCACCGTCGTTCAGTCGTCACGGTCGGCTTTGATCTGTCCCAGGCTGGCGGGGGCAACGAGGGTGGCCGGTGTCGCCAGGATCAGATCGCCCCAACCGGCCTCATCTTTCCATGCGCTGGGCGAGATGCCCTTCCAGTAGAGGGCCGTATCACGATTGCCACCGTCATCATCGTCGTGTGCACTGATGGTGAATCCGATTCTGCCTCCCGGCCCGACGCCCTGTCCCATGAGATTGTAACTGAGCCTGGCCTCGATGGTCGCGCCCCCTGCCAGGGTGTCGAAGGGCGCCTGATAGGCAGGTGCGGGCATGGGACCATAGCTGCCGGCAGCTTCCCAGCGCTCGGGATCCCCTTCACTTCCGGGGAATCCGCTCTGATCACTCGTCACGGCGCCATTGGCTACGACGGCGTATTCGCCGCCCGTCTGAAACTCGACCTGGGCCGTGTCTCTCGCGTCCGGACTGTGGCTGTGATCACCGTCGATGAAGATCTCGATCGCGTCGTCCATCCAGGCTCGCGCGTGGACGTCGTCAGGGTCTGGATTGGAGTCGAGGACGAGCGTGTCATCGACGATCCGCACAGCCACGTAGAGGTAGGAGGCGTCATTCATGACGGCGAAGGTGAAGCTGAAATCAGCGGGGTCATCCGTCGTGCCTGACTCTCCATCGAACACGCCATTGGCGGGGGTCACGCTGACAAAGTTCACGCCCTGCCAATCGGCCAGGTCACCGTCTATGGCGGGCGTCTTGGAGGCCCAGACTGACTGCAGTGGCTCAGGATCGTGGGCAACTGCCCCGCCCGCCAGGAGGCACACCAGCACCGCTGACATGGCACCCAGCCAACATGGCACGCCCGTCGAGGCCTGCCTCGATTCCGTATGGTGCGAGCGTTCAGCAATCATTCGATTCCTTCCTTCGTGTGCTGCAGGAGCGTCCGTGCAGATGTGAGATTGTCCGCGAATTCGAGGCTGGCGGAATCCAGCGCCACGGCGCGCTCAAAGGACGCGACAGCGGCGGGCGCATCGCCCGCGAGCAGATTGAGCGTGCCGATCCCGTTGTGGGCAAAGGCATAGTCTGAGTCGGCGAGAAGGGCCGCCCGGTAAGCTTGCGCGGCCTCCTGATGGCGATTCTGCTGCAGAAGGAGATTTCCCAGGTTGTTGTGGGCGGCAGCAAATCCGGTATCCCGCCAGATGGCCTGGCGGTATGCCTGGATCGCTCGATCCGTCTCCCCGCGCTTCGAATACAAGAGGCCCAGTGCCTGATGGAGACTGGCATCGGCCGGATCGTTGCGGATCGCGTCACGGTATTTCACAATCTCTGTGTCGATGGATCTCAGCATTTCGAACCGTCGAAGCATCTCCCGTCCGCTCTCCTTCTCCCCCAGCCTCATCAGGCAGTTGGCAAGGCTGAAATGCGCCTCGGTGTGATAGGCGTTGAGGCGAGTGGCTCGCTCCAGATGCTGGCGAGCACGCGCGAAATCCCTGGCCGCCAGCTGGAGTGCCCCCAGGTGCGCCCAAGTGTCTGCGTGGGTAGAGTCGATCTGCAATGTCCGACGAAGGATCGCTTCGGCCGCCTGGGGACGTCGCTGCTTGCCAAGGAGGAAGCCCAACTGATTGCGCGCCTCCACGTCGTCGGGTTTGATCCCCACCGCAATTTCCAGCGACTCGATGGCTCCCTCGTAATCACCGCGCCGTTCTCGCAGCTGCGCCAGCGCCTTGTGTGCTGGATGGTATCCACGATCGGCCTCGATCGAGTGTGCCATCAGCTCTTCCGCCTCCTGGTGTCGTCCAGCTGCGGAGCGCACCGACGCAAGGTTGTAATAGGCGGCAGCGTAGTCGGGCTTGAGGGATATGGTGCGTCGGTATGATTCAGCTGCCTCGTCCAGACGGCCCTGCCGCGCGAGACTGTTGCCGAGATCGTAGTGGATGACCGGATCCAGTGGGGTGATCGCCGCCGCCCGTCGAAGCAGACGAATCGCATCACCTGATCTGCCTCGCGCCGAGTACTCCAGAGCGCTGTCGAGGATGGCCCGAGCTGTTTCCTGCTGCTGAACTGCCTCCTGTTCAGGATCGGGGCGCGCACAGGCAGAAAGGAAGAGGACGAGAACAACAAGGGCCAGGCGTGACACGCGGAGCCAGGCAGTCCTCAATTCGAAGCGACGTCGTCCACTTCGCCGTCACTGAAGTCGGTCAATACCGATTTGAGCGCATCTTCGTGGACCACGATGTCATCGGCAAAGTCAACGCGCAACTGTGCAAGCAACGAGTCCATCCTCTGATGCTCGGTGCGCAGACGTAGAATCACAGAAATCGTCCGCTCGACCTCTCCGTAGGGTCGCGGCGGCATCTGCCTCTTCTCTGCGACACGGACCACGGAGTAGCCCCCGGGAACTTCGAGAGGCCCCAGGAGGGTCCCGACGTCTGCGTCGAGGGCGAGGGGCGCCAGGGACCCCAGCAGCGGGTTGTCTCTGGTCACCAGCCACATCGTCCCCCCTCTCTTCTTCGTCTCCTCGCGGATACTGTGGACTTGCGCCAGAGAGTCGAGGGGCGCACCCGTCTCTGCTTGCCCGCGGATTCGTTGCGCCAGTATGACATCCTCCACGAGCACCTCATCAACGCGGACAGAGGGTCGGGGACCATACAACTCCTGGTGCTCTTCGTAGTAGGCCCGCTTCTCAGCATCCGTCAACTCGATGGCACCCACGACCTCTCGGCGGAGGACGGCGATCATCAACTCGTCTCGCCGGGCATCGATCTCTTCATGTACATCGGGGTGGTCACTCATCCCGCGTCGTATGGCCTCCTCGACGACGAGTTGTTCTCGGGCTCTTGTGCGCAATGCCTTCTGCGGCTCGTCCTCGGCGTTGATCTCCTCGAGATCGGCATCTGCTGGCAGCAATTGGCCCCCCGTCCAGGTACATAGTGGATCCGTTGGTCCAGGATCGGGGCTCAGAGACACGCAGGAAAGGCCATTCGCTTCTGTCAAACTGTCGGCGAACGCCCCATAGAACCGCCATCTCTCGTGCACGCGGAATTCCTTGAGCACGATATCCCAACGCTTCTCGACGTTGGCCGGGCGCCGGTCGAGAAGACGGAACACATGAATTCCGTAGCGGGAAGTGAGGGGTGCCGGGTAGGTCTGTCCTGGAGTCAGCGAGAGGATCTGTTCTTTGACTTCCGCCAGCACCTGAGCGACAGGCATGTAGCTGAAGTAGCCTCCGAGGCCACCCGTCTCGTGGTGGGTCGACCGTTCGACGGCAAGTACATCCATGGGCACCCCCGCATCGAGTGCCCGGATGACACCCCACGCATCGGCCTCAGTCGCCAGCATGATGTGCTGGAGCAGCACCTCTTCGGAGAATCCCGCTTCATCGATGAAGACCCCGATACCCGCCGTGTCGAGTCCGGCGCTGGCAGCGACCTCGTCGTACAGGGCGCGCCAGACCAGTTCACCTTCGAGTCGCTTGAGAGCAGCCTCGATACGCGGCAATGCGGCCAATTGCCGGCGCTGCCCCTCCATGGCCAGGAGCCGCCTGCCGAACATCGCTTCCAGCAGTTGACGTCGGGTGTCGAGAGAGGCAGGATCCTGCCCCTGATGGGTCGAGGAGAGCAGCTTGGTCGCCATCTCATCGTAGGCCCTGACATCGATTGTATCCGGGCCGATGATGGCGACGACGAGGGGCTCTGACTCCGGCTCCGGCTGTTCGATCTGTCCGCAGGACAACGCTCCTGCTGCCAGAAGAGCGAAATACCGTGGGACTCTCCTCATTGATCGGTTCCGAGACCTGCAAAGACGTCTACGAAAATCATCGCGTTTGTGTCAGCATCGCCCCGGACACTCGTTCGTACCCACCGCATGCCAATGTTCGCCGTCAACTTGTAACCCAGGTATTCCGAATGGTTGGAGAACTGGGATGCCAGGGTCCAGCGACTGAAGTTGTCCTGGTAGTCGGCGGCGCCCCCTGCCGGGCGCTTCTTCAGATTGCTGAACAACTCGTACTCGGTGCCAAGACCGAGAATCAGCTTTGGCGTGATCCGGTAGTTGGCGAGGAAGAAGAGAACCTCCGAAAGATCGCGCGTCTTGCGAACACGAGGGCTGGTCGGCGTGCGCGAAGCGAATCGCTGCTTCCACTGCGGCCACAGGTGCACATTCGGTGTGATCCAGAATTCGCGATCAGCCTTGTTGATGAGCCCCAGGAACCTCTCATCCCGCGTTCCCTTTGCTGCGTCGCCCTGCTGATTGTAGCTGTCGAACTTCAGTTTCGTCTGGGTTGTAAGAAACTGGGTCCAGTCGAGCTGAAGGTAGAAGGTGTTGATGAACGTGTCCTGAGCGATCAGTGGATCACTGAAATCCTGCAACGTGCCGGTTGAGAAGGCCGGCTGCACCCACTGGATCAGGTTGTCGGGAATGTCATCCTTGACCTTTCGGGCGAATTCCATGACCTGAATCGACAGGCCGTGCTGCGGTACTTCCGAACGCAGTGTCAGCAGACCGTATGTTGAGGCCGCCCGACGGTCGCTGGAGTGCTGTTCTGTACGCGTACGACCCAGAGTGAGCTTGCTATCCGTCGCCAGTTCGACGCCACCGTACAGGTTGTATCCCTTGCTGTCCCGTTTGTACGGGTAGTCCGGTTCGATATCGTTCTCGAAACGGTCAATGACGGTGTTGTTGTTCATGTCCGTGCCGAAGAGGAACTCGGGGGAATCGACATGATACCGGAAGAATGGCTCGCTGTAGTCGGGCTGGTTGTTCTGGTTCTGATTGAAATCGGAGATGAAGTCCTGGTTCTCGTCGAGCCCCGGAAACACATGCCGGTCCGGAAACTGATTCTGCTGTGGAAACAGCGAGCTCAGATTCTCGGCGCGACGCTGCCAGTCCGGAAAGCGATCCTGGTCGTCGTTGTCGTCGACGAGTTCGTAGAGGTAGTTCTCCTCGTTCTCGTAGTCGACGAAGCCCTGGGCGTCAGGGATAAACATGGACGTCGAGTACCCGGGTTCAACGCTGAAGACCTCCCCATATCCGAAAAAGGGATAGGTGAGCTGGGATGCCGTGACGTAGTACGCCTCCGACTCGCTGTGAGACAGAGACTGGCCCCGTCGGATGGTCTGATTCGGAAAGCGCCGATTGCGCCGATTGCTGACAAACTCTGACTGGAGGTTGAAGCCTCTCACGTCGGTGACCGCAAGACTCACCCCTCGCAGCTCGTTGGCAGAGGGAATCCCGTATTCGAAGCGGATGAACCGCTGGTTGGAACCATCGGTGATATTGCCCTCCGCCTGCTCGACAGGCAGGAAGGCGGGTTCCAGCGTCGCATTGGTCTGAAGATTCGAGGCGACCTCTACGAGGTAGTCGTTGGCCACGACCAGGCCGATCTCGATCTGTTCGATCTCCCGGAAGTCGGTGATCTCCTCACTGGGGCCGGGGCGGAAATCCGTCTCGATGTTGTAGGTGAGGGTCACCGTGTTGGAGCCAGAGGCCTCCAGCAGGCCCTCCCGGGATACGCCACCCTCGATGATCGGGTCGATCTCGGGATGCTCCACACCGTCGATGAAGATCCGCTCACGAAGAAGCAGCGCGCCACCCACGCCATCCTCAGGCGAGTCGTCAGACAGACGCACGATCAGGCGCTGGACATTGCCGGCATTCAGGCGACCGCCGAGGACGCCACGTATCGAGTTGTCGTCGAGGGAGAGTGTCGAGTTCTGATGGAAGGTGGTCAGATACGTTCCACCCAACGTCACGAAGTCACCGATAGCGACATTTCCATTCAGACCGAGCAACTGGGTGAAGGTCGTCTGTCGCGCCGGCCCCTGGTCGGCAGCGATGGCCACGCGTCCCGGTGAATCGGCCCGCGCCGCCAGGACGCTGAGCCCATACTTGTCGGTCTGGAAGTCCCACTGCAGTCCGTCGAAGATTGGCTTGGAGAAGGTGAGGGGCGTCATCGTCGTACGGATGCCTTCGCCGACGGTCAGGGACGTATGGAACTGTCCTTTGGCCCCGGAGACCACGACGAGACGATTGAACCACCGATTGAAGTTCGGGTCCTTCCAGATGCCGCTACCGAAGTCTCTCGGATACTCGTTCGTGAAGCTGTAGATGTTCCAGCCCTTGGTCACGTAGTTCCCATAGAGATCGTAGAAGCGGTCACCTTCGAGCTCGGTGCTCACATACCGCTGGTACCTGTCTCGAGCGTAGTTGGTGTAAGCATTCCCCTGCCAGCCGTACAGCGAGTAGAGCGCCTGGGGCAGATACCACTTTCGGAGGGTCGGGACCAGTGTTTCAGGACTGATCCGTGCCCCCTCGGTGATGTAGGGATTGAACAGACCGACTCCGACCGCTCCACCTGGTTGTACCTGCACCAGCAGCAGGACGGTCAGGATGGAACAGACCCAGTTGCGCTTCATGTTCAACTCTCCCATGTCAGCTTACCACCATGTTTTCCATCAGGTCTCATTGCGACTAGTAGGCCACGCTCACGACCAACGTCTGGGTCCACGTCTGCGCGTCGCTCGGAACCTCGATGCGACAGACATAGATGCCCGGTGCTGCGGGTTTATCCTTCACTGTCCCATCCCAGACTAATACCTGCGTCTCTCCAGGCTGACCGGAGACAACCCGGAGCAACCGACCCGTCAGGTCGTAGAGGTGGAGCTCGGCGGCGACTTCGCTTCGAAGCAGATCAAAGGTGATTCGCAGATCGTCATTGATCGCGTCGCCATTCGGGGTGATGACCCCGCTCGACACATCGAGATTGCGAATGACCCCCGACGAGGTCGCCTCCGGCAGGTAGACGAACAGGGCCTCCCTGTCGGTGCGGTCAAACTCCCCATCGCCGTCGTCATCGACCTGAGGCGGCTTCACATCCTGCAGATTCCCCGGCAGTGTCGAATTGCCCACCGACCCGAGGAAGCGTGTGGGATTACTCAGCGGACGCGCCGTGAACATCACTTCCACCGAGTCCCGCAGAACGCGCTGCGGCATGCTGATGACGAGTGTGTCCACGCTGGACTCGACGATGCTCTCAAACTCCTCGCCATCAATCCGCAACGATACATTGCGCACTTCCCCCGGAACGGGCAGAACGACGCGATCGAAACCACGGTCCCGGACGGTGAAGGTCGGCTGCAGCACGTAACGGAAGTCCTGCCACGCGCCGGAGATGGCTTCCCGCGGGTAGATCGATGCCTCGACGCCCTTCTGGACCAGTGCATCGTCGTAGAGAAGGGTCACCGAAGTGAGAACCGGGGTGATTTCGGGGTCCTCGCTCTCGAGACTCACTCTCATTCTCAGCAGTTGCCTGGGGGTGGGTGACTGAAATGCCTGACCCGACTGCAGATGCGGCTCGCTCCAACCGCTCCAGTCTTCACCCTCCTTGGGCACCTCGACGATCTCACCCTTGACCACCTTGGGCAATCTGTTGTACTGCTCCTCCGTTACCGGCTCACCGTTCTTCTTGAAGAAGAACCGCTCGACATCGAGCTCGTTGCCGGTCCGTGTCTGCACGGTGATCCGGGTTCCCGGCGGCGTGTCGGCTTCCCAGGAGATCCCCGTGATGCTCCTGGCGCCCCCGAGATCGATGAAGTCGGAGGTCAACGCAGCCTGCGCCGGGTAGCCGGCCGAGTAGATCATCGCTTCCAGCATGATATAGCTGGCGGAGCCTCCGGAGTTGTCGATGAAGTTCCAGAACAGATAGCGACCTACGTGATCTTCCAGTTGGTGATCGAAGATGTAGCGTCGAGGCGCCTGGCTGTTGTCGACGAGGGAGACCCGTGTGTAATCGAAAGGGCTACGGAATGGATCGTCGCGTGCAATCGGGGTCCCATCCGTGATGTCCAGGTTGTAGCCGGGATTGCCCGCGCCGATGCCGAAGGTCGTCCGTCCGAGTTGATCGGGAGGCCACTGATAGAAGATGATCCGGCTGATGTGGAAGAGGGCACCCAGGTCCCACTCGAACCACATCCCTCCATCCTCCCAGTACTTGTTGAGTGAGTTAGACACCACGGGCCAGGCTTTGTCGACGGTTCCATCGCGTATTTCTTCGACTTTCGTGAGACCGGAGCGGATCGTCCCGCCGCGCTCGAAAGTCGTCAACGCGATGTTCTCGCCGATGGCGGTCGCCTCGATCTCCGCCAGGGCCGCCCCCTGTCCGGTCTCGTGTGGCAGAAAACGGATGTAGTGCACGGGCATGAAGTCCAGGTCTTTGCCCAGGACCAGGTTCTCCCCCGTGGCGATATCACCGAGATCTTCCATCTGGAGGGGGATGACAATCTCGTTCAGTTCGTTGGGCTCGGTCGTCGTGAAGACGCGATTGAAGCGCCAGACGTCGGCGGCGGAGGCGACCGTGGAACCTTCGGTGACGAAGACCGAGAAGTCACGGAATGGACGAACGCCGAGGGTGTCCGGGAAGACCAGACGGATCTCTTTCAGCATCACGACGCGGCCGAGGTCGACCTGCAGCCATGCATCGTCGGGATCGACACCGGCCGCAGGCTGCCACCACGTATCGTGGTCGTTGTCGGCAAGGAAGCGGGCGTCCCGACTGTTTGATTGCACCGCCAGACCGCCGGAGACCTCACCCTGAGTCCGTGTGGGATGGGTGAAGGAGGACATGTCATCCATTGGATCGTTGTCCGATTCGTACCAGCCCAGCTCAATCTGCCCGTTCGGCCGCAACTCGATGGCACCAAGGGGACTCGTCCACGCCCGCCAGTCCGCGAGACGGTCGAATCGGATCTCGTCCGCCATGGCGTGACCGGACAGCAGCCACACGGCCATGACGATGGCGCCTCGTATGGTGATTCTTGCCATAGTCATCACATCCCTAGTAGACGACGGGCACCGTCAACAGTCGTCGCGCGGTCTCTTTCTGGGTATCCACCTCGATCCGAAGCAGATACAGGCCCGGAGGGACCAGATTCTGGTCATCGTCGAGACCATCCCAGGATACCTGCTGGGCAGATCGGCCTCGATTTGCAGCGCTCAGCGACCTGATGAGACGTCCCGCGACATCGTAAACCTTCACCGACACCTTCGCCTCGTCGACGAAGAGGACGCTGAATTCGATATCGATCTCATCGTTCACCAGATCGCCATTTGGCGTCAGCACCGGCTGCATCAAGCGGACACCGTCCAGGACGGTCGATCTCGCATCACTCGAAAAGACCTGAAGGCTGTTCGTGCCCACATCGTCTCGTGCGTTCCCGCCGTTCACCGACTGCGGCAGATTCTCGCTCCCGGAGTCGATCACCTCGCCTGCGAAAATCGTGGAGGAGGTGTAGAGGGAGGCCTCCAGGTCGATGCGAACAGGCGTATTGTTGCTGCGTGATACGCGATTCGACGCGAAGGAGATGTAGAGTTCACCGTCGGCGGCGACACCGTCGGCGGGCCACACGCTGTCGGGGACCACCGACACGAGATCCCCGTCACCCATCCTCAATCCCTCGAAGCGGGCGTCGAAGGGAACCGTCAGTCGCACGGCATCGAATCCCTGCGAGTCGCGGGAAAAGTCCGCGGCGACGTCGAAGTGCATCTGACGTCGATCGCCAACAGGGAATTCCGCCGGGCGTACCTCCGCCGTCGGATCCAGCAGGTCGGTATCTGCCAATGAGATCTCGCCGACGACGGACGAGGCAAGCAGGGGAGACACCTCGAATTGCAGCGAATCCAGGCGACCGATGGACTGTACATCGTCCGTCAGGAACGTCGCTCTGAACTGCAAGAACTGCCTTCCGTCCGGGGATCGGTTCAGCCGACCGGAGGAACGGTAGGGCGACGACCACGATGACCAGTTCGTCTTGTCGTCGAGGACGACACTGCGCTGATTGGGATAGCGGACGGTGAGGCTTTCGCGTCGAGGCAGCGAAGCGCGCCGCCACTGAGTCTCGGTCACTTCCTTGTCGCGTCCGAAGTCATCCACGACGAAGAATGCCTGCGGGGTGTCGTCGGTGCCCGAGCGTGTCTCCAGGATCAGCCGGGCAGGACCTTCTTCCTCGTCGATGAGTGTATCGGTCTGCTTGTCTCGCCGAAGGGGTCGGAAGGAATAGGTGATCTCACCGAAATTGACGGGCTCATCAAGTGGGATGGCCGTCGAGACGTAGCTCACCTTTGTCGGGACACCCTCGCCATAGACCTCGAACTCGGCCATGCTGTAGAACTGCTCCGCCAGACTCAGATCGAGTCGGACATACCGAGCCGGCTGGAGCTCAAAGCTGACATCGACCTTGCTTGTCGTGTTCGACTCCGTCTCGTCGACGACAACCTCGAGAGTCCGCTTCGGAATCGACTCGGTTTCCTCGAGAAGGAACCCCTCCACCTCGGTCTGGATCGAGAGTCGATACGCCTGGGGGGACCCCTGCTTGTTCGGGATGCCTCGTTTGTCGATGCCAGATTGTCGGGGGAAGAAGACGATTCGGTTGACGGGCACGTCGAGCACGAAATCGAAGGTCCAGACCTCTTCCTGCAGACTCAGGATCTGATTGAAGACGTCCACCGGCCCTTCGCCAATCAGCTGGCGCAGCGAGATCGCCGTCTCGGGATCGCCATCGATGATCGTGCCCTCCTCGCGGCTGTAGCCCCCGTGCCAGAAACGGGGGTCGACGCCGGCTTGAAAGCCGAAGGCCTTGCCTGTAATCTGCCCTTCCGCCCAGGAAATACCGTAGATATTGGCGAAGACCCCAGGCCCGACCATGACGTTCTCCCATGGCCGCAACTCTCTGGGCTGCAGTGCGCCGGGCGCGGTCGTGTCATCAAGAGCGACGGCCTTCTGACTCACCTCGGACCAAGAGAAATCGCCTCCCGTTCCGCCGACCTGCATGAGGCGGCGCTGGCCGTGGACGGCAACCGAGGTTGCGGCCAGCAGGAGTATTGCGGCTATCATCGTTCGTGTACGCATGAGTCTTCCCCCCACCACCTAGTAGGGCACCGCCACGATCCGGATTCGCTCGAATGCCTCGGTCTGCGTTTCGACACGCAGTCGGACGATGTAGTGTCCCGGAGGCAGTTCGTGGGCTTCGGTCCATGTGGCCTGGTAGCTGCCGGCCGCCTGCTCTTGCTGCAGGAGCGTATGAACGAGCCGTCCCGACAGATCGTGCACCGAAATCGTGACTTGCGCTGCATCGACGAGGAATATGAGGTCGTATTGAACGGACAGATCGTCATTCTGACCGTCGCCATTCGGGGTCACGACAGCTGAATTGAGACCGAATCGGCCAAGGGGCTCGCCGAGCGAGCCAAAGACGACGACGGAGTTTGTTCCGAGCAGATTCGTGGCATCACCCGGGGCCACCCGCTGAGGAACCGCGCCGGATGAATCCAGGAGCCAGCCCTGGAAGAGCGTGGTATACAACAGGGGTGTCGCCGTGAATCTCACGAAGATCGTGGCATTGTCGGACGCCGTGATTCGGTTGCTCGGAAAGAAGAGGTCCATGCCGTCATCCTCGTACGAGACCTGGGCCTCAACCGGCAGCCGATCCTCGCCGAGCGACACCGATTCCAGCTGCGCCCTGCCCGGTGTCGCGATGCGCAGACCATCGAACCCCTCGTTTCCAGAGAGATCCGCGGAAAGGGCATACTCAAAGGTCGCCGAACGCCCCGTCTCGACGCTGGCCACACCGGTCTCCGGAAAGGGATCACCCAGCAATGCGACCTCGGCTCGCGTTTCCTGAGCGAGGGGTCGCGAGTGGGTGAACTCCAGATCGTCGATCCGTATCACATCGGTGGCTGTGCCCTCGAAGAGGAATCTGAACTGGAAGAAGGGCCTCGGCATCGGCAGGAAATCGAGACTGATCTCGAAGATGCCTGTCGAATCGATCGTCACCGGATTCGACCAGGCGCTCCAGTTGGCTGCATCGTACCGCGTGGTGCGTTCCCGGTCGATGAGATTGTCATAGGCCTTCTCTGAGACCTCGGTTTCGCTGCCCGTTTCCAGGTCGACCTGAAAGAAGGATTCGGGCGACGTGTCCGTCCCGGCCCGAACCTGGAACACAGCCTGGACCGGATCATCAGACACCGCATCCGGCTCGGTGGATACGCGGGTCGCGCTGCCCCTCAGGCTACCGAAATTACGGACACTTTCCCCGGTAAAGTCGATGAAGTCGGAAACGAACTGTGCCCGGGTTACGAATCCCCGACCGAAGACCTCGATTTCGGCGATATCGAAGGGATTCGGCTCCAGCGTTTCAAGTCGGATGTATCTGACGAGTTGGCGCGGAAACTGGATCTCTGACCGGACCTCGTTGGAGCTCTCTACTCGAGCAAGCGTCTCCCAGATCGGCCGTTCGTCCACACCAAAGGAGCGCCCGTCGCTGACCCGGACCTCGTAGGCTCGCAGGAACGCGGTGGGATCCTCCGGATTGGGGAAGAAGGCGATCCGTTCGACGGGGAACGAGGCACCCAGATCGAAGATGAAGATCCGGCCTTCCTGAGACTGGCCTGGAATCTGAAACCGGGTCCCCGTGGATGTGGTTGGGTTGCCATCGACGAGGATGCCATTTTCCTGGCCGTCGGCGACGCGCGCCCACACCCTGGCTCCACCCTCGGGGATGAATTCGTCCGGGCCCGTTCCGACATCGCTCCAGCGAACGGCGCTGATGATGTTGTTCTCAGGCGTGAAGCCCGCCGGCCTCAGTGAGTCGGAAGCGACCTGCGCTCCAGCGGCCACAAGTTCCACACTCGCCCAGGAATCTCCGCCCTGCCCGATGCGCACGGTCTGGATCTGACCACCCGCATCGGTGCCAGAAAGCAGAATCAGGCCCACAGCACCTGCTGCGCCGGCGAATTTGGGGCTCAGCGGCACGTCAGCGTGCCGAGATGGTGGCGGGTGGCTGGAACCCTTTGATCACCTCGCGCTGGAACTTGTAGGTCAGATCAACGGTTTCGACCGGCTCATTAGCATAGTCGAAACGAACAGCAACGTCGTTGACTCGGAGGGTCAACTCAGTCACGTCCGGGGGCATCAGTGGGAAGACGAGATACCCTTCGTTTTCCTGACCGCTGAAGATCATCTCGTCGGTATACATGTTGCGTCGCAGCAGGTCTTCACGCTGTCGCAGGCGGGCGTAGTAGTTGCCTGCCCACGCCAGCGCGTGGGCCCTGTAGTATTCGCTGATCTCGAGGAAGGTCAGAGGCTCGTAGGTACGCTTGCTGGTGGAGGTCAGGACGATTCGGGTCGGATCGATCTTCACCTTCGGGAATGCGTAGTTCTTAACCCGGAGAAGAAACACGGTGAATCGCTGGGGCGTGAAGGACTCACCGGGGGGCTTCCAGTCACCGTATGTGAAGGGGTTCGTGGACAATGCCCCGTCGTCCGACGCTCTTGCCAGGCTGCGATTGAGCTCATCATCCGTCATGGGACGGAGTGCGACATCGAGTCTCTCGAAGACGTAGGCCACTGATCCGTCATCGTTGACGACCATGTGTTCGCCCTGCTCGGACTCTGGCCTGGGTTGAAGGGGACCCGGGAAATAGCGCCCGCATCCGGACACAGCCAGGATCAGTAGGAAGCTATATAGCGCCTTCAAGACGATCTCTCCGCGCGGAGCCGAGTGCGTTGACGGGTAAAAACAAGGAGGGAGGACGCGATTGTCCCCCCTCCTGGGAGCGAAACGTAGATCCCGCTCATCCTACTCCTTACCGCATCAGGGCCTTCACGGCACCCCAACTGCTCGCCTCGACGGCAGTGGCGAACTCGCCGCTGCTCAGCAGCGTGAACTCGGATGTGAACTCCGAGCTGTGCGCGCCACCGTTGTCGACGTGCGTCGTAACCTGGTGCGTACGACCTTCACCGTCAGCCTCGTTGAGGCTCAGGGACATACCGATCGTCTGCCCCGCCTGGAAGTTCCACTGGACACTTGCATCACGACCATCAGGCATATATGGATCGAAGGCTTCCATACGGACTTCGTAGTTCAGCGTGACGTCTGTGGACAGGTGAGTGGCTCCGGCCGGGGATGCGACGACGACGCCCTCAACGGCGCCCTGCTCAACACCCCACTGCATCTCGGCAGGCTGGTTCCAGCGCAGGAACGAAGCGATGGCATAACCGCCGGGACGAGCGTAGTGGAAGGTCCACTGCTGGTGGCCGGTACGAAGGGCGTCCGGCGCCTCGTTCCAGACACCGTGATCCGGATCGAGAATGAGCTCGAGATCGTCGTCATTCCAGCCATCATTCGGCTCGGTGACGTCGTTGTTCAGCGTGTCGTCGACGACGCGCGTGAACACGTAGAGACGATTGTCGGGCTCTGGTGACCAAGCGACATGATGGGCGATGTCGAGATCGGCTCGTGACGGGAATTCACCCGAGCCCACCACATCACACAGCTGGTCGTTGCCGACGATGAAATCGGGATCGAACCATGCCCAGTCAGCAGCATTACCATCCGGATTCATCGAACCCGGGTTTGGAACCTGCAGGGCAAAGTAGCCGATACCATTGCAGTTCTCAAAAGCCACTGCTGGTGCCGAAATGCCCGCCAGCAGCACGGCGACTAGCGCTGTGCCGAGGACTATTGTCTTTCGCATGCAACATCTCCTCTGGTGCGCGTCAGTTTCGTTATAGCGTAACCGACGGTAGGGTTTGGCGCGGTATGGGGGCATCCTCACCGCTGAAAGATCTCACCGCTGAAAGATCCTAACCTGTCATACAGGTCGGCGCGGCGATAATGTTACGCTCTGCTCGAAGACATTTCAAGCATTTTTCTTGGAACATACCATTCGCTATTTCTACAAGGGGGGGCGCGCGCGCGCCCCCCTTGATTAGGGAGTCGTATCCATCGACCACCACAGGAGTTGCAGGGCGCCCTGTCGTACCGCGATGGAGAGTTCGATTGGGGCGGTCCCTTGCCTGACCGCGTAGGATTGGTGGAGTGTCCGGGCGGGGGTCAACGAGACGGAATCTCGTATGGCCACCCGACCCGCCACAGACACTTCGATGACCGCGTCAGGCACCTCGAGGGCGGGCGAGAGGGCGATATCCAGCATGCCGTCGTTCAGGCGACCATGCATCGCGCCGACCTGCGATGCTGCACTTACGCCCTCCGTTTCCAGATAGTTGTACATCCACTCCGTCCAGGTGAGCGACGCACCTGGTGCCAGGGGCCGCGTTTCGTCCGGGAACAGCACGCTCGTGCCCCCCCACATCTCGGCGTATCCCTTGTTGGGCAGACCTGATCCCATGGGGATCCCTGAGGGATGGAATCCATAGGTCCAAACATCCACGCCTGGATTGAGAATGGGATCGAAGACGCGGACCACACCCTCCTCCGCATCGTGGGAGTAGGCACTGTAGTAGCCGGCCGTCAGACCGTCAGCCATGATATCCCCGGCCTTCCACGCGCGGATGTTCCGCAGCGGACTGGACCGCCAATGTTGGGGGCTGGGGCCCAGGTTCTTCTGCCAGCGGTCGGCGATCAGAACCCTCTCGGTAGGGATGATGAGCTCGGTGTTGTCCGTCAGCTCATTCTGGCCTCCCGGGGTCCACATCGGATTGACCCAGTGTGCGAATTCAACGGTGTCGGCTCCCGGATTGTGGATGCGGACCTGGGCCTCCATGGCCGCCGAACCTCGATGAAGCGTCAGTTTGACTCGCTGAGTCAGACCTGTCAGTGGCTCCACTGTCTCCATCGACATCGAGACTCGATCCGGGCCGTCCTCCAGCACATTCCACGTCCAGGGCATCGCGAAAGTCGTGCCGTGCTCGTAGCCCGGCAACGTGTACTCGATGCCGCCGATCCACAGCCACCACCCGGTGGGATTGTTCGCACCACCGGGGCGCACGATGTCATTCTTCCACAGCGAATCGTGGCCGGTCCGCTTGTCGATGAGACTGTACACGCGCCCCATCTCAGGAAGCACCTCGATCCGCACATAGTCGGACTCGAGCACAACGCGTCGATGTCGCCTGTCGACGATACGTTTCCAGTCGATGCGCTCAAAGTCTATGTGGGGAAGCGGGTCACCGGCGTCGTAGTAGACGGCCGGTTCGTAGTCGACCTGGGGGATGGTGACGTGGTCGACGACGAGGGAGGTGGTAGCCACGGAATGAGTCGCCAGGAGCAAGAGGATCGGCACAGCCAGGATTGGGAGGGCACGACACTGGACATGACACCCGCATGTCGACCACCGCTGCCTCCTCAAGTGTAGAGCAACTTTGAACTGACGGCCGTCTGCCGCAGATGTGTCTCCATGTGGCGTCGTGCCCCGATCGGGTCACCGTCTCTCACACTGGCCAGGATGGCCATGTGATGCCGGTGGATCTGCTCTCTGGGTTCGGACTGTGCCACGTAGGACTTGAGACACACGTCGTACATGACCCCATCGAAGCTAACCAGGATCGCCTGCAGAAGCGGGTTGTCCGTCGTCGTCGCCAGACCGAGGTGGAATCCCACGTCGGCTCTGGCACACTCCTCGTTGGTCACGCCAGGTCTGACGATCACGTCGATTGTGGCCCCAAGCGAGAGAACATCATCTCCGGTGGCCCGCTGGGCGGCCAGTGCGCTGATCTCGGGTTCGACCAGGTTCCTGGCTTCGAGCACGTGCTGTGCCGAGATGACGCCGTTGCGCAGCAGCATGGCCATCGGTTCGGAGAGGAGCCGATCCGGCGCCAGCTTCTTCAGGTAGGTACCCGAGCCAGTCCTTGACGCCAACAGTCCTCTGGCCACGAGGAGTCGGACCGCCTCACGCACGACCGTGCGACTCACCCCGAGCATGAGGCCAATCTCACGCTCGGATGGTATCTTGGCACCGGGAGTCAACCCCTGCTCCAGGATATACGTCTCGATGGCGTGGCTCGCCTTCTCCGACATCGTCCTGCCCGCACCAATCTGGGGAGGCTCGTTGCCATTGTTGGGTGGTCTGTCGGTCATAGAGACTCATACGTATAGACTTAGGTCCTGGATCGTCAAGAGGCTGTCAATCACTTGTGGTCAGGGACCCCTCATCGCTGGCGGGGACGACGATGGCACCGCGCTCCTGAATCGTGCGATGGCCTGTGTGGCAGCCACCGAATCGCCTGCCTGGCGATACGCGAGTACGAGGCCCCGCTGCGCGGCATGTAGTTCGGGTTTCTGGGACAGTGCCTGCCCGTACAATTCGACCGCTACCTGGGCATTGCCCTGGTGCAATTCAAGGTTCCCCATCGCGGTCAGAACGTCGGCCGACTCGCCGAGCAGCTTCAGAGCCCGCTCGTAGGCCTCTCGGCCCAGGTCGATGTAGCCCCCCGTGGCATAGGCCGTACCCAAATTGTACCACGCCAACCCATAGTCCGGCCTGAGGTCGAGAGCCTGGCGGTATGCGGAGATAGCCTCTCCGGAACGCGCCAGACGGACGTGAGCATTGCCCAGATTCAGCCATGCCCGTGCGCTGCCTGGCTGAAGGGTCAGACCTTCACGAAGGGACCTGACCGTTCCTTCGTCGTGGCCGAGTCGGGCATACAGACGGGCAAGCTCAAAATGCGCCTCTGGCATGCGACCTGGCTGTGCCAGTCCACGCAATCGCCCCATCTCGGCCACGTAGGGGTCGATTCGCTTGTGGGCGGCACGTTGCGCTTCGGCCTGCGCGCTACGTCCCAGACGATGGTATACCGAGGCCAGCTGGAGACGGATGTCGGGATGGACGGGGTCGAGCTTGAGAGCTTTCTCGAGAGCCCTGGCTGCCTCGGCGTGCATTCCCAGGCCGAGTCGGGACACGCCCAGACCGAGCTGGGCATCTACCGAAGAGGGATCGCGATCGGCCGCCTCTTCGAACACGGTCATCGCATCACGGATGCGTTGAGCCTGCAGCAACGCACGGCCGGCGGCCACCCGATAGCGCACACTGTCCGGCGCCAGTGACACCGCTCGCTGGAGGAAATCCAGGCCTTCCACACATCGTCCCAATCGTTCGCAGCTCAGACTCCCCAGTGCGAAGCTGGCCTCGTGGGATGTGGGGTCGAGCTCAACCGCACGCTCCAGTGAGGTCTGTGCTGCCGCCACATCTCCCTGGGCCATCTGCAGTGCGCCCATCAACTCGTGCAAGGTGGCGCGGTCAGGATCCATCTGGATCGCCTCGACGATCATGAGGTAGGCATTGTGTGGCTGGTCAACACCCAGCCATGCCACCGCCAGCCTCTGCAGCGTCTGCTCATCGCGGCGAATCTCGACGGCGCGTTTCGCGACTTCCAGGGCCGCCACGGGATCGCGGATCCTGGCCAGGATCTCGCTGAGACCCAGCAGCGCCCCCACGTGCAGGCTGTCTGACTGCAGAACCGTCTGAAACTGCGTCATCGACCGATCGAGCTGACCCATCTCGAGCAGCACCCGCGCCAGCGATTCGCGTGTCTCGAGATCGGCCGGGCTCTGGCGCAAACGCTCTTCGTATGTCATCTGCAATCGCCCCAGCTCGTCTGCCGTGGGCGGCTGAACCACTTCAGGCTGAGACTCGCAGCCGGCGAGAATCAGAGCCAGGAGGATGTGCCCGGCTCGTGCAGTCACTGTCCCACCCATGGTTCGCCTTCTACGATTCGAAGGAATTGTCCCGCTGGCACGGCAACCACAGTCTGAGATCCGCCGGCGGGCCAGCGAATGTGGATACTGTCCACAACGGCCTGTCGGCCAAGTCCGAAGTGCAGCCGCAGATCGTTGTGGGATAGATAGCTGCTGCTCCCCCTCACCTCCGCCGTCTGCCTCAGGTCTTCGGTGAAAACAGTGACACGCGTTCCGATTCCGCTGCGGTTGCTGCGGGTGCCTTCGACCTCGACCGAGATCCAGTTGCCCTGATTTCCGCCATCATTCCTGAGCAGGTGCGGGCGTTGATTGTTGTTCGACACGAAGAAGTCGACATCACCGTCGTTGTCGTAGTCTGCCGCCGCCGAGCCGCGCCCCACTGCCGCCGGAAACGCAGTCAGACCACTCGCCACCGTCACATCGGTATACGTACCATCACGGTTGTTGAGGAAGAGCTGATCGTGCTGGGCGTAGAGCGGTCCAGCACTGTCGAGGATCTCGATATTCGGCTCGACATGACCGTTGGCGAGAAACAGATCAGGGTATCCGTCGTTGTCGGTATCGACGAAGTCCGTGCCGAACGTGAGGGTCTGATATGTCGGACCACCCAGGCCGCTGGGCGCCGTCCGATCTTCGAATCTGCCGTCCCCGGTATTGCGCAGCAGCCGGCACGACTCCCACTGAAAATTGCACACAGCCAGATCGAGTCGTCCATCACGGTCATAGTCTGCCCAGTCGGTGCCCATCCCCGCCTCCGGGGCGCCATCGGGGCTCGTGGCGATGCCTGCCGGAACACCGACTTCGGCAAATCGCTTCCCGTCGTTACGGAACAGGAAATTCGGCTCGTGATCGTTGGCGACATGAAGATCGGGATCGCCGTCATCATCATAGTCGGCGAACACCACGCCCAGTTGCCGCCCCC
>JABHDC010000194.1 GCA_018673255.1 Gemmatimonadota bacterium
CGGCCGGCTCCTGTTCGATCAGTGTCGGGTCACCGGCCATGCCACGGGCAGCGGGCATCTGGTCGCGCCCCTGCGAGTCGAATGGCTGACCATCAGACCGAGTCGAGTTGATCTCGCTCAGCACATCCTCAGCCGTCCAACCCTGGGCGGTGCGTTCGGTTACCAGACGCGCCGCAGCAGCAAGAGGCATGGCGTCCTGAGCCGTCTCAATCGCTCGCAGCAGACTCGGTGCGGCCAACGCATCAACGCCGGAACCGAGCCAGCTGTGTCCCAGCTCTTCAGCTTCACCATCGGGCAATCCGAGTCGTGCCAGTTGCGAAATGCTCTCACCGATTGCCAGCAGGTCGGCGACGCTGGCATCCATTCGCAGTGCCTCATCCCGCAATCGCCGCAACCAGGTATCCTCACCCCGGGCCCGCTGTAGAATCTGCAGACGCAACACCATATCGCGATGCGTCATTCCCTCCGTATCCAATTCACCACTCAATTCGACGGCCAACTGCGCGGCGTGGGCGATCTGTGCGCTCCAGCGCCCCAGTGCTGGAAGTAACCGGGGGACCGGGATCCTCTTGGCCACACCTTCAGCTGCCTTGTCGATGACGAGATCCGCCGGGGCGTCCGCCTCCATGGCCCGGGCCAGCGTTTCGATCAGATCCTCGGCCCCGCTGCCGTAGGTCTCCTGCCAGCGGTCGAGCAGTTGTTGTACGCGCGCCTCTTCTGCACCCAGTTCGACCAGGCGATCCAGAGATTCGTCCGCCGCGGCAGGGGTCACCACGGGCAGAGCCACCAGAGCGACCAGAACACCGGCCCGTACCAGGTATTGTGGAATCATGCTATTCACTTGCTGTGGCCTTGGGGACGACGAGGACGCCATTGCGCGAACCGAAGCCATCCTCCACGTAGGAGGCGGCTGTCGGTGGCGTTTGCCAGACTTGACCGTCGATGATGTACGCATACTCGTGGACTCCTGAGGCCAGGGGTACGGTCGTCTGCCATGTCCCATCCGCCGCTCTGACCATCGGGTGCGATGTCCGATCCCAATGGCTGAATGAACCGACCAGATGCACACTGCGCGCCTCCGGTGCACGATATCTGAAGAGCCAACCCGCCTGCGTCGTGGCAGGAATCGCCACACCACGGCTCCGGGGTCTTGCCAGCTGTTGTGTCGACACCCGCAGGGGCCAGCGTAGTCGTAACCCGACCTCCAGCATCCACCAGGGTCGGAAGACTTCACGGTCCTGCTCACCGAGACCAACCTGCCGCTGCAGCGTGGCATACAGTCCCCTGCCTTCGGCCAGAGCTCGGTCCACGGTGGCGCTGAACCAGTTCAATCGCCAGATGTCGCCTCCGGCATAACGACGCCATTCGCGCGCACCCTGCAGAGCCAAGGCCAGATCGCCATGCTTCCACGCCGCCCCAGCATAGATCTCAGCCCCGAGGCGATCGTATTCGTCGAGGCTGGACTCCGCCTGTCGGCCCGTCAGTGACGTGGACACCCACCCCTTTGACCGGTGGGAGATCGATCCATAGGACGTGACGGCCAGCTTCGCCTCCTGCCGTCGCTCGTGGCGACGCGCTGCGCCGGGCAATCGCTCGTAGCGGACGAGGTCGACGTGGTACTGACCGGTCGTTGCCGCCATCGAACCCAGGGGCCTGTCACGGCGGATCCCCAGACGCCATCGTGTGCGACCTGCCCAGCGGGTCGCACGATCGAATCGCAGCCGGTGGATCTGCGTCTGCAGACTCCATCCGGGAAGTCTCTCTACCCTTTGGCACCCACTCCAGGTCACTGGCGATGCGGCTGAAGACCGAGCCCCGATCCGGAAGTTCCACAGCAGGCGACAGACGCCAGTTCACGACCGAATCATCATTCTTCCACTGCCGGGTCAGCTGCGGTGCCAGGCGAGCGGCACGACGTTCAGCCGTCTCTTCACCGACGGCGATACCGCCTCGCTCCCATCGCCATCCCGATCGCAGACCGATCTGCCAGTCCGCCATGGCAGGTTCGATGCTCGTCAGGCTCAGCATCAGTGTGACCGCAACGCTAGAGGAAATCCAGCGCATCGCTGGTAGCTGTCGTGGGGGCCGATCGAATCCTCATCAGCGAATTGTGCTGACCGAATCCGTCGTCGATCTGCTCGATGGCAGCCGGATCGAGGATCCACTCCTGCCCATCGATAACGAACATGTATTGATAGACACCGGGTGTCAGAGGAACGAGGGCCTCCCACTTCCCGACGCCAGCCGGCTGCAGTCGCGCTGTCGTCGGATCCCAATCATTGAAGTCACCTGCCAGTGATACACTGCGCGCAGCCGGTGCATCCACGGCGAATCGCACATACACGCGCTCATCCCGGTCGAATGCCCCGGTACCCCACAGCGTCGCTGAAGCCGTCACCACACAGAGCATCATGGCCCAGCCAAATTGCAGAGCCGGTGACAACACGCGTGGCTGCCACCACGAGCGCAACCAGTCGAACCAGGGGGTCTCTGGTGCTTGAACCGGGTCCGGTGCCAGTGCCTGTCGAGCAATGCTGGCCGCAAAGTTGGCTGGCAAGGCATGCGGAGGCGGTGCCTGCAGGGCCCGCGCTGCCTGTCGCAGCGAGCCAGTCATGCCATCCTCGTCATTCACGATTCTTCGCTTCCCTCGTCGTACTCAGGCAACAGGTCACGCATCATGCCACAGGCGCGATGGATCCGCACCTTGACCGCCGACAGACTGATTCCCAGTTCATCACACATCTCATCATGACTCATCTGCTCCACGTGGCGCAGGACGAAGGCTTCCCGGTATCGATGCGGCAGTTCCATCAAGGCCGCCTGGATCCTCTCGCCTGTCTGAGCCGACTCGGCATCTCGTTGCGGCGTGGGCCGACCCACCTGCCAGTCTGCCTGTTCGTCCTCCAGGGCGACCCAGTCCCGGCGGGATCGCCATCGATCGCGCGCCAGATTTGTTGCCGTCCGGGACAGCCACTGCGTGAAGGCACGCCCATCCGCGATTCGATCCAACGACTGCAGGGCCCGCAGGAATGTCTCCTGCGCGATGTCGGCCGCCACATCGGGATCTCCCGTGAGCCGATAGGCGAGACGGTAGATCCGTTCCTGATGGCGCTCGACCAGCTGCTCTGCCGCCCCGAGGGATCCATCGCCCACCGCTGCGATCAGACGGGCATCCTCGGAGAAGTCCAACCCGCCGGGCTCGGCTGAATCCAGCCCTACAGGCTCGGCAGGATTCAGCCCACCAGCGTCCTGTGATTGGTCCTGATCCACCGAAGCTCTCGCTCCACAGACAGTCGCGTGAGGTGGAACCTTGATCCCGGACCACCAAGTCTGCGGGACCAGACCTGAGCGGGCAACTGTTGGCCTCACCACACAAGGACGAGCCAACGGCCCCAAGGTTACGAGGCCTCCGTCGGGCCTGACCGGCCACGTGCGGCGCTATGCGCCCTGTCCGTGAGACCTCAGCCCTCACTGCCAGCCTCTGTCGGCTCGATCGAGGAGGCATTCGGGACCTGCCCGTCTGATGCGGTCTGCTGGTCTGACGAGGCGATCTGCCTTGCATCCAGCCACTTGCGCACCACATCGGCGCTCGGCGTATAAGCTGCAACACCCGAGGCGGTGTAGACGAGGACTTCGCCACTGATGGCCACTCTGAAACGTCCCTGCGTGTCACGACGTGACCTCAGCTGCAGAGCGCCACCGAGCCAAAAACGAGAAGTCGACGAATACTGCTCGAATCTCAGATACCCATCTGTATCTGTCACACGATCGGTCTCGGTGGCCGTCACCGTTCTCGTGAGACGAATCAGGACACGACCCGACGACTGTCCCGCATGGATACCGGCACCCCGTTCGGCGGCATCTCGAATCATCTGCCATACCGCTTCCTGTGCCGATTCACTCAACCGGATCGTGGATGGCACCACATCAGCATCGGTCTCTGCGTCTACGTCTGAGTCTGGCACCTCCTGACCGCCATCTCCCGGTTCGGCAGGCCAGTCGATGACGAGCGTCATCGTTCCCCCACCGGGCAAGGAGATGACCTCCCCTTCGAGATTTGCAGATTCCGGCTCTCCCTGGCCCGCGCGAATTTGCAGATCACCACTGAAATGTGGCGTGCCGGTCTCAGACCAGGTCACGGTCATGGCACCATCGAGAAAACTCACGCCATCATCCGAATAGTCCACGAACTCCAGGCGCAATTGCCGGTCGGTGGCCTCGTTGACAGTCACTTGCAGCGAGCCACTGTGATCACCGGCCAGCACAGCATCCCCCTCCTCTTCGGAAGCCAGGGCGATCGCGACGGCCACAGCGCGTGCCGCCGCATCACCGGCCACGACGGCGGACGAGGACGGACCGGCAGGAGCGACGGGAGATTCACCGCATGCATTGAGAAGGGCGAGCAGGATGGCGAGGACGACACAACCGATGCCGCCCTGCAACAGGGGCAGCAACGGACTGCGCCGGGGCCGCGACACGCGAGCGCGTTTCATCGCAGCACCACATCTCGGCCCTGGCAGCGGATGATGTCCCGCGATTCCAGATCCTTGAAGACGCGATTCACAGTCTCGCGCGTGCTGCCCACCATCTCAGCCAGCAATCGTTGCGATGGCCGTGGCAGCACGATCCCTGCCGCCGTCTGTTCACCGCGATGGCGCGCGATCTCACGCAGTGTCGCTTCGATCCGCTCCGGGGCATCCTGAAAAGCCAGCTGCCGAACACGACGCTCAGCACTGCGAACCCGTGATGCTGTCACCTGGAGCATGCTGAGTCCGAGTTCCGGGTGCCTCACGAGGGCTTCGATCAAGTGGGCCGTCGGCAACCAGATGACTTCGGTCAGGCGCATTGCTTTGACGTGAGCCCGACCGGGTTCGCCATCCAACAGAGACAATTCACCAAAGACATGGGTCGGGTCGAGGAGGGCCAGCACAACTTCGCGGCCATTGTCACCGACCATCGATACCTTGGCCGCGCCACGCCAGACAATGCCCAGGCCCGGGCCCCGCGTGTCGGCATTGGACAACACGGTGCGTGCCGGCACCGTTACAACCAGCGTGTCGGCGGCAATGCGTCGACGCTCCACGCTGCTCAAACCGGCGAAGATCTCGACGTGGCCAAGAAAAGCGGCAATCCGCGCCTGCTGCCCCCGATCAGGGGACGGCAGGCGCGGAGCGTCGCTCTCTTCGCCTCGCGTCGATACCGCCTCGCGCGTTGAAGGAGCAAGGAAATCCATCGTCCTGCATCTCTTTCTGTGCGGCGGGGATCGCCGTCACAGCAGGAGAGGACGCAGCGGCCGGACGAAGGTTACATCTGGCAGGAGTCGGAGAGACTTCAGCTTCGGTAGAAGTAGCGGCGTACCATGTGAACCGGCGGTGGTGCCGCCAGATGCATGGCAGAGAATGTGGCGAGAAAGGATACGGCCAGCCCAACCAGAATCGGATCCAGACCAAACAGGTGGACGGGGCGGAAGAAGCTGCCATGCGCAAAGATACCGGCGCCATACATCGCCAGGTGCGTGCCGAAACCGGCCAGCATACCCGCAAGACAGCCTGTCGTATTGGCCCGCGGCACGTAGAGAGCGAATACCGTGGGCGCCAGGAAGCAGGCCGCCAGTCCACTGCCGGTGTAGACGATGATATCCTGCAGGAATCGGGGCGGATCGATCGCCCCCAGCACGGCCCCAAAGCCAACCAGCAAGGTCACGCCGAAGCTGAGTCGGCGGATGATGCGCTCTTGCGCCTCTGGACGCAGCGTGCGCTGGTAGAGATCGCGCACCAGCGCAGAAGAGATCATCAACAGGAAGCTATCCACCGTCGACATCACCGCCGCGAAGGGTGCCGCGACGATCAGGCCACCCAACCACGCCAGGCCGGCATTGTCGGTGACGAAGATCACCATGGCTGGCATGATCCGGTCTGATTCAGTCTCCATTCCGGGCAGTAGAACCCGGGCGCAGCAGAAGATGACGATGAGGGGAAAGTAGATCAGCGAGTAGTAGATCGTCACTGTGGCGATGGCATGCCTCAGGGTCCGACTGTCACGGAATGCCATAAGTCGCACGTAACCACTCGGCTGGCCACTGCCCGCGATCGCCCACATGATGAAGAAGGAGACGGCCAGACTCAGCGGCAGGAAACCATCCGAGGAATGCGCACTCGGTCCAGGCCCCGTGACGTAAGCACCGGGCTCCTCGCCTGAGGCATAAGGTGTGGTTCTCAGGTTCCGCAACTGCATCTGCGGATCGAGCCACACGGCCGACTCGAGTGTCCGCACTCGCTCGATCTGGCTCGGCGTCGTGATTTCGAGGATGGCGACCTCGACGGTCTGCGCCGGTCCTGGCTCGATGACGACGGGCGCTGCCACCCGAACCAGGTGTTCCACCTCTTCGGTGTCAGCCACCCGGTCTTCCTGGGTGTCATCCACCCGGTCTCTCGGGGTGTCATTCACCCAGGCCCAGGACCCGGAAGACACGACGCGCTCTTGGTCACTGGATGGTACGAGGATCTCAACCACGCCCGACCGAGGTGGCGTCATCTGCGCCATCTCTTCGGTGACACGCTGTAATCCGCCTGCCTGATAGAGCGTCAGTGGTAACAGCACGATGACACCAATCACCATCACAACGCCCTGCAATACATCGGTCCACACCACGGCGTGGAAGCCGCCATACGTCGTGTAGAGGACGACGACGACACCAAAGGTGAGCAGACAGAGCAGATACTGTGGTTCGACGCCCCCCACCAGAGGCCACTCACGCACGGTCGTCCCCAGTTGCAGAGCCGTCACCTGGAATGCATCAACCCCGTCCAGCAGGGTCTTCAGAATCAGCGATCCTGCCTTGAACTGGGCGACGAGGTTGAATGACATGAAGAAGACGATGAGCGCCGTCGCCACCAGACCGAAGGTGGCGGAATTGAAGCGATCACGGAAAACATCTGGGACCGTGATCGCCCCCGAGATCCTCGCCACCTGATTCAGACGTTTTCCCAGCAGGCCCATCAGGCAGATGGGAACCACCATGTAGCTGCCGATCCAGAGGGCCAGGACCCAGCCATGGCTGTAAATCTTGGAGGGGAAACCGGTGAAGCTCCCACCGGAGGCACTGGTAGCGGCGAAGGTCAGAGCAAAGGCCCAGACGCCGAGGGAACGGCCACCGAGGAAATACTCACTCAGGAAATTGCTGTGCTTCAGCAGTCGATTGGCCAGCCACGCCAGGGCAAGGACACCAACGATGTAGACGACGAATGTCGTCAGCGCCGCGCCGCCCATCAGTGCGTCTCCCCACTCTGCGTCGTGCCACCCTCGGTGGCGCCGCCTTCGGAATGACCCGATAGGTCATCGGAATGACCTGCAAGGTCATCGTCTACCATGAAGCCGAAGCAGAACCACAACGAGAACACGACCGCTACAACCCAAGGCAATGCGATACCCCAGAAGACCCAGGAGGGAACGCCCCAGATCGTCTGCAGAGGGATCGCCCCACCGCCGTATCCGAGCCAGTAGCAGACACTCACCGACCACACCATGGCCACGCACCACGCGAGGAAGATGATGATCGCCTCCCGCCTCGCGTGGAGGAATGTCAGGTCGAGATGGGAATCGTCAGGGAGTTGGGATTCTTGACTCAAGGGGCATCATCCGATGAGGCGGCAGTGAAGTATGGTCAGTCGCTGAGTGCTTCGGTGAGACGCGCCCGAATGGCTTCGAGTGTGTCGTAGTTGAGAATCTTACGGCCCTGGCTGTCGACGAAGTAGAAGGCATCGGTGGCGCGATCGGCGACGGTGTTGATGATGGCCATGTGGATATCGAGGTCGAGATCCCCCAGACATCGTGTGATCGCATACAGAACGCCAGCCGCATTCTGCGCTTCCACGTCGACCACGGTGAATCGATCCGACACCTGATTCTCAAAATCGACCATCGGCTGCCGCGTGGGCAGATCCTTCGTGCGACGAGACCAGTTGGCACTGTAGGCGTCGAACAATTCGCGAACTGCCAGCCCTTCGACCAGCACCTGCTGCAAACGCAGCTCGAGACGCTCCTTCTTCCATTCCGGCAATGCTGGACTGCCATCGATGTCGGTAATCTGGAATGTATCGAGGACGATGTCATCATCACGGGTCTGCACGTCGGCGCGCAGAATATCCACATCATTCACAGCCAATACGCCACAGACATTGGCCAGCAGGTGGTGCTGGTCGCTCGTGCACACGACCAGTTCCGTGTGGTCGTCATGTTCGACGAAATCCAGCGCCAGTGATCCATGCTCCTGCCGCTGGTCGACCAGAGCCAGATGGCGCTCGATTCTTACCAGATCGTAGGCCACCAGATAGCGGCCAGGCAGTTGCTGAACATGCTCCTGGAAGGCGACCACACGTGCCGGTGGCCAGCGATTCTCGACGTGGCGCAGATGCTCAACCATGATCTCGCGCCGATGCCGTCGATCCGCCAGTGTCTTCATGCCGGATTCCAGTTGCTGCATCGTCTTGTGATACAATTCCCAGAGCAGCGCCCCCTGCCAGTCTGACCATGCATCAGCGGCCACAGCCGAGAGGTCGGCGTAGGACAACAGATAGAGCGCCCGCAGCCATTCGGGTTGTGCGAAGCGACCGGCGAAATCTGCAATCATCTTGTAGTCGTCGAGGTCGCGACGCTGCGAGATGAGCACCATCTCCTGATGCTGCTCGATGAGGAACAGAACCTGACGACGATCCGCCTCGGGCAGGTCGAGACGTTCCATCAGCTCCTGTGCCATCTGGATGCCAGCCTGGATGTGCTCTTCCCGCCGGGACTTGCCCACATCATGCAGCATGGTCCCGAGGAAGAGAAGATCCTTGCGATTCAGTTCCTCATAGGCCTGCCGCAGCGGGCTGCCAGCATGCTGTCGGGGGATACTCTCCAGATTCTCCAGCGCCACAAGCGTGTGCTCGTCGGCGGTGTAGATGTGGTAGATATCGTATTGCACGAGACAGGTCAGATCGCCGAACTCCGGCAGGTAGGCACCCAGGACGCCGAGCTCATGCATCTCACGCAAGGTCTCCGCCGAGCGCTGCTTGCGCCGCAGGATTTTCAGAAAGATGTCTCGAGCGACAGGATCGCGGCGCAGACTGTCGTCGAACACCCCCAGACTGGAACGCACGACACGTCTGGCCTGTTCACTGAGAGGCAACCGACGGCTCTGGGCCAGAAAGAAAATGTGCAGGAACCGCCGCGGGTCTTCGCGGAAGTAGTCTTCACCGTCGGGCAGCTCAATCTCGTTGTCGATGGCGACCACACCCGGCTCCAGCAACAACCGCTTGCCGCGGCGCTTGGGCGCGATCACAAGATGATCGAAACCGAGACGGGCACAGTGGAAGATGTCGCGTGCGCAGAGGAAGTAGTCTCCCATGAAGCGCTCCACCGCCAGTTCGCGACCCCGGTCAGCACCGGTGCGGTCCTTCGTTCCCACACGATGCCCGCCGGCGCCTTCGTCGAGAGAGACTGCCGGCAGAACCGCTCGGTCGGCATACCCCAGATGCCGTGCCGTCACAGGTTTGTTCTCGGGCTCGAGGGTATCGTGTTTGCGGCCCACCTCGAAGTGCAGATCATGCCGGATACGCCAGAGGAAGTCACGCCCCTTGGCGAGAAGACCGATGTCCTCCTCCGTCAGCACCTGAGACATGAGACCTTCGATCCCGGTGCTGCGGAAGTGCGCCTTCAGTCCCCACTCCAGCAGATGGATCTCGCGAAGTCCACCAGGACTCTCCTTGACATTCGGCTCCAACAACTGGACGGAGCCGGTGTGACGTCCCCGCTCCACATGCAGCCGTCGCAACCTGGCCGGCAGTGTCTTGGGCAGCTGCTTGAGAAGACGTCGCTGAAAATCATCGAAGAGCTCTCTGTCACCCGCAAGGAATCGGGAATCGAGCATGGCCGTACAGGATTGCACGTCTTCCCGTGCCATCTTCACGGTCTCGGCCACGGTGCGACTCGCGTGGCCCAGATCATACCCGAGATCCCACAACGAGTGGAGCACGCCGGTGATCAGATCCGGTGCCTTGTCACGGTCTCGTGGAAAGAGGAAGAGCAGATCGACGTCGGATCGCGGCGACATCTCCTGGCGACCGTAGCCACCCAGCGCGACCAGAGCATGACGGACCGATCCATCGGAGGCAGCATGGTGGGCATCCAGAACGATCGCGTCGACGACGTCTGTGATCGCTCGAGCCGTCACAATACCGGGCTCGCCACGCCGATGCGCGCTGCGCAGACGCTCTAACTGCTGATCCCAGAAACACTTGCGCGCCTCCATCGGCGTCGTTCCCGGCGTTGAACGCAAGGCATCGCGCAAGTCGATCCCGGACGGACTCACGACGACGTGCGGCGCTTCGTGGGGGTCTTTCGCTTGGCTGACGTCTTGCTTCCTGCGCGGCCCTTGCTGGCGGCAACTTTTCTTGCGGGGGCCTTCTTGGTGGCTTTCTTCGCCTTTGGCCGCGCCGTTGAAGCAGCTGTCTTCTTCGCTGATGCCTTCTTCGTGGCTGCCTTCTTCGTGGCTGCCTTCTTTGTGACTGCCTTCTTCTTCACCGGCGCCTTCTTCGGCGAGACCTTTTTCGGCCTGGCTTTCCTGGCGGGAGACTTGCCCGACGCACGCCGTTTGGCGCCCGCCTTCTTCTTCGGCGCCTTACGCTCAGCCGGCGGGGCGAAGGCGATGGCCATGGCTTCGTCAAAAGTGGCCACCAACTCGAAGTGCAGGGCTCCGCGGATGTCTTCCGGGACGTCTTCCAGATCCTTCTCATTCCGCTTGGGCAGCACGACCGTGTGGATACCAGCTCGTTGGGCAGCCAGCACCTTGTCGCGGATCCCGCCCACGGGCAGCACGCGGCCACGCAGGGTGATCTCTCCTGTCATGGCCACATCAGACCGCACCGGACGTGATGTCAGCAGGGAGAGCATGGTGACCCCCAGGGCCACACCCGCCGACGGGCCTTCCTTTGGCGTGGCACCAGCCGGCACGTGCAGGTGGATATCTGATTCATCCAGAGCATCGGTATCGATGCCAAGCTCGACGGCGTGGGCCTGGAGATAACTCAAGGCCGTCTGGGCCGATTCCTTCATGACCTCACCGAGTTGACCGGTGAGGATCAGGCTCTTCTTGCCCTTCATCTGCGTCGCTTCGATGAAGAGGATTTCGCCGCCAGCGGCAGTCGCGGCCAGACCCGTAGCGACACCAATCTCCCCTTGCCGTTCAGCGACTTCGGGGAAGAAGTGGGCTCCACCCAGATACTCTTCCAATTGTTTGGGACGAATCCGGATCGGGTGGCGTCGTCCCTCGACAAAACGCCGCGCCGATTTACGACACAGCGTGCCCAGTTCACGCTCGAGATTCCGCAGACCCGCTTCGCGAGTAAATTCGCCGATCATGCGCAGAACCGTGTCATCGTCCAGACGCAGTTTTTTCTTGGTCAGCCCGTGTTCCTTGAGCTGCCGCGGCCACAGATGGCGCCGGGCGATCTCCAGCTTCTCCTCCTGCGTATAACCAGCGATGGGGATCTCTTCCATCCGGTCTCGCAGCGCGGGCGGCACGGTGTTGAGGATGTTGGCCGTCGTGATGAACATGACCTTCGACAGATCGAAGGGGATATCGAGATAGTGATCTTCGAAAGAGAAATTCTGTTCCGGATCCAGAACCTCGAGCAGCGCCGCTGCCGGATCACCGCGAAAATCGGCGCCGACCTTGTCGATCTCATCGAGCATGAAGATGGGATTGTTGGTGCCCACCTTCTTCAGGCCCTGGATGAGACGCCCCGGAAGAGCGCCGACGTAGGTGCGACGATGGCCGCGGATCTCCGCCTCGTCACGCACGCCGCCGAGAGAGATTCGCGTGAAGGAACGCCCCATGGCCCTGGCGATGGAACGCCCCAGAGACGTCTTGCCCACACCGGGTGGCCCCACGAAACAGAGGATCGGCCCCTTGGCCTCGGGCCGCAGGCGGCGCACGGCCAGATACTCAAGAATCCGTTCCTTCACCTGATCCAGACCGTAGTGATCCTCATTCAGGATCTTCTGGGAGGCCTTGAGATCGAGATGATCTTCCGTCGATTTCGACCAGGGCAATGCCAGCAGCCAATCGAGGTAAGTACGGGCAACACCGTATTCCGGCGATGCCGGCATCATCTGCTCCAGGCGACTGAGCTCGCGTTGCGCAGCCTCCTCGGCCTCCGCGGACAGACCCGCTTCCTCCACACGCGATCTGAGATCCTCGACCTCGCCGGAGAATGGATCTGAATCGGCCAGTTCCTTCTGAATCTGCCGCATCTGCTCACGCAGATAATGCTCACGTTGGGTCTTGCCGATCTTCTCCTGCACCTGGCTCTGGATGCTGGCGCCGACCTCGAGGATCTCCTGCTCTCGTGCCAGCAGACTCGCCAGCTGCTCCAGGCGCTTGCTGATGTGCGGCTCCTCCAGGACGGCCTGCTTCTCTTCAACAGACAGGTCCAGATAGAAGGCAACCAGGTCTGCGAGACGTCCCGGGTGATCGATATTAATGGCGACGACCTTGAGCTCTTCAGGCAGACTCGGTGACAGATCGATGACCGCCTGGAACTGGGCATTCACCGTCCGCATGAGAGCCTGTGCCTCGGTTGAACTCTCGTCTCCCTCGTCGTCGATGGGCAGAACCGTTGCCTGCAGGAAGGGCACGGTCTGGGTCACCTGTTGCAGGCGGCCGCGTTCAAGGCCCTGCACGATCAATCGCACACTACCATCGGGCAGGCGCCACATTCGATGGATCTTGGCGATCGTGCCCACGGGATAGATGTCGTCGATCGCCGGCTCCTCCACCTCGGCACGGCGCTGAGTGAAGATGCCGATGGTCTGCGGTCCATCCGGCGCAGCTTCCAGTGCCTTCAGAGACCGCTCACGACCAGCGGTGAGCTGGTGCGGCATGTGTGGGTAGACGACAGTGTTGCGCAACGGCAGAATACCGAGCAACTGCTCAGCAGCCAGGTCGGGCAACGATGGTTGATTGGCAGGGTCGCTCACGGCATCTCAGGCGGGAATTGGGCGGGAGTAGTCAGATTCCAGACTACTGGCGGTCTTGACAATAGTCAAGACAGCGGTCGATCCTCAACCATCGTGCTCATCATCCGCCACCACGAGAGTCTCTGATGACCCATAGCACTGAAACACCCATCGAAAGCGCCCTGCTCGTCGGCCTGTCGATCCCTGGGATCCCCACGTGGGAGGCAGAAGACTCTCTGGATGAGCTGGCGCGCCTCACGGATACTGCGACGATCACCGTCGTCGAACGCGTATTGCAGGTACGAAAGCGGATTGATCCAGCCTTCTACATCGGCAAGGGCAAGGCACACGAGCTGAAAGAACTTGCCAAGCAGATGAGCGTGGACATGATCATCTTCGACAATGATCTGTCACCGGCCCAGATGCGCAATCTCGAGGAATTGTGCGAGACACGGGTCCTCGACCGCAGCGCCATCATTCTCGACATCTTCTCCCAACATGCCCGCACCCGCACGGCGCAGGTTCAGGTCGAACTCGCCCAACTGAACTACCTGTTTCCCCGCCTGACCCATCAGTGGACGCATCTGTCCAGACAACAAGGTGGAGGTGCGATCCGCGGCATGGGTGCAGCGGGTGTGCGTGGCCCGGGTGAAACCCAGTTGGAGATCGACCGGCGGCTCATCCGCAGCCGCATCGGCGCCCTGCAGCGAGAGCTGGACAAGATCAGTGGCCAGATGGCGACCAGTCGCAAGAGCCGCGGCGACACATTCCGCGTCGCTCTGGTGGGCTACACCAATGCCGGCAAGTCGACGCTGATGCGGGCCCTGTCCGGCGCTGACGTCCTCGTCCAGGACCAGCTCTTCGCCACACTCGACTCCACAACCCGTTCCATAGAGATCGACAACGCGCACAAGGTGCTGCTCACGGATACGGTGGGATTCATCAAACGTCTGCCGCACCACCTGTTCGCCTCCTTCCATGCCACCCTCGAGGAGACGCTGGAGGCGGATATACTCCTGCACGTCGTCGACCTGAGCCATCCCAACTACGACTCTCAGATGAAGACCGTGCAGTCCGTGCTCACCGATCTTGGCGTCGAGAGCAAGCGCACACTGCTCGTGTTCAACAAGATCGATCAGGTCGGCGAGGGAGATGAGATGGAAATGCATATGCGCAGCGCAGCCGAACAACCGGACCGCGTTGCCGTGTCTGCGCTGGGCAACATCGGCCTCGATGTACTGCGGCAGAAGATCCTCTACTACTGCCAGGAGCATGAAGTCACACTTCAATTGCGGATTCCACAGGCAGAGGGACGCCTGCTGTCGCAATTGCACGAGCAGGGCCAGATCCTGGAGCAGGAATACGCCCCCGAAGATGTCCTCCTCCGCGTGCGAGTGGATCGCTCATGCGTCGACAAGCTGCAACTGGAGCGCTTCATCGTCGAACCGGACCGGCGCTCGACCTCCAACTGAGGCTGTGGTAGCAGCAGCACCGGATCTGAGAGCCAGACCTTACACCAGGGCTCATCTGTCGGGATCTCGGAGACCAAGGGAACGTCTCGACCACGACGTCTCACAGCCCGGTGTCGCTGGCCCTCCCCCCGAACTCTACTTATCCAGCTTGCCCTCGTCGACGGCCCGCTCGATCAGCTGCTGCGCGAAGTCCCACAACTTCGGCGCCCCTTCGGTGATGTGTTGATTCCGCTCGACCACCTGGTGCTTGCGCACACCGTGTTTGAGCCAGGCTGTGCCCCCACCATGATAGTTGAGCATCATCGGCTGCAGGCGATCCAGTGATGCCGCATACCGGGCGTCTGCCGTCTCCCGTGCTTCGAATTCCTCCCACAGCGCCTTGAGTGACTCGGCCTGATCCTCGGGCAGACGTCCGAACAGCTCCTGTGCCGCCAGACGCTCCCGCTCAACCTTGCCTTCATTGCCAACCGTGTCGTAGGCAAAGGTGTCTCCGGCGAGGATCTCGACAATGTCGTGGATGATGTGCATCGTCAACACGCGCTGCAGATTGATCTCCCCTTCGGCGTGTTCAGCCAGGACGATCGCCATCAGCGCCAGATGCCACGAGTGTTCCGCATCGTTCTCCGGGCGCCCATCCTTTGGCAGCGTCGTCTGTCGGGTCACATGCTTGAGATCTTCGGCGGCCATGATGAAGTCGAGTTGCTGCTGCAGGCGTTCGTCGGCGCTCACGGATTGCTCCTGTATTGAGTGGACTGAATAGGAACCGGCCCGGCCTACACATTGTCAACAAACAGCCGGGCGCTGCGACCGATGGACCGATCCTCAGGCGGTTCCACAGGCGGTTCGGGATCTTCTCCACACGCAAGACCGGCCCTATACTGTGGCAGCACGGTCGCGAAGGGTGGGATCACATGAGTGTTGCCAATCTGGGAGCTGAAGCGCCATGAAAGCCATCGTCGTCATGTTCGATTCGCTGAACCGACACTTTCTGCCGCCCTATGGCTGCGACTGGACTCAGGCACCCAACTTCCAGCGACTGGCGCAACGCACGCTGACTTTCGACAACTCCTATGTCTGCTCCATGCCGTGCATGCCGGCCCGACGGGATTTCCACACGGCACGGCCAAACTTCCTGCACCGGTCCTGGGGCCCCATGGAACCCTTCGATGACTCGGTGCCGAAGCTGCTCTCCCAGGCCGGCATCAGCAGTCACCTGATCACCGACCACCAGCATTACTGGGAGGCCGGAGGCGCCACCTACCACACCTGCTACGACACCTGGCAGTTCCACCGTGGCCAGGAAGGGGACGCCTGGATGGGTCAGGTAGAGGACCCACCCGAGATCGACGCCCTCGGACGCAATGCCGAGACCGACATTCGGGCGCATCGTCAGGATCGCGTGAATCGACAGTTCATGCCGCACGAACAGGATCAACCGCAGGCCAGGACCTTCGAAGCCGGTGTCGACTTCATCCGCCGCAACCATGCCGCCCAGGACTGGTTCCTGCAGCTGGAAACCTTCGATCCCCACGAGCCCTTCTTCACACAACGTCATTTCAAGGACCTGTATCCGGATCACTACGCCGACTACGATGGACCACTGCATGACTGGCCACCCTATGCCAAGGTCACCGAAACTCCTGAACAAGTGGAGCACATGCGCTACGAGTATGCATCGCTGCTGAGCATGTGCGATCGCAAGCTGGGTGATGTGCTGGACCTGATGGACGAACTGGAACTCTGGGAAGACACGATGCTCATCGTGTGGACGGATCACGGCTTCCTGCTCAGCGAACACGATGTGTGGGCCAAGTGCTGGGTTCCCTTCTACAACGAGGTCGCCCAGACACCCTTCTTCGTGTGGGACCCGCGCAACGGCCAGCAGGGAGAACGACGTCAGGCCCTCGTGCAACCAGCCATCGACCTGGGACCGACACTGCTGAATTTCTTTGGGCAGGAGCCGACATCGGACATGCTGGGCAAGGATCTGGCTGATACGATCCAGAGTGACACGGATGTCCGGCAGGCGGCCATCTATGGCCAGCACGGCCATCAGGTCAATGTGACCGATGGGCGCTATGTCTACATGCGAGGCCCCGTCCGTGAAGACAATCAGCCCCTCTATGACTACACCCTCATGCCAACCCACATGAGAGAACCCTTCGGCGTCGAGGAACTGCGTGGCCGAATCGAGCTGGCCGACCCGTTCTCATTCACCAAGGATTGCCAGCTCATGCGGATCGGTGGCGACACGGGCGAGGAATTCGCCTTCCTGAGTCAGGTCCACAAGTATGGCAGCAGTCTCTACGATCTGCAGAACGATCCCGGGCAGTTGGCACCCATCCAGGATGAGGCGGTCGAACAGCGACTGATCGCATCCATGGCCGGGCTCATGGCCGAGTGCGACACCCCGGCCGAGCAATACGAACGACTGGGGCTCGCTCAGGGCTGACTCTCGTCTACGACACGCCCGAATCGGCATCACCCTTCGCCAGGCGGGCGTCAGACAGGTGCCAGATGGATGTCCAGGTCGTACTATCTGTAGCACGCCCCCCCACGAAGCACACCCACAGGCAGAAGCACACCCACAGGCTCTCAATGACACAGCATACGATCGCCCTCATCCCTGGTGACGGCATTGGCCCCGAGGTCACCGTCGCCGTGCAGCGCATTCTCGAGGCCGCTGAGGCGCCGTTGACCTGGGATGAGCATCCGGCAGGCCTCGCCGCACTCGAACAGGATCTCGACGTCCTGCCGGAATCGACGGTCGATGCCATCCGCCATCACGGCATCGCGCTGAAGGGGCCCTGCACGACTCCCGTGGGCAAGGGCTTCTCGTCGGTGAATGTGCAGTTGCGCAAGCGACTGGATCTCTATGCAGCCGTGCGTCCCGTTCGCAGCCTCCCCGGGGTGGACACCCGCTTCAGTGATGTAGATCTGGTCATCATCCGCGAGAATACGGAAGGCCTGTATTCGGGTGTCGAGAACGAGGTGACGCCAGGCGTGGTGATGAGCATGAAAGTCGCGACCGAACGCGGCTGCCAGCGCATTGCGCACTGGGCCTTCCGGTATGCCACGCAACGCCAGCGCCGCAAGATCACGGTCTTCCATAAGGCCAACATCATGAAGCTGACGGATGGCCTCTTCATCCGCATGTCGGCCGAAGAACACCAGCGTGAATACCCGAACATCGAATATCAGGAAGCGATCATCGACGCCGGTTGCATGCGCCTGGTCCAGGACCCGACACAATTCGATGTACTGCTGTTGGAGAATCTCTACGGCGATGTCGTCAGCGATCTGTGCGCCGGTCTGGTCGGTGGCCTCGGTGTGGTTCCCGGCGCCAATATCGGTGAGACCCAGGCCGTCTTCGAGGCCGTTCACGGCTCGGCGCCCGACATCGCCGGTCAGGGCGTGGCCAATCCACTGGCCCTGCTCATGTCTGCCGTGATGATGCTCAATTATCTGGCCGACAACCGAAATGACGATGCCTGCCGGCAATGTGCTGTGCGGATCCGCGATGCCTACGATCTGGCTCTGGCTGATGGCACCAAGACCCATGATCTGGGCGGGGACCTGGGAACCGACGATTTCGCTGCGGCAGTGATCGAGCGGCTCTAGGTCCTCCGAGCGCCGCTCAGCGAGCCGTCCGCAAGCGCCGCAGTGATATCAGTCCCGCGCCGACCAGCAGCAGCACCAGCGTCCACTTGCTTGCGAATGGAATCGGCTCGATTGTGGGGACCTGATTCCGGCTCAGCAGGACGATACCATTGTCACCCACAACCACGGTGTTGTTGATCCCATTGTAGGCAACCGCCATCAGATTCTCGGTCGTGGTGCTGGTCTGTGCCGTCCACACATCTCCCAGATCGTCGGAGCTGTAGATCTCGCCATTGTCACCCACAGCCAGGGCGATGCTGCTGGTGAGGAACAGCACGTCGTTGAGGTTGGTTCCCCCGGCCGCTGATGGCGTCGTTGGCAGAATCCAACTGGCCCCGGCATCGATACTGCGCACGATCGTGCGACTGTCCCCGACGGCGATCAGCGTGTTGTTGCTGGCGACCACCGCGTTGAGGTTGTCAGCCGCCGTGAAGGGGTTGAGCCAGTTATCTGCCGTATCCGTGCTGCGCAGGATCTCGCCGTTCTGCCCCACGGCAACTACCGTGGTGGCCGTCACGATGGCCACATCGTTCATGTTCTGACCGGCCCCTGGGACACTGGATGCGTCGGCCCAGTTCACGCCGGCGTCCAGACTGCGCGAGATCGTCTCATTCGCTCCCAGAGCATCCCCTGCAACGACGACCAGGGCCCCGCGTGAATCGACGGCATTGAGCGCGTCAGGTGCCGAGTGAGGATTTGTCCACGAGGCACCGCGGTCGACCGACAACAGGATCTCTCCCCCCACCTGGTCACTGACAGCTACGGCATTCGTTGAATTGACGAAGAGCCCAGCCGCCATGTCGTCATCCGTCGGCGGCAGGTTGGTGATCTCCACCCACGTCGCACCGCGGTCGCCGCTGGCGATCACCGCCTCTGGCTCGCCACCCCCGCCGTCCTGATCAATGCCCACGGCGACAATGGTCACCCCATTGGAGAACACAGCGGTCAGATCGGCGGCCAGCAGCGTACCTACCGTCTCGTCCACCCAGCTTGCACCGCCATCACCACTGGCGATGGTGGCCGCCGCATCTCCGACGGCTGCCGCCGTGGCGCTCGTGCTGAAGACGACATCCACAAGATTCTCGACGGTGTTACTCGTCGGCTGCGACCATGTCTGCGCCTCGACCTGCGCCATGGGCAGCCAGGCCGGGCCGTCGGCTGCGTCTGGCATCCGAGTTGCAATCAACAGGTCGTCCAGCGAGCGTACGCGTCTCTCTGTTTTTCATGTAAGCCATTGAGAAAGCTACCAGTTATAATGTCTCAAGCGATTACAACCTCGGTCTTCGTCCGCTCTCAGGCGGAACTTCTTGCCGCTGTGTCAGACACTCTTTCCGCCATCGGTCGACAGATGCTGACCGGTGCATGTCTGGGCGCTGTGGGTCTGAGTGTCATCCTGAGCGTCACAGCTCTCCTCATCGGTACCGTCGAATTGGGCATCGGTGCTTCAGGTCCCGCCATTCCCCCCGACCAGATTCTCGTCCACTGACCCAGCCTGCCATCGACGCAACATCGGCATCGCGGCCAGCACCCACACGGCCAGGGCCAGACTCTGGCGTCCCCATGTGTGCCATACCCCGAAGAGCCGGCTGAACAACCAGTCCTGCTCCACCGGGAATCGCGCCGCCACTCGCGGCAGCAGTTCAGCGCGAATGTCGGCAGGCAGACTCCAGACAAAGTCCCAGACGATGACGTGGCTGCCCAGGAACAGACTCACCACGTGAGTCGCCCAGAGAGCCACAACAGCAACGCCCCCCCACTTCAACCTCCACATCCAGTCTGCCCGAGTCGCGGCGAACAGAGCCAGGGCGACCAGCAGATTCTGGTAGATGATATCGTGTACGGCAAAGCGCAGGCCGAGTTGCCGATACAGGATGCTCAGTTCGTGGCCCTCGCGGAGGTAGACGGCACCGCTGTCCTCACCAATGAGCCAATTTGCGGGCGCCGTCACCAGGGACAGATAGACACGCGAGATCTCTGTTCGCAGCAGATACAGAACGCCAGCGACCACCGAGAATCGGATCAGGAAAACCAGCGGCTCTCGTAGCAGGGCGCGATCAAGCACGGCGAACCTGCCCCAGCCAGTAGGTCCAGGCGAACAGCATGAAGCCCAGTGTCGCCAATTCCATGACATAGACGTGGAAGACCTCGATCCACGCCGGCTCAAGACGGGCAACGATGCCCAGCACGGTGATACGCAGAACGCTGAAGGTAAAAATCGCCGGCAACCCCAGAGCCAGGCCCAGGATCCGCAGACGATGTGTGGCCGGGTAAGCCACCGTCAGAGCGGTGTAGGCGAGGACCGCGAAGATCCCGGTACAGTCGAAGGTGATGCGGTAAATGACGCGACGCACGGCAAGCTCGCAGAACCCGTCACTCAGATGGGTTGTGTCGAGGATCGTGTCGATCGACAGAACATGGAGCAGGGCCGCTGAAAGATGCGAAATGGGCAACATATACAGTTGCTGGAACACCGATGGCAGGCCCTCAAAGACGATCCCCAGGCCGGCCAGCGCGGCGAGAAAAAGGCCCAGGAAACGCAGTGACTGTCGGTCGATGTGAAGGAATTCGGGGCCGCTCATCTGGGCTCACGTCGTCGTCCGGAGAATGGTCGCGGGCAGGCTGCATCGCTCAGCGCGGCAGGCACCGGCACCAATATACTCAACCCCTCTCCTCTGCGTGACACCTGTCGGCCACCGTGCCTGATCGAAGTACCTGTTCGATGAGCCTCATCGATAGACCATCATGTCGAGTGCCGTGGCCTGACCTAGCGCAGCATGGTCATTCTGCCGGTCTGCTGGTGCGACCCGACTCGGACCTCGTAGAAGTAGATCCCCGTGCTCAAGGCGCGCCGTGCATCGTCGCGACCATCCCACGTGGCATGATGGAAGCCGGGCTGCATCGAGGCCTTCACCAGCTCGCGAACCCGCTGCCCAAGGACGTTGTAGATCAGGACCGAAACCGGCGCCGGTGAGAAATCGTTGGGGGCGGCCGGTATGTCGAAGGAGATGACCGTCGACGGATTGAAGGGATTCGGATGATTGGGGGCCAGGCGGAAACTCGTCGGCGCGGCCAAACTGCGTGGATCTCCGGCCAGCTCGAGTTTCGTGGTAGCGTATTGGGAAGACAGCAGCTTGCCATTGGAGACCCTCAACGATGCAGGGAACCCGTCCTGCTTCAGGCGGACACGAAACCGCACCAACTCCCCTTCTCCGTGAGCCGACCACTGACGTCCCCGCCGGGCCGCGGCAAAATGCACACGTCCCTCACCCAGATCGTGACGCGTGAACCAGCCCTCTGGATTGTCCTTGAAAATACGTCCCACATCGAACCCGTGATCCGTCACCAATTCGAGTTCACGCTCATCAAAACTGATCTGCAGCTCAAACGCTGAAAGATCCTGAACCCCATTTGCGGCGAAGACGAGATCGATCTCGTCATACACTTCCCACGGCGTCCCAACATGATCGGGTGCGCGTAGTTCGAGGTTGACCGCTGAAGCCTGTCCTGCCTTGAACACAGGTGGTGCGCCAAATCCGGTCAGACTGGAGATGTTCGAGATCACGACGGCGAGATCTTCCACTCCAACCCGGCCATCGTTGTTGACATCCGCCTGGGCAAAGTGATCGACCGCTGCATTGCTGCCCCAGGCGGCGTCGACGGTATTCACGTCGTCTTCGTCGATCTCGTTGTCTTCATTCACGTCTCCCGCCAGGAGGCGGTGACCATCCTGATCCAGCAGCAGCGAGAGATTGCCCCGCAGATCGGAGGCGTAGAAGCGCGCCCGATTCAGGCGAATCGTTTCACCACCTCGAATCGAGATCGTATCCGTGCGGCCACTCAGGTGACTCGTGTCCTTCACCGTCAATACGTAGCGCCCGGGCGGGATCTCTTCCAGGGTCATGGCCCCCGAGGCACTCGTGAGCACTTCCAGCGTGTCAGGCGTAGCCAGATTGTCGTCGTTGGCACTCAAGTATGTCGCGTCAGTGATATCGACGGTGCTGCCAGGAAGACGCAGATGCACGTCCAGAAGCGTCGAGTGATCCCCTGTACCGATCGGCGGCGACCTTCCCTCCAGCAGAACCGTCGTCAGGATTCGCCCGCGAGGGACGGCCTCGATCAATGCGTTCTTCGTCGACATGCCATTGATGGCATTCAGCGGCACACTGCTGCCCGACAGGCTCAGATTGGCCAGATCCGAATCGAATCTGATGTTTTTCAGTCCCGAAAACCCGGCCTTGACGACGATGGCAAACTGAGCAAGCCGGACGGGCTCACTCTCGCTGCCGATGATTTCCCCCCCCAGGTCTTGCTTCGTGAAACGCACCTGGTCACTGACCGTGGTGTCCTCAATGACGCTCCCGGCGGTGAACACCTCGCCTGCGTCGGTGAAGGGGCTCGTCGGATTGATAATCTCATATAGCGCAGGATCGATGGAGATGATCGCACTCACGACGGTCGCGGTGAGAGAATTCGACTGCACGAGCACGTCGAATCGCAGCGTATCGCCGACACTGGCGCGCAGTCGATTCGGGCTCAAGCCGAGATTTGGACTCGTTCCTGAGTAACCCGTCACCACCAGGGCACCGGCCGAGGCACTGACATGGCCGCTCGAACTGCCCGCGAAGGTCGCATCAGCATTGATGCCGGCGTAGATGGTGTAGGTCGCCTCAGGCAACGAGAAACTGGGAGTACGAGTGTCCCATCGATAGGTATTGCTGCTGTCTTCGCGGACACTGTCGATGGTCCCGGTGGCCGTGCCATCACTCGAGTTGATCAGATACACGTCATCCTGACCACCGGCGCCTACCAGATCCGTCTCCAGCGACAACAACGTCGAATACGTGTCCACCTGGGATGCATAGAGGCGGATGTGGGCATCATCCGTGCCAACGCCGTCATCGACCATGTAGTCTTCCCAGTTGAGACGAACGATATCGCCCTGACTGACCTGGGGAAGGCTCGATGTAAGCAGGATGTAGGGGCTGTGGGTCATGAGGAGGGAGCCGCCGAGACTGACGCTCTCATTTCCATTGCCGTCATCGAGCACGGCGTAGAGCCATACTCGGCTTCCACTGTCAGGCACTTCATTGGGTGGCTGACGCAGGTCCCATGTATACAGATCGCCGGAGCCCTCGTCATCTTCGCTGAGGCCACTGACGATCAGGCGGGCATCACCGTCTCCAGCGTCGAGCAGGTCGGTCGGATCCGAGCCGGCGTAGTTCCGGGTCGCTGGATCAACGCTCGTGAAGTAGAGGGCAATCGACGCATCATCGTCGAGATCTGCATCTCCCGGGCCCTTCTGCCACTGGATCGTATAGATCGGCTGTGAACCTGAATCAATCGATCGCTGTGTATTGCGAGCCGGCTCGTAGAAGGTGAAGCGAGGTGAGTGCTGCACGACCAGGCGACTTGTCGAATTCCCCACGGTGACCGATACGCCGTCGCTGGCCACGGTGTAGAGATAGTAGGCGCCCTGGGGGATGAGCGGCTCACGCACATCCCAGTCGAACTCGTTCTCGTGACCCGACAAGGTTGTCGAATCGGTGATCGACGTTCCCCGAACACCGGCCAGACTCTTGCCGAGGACGAAACGTTCATTCGGGTAGGATCCACTGGCAGATACCGAACTGATGCCACTCACGGCGGCATAGAATAATTGGACCCGCGCCTCGGAGTCGTAGTCCACGACAGCGAAGTCCAGGTCGTAGGGATTGGCCTTCAGTCCGGTGCGCACACCGGTGTCGACCGTATCGGCCGCACTCGGATCCACCTGCAGGACCATCGGAGCGTGCAAGATCGTTACCGGGCCGGGCGAGACCGCGAATACCGGTTGATTGTCTCCATCATCGGCGACCAGGTAGATGTAGTAGGTTCCCGAATTCACCTTCTGCATCGAGGCAAACAGAGATCCCGTCTGCAGTGCCGACGGAGGATCATCCCATGTGTAGGTCTGGTTTGTGCCCTCCGTCAGATCGTCGGTTCCACTGGCATTGCGGGACGACACGTCGTTCTGGTCGGCAATCAGCGTGGCGAAGATCCGGATGTCCTGAACGGTCCTCAGACCAGGTGATGCGTAGGCGTAGAAGGCCGCATCCAGGGTGCCGGACAGATCGTCGTCGCTGTCATTCAGATCATAACGAATGGCGTAGGACGTATTGGCCGAATCACTCGTACCATCCGGATCGCTGATAGAGACCGTCGGTGCATTGTTGCTGGCCACGATATCGATGTCGGCACCCAACTGGAAATAGGCACCGGTTGCCAGAGATACGTAGGGCACTGTAGCTACGCTGAGACTGCGTTCAGCAGCCGAACTGCTGGTGATCACCTGCAGATTCGTCGACGAATCACTGCCCAGAACATTCAGTTTGACCAGCAGTCCAACCTTGTCGTCCTCATCCCCCCACTCCCGGCTGTCCCCCGCGCTTTCGTCAATCAACCCTTCGTAGCGCTTGTGGGTATCCTGCAGAGATGTGCCCACACGCTCCCACGTACCTGCCAGGAAGCCATCGGTGAGCTGGTCGCGCGCGCCCAGATCGCTGCCATCTGTCGGATCGGCAACGTGCACCCACACGGGTCTGTCCGCCCGTTCAACCCCAGGTGTCTGCGGATTCACGGGTGCATAGGAGAGCGTGTATTGGTAGCCCCCGGAAGGCACGGATTCGTCTTCGACCGTGATGTCGCGGCCCAGCACCTTGAAATACGGGTGATGGTCGACATTGCTGACCCCATTGATACCGTAGCCCTCACCGGTCCCACCGATGAA
>JABHDC010000195.1 GCA_018673255.1 Gemmatimonadota bacterium
AGGAACTGACGACCCGGACCCAGGCGCAGGTGCGTGAGGAGGCGACTCTCGGGGCCCTCACCACGAACCTCCAGGGGCAGCTGAGCGCCACGGAAGTGGCCCATCGTGCCCTGGCTGCCTTCGTTGACTACCTCGACGCCCCGTCGGCCACACTCTACGTACTCGAGGTGGATGGGCGCCTGCACCGGCGAGCCACCCATGCGCTGCCACCGGCAGCCGAATCCCTGGGCACCCTCGCGGTGGGTACGGGCAGCATCGGCGAAGCGGCCCGATCCCGGAAGACCGGAATCTTCACGCCCAACGGACAGGCCCTCGAACTGGCCTTCGGCGCCGGCAGCGTGACACCGAAACAGGTGATCACCATGCCCCTGCAGGCGGGTGACCATGTCACCGGGGTCGTCGAGATCTGCCTGCTCCACGAACTCGACGACCAGGGGCGGTCCTGGGTGAACAAGGCCGCTGAGGCGACGGCATCAGCCCTGCGTTTCGCCCGTGAGCGGGAAGAGCGAGCCCAGGCCGACGAACGCGTGCGCCTGATCCTCGAATCCACGGGCGACGGACTGTTCGGCCTCGACGATGAGGGGCGGACCACCTTCGTGAACCCGGCCGCCTGTGAGGTTCTCGGCTACACGGCGGTCGAGCTGATCGGACAACCCCTTCACGAACTCGTCCACCACTCACGGGCTGATGGCACGACGCTGCCACGCGCCGAGTGCCGCATGGGCGATGCGATCCGCCACGGGGCGCAGGTACACGTCGACGACGAGGTGCTCTGGCACAAAGACGGTCGACCCATCCCCGTGGAGTATTCGGCGCGACCGATTGTGCAGGATCAGGCCGTGGTAGGCGCCGTGGTGAGTTTCCGTGACGTGACCGAGCGCCGCGAGCAGGAGGAACGTTTCCGCACCGTCTACAATGCGCCTGAAGACGGCATCATGTTCTTCGATGATGAGGGGATCATCGACTGCAACGACTCTGCGGCGCGTCTGCTGGGATATGAAGATCGGACCCAGGTGATCGGTATGAGGCCCTACGAGATCTCGCCCGAGATCCAGCCGGACGGCCGACGTTCGGATGAGAAGGGGCGAGAAATGGTCGCCACGGTGATGGCGGAGGGGTCCAACCGATTCGAGTGGATCCACCAGAAGAGATCCGGAGAGGTCTTCCCCGTGGAGGTCTCAATGACGGCGGTGACACTGGAGGGTCGGCCCGCCGCTCTGGCCCTGATACGTGATCTGACGCAGAGCCATCGTGAAGCGTTGCAGGCACGGGTCATGGCCGGATTCCGCGAGGCCATCTGGAATCTCGATACCAGCAGTGATCTGAATGAGGTCCTGAAGGTGCTACAGGATTCTCTCGGGCTACTCGGCACCAAGCACCGGGTGGTCGCCGTGAACCTGGTCGACGCCGATGTCAGTCCGGCGCGGGTCCTGTACCACACCCTCGAAGGAGACCAGTGGTTTGAGGGCCAGATGAGCGAGGCTGGTGCCGCGACGGTGACCGGGATCTGGCATCGGGGTGAGGTCGCCTACCGTGCTGATCTGACGGCGGGTGACGCGTTGTCCTCCAGCGACCTCCAGAACGGGGGAAGCTCGACGGCTGCGGTCGGTGCGAGGCGGGAGGGCCATGTGCGGGCCAGTGTCATCGACATCCCCTTCTCCCATGGCACCCTGGCGCTCAACAGTGACGTACCCCATGCCTTTGATGATGCTGTCGAGGTGCTGGAGAATCTGTCGCGGGTGCTGGGAGAGGCCATCACCCGCTTCCGCGATCTGCAGACGCTGCGTGAACGTACTCAGCAGGCCGAATCTGCTTCCCATGCGAAGGCCGACTTCCTCGCCAACATGAGTCACGAGATCCGTACGCCGATGAATGCCGTCATCGGCATGGCCCATCTGGCATTGCGCACAGAGTTGGATCTCAAGCAACGCGACTACGTTGAGAAGATTCATGGTTCGGCCCAGCATCTGTTGGGCATCATCAATGATGTGCTGGATTTCTCTAAGATCGAGGCGGGCAAACTCGAGGTTGAGATCATCGATTTCGAACTCGACAAGGTATTGGACAACGTCGCCAACCTGATCGGTGAAAAGACCACGTCGAAAGGACTGGAACTGGTCTTCGACATCGATCCGAAGCTCCCGACTGCCCTGCGGGGTGACCCGCTGCGTCTGGGCCAGATTCTGATCAATTATGCCAACAATGCGGTGAAGTTCACCGAAGCTGGGTCGATCGTTGTCGCTGTCAGACCCCTGGAGACCTTGGAGCAGGGGCTGGTGGTGCGATTTGAAGTCCGTGATACGGGGATCGGGATGACGCCGGAGCAGCAGGCGCGATTGTTCCAGTCCTTCCAGCAGGCGGATACCTCCACGACGCGCAAATACGGAGGTACGGGGCTCGGTCTGGCGATCTCTAGGAAGCTGGCGACGCTGATGGGTGGCGATGTCGGCGTCGAGAGCGAGCCCGGGGCAGGCAGCACCTTCTGGTTTACCGCATGCGTGGGCGTGGGCGAGGCAGAATCGCGGCAGCTACTGCCGCGTCTCGACCTGCGCAATCGTCATGTGCTGGTGGTGGACGACAACGATCAGGCACGGCAGATCCTCTGCGAGATGTTGACCAGCATGACCTTCCGCGTGCGCGTAGCTGCCTCTGGCAAAGAGGCACTGTCGACGGTCCAGGAGGCCGAAGAAGCTGGTGACCCCGTGGAAATCGTCTTCCTGGATTGGCAGATGCCACCGGGCATCGATGGCATCGAGACGGCCATCCGCATGGGCAAATTGAAGCTGGAAGCGAAGCCGCACGCCGTGTTGGTCACGGCCTATGGCCGCGAGGAAGCCTTCCAGCAGGCGACGAGTGCCGGTATCGATGTGACCCTGGTCAAACCAGTCAATCCATCCCTGCTGTTCGACGCGGCAATTCGCGCTCTGGGTGGGACGCCGGAGATGGAGCAGGCGGACGCATCTGCAACACTCGCCGGTGGTGATGTTGACCTGTCATCTATCCGTGGCACGAGGATCCTGCTGGCCGAGGACAATCTGCTGAATCAGCAGGTGGCCATGGAGATCCTCACCGATGCCGGGTTGCAGGTCGATCTGGCCGAGAATGGTCGCCAGGCCCTTGAGATGGCCAGGTTGGGTGAATACGCCGTCGTGCTCATGGATGTGCAGATGCCGGAGATGGATGGCGAAGAGGCGACACGCGAAATCCGCAAGATCGAAGCGCTGGCTCAGTTGCCAATCCTGGCGATGACAGCCAATGCCATGGCTCAGGACCGTGAGCGGTGTCTGGAAGCCGGCATGAACGACCACATTGCCAAACCCATCGACCCGGCTGAGTTGTTCCGGGCCCTTCTGCAATGGGTCCCACCGCGCACGGCGGTTCAGGACGGTGCACCAGCGGTTGTGGCGGCGTCTGCCCAGACACCGAAGGTCACCTCGACACCCGGTTCAGTGTCCAGCGCGACGCCAGATCCGACGCCGGGCTCAGTACCCAACCTCACGGCCGGGCCCTCGTCTCTAGGAATAGAGGACGTCGACGGCCTCGATGTGAAGGGCGGGCTCTCCCGGGTTCTGGGCAAGCGAGATCTGTACGAGCGCCTCCTGCGCCAATTCGTCACCGGACCGGAATCACAGACGATCGAGACGGTTCGCAGCCTGCGGGCCGAGGGTGACGCGGAAGGTGCTACACGCGCGGCGCATTCGCTGAAGGGGGTCGCCGGCACCCTGGGCGCCGGCGAGTTGCAGGAGCGGGCGGCCGCACTGGAAGCCGCACTGAAGGCCGGCACGGCGGACGTCGAGATCGAACCTTTGCTCGCCCACGTGGACTCTGAGTTGTCCCGCCTGCTCGGTGCCCTCGCAGTTGTCTTCAGTGATGAAACAGAGACGCCCTCACCAGACACCGCCGTACCGGTCACTGCGGATACGCAATCGGCGGCCGACATCGATTGGGATGCGGCGCGACGTGCGGTGAACGAACTGGAACCTCTGCTGGAGCTCGAAGACGCGGCGGCGATGGATGTCTTCGCCGGCCACGCCGAGATCCTGCGCGCCGCCCTCGGCGCCGACGCGGGCGCCGTGGAATCCGCCACGACTGGTTGGGCCTTCCACGATGCACTAACCGCCCTGCGCGCAGCCCGTGAACGCATTTCCGGGCTGCAGGGATGACGCCCACGACCCACGTGAACCGCCTGCGGCCCAGCCTTACGTGGCTCTGGGCCCTGTCCCTGGGAGCGACCGCCGTGTTCTGCGGTGCCGGTGGTGTCTTCGCTCACAGTGGCGCCATCAGCGTTGCACCGCCGGTGACCGGCCTCACAATCGATGGTGATCTTTCGGACTGGCCCGCAACGATTCCCGTGTCGGCCATCAGCCATGCCGAGTATGGTGATCAGCCTACCGACGACGATGATCTGAGTGCCTGGCTTCAGGCTGCCTACAATGCAGAGCAAGGGCTCCTTTATATCGGTGTTCGGGTGCGCGACCAATCCTTCGTCGTTGACCGGTCGAATCCGAACAACTGGCAGAGCCAGGATGGTTGTGAACTCTACGTGGATCTCGGCCACGGCACCGAGCAATCCAGCGTGGTGCAGTTCGCCCTCTATGGCGATGACGTCAGCGTGGGCTCTGGCAGTGAAGTGGAACGCGGCTGGCAGCGTACGGCTGATGGGTACCAGGTCGAGTGGGCCGTCAATCTGACCAGGTCGAACGACAGCCCTGCAGATCTGATAGTTCCCCGGAGTATCGGGTTCGATCTGTCCCTCAGCGACCGTGATGAGGACGGCACATTCTCCTGGCTCGCCTGGGGACCTGGCACGAGCAAGTTGGCCTCCGTTGAGCGGCGCGGCGACCTGCTGTTGCTGGCTGACGAGGCGGAAGGCGTTGGTGTCCATGGTCGTGTGACCTGGGAACGGGGCGGAGCGATCGCCGGTGCAGCAGTGCGGCTGCAGTCCCTGGCAGACTCAGCTCTGTGGACGCAGGCCCACACCGACACGAGAGGCTTCTTCGACCTCTCTCTGCCACCTGGCACTTACCAGACCCGGGTGCTGCGGGTCGAGCGGGAGATCACACTGGCGGCCGGCGTTGACGTGGTCGTCAATGTCGCGTCACCTCCTCCTGATGGACTTGAGGTCCCTCTTGGCCCCGGGACCTCCAAGATCATTGGACTTGGCAACTGGAACCGCGACTGGCAGACGCTGACCATGCAGGACGGCCTGCCAGATGACGCGATCTCGTCGCTCCACCAGGCAGCCGACGGGGTTCTGTGGATCGGCACCGTCAATGGACGCCTGGCCGCCTTCGACGGCGAGACCATTCTCACGTATTCGGCCAAAGATGGTCTGCCGGGCGGTGCGATCCGTGCGGTGGCGTCTGACGGGGAGGGCGATCTCTGGTTCGGTACAGAAACGGGCAACCTGGGACGGCTGAAGGCTGGGCTGCTGACCCTGTATACGGCGGCCGATGGATTGCCCGCGGCGCCGATCCAGGGCCTGCTGTTCGGCGGTGGCGGACAGCTCTGGATCGCTACTGGCAACGGACTCGTACGATTTGATGGCGGCAGCTTCACGACGCTGACCGTCGACGATGGTCTGTCCGGAAATGCCATCAGTTGCCTGGCACCGGCCGGTGGAGAGGCCCTGTGGGTGGGGACACCCGTCGGGCTGACGTACTACGACGGTGGTACCACCCGGCAGTATGGTGTCGAAGATGGTCTGGCAGGCAATGTCATCAATAGTCTGCTGGTTGAGGCCGACGGCGGGTTGTGGGTCGGATCGGCGGGTGGGGTCCTGTCACATATCGAGAGCGGCCGAGTCACACAAACCCTGCACCTGGGCGACGGTGGCAGGGACCAGGTGCCGATCTCAGCCATCGTTGAGGATGGGCGGGGCGGGCGTTGGATCAGTACCAATTTTTTCGGTCTGTTCCACGATGATGGCGTATCGCAGACTGCGTATGGCGGCGGCGTCGGACCGCAGGGCATGCGCATCAACGCCCTTCTCGTGGATCGAGAAGGAACGCTATGGGTCGGCACACACGAGTCAGGACTGTCGCGTTATGAGCATGGCCGGCTGCATTCACTGCGATCTGGCATCGAGCTGCCGGAGACCCGCGTCAACGACATCCTTCAGGACCGCACGGGGACGATGTGGTTCGCCACGGATGGCGATGGCCTGATCCGCCAGAGCGAGGAGGGCCAGCGCGTCTTCAACACAACACATGGCCTGCCCCACAACGCAGTGCGCGCACTTCTGGCCGCCGACGACGGGACTGTATGGGTCGGTACGGAGGGTGGCGTGTGCCGTCTGGAGGGTGAACGCTGCGTGGCCTTGAATACGCCAAGGGCCCTGCCCGTCCAGACATGGGATCTGATGCAGGACAGGTCCGGTGCCCGATGGATCGCCACTCAGGGCCGTGTCGCCCGATATCAAGATGGTCAGTACACGCTCTATGGAACCGACGACGGGCTCATCTACGGTGATGTGCGCTGCCTTCTTGAGGACCGGCAGGGTGGCATCTGGTTCGGCACGTCAGCGGGGCTCAGCTACACACTCGATGGCCAATTCACCTCCTACACCGTCGCCGATGGCCTGGTGGATAACGACGTCCGTGATCTCGTGGAAGCATCAGACGGTCGAATCTGGGTGGCCACAAAGGCGGGTGTATGCGTTTTCAACGGCGAGACGTTTGTTCAAGCGACAACGCAGGAAGGTCTGACGGACAACGGTATTCTGGTGATGCTCGAGGATCGCTCCGGCACCATGTGGATGGGAGCCCCGGGGGGTGTCAGCCGCCTTGAGGGGGACGTAGTGCAGACCCTGGTGCCACGTGACGGTCTGGCGCCACGAAGTGTGCGCGCTCTCTGGCAGGATACGAACGGGCGTATCTGGATCGGCGGTGATGGCGGCATCACACGCTACGAGAAGTCTGAAACTTCGCCCACGTTGCTGCTGGCCAACATCACGACCGACCGTTCCCTGGGGCCGCAGACCAACATCAGCATCCCATCGACGCAGCCTTCCGTGGCCGTCGATCTTCGAGGCGTGAGTCTGCGGACGCGCCCCGGCGGCATGCTCTACCGCTATCGCCTTGGGGGCCCGGACACGCCTTGGCAGACGACCCAAGACCGACGACTCGAGTTTACCGAGCTGGGAACGGGTGATTACAGTCTCGAGATGCAGGCCATCGATCGGGATCTGGGCCGCTCAAGACCGACGCGGGTCACTGTCTCCGTCCACCCCCCTTACGAGCAGATTGCTCTGTGGACGGTTCTGTGTCTGGCCCTCGTCGGCCTCGTCGTGGCCGGTGTGGGGATCACCCGTCGCAATCGCCAGATGCGCCATCAGGAAGAGCGTTTCCGCAGCTTTCTTGAGTTGGCCCCGGACGCCGTCATCGTTGTCGATGGTGATGGGCACATCGTGCTGGCGAATGCGCAGGCGGAGCGGACCTTCGGCTATCGCCGCGAAGAACTCCTGGATCAGCCGATCGAGATCCTCGTCCCCGAGCGTTTCCGACAGGTGCATGTGGGATACCGGGATGGCTTTCTCGCTGAGTCAGCCGGTCATGATGTACAGGAACTCAAACTGATCGCCTGTCACAAGAATGGTGAGGAGTTCCCGGTTGAGGTGGGGCTCAGTTCGATGACCACCGAGAGTGGCCAGTTCGCTTTCGCCAATGTGCGGGACATCACCGAGCGGCTCAAGCAGCAGGCAGCCCTGGCAGAGGCCGAAGAGCGCAGCCGCCTGCTGCTGGAATCGGTGGGCGAGGGCGTACTTGGCATGGATGAGATGGGGCGTGTCACCTTTCTGAACCCGGCAGCCACGCAGATGCTGGGATACGCCGCCGACGAACTGCTGGGCCGCCCCATCCATTCGACCCTGCATCACTCACGGCCCGGTGGCACCGAGTATCCAGTGGAGGAGTGCCCTATGCATCGGGCCTGCACTGAGGGTGTGACCGTACGTGCCGATGATGAGACACTGTGGCGCAAGGATGGCAGCGCTCTGGCCGTTGACTGTACCGCCATGCCGATCCACGACGGCGACGACCTGAGGGGGGCGGTCATCACCTTCCGGGACATCTCAGAGCGCAAAGCGGCAGAGGCCGCCCTGCGCCACCAGACGGATGAACTGCAGCGGGTGAGTGCAGAACGCGAGACCAAGGCGGCGGAGGATGCCAGTCTCTCAGCTCTGGCCCGCAACATCCAGGGAGACCTGACCGCCGCCGAAGTTGGCGAGGGTGTCCTTGCCAACATTGGCGATCACCTGGCCGCACCGGTCGGTGTTCTGTTCGTGGTGACCGATGAGGGTGATCTGGAGCGTTGTGCCGGCCGTGCTCTGCCGCCCGAGGCTGAGACCTGGACGCGATTCGCCCTGGGATCGGGTAGTATCGGCCAGGTGGCCCGGACGGAGAAATTGTCGCTGTTCAAGCCGAATAGCGGTGCTACACCCGTCACCTTTGGCTTCGGCCAGCTCGCACCGCAGCAGCTCGTGACGGCGCCCCTTGTGGTTGACGACAGCCTGGTCGGTGTTGTCGAGTTGTGCCTGTTCACCCCATTGAGCGAATCGCAGTCACACTGGCTGACGACGGCATGCCGAATCGCTGCCGGCGCCCTGCGACTGGCCCGGCAGGCTGAGGAGCGAGCCGCTGCCGAGGAACGCACGCGGCTGATTCTGGAATCTACCGGGGATGGGTTGTTCGGCCTGGACCTGGACGGTCACGCCACCTTCGTCAATCCTGCGGCCTGTGCCATGCTCGGTTACAGTGCCGATGAACTGATCGGTCGATCCCTGCACGAACTGGTGCACCATACC
>JABHDC010000196.1 GCA_018673255.1 Gemmatimonadota bacterium
CGGAACTCCCGAATCGCTGTACGAAGGTGACCGACCCGCAGCGACCGCTTTGGTAGCCCTGGGCCCTCGCCCGGCGTCGATACCAACCTTGCGCGACACGCAGGAAGATGGTCAGCACGGTGCTGACCAGGGCGCCATCCCAGGCCAGTCGATAGCGGATCTCGAAGGGAAAGCTGAGCACCCACTGACGCACGGGTACCAGCGGCAGTACCTCTTCCGTCAGGCGCGCCGCCGTGTCGGCCATGCGGCGGCCCATGCAACTTGGACAGAAGCCCCTCTTCTTGCAGGAGAAGGCGACAACTCGACTCTCACCACAGTCTTCGCAGCGTACCCGCAAGAAGCCATAGGCAAGAATGCCGCACTCCAGGTAGGCGCGCATCTCCTGCTCCACATGCCGGGGGAGCTGACGATCGGTGGCCTGCAACTGTGCCAGGAAAGTCTCCAGGTGACCGGACATGGCGCGGTACAGGGGCTCGGTTTCGGGTGTGCGGCGGCGGTAGGCGACAGAAGGCATGCCGCGTCTGGATGCAAGGGCCGGGCCGCGTGCACTTCAGAGTGGGGGACCGGATCGCCGGGGTTGGATGGGTGGATGGCGATACAGCAGCGTGTGGAGATTAACGCGTGAGACTCACAGCGAAACAGAGGTGGCCATCAGCTGGTGTAGGGTGCAGCCAATCCCTCATCCAGTAGTTGCCGGTTCAGGAAGGTGCCCTTCGCCATCACCTGTTCCGGGCCGCGGGCCCCGGCCAGGTATTTCACGTCGGCCAGGTACCGTCCGTAGTTGTCGGTGCGTTTCGTAGTGATGACGATGAAGTCGACGCGCTCGAGGGCTGCCTCGACGAAGGCCTTGGCCCTGCGCCCCGCCTCGGTGTAGAGCTCGGGGGTGTCGATGCCACGCAGGCGCAGGCGGGTGCTGGTGAAATGACCCAACCCGAGATTGACGACGATGTCGAGGGTGTCGCCGTCGATGATGCGCCGCACCTGGGCTACATAGGTCCACAGGCGGGGTTTGTCGGTGCGTATCGTGGCCGTGGCGTGTACGGGATCGATGGTGACGGAATGGCCCGGTCTCGCCGCCTCAAAGCCAGGTAGGCCCCGACCCGGATTCCAGGCGCAGTGAAAGCCGAGGTCGATGGCCGGCGGCCCGTCGGGGTCGAGGGCATCTTCGATGACGCGATAGGTGAAGGGCTCGCCGAAGTAAGCTCGAAGGGGATGTGACGCGGGTTGTTCGGGCATGATGGCCCCGGAGCCTTCGCCGGCTTCGATGGCCTGTTTGAGTTGGCGCGTGGTCCAGCCCTGCGAATCGGCGAGTTCCTCGTATTCGCGGGCCTTGTCTTCGGGCAGGGCCAACAGAGCCCGATAGTGGGACCACCCCAAATTTATGCGCGCCCGCAGTATTGAGAATCGCCGGCGGAAGCGCAGGATCTCGTACAGGGTTGGTTCGCTTAAGTGTAAGTCTTTACTTAGGTTAGAGACGGTATTCTTGCCGTAGGTTGAGCCTCCCTGGGTGTCGAGAAAGCCCAACAATTCGTCCCCGAGGTGCCAGTAGGTCTCCACTTTCTCCCATTCGGCGGCGCGGCGACCGAACTGCTGACCCTCGGTGAGCAGGGCCTCGAGCTTTTCTCTCAGGATCAGGTAATGTCGGTCGCTCAAGTGGGTACCCTGTGGTAGAAGGGCGCGGAACCACGCCTTATCCGACTGTTGAGTCCGGAGCAGATCAAACGACCCACACACACAAGGTCACTGGATGGCGACGGTCAACGGGTCACGGGGAACGCCCCTGAGTGCGTGTCACTGACCCACGTCGGCGATCTGCGTCGCCGGATTCGTCAGACTCCAGATATACCAGTACGTGTCGAAACCTGTCGCTGCCTCCAGGTCGAGGGAGGTCGGGAAGGAACGGGTCGAAGGATCGAAGGGGTGTGCATCTCCGCCGCGCTCCAGGGCCCAACCGCCATCCTCTCCCTTGAGGATCTGATCCCCCTCGGCCAGCCACAGGGCAGCGGTGCCCTGGAAGGGTGAATCCTCGTCCAGTCGATACAGAAACAGCTGCCGACCACCAACGGTGGCGACGGCACCACTATCGAAGTTGGCGTGAGCAATCACCCACGGTGTGTCATCTACATGCAGCCCATACAGCAGAGCCTTGTCCGGCAACCGTCGATCACTGGCGGTGAGGCCGCGGAAACCACCGGGCGACGAGAAATACCGGTCGTAGGGATTCACCTCTGCGTGTTCGGTACCACCCGCTGACAGCACCTGCGTTTCCGGGTGCAGATCTCGCCATTGGCCGAAGGTTATCTTCTGTGAGCCCGGCAGAACCTGCAGTCGCTGGCCCTTGTGCTTCCCCCAGATGGCATCCTCGGTCATGATCGACCAGTACGACTTCGTTTCCTGATCCAGCATGACCAGACCGGCATTCAGCAGACCCCCGCTGGCCTCAAATGTGACAACTTCCTCTTCAATCACTCGGCTGTACACGACAGCCGTATTAGCCAGGGGTCACCAGACCGCTGCGACAGGCAGCTCTCCAGCCGTGTGATTGGCGATCTCGTGGTTGTTGAGCAGGTTCAGATCGTAAGCGAAAGCATGGTCGCCGACAGCAAAACCCAGGACCCAGGCTGTATCGGGAATCTTCGCCTTGTCAGCGCTGACAAAAACTGGATCCACCAGGGCAGGGATACCCCCGTGTGGCAACAGTTGCTGGAAGCCATCGACGGGAATGGGATCGGGCAGTTCTGGACGATACTGGGCCGCGAGGGGGGCAACCGAGAAGGTGCTGACGGACAGAACAGCCACGGTTGCCAGAAGGATCTTCATCCGTCGAATCTCCAGATGGCGGGCAGGGTCACGGTTGGCATGCAGGGCCACGGGTTGATGACAGTTCCGCCGCGACCCAGGTGTGTCATCTGTTCATTCTCTTGGATGCCGGTCGCTCACGATTGGGTGCAGATGACGTCGGCCCGGCCCGGCACGTCCAGTGTCGTGAAGGCCTGGCCGATCTTGTCGAAGAGCCTCTGCAGGCCCTCCCACGGAATCGCGAGGGTGGACGTGTTCACCAATGGATGGCAGTGCAGCGGCTGGCCGGCAGCCAGTACGCCCTTGTCGATGACGACCTCAACCGCACCGGCCGCTGCATTGACGACGCCAAGCAGGGTGACGGCACCGGGTGTCACACCCAGATGTTTGAGCAGACGGGCCTCGGAGGCCATGCCGAGTTTGCGCACGTCGAGGGCGGCGGCCAGGGCCTGCAGATCGACCCGCGCGTCAGAAGAGACGACGACGAGGAAATGCCGACGGCCTTTGCCGTCGCGAAGGAAGAGGTTCTTGGTGTGAACACCCTCCAGGCGAGGGACGTGTTCTTCAGCCTCTTCAAAGGTGAAAACGGCTCGATGTTCGACGCGCTGGTAGTCGACGCCGAGATCATCCAGCAGAGCCAGGACCTCGGTTTCACCCATCTCCTCAGCCCTTCACCGACGATCCGACCCCCACTACACCCCGCCGCGCCGCGATCGCTACCCCGCCACCCATCATCCCTTCACCGCGCCGACGGTCATGCCTTTGGTGATCTGCTCCTGCAGGATGATGTAGCACAGCAGGGTCGGCAACATGACGATGACGAGGCCGGCGAAGAGGGCGCCGAAGTCGACCTCGTAGAATTGCACCAGCTGCAGCACGGCAATGCCGAGAGGCATCGTGCGCAGGTGGGAGGAGGAGAGCAGCACGAGGGCGAGGATGTATTCGTTCCAGATGGAGATGAAGGTGAAGATGCCGACCGTCGTCAGGCCGGGTTTGGCCAGGGGCAGCATGATGCGCCAGTACAGGGCGAAGTGGCCGCAGCCGTCCATCACACCCGCTTCCATGATCTCCGTCGGAATCGTCCGGAAGAACGCGGTGAGGACGAAGATGGTGAAGGGGATGCCGAAGGCGGCATACACGACGATGAGCCCCAGATGGCTGTCGAGGAGTCCGAGGCTCTTCACCAGGAAGAACAGGGGCACGATGCCGAGGAAGATGGGGAACATCATCCCTGCCAGGAAGCCGTAGTAGAGCAGGCCCTGACCTCGGAACTTGTACTTTGCCAGGGAGTAGCTGGCCATGGAGCCGAGGAACAACTGCAGCAGCAAGGTGGAAATGGTGACGAAGAGAGAATTCCAGAAGAAGTCGCCGATGCGCGCTTCGGTCCAGGCTTCAACGAAGTTGTCGAACTTCCATACCACCGGTAAGGACCAGGCGCTGGCGAACAACTCACTGGTTGGCTTGAAGGCTGTATACAGCAGCCAGACCATGGGGAACACGACGATGACGCCGTAGACGAGGAAGATGACCTGCGTCACGATCTTGCGCCCGTTCTGACCCAGCCGTGAGAGGATGTGGCTGACGAGATTGCCCATCTCAGTACTCCACCGCATCGCGACGCTGCAGCCAGAGAGACAGCAGGGCGAGGCTGAAGGTGATGAAGAAGAGACTCATGGCAATCGTCGTGGCATAACCGTATTTCCCCAGCTCAAAGGCGGTCTCATAGATGTAGGTCGCCAGGGTCTCCGTGGCGCGATCCGGCCCACCGTCCGTCATGATGCGCACCAGATCGAAGGTGCCGAAACCGTTGAGCAGGAGGAAGACACCCGTCACCTTCATCATCTCCGACAGCAGGGGAAAGGTCACGTGGCGGAAGCACTGCCATTCGCCGGCGCCATCCATCTTCGCCGCGTGGTAGTAATCGTCGGGTATGCCTTCGATGGCGGAGATATACAGGACCATGTAGAAGCCGACGGCGGCCCACACCTTTACGGCGACGACACAGTAGCGGGCCCAGTGAGGATCGCCCAACCAGGAGGGCAGATCGCTCAGGCCGAAGAGACGCAGGAAGTTGGAGAGGATGCCGAATTCAGGATTCAGGGCAAACCACCACAAGACGGCGATGGCGACCTGGGAGATCAGGTTCGGAAAGAAAAAGGTGATGCGGAAGACACGGGCACCGGCGACAAGTTTTCGTGTCACGGCGACGGCGAAATACAGCGCCATGACAGGCACAATGAGGCCGGTCAAGGCCGTGAAGAAGGCCGTGTTGTAGAGAGACTTCCAGAAGAAGGGGTCGGCGAACATGCGCTGGAAGTTGCCCAGCCCGACCCATTCAAGGTGCATGGAGACGCCCCGCCACTTGGTGAAACTCACACCGAAGGCCAGCGCGTAGGGCACGATCAGAAAGGTCAGGTAGAACAGGAGCGCGGGCAGCACGAAGAGCCAGCCGGCCCGGGCACTCGTCTGCAGTTTCATGGGGAGACCTGCGCCGCCACCGCCGGTTTCGGTGTCCGGCTGAATCTCAGCGTGTCCGGATCCTGCCGGCGGATAGTAAAGACAAGCGGCATGATCGTGAGTCTGGTGTGTGTCTGGCAAGCAGCATGTGATGTATTTCGCCTGCCGGTGGCCGGCGTGCTGGGACGGATCGTCTTCGATCATGGGCTGATGCGGGCTGGCCACGGCGA
>JABHDC010000197.1 GCA_018673255.1 Gemmatimonadota bacterium
CAAGGCCGAACAGCTGCATGCCACCGACAAAGGCGAGCACGACGATCCCCAGAGATCGCCACGGGTGCCGTGTGGCAGACCCGAGGGAACTGCGATAGAAGCGGTAGATCTGGCCGCCATACTCCTCTTCATTGGCCGCGCCCCTGGGCTTCACCCGCATGAATTGAACACACATGAGCGGAGTCATCGTCAACGACAATACCCAGGAGCACAACAGCGAGATGGTCACCACGTAAAACAGGGGTGCCACGTATTCGCCTGTCGTCGACTCGGCCAGATAGATCGGGAGAAAGGCAGCGATCGTCGTCAGCGATGCAGTCAGCAGCGGAATCTTCAGTTCCGACGCGGAATCGACAGCCGCATCCAGGGCCGAGTCACCACGCTGCATGCCGACCAGGATCGACTCTGACATGACGATCGCATTGTCGACAAGCAATCCGAGAGAGATGATCAACGCCGACAACGACATCTGATCCAGGCCGATGCCGAACAGTGACATCATCCACAGGGCCGATATCATCGTCATCGGGATCAGTGAGGAGACGATGATGCCCGTGCGCAACCCCAGAGTGAGAAGCATGACGAGCATGACGATCGCCATCGCCTGCAGCAGATTGCTTACGAAATCGTCGACTTTCTTCTGCACGATATCGGGCTGAAAAGAGACGAAATCGAACTCGATCCCGATTGGATAACGTGCCTCCAGTTGCGCCACACGCTGCTTCACCTGATCACCCAGATCGATGAGATTGCCCCCCTCGCGCAGGGAGATCGCCAGCGAGAGACCACGCTGACCATTGCCGCGCACGAGGATCTCGGCCGGATCGACGTAGCCCCGTTCGACGCTTACCACATCCTCGAGGTAGATCAGTTCGCTGCGACCGGGCACATCGATCACGGTGCGTCGCAATTCGTCGACGGACGCGAAATTCCCCGACGGTTCCAGCGCGATGCGTTCGTCGCCCGTATCGATCACCCCACCGGGCAGGACGATGTTGCGGCTCTGCAGGATCTGCATGAGCTGATAGACGGAGAGTCCAGCCTCGGCGAGGCGCGTGTTGCTGTATTCGATGAAGACGCGCTCTTCCTGCGCCCCCTGAATCTCGACCTTCGCCGTCTCCGGAATCAGCAGCAGTTCGTTGCGCACCTGGTCCGCTACATCCTTCAACTCGGCGTAACTGAATCCCTCGCCCGTGAGCAGGATGATGGTGCCAAAGACATCGCCGAATTCGTCATTGACGATCGGGCCGATCACCTCATCCGGCAGTTCGTAGCGTGCGCGCTCCACCTTGCGCCGCATGTCGTCCCAGATGGGCCGCATGTCCATCTCGCTCTCGCGGATGTTCACGTAGACGAGGGACACACCGGATCGCGAGGTGCTGTTGAGGAAATCGAGTTCGGGGATCTCCTGGATCGCCTTCTCCAGCTTGTCCGTCACCAACTGCTCGACCCGCTCGGGGCTGGCCCCCGGGAAATAGGTAATGACCGTCGCCGTGCGGATCTTGAAGCCGGGATCCTCGGCCCGCGACATGCCCTGGTAGGCAGTGTAGCCGGAGAACGCCACGACGAGGAGCGCCACGAGAGTGACGCGATTGTTGATGATGGCGGTGCGTGTGAGATTCATCGTTCGAGGGCCCCGTCAGAGCAATCGGACGGTCTGGCCGTCGATCACACGGGAGACACCGGCAGTCACGACCCGGTCGCCATCGCTGAGTCCTTCGAGAATCTCCAGGCCCTCGGGGCCCAGCTCTCCGACGGTCACCGGTGTGCGATGCACCGTGACCAATCCATCCGCCGCCGGCCGCACCACCCAGACGTAGCGTCCCTGTCGATCCTCGCCCACGGCTACGGCCGGTACGAGCAACCGTTCACGCGAACTGACGGACTCGAATTGGAAATCGACCTCTGCCGTCATGCCCGGTCGGCAATCGGGATCGACGTGATCCAGCAGGACCGTCACGGGAAAGCTGGTCGCCATGCCCATTGATCCAACACCGATCTCCGTCACCCGTGCCAGCTGAGAGCGGTCGGCCAGTGCCTCAAAACGAACGGTCACCTCGTCCCCTTCACGCACCTGCGCGATCAGGACCTCGGGCACACCGACTTCAACCTCGAGCTGCGATCCTGCCATCAGCACGGCCACGGCCTGGCCCGGTTGCACATTCTCATTGGTCTCGACGCGGACCTGCGAGATCGAGCCGGCATAGGGTGCCGACAGCTGGGTGTAGCCCAGCTGCATGCGGGCCAGCTCGAGTCGCTTCTGAATGGAGTTCACCGACTCGCGGGCCGACTCAGAGGCAGCCCGGGCCGCATCCAGATCGTTGAGCGAGGCATTGCGATTCTCGTACAGGGCTCGCACCCGGGCGTAGTTGGCGTCCGCATTGCGGGCTTGTGCCTCGGTGCTGGCCAGCTGTGCCTCGGCCTCCTGCATCTGCAGGCGGAAGTCACCGTCATCCAGAGAGGCGAGGTGGGCGCCGGCACTGACCAGATCCCCCACGGCCACGCTGACCCTGGCAACCGTACCGGCCACCTTGAAGCTCAGCTGCGATTCCTTCGAGGCGCGGGCCGTCCCGGTGAAGGACCGCACACGAGCCGCACCGGTCACGAAGACCTCCTGGCTGCGTACGGGTCGGATGATCGGTTCCGGCGGCGGCGGATCATCGGCGCAGGCCAGCAGGGTCACCGCCAGCAACATCCAGCCAAACCGGGCATGACGGGTCATCGCGTTTCTCCTTCAGGATCGGCAACACGGGTGTGCGCCTGTTCGAGATAGTGAGTCGCGCGCTGGAACCACACTTCACGGTCCTCATCCGGCGCGTACAGGTAGCTCTTGCCGATCGACCGCTCGACCTCCATCTGATCGAGGAGAAAATCGTAGACGGCATTGGCCGCCGTTTGCTCTGCCACGATAGCCGCATTCTGGGCATCGAGCAGATCGAGAATCGACAGCACCCCCCGGCCATAGGCGTCTTCGACAAGTTCGAGATTGCGCGCCGACGCCACGGCGGCGTCCTCGGACAGACTGATGCCGGCGTACGAGGCACCAGCGGCGTGCAGGGCCGCTCGGATGCGGGCACCGAGCCGTTGGGCAAGCCCCGCCCGCTGTTCCTCGAGCTGGCGCACTTCGTGTCGAGCCCGTGCCTGTGCGGCAAACTTCCCGCCGCCACTGAACAGGGGCAGACTGGCCCTGAGGCCTACGCTCCACGTCGACTCGCCTCCCGCCGGATCGAACTCTGCCCCCACACCATCTCGCGAGACATTGCGGGTCAGATCGCCCTGCAGGGCCAGTGTCGGCAGCCAGTGGGCACGACCAGCGGCGGTCAGCAATCGCCGACGCGCCGCGATGGCCGCATCGATCTCGACCAGTTCCGGCGCCGTCGACAGGCCATCCTCGGTCATGAAGTCACGGAAGGCACGAAAGTTTCGCTTGTTGGCGATGAACCGGGTGAACCGCGGATCGTGTGTCGCCAGCCCGTCATCGAACAACCCCGCTTCCATGGTGCCGAAATCCGATTCGAGGGGTTGATCCAGGACCCGATTCACCTCGATCTGGGCGACATTGCGCCGGGCATTGGCATCGATGACCGCCTTGCGCGCTGTAGCGATCTGACTCTCCCAGCGGTGTACTTCCGCCGGTCCTGAGATGCCGATCTGCTGTCGCACCCGCGCCAGTTCCAGATTGGATCGGGTCAGATCCAGATTCTCCTTCTGTACCCGCTCCAGAGTCTGCGCTCGCAGGAGATTGAGATAGGCCGAGGCCGCCGCCTGAATGACATCCAGGCGCAGTTTCGCCAGCGCCGACTCGCGACCTCGCTGCAGCTGAGCTTCTGCCTGCCAGCCGGCCCGGGCTTCATCCGAATAGATCACCTGTGTCAGCTGCAACGACGCATCCGTCTGGCGTTCGGCCTGCTGGGGTGAACCCAGCGCATCGTCGAGCACAACCGCAGTAGCCGCCGCCTCCACCTGGGGCAACAACCGGGCCCTCGCCTGCGCAACGGCTGCACGCCCAGCATCTACACTGCGCTGCTGCGCCACCAGATCTCGACTCCGGTCGACGGCCTCACGAATGGTCGATGTCAGACTTAAGCTCCGATCGACGGCCACCTCAGCCTGGTTGACGAGAACCGCTTCGGTCATAACCGACCAGCTCGGTGACAGATTCAGTCTCCGGACCGTGGCGTCGTTGAGGGTCAGACGATCCGTTCGCTGCAGGACGACGGGCAGCTTCGCCGCAGGTTCGCCCAGCAACATGCTCTGGATGTTGAGTGCAACACGACGCAGTAGGCGGCGGCGGTCGTCCATCGACCTGAGACTCACCAGCATGCCCTGCTCCACCTGCTGGGCGTGGTTGGCAAAACTGGGCAGGCCACGGTCGATGAGTCCCTCTGCCAGGACTCGCACCTCGTCGGAGGGCAAGGGCAGCAGATGAGCGAAATACACGGCGTCCACACCGGTCATGCGATTCAGCAGTGCGTCCACGTCCGCCGTGGCCGGCACGATCACGGCCTGGACACCCAGTTCCCGGATCGTGGCCAGGATCTTCTCGCTCAGTTCGGGCAGGGCGTCATGAATGCGCGAGTCAACCACGACTCCCAGTCGCTCAAACTCCACCACCTGGCGAAAGACCTGGACATCCGACCGCACATCAGAGGGAAAGACGATGTAGGACAGATTGTGAATGCCGCTGGCGCCCTGGTGCAGGGGCGCGTCCTGCAGACCCACATCAAGGACAATGGGCGCAATCGTCGGCTTGCTCAGACCATCGCCCTGCCGCGCCTGCACCAGCACAGCCTGACTGGCGATCGGTCCGCCGGCGATGACGATGTGGACGGCCCGATCCCGGTACAATGCATTGAGCCCTCGACGCGCTGCAGCCACCGTGCCGTCGCCGATGATCTCGCGATCTTCCGGGAAGCGGACGTCGAATTCCCTGGCCGTCAGAACCGCCAGCTCTTGGAGCAATTGCTCGCGGATCCCCTCCTGAAGCGGTTGGGGGCCATCGAGAACGACGCCGATCTCAACGACGGGGCGCGGCGTCTCCGATTGGGCGTGCACGCTCAGGGCCAGCAACACCAGCCAGCAGATGAGGATCAGTCTCTTCATGGGGTCGTTCCGGACGAGAGCAGGTGTCAGTCTTGGATCTCGATAGCGTCTGTAGTGGAACCTTTACACGGGCGGTGCTGTCGGTAGAGCGCTCGTCATCGATCCGAGGATGATCCAGAGCAGCCACAGGACGATGGACATGGCGATGCCGGCTCGAGGTGACCGGCCAGACATCACGGCCAGCCCCACGCCCATCACCACAGCCTGCCACAGATCGAAGAAGTCGAGGCCCACCAGGATCTGCCCCACCACATCTTCGCGATCCGCAGGATTCAGAAAGGCCGCTGGACCAAAAGCGACATTCTCCGCGCCCAATCGGTGGAAGACGGCCAGCAGCAACCAGCGTGGGATCGTCAGCATTGCGGCGTAGCCTTTGACCGCCAGCATCTGACGCAGGGTCACCTCGCGCCGCAGGATCCAGCGAACCAGTGGCACCAGAACCAATGCGCCGGCGGACAGACTGGCAAAGGAATTGGTCAGCGGCAGGGAGAACCATACGTGGGAGCGCCACAGGACCAGCGCATCACTCGCCTGCTGTCGCTCTTCTTCAGAGAGGGTGTCCCAGTTGGTCAGATCTTGCGGATCCCCGATCAACCCCCAGTTGTACGACGCCCAGAAGGCGGCGGCCAGCAGCGTGGGAACCACCCAGTCATACCACTCGCCGCCATTCTCACGGACCGCCGCATAGACGCTCTGCGGGGCGCGGTAGATGTCGCGCAGACGTGCGGCCAGCAATGACAACGACTGTGTCATGCGCGATTCCCGTCGTCTCGCCAACCGAGCATCCGGGCCAGATTACCACCCTTGATGCGGCCACGGTCCGCCACCGAGAACGCCCCCAGGTGAGCATCGACGATGCCCGGTGTACCCGACCCCCACACCATGCGCTCGGGGCCGAAGGCGTCGATGACACGACGCGTGAAGGGCAAGGCACTCTCATAGAGAGGTGCGTCGGTGGCGAAGTGATTCAGACCCGACAACTTCATGTACACATTGTCGAAGTGGGCCAACTCGAGTATCTGTGAGAACTCTACAGCATCACCCATGTGCGGCTCGGCCAGATGATCGATGACGACGACGGAGTCGGGAATATCGCGCATGACCTGACCCACCTGCTCACCATAGTCAGGCCCGATGTGTAATTCGATGATGAGACCCAGATCCACAGCCTTCCGCCACAGCGCTCGCACATTGGCATCGGCAAAGCTGTCCAGATACTGTTCCTTGCCTCGATGCGCGTGGAATCGAGTCGAGATCAGCTTCGGCTGACGCGAGACCAGATCCGCCAGCTTCTTCGGCGCTTCGGGATCCTTCGGATACAGCAGGGTCGTGCCGAGGAAGCACTCCGGCTCACGCTCCAGGCAATCGAGGATGAGACGGTGATCGTCGCCGTAGGGCTCCGGATGTACGAGCACGGCGCGATCGATGCCTTCTGCAGCCATGCGTTCCATGTATGCCTGCAGTGGATCGGCCGGCTCGGTGGCGATCCTCGGCTGATAGGCGGCGCTTTCATGAAATGGATAGAGCTCAGAATCTGGGTGGAAGATGTGCTGATTCCATTCGATGATCATTGTGTCATTCGTCTCCTCGCCCTCAACCGGCGCCATGGTAGTGGGTGTTCGCGGCCACAGCAAGCCGGCAGTGGCATCTCAGGCGTCTGGCGCCGACGGCATCCTCGCCGGCAAATGCAGTGAAAACCTGGAGCCTTCACCGGGTGTACTCTCCATCTTGATATCACCGCCCATCATGCGGGCGAAACTCCGAGAGATCGTCAACCCCAATCCAGTGCCACCATGCCGGCTGGCCGTTTCATCTGAAGCCTGTGAGAAGGACTCGAAGATCACTTCGTGACGGTCTGATGGAATACCGATCCCCGTGTCACTCACGTCGAACTGCCAGGTGGCCTCGCCATTACCCTCGGTACAGTATCTGGCCGCCAGTGCCACCTCACCATCCGTCGTGAATTTAGCGGCATTGGTGAGGAGGTTAAGCAGGCATTGTCGTGTCTTCACGCGATCCGTATGGATCTCTCCTCCCCCGTCGCTCAGATCGAGTCGCAGCTGACTGCCATTGCGTTCGACGAGGGGGCGCACGTGATCGGCCAACTCCTCCACCAGGGCACCGACGGCGAATGACTCAGGATAGAAGGTGACGCGTCCTGCTTCAATACGGGACATGTCGAGGGATTCGTTGATCATCGCCAGCAGCAGTTCACTGCTGTGAAGGACGTGGCCCACCGACGCCAGCTGGTCTTTGTTGAGATGGCCATCCAGCTGCATCTGCAGCATTTCTGCGTGCCCCATGAGGCTGGTGAGCGGATTGCGCAGCTCATGATTCATGTGAGCCAGAAAGTGACTTTTCGCCTTGTTGGCCGCGTCCGCCTTCTCCATCAACTGCCGCAGACGATTCTCCGTCCGCTGCCGGGCCGTAATGTCGTGGAGGACGATCAGCCAACCGGCCCCCTGGGGCTGCATGGAGATCCGTTGTGCTTCATAGGAACGTGGCGCACCGTAGATATCGACGGCGATCATCGATTCCACCTCACCAAGCCCCGGCTGCTCCAGAAGATTCGCCAGACCCGGCAGCAGTTCCACCACCGGCAGGCCGATGGGCTCAACCACCTGCATGCTGCGCAGCATCGAACGGGCGGCAGAATTCAGCTCCACCAGGGTGGCTTGATCATCGAGAACCAGCAGGCCGTCCCGCATGCGTTCCACGGCCAGATCTATGGCCAGGGGCCGAAGATCGAGCAATCGGAATCGATACAATCCCCACCCCAGCGACAGCCCGGTGATACAGAAGGCAAAAGGCGTGAGATCGAGGTGCTGGTAGGGAGTGAACTGGAAGATCGTCAGCGCATTCGCCGCCCAGGGAGCCAGACTACCCACCAGCACAACGACAAACTGCGTCCGATAGGTGCTTGGTGATTCCAGCAATCCCCTCAAGAGTAGAACGTTGCCGATCAGCAGCAGAGCGTAGGAGTAGATGGCGTGAACCCAGAACCCGATGGCCCGGATCCGGTTCAGAACGACGTAGCCATCCAGGGGAATGACCTGAGTGTCCGACCAGAACATGTGGTGGTAGGAATTAGTCCACAGGATCAGTAGCGTCACCAGAGGCACGATGGCGAACCAGCCGGCGCGGCGCAGAAACCACTCACCCCGTCCCGTGTAGTCGAGCGAAAAAGCCAGCCAGCCCGTGGGCACGATCAGGATGCCGAAGTAAACCAGTGCATTCCACACACCCTTATACAGGGGGGCAGCACTGGCCATCTGCAGCGAGTAGCTCACCGCCCAGATATCGACGCCGCACATGACGACGAACAACCAGAATGCCCCGGGCAGAGAGCGTCGCTGCCAGATATAGATCGTCAGCGCCAGTGAGATCGCTGAGGCGACGGCCAGGGGCAGGTTGTATGGAGTGTGTTGCCAGATCATCTGGGGGACAAAGATAGTCCACATCACGTGCCTGTCATTCACAGCGACTCACGTGTTGTGGCTCTACGGGCTAGCGGGTATTGTAGTGAAGCGCAATTTCAGCCACTCAACTCCACTTGGCCAGGTCTATGTCCCGGAACTTGATCGCCCTGCAGAATAAGTTCCTCGGTGAGGGCCAGACGGTCTACGATGCCCTGGCCCGATTACGTGCCGAACATGGGCATATCAGTGATGAGCACATCCTCTCACTGGCACAGCAGCACAATCTGCCCCCGGCACACGTGCGCGCCACGGCTGAGTTTTATGATGAATTGTCACAGTCCACGCAGGCCCGATGCACGATCAAAGTCTGCAATGGCGAGGCCTGCCGCGCCGCCGGTTGCGACAGTCTGATCGAGCGCTGCTCGGATGAACTGAGCGTCGCCGTGGGAGATGTCTCCGCCGATGGTGTCCGCCTTGAGCATGTTGCCTGCCTCGGGTATTGCGGCACCGGCCCCAATGCGCTGCTCGATGAGCAGCCCGTATCACTGGCCGCACCTGAAGATGCCGCCGCCGCCCTCTCCTGGGCACGCAGTGGCACACCACACAGCCTTACCGAACCAGTCAACGAAGTCTATCGTCCCGACGCGGATGCCCCCTGCGTCGTCCTGCGCCACGCCGGGACCGATGTCACCGGCATTGACGCCGCCCGATCACACGGCATCTACGCTACCCTCGAGAAGACTGTCACGACGCTGCAGCCCCAGGATGTGATCGACCAGATCAAGACCAGCCAGTTGCGTGGTCGCGGTGGCGCCGGCTTCCCCACAGGGATCAAACTGCAGACCGTCTCAGACAGTGAAGCACCGGATGGATCGGGCCGCCGCTTCGTCGTCGTCAACTTCGACGAGGGCGATGCCGGCTCCTACATCGACAAGGAGCTGATTGAGACCGATCCACACTCGCAGATCGAGGGCATCCTGCTGGCCGCCTACGCCACCGGTGCCCAGGCCGCCATCATCTACGCTCGTTATGAATACCCGCGCGCCCGCCGCATCCTCGAAGCGGCCGTAACTGAAGCGCGTGACGCCGGACTGCTCGGCGCGCCACTCTTCGGCAGTGACTTCCAGTGCGAACTCACCGTCGTGCGTGGACAGGGAGCCTACATCTGCGGTGAAGAGACCTCACTGCTGCGATCCCTCGAAGGTGTGCCGGCCCTGGTGAGCGTGCGTCCGCCCTTCCCCGCCCAGGAAGGCCTGTGGCGCTGCCCGACGGCGGTGAACAATGTGGAAACGATCCACACCCTGCCCTGGATCATCGAGCACGGCGGCGAGGCATACGCCACCTTCGGACACGAGAGGTCACGCGGCACGAAAGCGGTCAGCCTGAATCACCGCGTCGCCCGCCCCGGTGTCTACGAAATCGAGCTGGGCATGACCCTTCGTCAGGTCATCTTCGACCTGGCCGGTGGCATGGCCGCCGGACAGTCCTTCAAGGCCGTCCAGGTCGGCGGCCCACTCGGGGGCCTGCTCGCCGAGTCGCATCTCGACACGCCGCTGGACTTCGAGGCCATGGCCGCTCAGGGTGCCATCCTCGGACACGGTGGCATCGTCGTCTATTCTCAGGAAGACGACCTGGTGAAGATCGGGCGCGGTCTCATGCACTTCTGCGCCGTCGAAAGCTGTGGCAAGTGTTTCCCCTGCCGCATCGGCGCCGTGCGCGGCACGGAACTCTTCGACCAGATGATCGAGACGGGCGTCACCGACGACCGCCTGAATCTGCTCGGTGAACTCTGTGAGACGATGAAGTTTGGCTCCCTGTGCGCCATGGGCGGCATGACCCCGGCGCCGATCGAGAGCCTGATCCAGCACTTCCCCGAGGAACTCGACCGCTACCGACGAACCCCGCCAGCCGGCGACGACCAGACAGGGACACGATGACGATCGAGACCATGCATGCCACCGTTGATGGCATCCCCGTCGATGTTGCGCCGGGCGCAACCATCCTCGACGCCATCAAGGCCCTGGGTAAGTCGGTGCCGACCCTGTGCTACTCCGACCGCATGAAACCCTACGGCGCCTGTCGCACCTGCCTGGTCGAACAGGAGGGTGGCAAACCCGTCGCCTCCTGTCATACGCCCGTCCGCGAGGGCGGTGCCTACTCAACGACATCGCCCCTGCTGACGCGACTTCGACGGAACATCACCGAGCTCATCGTCTCCGATCACCCGCTGGAGTGTCTCGACTGCACCGCCAATGGCCGCTGCGAATTGCAGTCTCTGGCGCAGCAGGTGGGTCTGCGCACACCGCGTTATGAGAAGCCACGCACCCACAATCCGCCGCGTGACGACTCACACCCTTTCATCAAGCTCGAGATGGACAAGTGCATCGGCTGCGCTCGCTGCGTGCGAGCCTGTGACGAGGTACAGGGATCCTTCGTCCTGCAGATGGCCGGTCGTGGCTACGACACCCGCGTCATCGCCGGCAATGACACCGGTTTCGAAGAGGCCGATTGCGTCAGTTGCGGCCAGTGCGCCTTCGAGTGTCCCGTGGCTGCCCTCGAGGAGCCCGGCACGCGACAGCACGGCCTGCCCGATGACGTCGTACAGACCACCTGCTCCTACTGCGGCGTCGGCTGCACCCTCGACGTGCACGTGAAGGACGGCCAGACCATCCGCATCACGCCGTCCAAGGAGGGCTCAGCAAACCTCGGTCACACCTGTGTGAAGGGCCGCTTCGCGCACCAGTTCGCCCACGCCGATGATCGCCTGCGCACACCCTTGATCAAAGAGAATGGCACGTTCCGCGAGGCCAGCTGGGACGAAGCACTCGATCTGGTGGCCGAGAAACTCGGCGGCATCGCGCGCGAGCACGGTCCCGATGCGACGGCCGTCATCAGTTCGTCGCGCTGCACGAATGAAGAGAACTACCTGATGCAGAAGCTGGCGCGCGTCGGCCTGCGTACCAACTCCATCGACAACTGCTCCCGCGTCTGTCACTCGCCGTCGGCCTACGCCCTGGGCCAGGCCCTGGGCACCGGCGCCGGTACCAACAGCTTCCAGGAAGTCTTTCAGTCGGATGTGCTGATGATCGTCGGCGCCAACCCCACCGAAGCGCATCCCGTCTTCGGCGCGCGGATCAAACAGGCCGTCCTCGGTGGCGCCAAACTCATCGTGCTCGACCCCCGCAACACAGAACTGGCGCGCCTGGCAGATGTACACATCCCCCTGCGCCCCGGGTCGAATGTGGCCGTCATCAACGCCATTCAGCACCTGCTGCTGGCTGAAGGTCACATCGATGCCGACTTCGTCGAGCGTTGTGCTGAAGGTCTCGAAGATGTGAAGACGACCGTCGCCGACTGCACGCCCGAGTGGGCCGCCGAGATCGCCCACGTGGACGCCCAACTGATCCACGACGCGGCGCACGTCTACGCCGCCGGCACCGCCTGTCAGATCCTCTGGGGATTGGGTGTCACCGAAGCCGGTCACGGCTCCAATGCCGTCTTCGGTCTCATCAACATGTCCGTCATGACCGGCAACATCGGCCGCCCCGGCACCGGCACCTGTCCGATCCGCGGTCAGAACAACGTGCAGGGCGCCTCTGACGTGGGTGCCTTGCCGAATGTCTTCTCCGATTACCGACCGGTGACCGACGCCGCCGCACGTGCCGAACACGCCACCGCCTGGGGCATCGAACCACCCGACAACGTGGGCTTGCGCATCCCCGACATGTTTGATGCCGCCCACGCCGGCACCCTCAAGGCGATGTATATCCTCGCCGAGGATGTGGCGCAGTCCGATCCGGATACGACGCATGTTGTAGGTGCCCTGGAGAAACTCGATTTCCTGGTGGTGCAGGAGATCTTCATGAATCCCACCGCCGAACTGGCCGATGTGGTGCTGCCGGGCACGACCTTCCTGGAGAAGAACGGCACCTTCGTGAACTCCGATCGCCGCATCCAGCGCGTGCGAGCTGCCATGTCACCCCTGGAAGGCACACGGATCGACGGTGAGATCACGCACGAGATCGCCCGCCGCATGGGCGCCGACCTGGGCTTTGCCGACGCAGAAGGCCATGTCGATGCTTCAAGAGTGATGGTCGAACTGGCCGGCTTGAGCCCCGCCTGGCGTGGCGTGAGCTACGAACGGCTGGAGGAGGAGGGCTTCCTGCAGTGGCCCTGCGTCGATGCTGACGATCCAGGCACCGAAATCGTCCATCGCGATGGTGAATTCGTGCGGGGTCGGGCCCAGCTGACCGCAACCCCTTGGCAGGAACCGGGCGAACTGCCCGACGACGACTACCCGTGGATGCTGACCACCGGTCGCCAGCTGTTTCACTACAACGTGGGCACCATGACCCGCCGCACCGACCTGGTCAAACTCCACAAGGCCAAGGAAGAGACCCTGCGGATCCACCCCGGTGACGCCAAACGTATCGGCGTCTACACAGGCGACATGGTCGAGATCGAGAGTCGCCGCGGCAAAGTGAGCGTGCGCGCCGAAGTCACCCGGGCCAGCAACAAGGGCACCGTCTTCATGACCTTCCACTTCCCCGAATCCCGCACCAACCTGCTCATCGGCGATGCCGTCGACGAATACACCGGCTGCCCGGAGTACAAGGTCTGCGCTGTGAAGCTGACGAAAGTGGAAGCATCTGTGAGCGTCGCCGCCGGCTAGTCCGAGATTTCTCGCCCTGAAATCAATCCACTATTGACAGTCGCTCCGACGGGGGGCAGTTTTAGTCCTGTGAGAAGAACATGTGGCCCGTTCGTCTAGAGGCCTAGGACGCTGGCCTCTCACGCCGGTAACACGGGTTCGAATCCCGTACGGGCTACCATATTGAAGGGGACCTGAGTCACTGACTCGGGTCCCCTTTTATGTTGCACGTTGGTCGTCGCGATGTTGTGTTAGCCCCGTTGTTCAGCTCCACTGCCACAGCCCTCAGTTGAGCATGGCAATCAGCTATGCGTACTACTCATCACGGGCACAACGAAAGCCGTTCTGGATA
>JABHDC010000198.1 GCA_018673255.1 Gemmatimonadota bacterium
CACCTCTGTCGATGATCGAGACAACGATCACCCTGAAGCCGGAGTCACAGTGGCGGGATGGCATGACGCGGGAGCGTCTCGTCGACGAGCTGGATGCGGCGGTGAAATTCCCGGGGTTGACCAACGCCTGGACCATGCCGATCAAGACGCGCATCGACATGCTGTCGACGGGTATCAAGACACCGGTCGGTATCAAGATCGCTGGTGAGGATATCGAAGTCCTGCAACAGATCGGTCAGCAGATCGAGGAGGTGATTCGACGACAGACCGGTACGCTGAGTGTCTATGCGGAGCGGGTCGCTGGTGGGAACTACCTCGACTTCGACATCGATCGTTCGGCCATCGCCCGTTATGGGCTGACCGTGGGTGACGTGCAGGATGTGATCATGTCGGCCATCGGCGGTATGAATATCACGTCCACCATCGAGGGTCGGGAACGGTACCCGGTGAATCTGCGCTACGGACGTGAGTTGCGAGACAATCTTCCCGCTCTCGAGCGGGTCCTGATCCCGACGCCTTCAGGGGTGCAGATCCCGATCGGTCAGGTGGCCGACCTGCATCTTCGCAAGGGGCCACCGGCGATCAAGAGTGAGAATGCCCGTCTAAATGCCTGGGTCTACGTTGACATCCGTGGGATCGACGTCGGCACCTATGTGGAGGCAGCGCGCGCCGCGGTTGCGCACGAGATCGAATTGCCCCCGGGCTACAGTCTGACCTGGAGTGGGCAGTACGAATACATGCAGCGGGCCGAGGAGCGACTGAAGCTCGTCGTGCCGATCACATTGGCCATCATTTTTCTGCTGCTGTATCTCAACTTCCGGTCCGTGACCGAGTCTCTCATCATCATGCTCAGCATGCCCTTCGCGCTGGTCGGTGGGATCTGGCTGATGGATCTGCTCGATTACAACATGAGCATCGCCGTCGGGGTCGGTTTCATCGCCCTGGCTGGTGTGGCTGCTGAAACGGGGGTGATCATGCTGTTGTATCTGGATCAGGCCTGGGACGAGATCCGGCGGCGACGTCAGGAGGCGGGTGAGTTGCTGACGCAAGAGGATCTCTACACGGCCGTGACAGCGGGTGCAGTCGATCGAGTGCGCCCCAAGGTGATGACGGTGACGGCGACGATGGCTGGCCTGCTGCCCATTATGTGGGGCAGTGGCACCGGATCGGAGGTCATGCAGCGGATCGCCGCACCCATGGTCGGCGGTCTCGTATCATCAACGCTTCTGACCCTGCTGGTGATCCCCGTGATCTATGCCGTCTGGCAGAGCTGGGTGCACCGCCACGAGTTCAATCAATCAACGATCCATTCTACTCAATCAGAAGGTGAATCATCATGAGATTATTCCTCACCCTGAGCGCCACGATGGCACTGTTGCTCGTCGGCTGGCAGGCCGATGGCCAACACGAGGGCCACGGCGACCATGCCGAGGCCAGTGAGACTCAGCACTCGGACGCAGAACACGTACCCCAGATGGACCCCATGACGGGCAAGGTGACGATGGAAGGTGAGATCGTCGACATCACCTGCTACCTGCGGCATGCGGCCAGTGGCGAGCAGCACGTGAAGTGCGCCCTCTTCTGTGCGGACCAGGGTATGCCCTTCGGTTTCCTCGAAAAGGAATCGAAGACGATCTATCTGCTGCTACCCGGTGAACACGAGAGCCCACTGAAAGGACTCCGGGAACACATCGGGTCACCCGTGAAGATCACCGGCGATCTCACCCACGGACGCGGGCTGACAGGGCTGCAGATCGAAGAGGTGGAGACGTTGTAGACGGGTAATCTTCAGTAGATCAGATAGAAACCTGAGTCGGGTCGGGCGACGGCCGCGGCCCGACTCCAGGGAGGGATCGCGGTGGTGATCCTGCCGGTATCGATCAGCTGCAATGCAGGATCAAACAACAGCCAGACCAGATCGCCGCCCTGTGCCCAGGCGGTGCCTTGGGCCCACGCGATCAGCAGCTGACCGGCAGCGTCCATGGCGATAGTGGGGTGTTTGCGGCCATCCCCATCGCCCGGCACGGCCCTTGGCGTGGACACCCCCGACGCTGACACCTTGGCCCACCAGATCTGCCCCTCTCTCTCCCACGCAAGCAGCGCACCGTCTGAAGACGGCTCGATCGCGGCTGTACTCATGGGGCACATGGAGGACTCCCAGGAATCCAGAGCGATCTGCTCGAATTGGTCGCCATTACCCCGCAGCAACTGCATTCCTCGCTCGGTCCCGCCCGTGGCACCACGGAAGAGGACGAACATCTCACTGCCTGCTGCGGCCCGCATGCCGCAACAGCCGCAGGCACCACTTTCTACCGGATTGGCTCGAGACTCAGCCGAGAAGGTACGCCCGCTGTCGGGCGACGACGCCACCCAGAGCCGGCGTGTGGATTCATCGGCCCCTGCATGCCAGGCGACATGGACGTTCCCGTCCCCATTTGCTGCCAGCGAGCCACCACCATCAAGGTGGTGTTCGTGTTGTGTGACATTTCGCTGGGGTTCAAAACCGCCCGCCGCGTCGCTGCGGGTGTAATACATGCCCGGATTCTCGTGGTCGGACGACATCCAGGCGACATGGATCCGATCCGCGCCCAGTGCCATGTGGCCCCCACGGACGGTGCCTATGGCGATGACCGTGCTGGCCACACCGTTCACCCGTACGGGGGCGGCAAAGATCGGGGCGGTGGCCGGGACGGATGGCGCGCGGGTGTAGTACAGGTCTCCAGCCGCGGGTTCGCCGGCGAAATACAGAAGGTGAAGGTTGCCATCCGCATCGATGGCCCCCTCGGGCTGTAGGCCACCTGAGGGGATTCGCAGGAATTCGATCGTGGGGGCAGCCGTTGAGGCAGTACACACACCGGCAACCAGCAGGAGCGGGAGCAGTCCGTTTCGTATCAGCATGCCGGAAATCTATGGTCGTCCGGCCGCTGATGCGATCAGTCGTCCTCTTCCGCGGCCACCTGGTGAGCATCGATGTGATACTTCGACAGCAGCCGATGTAGTGAGCGTCGGTCGATGCCGGAATGCTCGGCGGAGCGCGAGATGTTGCCCTTGAAGCTCTTGAGGACTTCGACGATATAGCGCTTTTCGAAGTCCTCGATCAGATGTTCCTTGGCGTCCTTGAAAGGCAGGTCCAGGTAGAATTCCGGGTGATCGCCGGCGCTGGTGCCTTCTGATTTCTTCACACTGGGCGGCAGATCTTCCGGCTGTACCACATCGTCGCTGGCCAGCACGAGGGCGCGTTCAATGACGTTCTGCAATTCGCGCACGTTTCCCCGCCACTCGGATCCCATCAGCAGGTCCATCGCCTCAGGGGAGATGGTGGCCAGATTCATGCCGTTCTTTTGCGAGTAGACATGCAGATAGTGGTCGGCGAGCAGGGCGATGTCGTCACGTCGTTCGCGCAGGGGCGGGAGATGGATAGGGAAGGTGTTGATCCGGTAATAGAGATCCTCGCGGAATTCACCCTCGTCGACGACCTGCTCGAGGTTGCGGTTGGTGGCACACACAAGGCGCACATTGACCTCGCGTTCCTGATTGCTGCCGAGGCGTCGGAAACGACCATCCTCCAGAACACGCAGGAATTTAACCTGTAGAGACGGTGGCAGTTCGCCGATTTCATCCAGGAAGAACGTGCCACCATGAGCCTCTTCGAGCAGTCCCGGCTTGGGGCGTGCAGCACTGGTAAAGGCCCCCTTCTCGAACCCGAAGATCTCGCTCTCCACGAGATTCTCCGGCAGGGCGCCGCAGTTGATCGGCACGAAGGGACCTGAGGAGCGCTTGCTGTTGGCATGGATGGATCGGGCAATCAGTTCCTTGCCTGTGCCACTGGCCCCGGTGATCAGCACTGAGATATCGGTTTCGGCGATCTTCTTGATGGACTCGAAGATCTGCGTCATGGCGGAGCTCTTGCCGATGATATTGTCGAAACTGTAGTGACGGCTCAGCTGATCCTTGAGACTTTGATTCTCGCGCCGCAACGTACGCTTTTCCAGTGCCTTCTCGATCACAATGAGCAGATGATCGGGTGTGAAGGGCTTGGGGACGAAGTCGACGGCGCCGAGCCGCATCGCCTCGACAGCATCTTCGACGGTGCTGTAGGCGGTCATCATGAGCACCTGAATCTCGGGGGACGCCTCCCGCACTTTGCGCAGCAATTCCATGCCGCCCATACCTGGCATCTTGAGGTCTGTCAGTACGAGCTGGAAGTCTTCTGTCGAGAGGATCTCCAGGGCTTCTTCCGCACTGGCGGCGACACCGGTGCCGTAGCCCCGGCTGTCCAACAGGCGAGTACAACTGGCGGCGAGATCGACCTCATCATCGACGACGAGTATGCGTTCAGACATCCTGGGATTTCATCCTTTGCTCGTCAGGTCTCTGCGAGTCTGAGCCATTGCCGGCACAGGGCAGATAGAGGGTAAAACGGGACCCTTTGCCCGGTTCGCTGGCAGCGACTAAGTGGCCATCATGGTCCTGGGCGATGCCGTAACTCACCGACAGGCCGAGACCGGTGCCCTGATTGGGCTCCTTCGTCGTAAAGAAAGGATCGAAGACACGTTCAAGCTGATGTGCATTCATCCCAATTCCTGTGTCCTGAACATACACGGCGACGAAACCATCGAATTCACCGCCGCCGATTCCAGATCCAAAAGTCAGGCAGCCACCCTCAGGCATCGCGTCGACGGCGTTGTTGACGAGATTGAGCAGAACCTGCTCGACGCGGGAGCCATCCGCTATCACTGGAGGCAGCAAATCGGTCAGATCCAGTGCGACCTCAACTCGGCGGCTCTGAAACAGGCCACTCATCAAACCTGCCGACCGCTTGACGATATCGTTTACGTCCAGGGGCGACATCGCCCCTGCCGTCGACGACTGCCGTGAGAATGTCAGCAAGCCAGCGACGATGTGGCCGATCTTCTCGACTTGCCGGCGAATCACCGCAAGGTCCTCTTCGAGTTCGGTCGGCCCATTCGTGATGGCCGGTGACTCACTCAGCTGGCCTGCCCGCATGAGGATGATACCTGCGGGGTTGTTGACTTCATGAGCCACACCGGCAGCCAACTCACCCACTGCGGCAAGACGGGCGGCCTGCTGAAGCTGTTGTTGAGAGCGCTCCAGTTCGTAGGTGCGTTCATCGACCTTCTGACCCAGGGCGCTCTGAGCGGCATCCAGCGACGTCGCCATGTGGTCGAAGGCGCCGGCAAGGCGCCCAATCTCATCGTCTGAGTCGATCTGTAGACGGCGGTCGAGGTGCCCTTCTCCCAGTGCCTGTGCCAGATCGGTCAGGTCACGCAGTGGACGGGTAATATGACGGACGGCGAAATATACAGCGAAGGCGACGCCTCCCATAGTCCAGGCGCCCAACAGCAGATGAGCCCGTTGCAGACCCCAGCCGTCGAGGCGGTCCCAGATGAGCCAATTGCCGACGGCCAGGATCGCCAACACGATGAAACTCACAGTCATGGATATTTTCGTGCTCAGGTTCAAAACACAGATGTCTCTCGTGACGGCCGATCTGGCACCGTCAGTCAGTTGGTGTTGTTGTCGCCATTCGGACCGCCAACCAGGTCCTCGGGGTCGTCGCGTTCACTGCGGTGGATCTCCTGCATCACGCGACGGATTTCCGTCACTGGTGGATCCAGGAAATGAAGACTGATGGACAACTCTCCGGCCGCAGTACGACGAGTACTGACGACGCCGGATTGCGTCGGTGGTAGCCAATACTGTGAGTCGGCGGACCAGATTTCTACCACGTCGCCTGCCGACAACTCAACGTTGGCACAGATTGCCGCGCCTCCCTCACTCAGATCCGAGAGGCGCCCGGAGATTGGCGTGATATCGACGATGACGTCATCATCCGGTGCCGTCTCCTCATCGTTCTTCTGTACCAGCCAGATGGCGATCTCGGCCTCGACCCGGACGAAGCTGCGCTCGTGAAATTCGTGGTCTGCCCGGGCGCCGAGTTTTTGCAGAATCCCGGCCAGTAGTGCGATCTCCTTCTCGCGCCGGCGGATACGCTTGCGCAAATCGGCCGTCAGGAATTGCCGACCGCTGCCAGTGGCGAGAATACTCACCGGATCGGTGCCGCCTGACAGCCGGCGAGCGATACGCCGAAGGTTGGACACCTCAATCGGCCTGAATCCCAGGGCCCCCGCCTGCTCACCGAAGCTGCGTGCCGGGGGCCTGTGTGAGGCCTTAGAGGCTTTTGCAGGTCGCGTGGACCGGTTGTAGACCCGAGCCAGCAGGAAGATGCCCACCACGAGCAGCAGGGCCACGACGAGGAACCAGAGGACATCGCCCTGCTCGTCCGAGCGGACCGAACTGCCCATCATCCGCCACATGTCGGCGCGCTCGTCAGCTCCCGCCACTGCGACCCAACCGAGTGTGGCAGCCAGTAAGACCCACTTGAGCAACACCATCGTGAATCGATTCGCACGCATGGTGATCACCTCCGTCAACTCAGAGGCGCAATCTCCATGCCATGATGAGATGACGGGCTCGTGATGCTAATCGGTTGTGCGCGAACGGATTGGGATTGTCAAACCGACGTCGACCAGGTTCCGGTAAGGGCACCGGACTGGGACAAGTCTGTCGCAGTCATCGATAGAATGGGACGTATCAGGGACAATACACGGATCAGGTGGGGCGGTGATGCCCCGACCGGGCTGACAGGCGTCAGCCTCGTCTCACCCTGCGAGACTCGATCTGCGCCCCTGCTTCAGTCGTCGAGCTGAAGTCGAACCTGCTCGAGCAATTCTGACATTCCCAGGGGTTTGTGGAGGACCGGGCAGCTGCGACGTCGTGCTTCATCCCAGTCGATACCACCATCTGTGTGTCCGGTGACAATGATGGATCGCAAACCGGGCGACAGATCCTGCAGTTCGTAAGCCAGGTCAGTGCCACGACCATCGGGGAGCAGCAGATCGCTGACCAGCAGGTCGAAACGGGCACTGGCGTGAGCTCTGCGGGCACTGGTCAGATCGCCGCAGGATGTCACGCGATAGCCGCTGCCTGAGAGCACCTGCTCCATGCGATCCCGCAATTCAGCATCGTCCTCCACGAGCAGGACCAATTCGCCCTGACCTGTGGTCTCTTCCTCTTCCTCTACCTTGGCCGTGCTGCTGACTTGGGTGCCCTCGCCACTGGGCAGGTAGATCTCGAAGCAGGACCCCTTGCCGGGCGTGCTGTGAACCTTGAGCCAGCCGCCGTGCGCCTCGACGATGCCATAGACGACTGAGAGCCCGAGCCCGGTTCCCTTGCCCGATTCCTTTGTGGTGAAGAACGGTTCGAACACCCGATCCTGTATCTCAACATCCATGCCCACACCGCTGTCATGGACGGCGAGCAGACAATACGGTCCCGGTTTGCCGCGACGATCCGTGTCCTGATCGGTGATCAGGATCGTGCGCGTCTCAATCGTCAGCACGCCTCCCTCGGGCATCGCGTCGCGTGCGTTGACGCACAGATTGATGAGAACCTGGTCGAGATTGCCGGGATCGGCATCGACGATGCACATCTGGTCGGCCAGCTGCAGGACCACGTCGATATTGGCACCCAGGAGACGGCCCATCATCTTGCGCAGCTCGCCTACGTGATGATTCAAATCGACGGGCTGTGGTTCCATCCGCTGGCGTCGGCTGAAGACGAGCAACTGCCGCGTCAGGTCTGCCGCCCGCAATACGGTCTTGCGGATCTTCTTCAGATCGTCGCGCAACGAGGTCTCGTCGACCCGGGCCAGCAGCATGTCGACATCGAACAGCAGGATCCCCAACTGGTTATTGAAGTCGTGGGCGACGCCACCGGCCAACTGACCCACAGATTCCATCTTCTGTGCCTGGAGCAACTGCAATTCCAGTTGTTTTCGATCGGTGATGTCGCGCACGACACCGGTGAATTTCCGGTGGCCCGCCTCGACGAATTCCCCGACTGACAGTTCCATGGGGAACTCGTGACCGTCCTTGCGGCGCCCTCGGACCTCTCGACCGATGCCGATGACGTGGCGTTGGCCCGTCTCCAGATAACGCTCCAGGTAGTCATTGTGCTGCGAGGCATAGGGTTCGGGCATCAGGATGTGAACCGGCTTGCCGATGGCCTCGCTGCTGTCGTAGCCGAACATCTTCGCTGCGGCGGGATTGAAGGACTCGATGTGGCCACGCTCGTCGATGGTGATGATTCCATCGATGACGTTGTCCACGACTGACTGGTAACGGACTTTGCCGTCAGAAGGTTCCGTCGAATGGGTCCCGGCCAACTCGCGGCGCAGGGCACGCACCTCCTCCAATAATTCGGCGCGTTCTTTCTCGTCAGATGCCATGTGTATCAGTCGGTGGCCGAGGCGGCCAGGGCCCCAACGCGTTGGAGTTGGTCGTCACTACCCAGAACGATGAGTCGGTCGCCCGTCCTGAGAGCCAGGGCAGAGAGGCTGGCTACATACCCGGGCTCGGCGCGCGGCCGGCCCTCATTGTCGTGGAGTCCGACGACGACGCAACCGGTCAGACGGCCGAGGTCGGCATCTCTCAGCGTACGCCCGATCATGCGACTGTCGCCGGCGATGGTGATCTCTTCCAGCCGCAGATCGACTCCCGATTCGTGGATAACCGTATCCAGGAAGGCGGACACATTCGGCCGCAACACGGTGGCCGCCATGCGCCGGCCCGCGATCTCAAAGGGAGAGATGACGTGGTTGGCGCCGGCGACACGCAGTTTGCTCTCCGAGCCTTTTTCATTTGCCCGTGCGATGATGTGCAGATCGGCATTCAGCTGGCGCGCCGTGAGGGTGACGAAGACATTCTCAGGATCGTCGTGCAACGCTGCAATGAGTCCACGGGCGCGTTCGATGCCGGCTTGCTGCAGCACCTCTTCCTGGGTCGCATCGCCTTCCACGCACGGGAAGCCCGAATCACCGGAGACCTGTGATGAATCAAGGTTGATCTCGACGACCACGAAGCTCTGCCCGGCCTGCTGAAAGGCACTGGCGATCTCTCGCCCGACGGCGCCACAGCCGCACACGATGTAGTGGTCCTGAAGATTGGCGATCTTTCGGTCCAAACGACGTCCTCGCAGCAGTGTCCGAAGTTCGCCCTGCACGATGAAGGCACTGACACCGGCCACGGCGAAACCGGCAAAGGCAAAACCCAGCATGACAAAAGCTATGCTAAACCACTGCCCTTGGGGTGATAAAGGATGGACTTCGCCATATCCCACCGTGCTCAGGGTGATGACGGTCATATAGAGCGACTCGCGCAGACTCCAGCCTTCGATCGAGGCGTATCCGAAGGTGCCACCCGCCGTCAGCAGCAACAGCAGCACCACGGCTGCGACAAAATGACGAGTAGGGGTCATGTCAGGCGACCTGTGCCGATTTGAGGCGGCGACATGTTATCTTTGTCGTCAGACACGCAACGATCCTCTTCCACCGGTGAGATGCAGCATCGAGTCTTCCACAGAATATAGTGGTCCACAGGCCATCGACCTGCCGCCGGAATATATCGAACGCCTGGAGCGTCTGTTCGATGGCGATGCGAAACGCCTGAAGGCCTGTCTCCATGACATGGCTGCCGACGGGCCGACGGCATTCCGGGTCAATGGACTCCAGGCCACCTGGGAACAGGTGCGCGACGAGTTGGAACAGGTTGGGATCGAGCCGGACCGTCTTGACGGGATCGATGGTGTGTGGACCGTCCCGTCACAGAGCCACCGAGCCCTCACTGATACGCCGGCGGCGCGGGACGGACGGATCTATCTCATGACGCCCTCCAGTCTGCTGCCAGGGCTCTGTCTTGAACCACAACCCGGTGAAGAGATCCTGGATCTGGCCGCGGCGCCGGGTGGCAAGACACTGCATCTGGCGGATTTGATGGAGAATCAGGGGCGGATTGCCGCGGTGGAAGCCGTGAAACCCAGATTCCACCAGCTGCGACGCAATCTGGAGCGATGTGGCGCCCACATTGTCGATACCTATCTCGCTGATGGACGGGGCGTCTGGCGCAAGGTACCGGAACGCTTCGATCGAGTACTCCTCGACGCGCCGTGCAGTGCCGAGGGACGGATCGTACCAGGCGAGCCGGATTCCTGGAAATACTGGAGTCCTCGCAAGATCAAGGAAATGGCGAAGAAACAGCGTCGACTGGCCGAATCGGCCGTGCATTGCCTGAAGCCCGGCGGGATCCTCGTCTATTGCACCTGTACGTTGGCGCCAGAGGAGAATGAGGCCATCATCAACAGACTGCTTCGTCGTTTCGGCGACGCGTTGGAGATCATCGATCTGCCTCTGGCTGCCTCGATTCCCACGGAAGCGGGTCGCACAACGTGGGCGGGGAAGTCATTCCACGAGGCGTTGTCCCTGACGCGACGTATTGTCCCGTCGCCACCGTGGGAGGGGTTCTACCTCGCCCGGTTGCGCAAGACCGCTTCCACGATACCGGTATGATCGGGATGACCGGAACCCGATGGATTGGCTGGTGGACCGGGGTCGTTCTCACCGTCGGCAGTGGCTGCTCAGATGGTGAAGGGCCGACTCGTTCGTTGCTCGACGATGCCCAGCGGATGAGTCTGCTGATCGTGGAAGAGGCTCCCGCCGGGAGCGAGGCGGTGGTTCGGCTCGACAGTGTAGGCTGGCGGCCGACGTTGGTGTTGCCGGCGCCCGGTCAGACCCTGGAAATCTCCGGTGACTATGCCATTGGATTCTACAACGACAGTGATACGGCCTACGAGCTGCGAGACGATCTGCGTTTCTACGACGACGATGATTTCCTCATCGACAACTACATCCCCTTTTCGCTACCCGTGCGACTCGAGCCTCGAATGACAACGTGGCAGAAGGGGCAATTTGTGTTGCGGGGGGAACCGGATGCGGCTCGATATGGCCTGAGGACCCTGCGCATCGTGATTCGTCTGACGGTGGCGGCCCCTCAGGAGTGATCTCAGGCGAGCGTCCGTCTGGCAGGTGGTCGGACCCTCTCAGGCAGCGGTTGGACCATCGGAGATATCGATGTCGACCATGATTTCATTGGCTACACCCTCAAGCGTTTCGCGCAGATGTTTCGTCGACACGCCCGTTGGCAATCGGACACTCAACGTTGCCGTGAAGAGGCGTCCACCCGACATGGGAGCCTCCGCCGTCCCCGTCCGGATCTCCTCGATATTGATCCCGCCTTCACCGAGGGCACCTGACAGCTCACGCACGATGCCCGGCCGATCACTGCCAACCAGCTCGATCTGAACCGCGACGCCGGCGCTGTCCTCCTGGTCCCCGCTCTCGATGACGATCTGCAGGCCATCGGTGGACAACTCGCGCAGGGCCGCCTCCAGGGCCGAGGACCGCTCTTGCGCGACCTCCGCCCGCAGGATGCCGGCGAACTTGCCCGCCATTCGAGCCATCTGGCTCTCCTGCCAGCTGCCATCATGTTCGGCCACGGCTCGCGACAGGGAACGGACCAGTCCAGGGCGATCGTCGCCGATTACGGTCAGCACCAGGGAAACGCTCATCTGAAGTCTCTCTCGCGTGAAACGGCATCTTACAGAAAAGGGACGACGATCATTGTAGAATCGTCGCCCCTCTCTGAGATGGTGCACCCATAGGGACTCGAACCCCAAACCTCCTGATCCGTAGTCAGGTGCTCTATCCAATTGAGCTATGGGTGCACTTCGATTTGG
>JABHDC010000199.1 GCA_018673255.1 Gemmatimonadota bacterium
ATGCGCGAACCGGATGACGACCGGTTGCTGGGTGCTCTCCGCTTCCCGCAGCAGTGTGCGCAGGTCGCGGGTGCTCATACTGATGGCATTCACAGAGGCAGATTCGTCCTAAGTGGAAAGGGGACTCGCACCTATCGCGTGATTCCCAATGATAGTGACTGCTGCAACCCTCAAGTGTGACACAGCACACGTGGCGGCATCCTACAGTATGTTGCTCGCCAATTCGGCCAGTTGTGAGCGTTCGCCCTTTTCCAGATTCACGTGAGCATACAGTCCCTGGCCCTGCATCTTCTCGATCAGATAGCTGAGACCATTTGACTCGGTATCCAGATATGGATGATCGATCTGAAAGATGTCGCCTGTGAGAACGAGTTTGGTGCCCTCTCCGGCGCGGGTGATGATCGTCTTCACCTCGTGGGGCGTCAGATTCTGCGCCTCGTCGATGATGAAGAAGGTCTTCACCAGGCTGCGGCCCCGGATATAGGAGAGGGCCTCGATAATCAGCTTCTCCTCATCCAGCAGCTTGGCAATTCGACGATGCTTGGCCTCGGTCGCAGAGAACTGATTCTGAATGACGGAGAGATTGTCGTACAGGGGCTGCATGTAGGGCGTCAATTTGGAGTTGATGTCCCCGGGCAGGAAGCCGATATCCCGATTGCTCAGGGGCATGACGGGACGGGCCAACAGGATCTGCCGGTAGTGGCGTCTCCGTTCCAGTGCCGCTGCCAGGGCCAGCAGGGTCTTGCCCGTACCGGCCTTGCCCGAGATCGTGACCAGGGGGATCTGCGTATCCAGCAAGGCATGCAGGGCGAAGGTCTGCTCCGCATTGCGCGGGACGATGCCGTAGGCGGGCACATTGTCGACGCGCTGCATGCGCTCTTCATCGGCGTCGTAGGTGGCCAGGGCAGAGTCCTTGCCATTGCGCAGGATGAAGTATTCGTGCGGCGTCGGGGCCGGATCCAGTTCGACCTGTGAACTCTCGACCTCGTAAGGCACCGCGTGGAATTGCTCGATCACCTTGCTGGGAACGTGTTCCTGCAGGCGGTGGCCGGCGTAGAGACTCGACACATCCTTGACCCGATCTGTCGTATAGTCCTCGGCGAGCAGGCCTACGGCCTTGGCCTTCATCCGCAGGTTCACATCCTTGGTGACGAGGATGACCTGTTCCGATGAATCCTGGGCGATTCGATAGGCGGTATTGAGGATCTGATGATCGGGTTTGCTGGCAGAGAAGGTGAGAGCCAGATCCTGATGGAAGACCTTCTCCATACTGATGCGGACCTTGCCCTTCTTCGGGCCCAGGGGCAGACCGCCATTGAATATCTTGTCACCACTCAGATCGTCGAGGGTGCGGGCAAATTCACGGGCGTGGAAATTGACGGCGTCGTTGCCCTTCTTGAACTGGTCCAGCTCTTCGAGAACGGTGATGGGAATGACGACGTCGTGTTCCTCGAACTGGGTGATGCAACTGCTGTCGTGCAGAATGACATTGGTATCGAGTACGAATATCTTGCCGCTCCGAGTCGTGGAAGACAAGGACGTCCTTTCAAGGGGAGACAGGCTTGTGATCGAGCCGGCAGCCACAGGGAGAGGCGGCTGCCACGAGACCATACATCGAGTGTAGCCACGTGACGGCTACAGCGTCAATTGTCGTCATCGACATGAGATGAGACCGGCCACACAATACCGGAAAGTTGCTGGATGAGCGCCTGCCTCAGACGTTGTTCTTCCAGCCCGGGCATTCGGTGAGATCGATGCGAGCCAATAGGTTCCTGCTCATCCGGAGCGTCTGAGTCGATGTTGTTCTGACGCGAAGCTGGGCTTATACTTACGGCAAGAATAGATAAAACTCACACGCCTATCGTACCGTCACGGTCGGCAAAATCACACCAACCGGGGGGATCCCAATGCTCCGTTCTGCCCTGGCGCTGCTGCTGCTGGCCGTCACTGTGGCCTCCGCCGAAGTGCCCGATGATTGGAAGAAGATCAGAAGTCTGCTCAGGGACTTCGACTACGAGGTCGAGAAGAAGGACGACTGGGTCCAGGCGACCCACGAGGATTCACATCCTCTGAATATGTTCATCAAGGGCTACAAGAAAGGCGTCCTGGTCCAGGCGTATTTCACGACCAGCGACGAGGATGTCAGCGAGCGTGACCTCCGCAAACTGAACAACAAACTCAGCTTGAATGCCACGACGGCCCGCTTCTACATCGATGGTGATGGTGACCTTATGTGCGAGGCCTGGTTCCCGGGCAAGTTTGATGAGGATCGATTCGAGATGTTCATCAAGGCCTGGCACGATGACACGGAGGGTGTGAGCGCGGCCCTCGCTACGATCATCGACTAACACGGCGCATTGCCAGGAACCCAGAGCGGATCTGGCGGGTTCCAGCACCAGACAAGATCAGGTAACAGATGAGGCCGGTCGCCCAGTGGGGGCGGCCGGCCTCGTTTTGTTGCCGATCCTTGGCTCAAGGATCAGGGTCGATTGCCTTCAGATTCGCGCCAGATCTGACCTACGGCGTCGAGTTTTGCATCGCTCAGATAGCCATATCGGTTGATCCACACCCCATCCGCCTCACTGTCAGCGACCAGCTTGAAGCGCCCCGCTACATCCTCCAGCGGGCCATAGCCGTGCACGAGGGGGGTTACCGGAAGTCCTCCGGACTTCGAGAATCCTACGGATTCTTTGCGCATTCCTTCGGAATGCGTGTCAGCGCGGTTCTGGGACATATGCACCGCCTGGGATATGCGCCGTTGCTGGGCGGCCACACTCACCGGGTGCGGTTCGTCCGGTTCGGGGTAGTGGAAGTCGGCGAGGCAATCGCCGGGTGGCTCGTCGGCCAGGTCGAAGAGATTGGCCAGGGCGTGGACCAACAGGGTCTCATCCAATCCGGGATTGTGCTTCATCAGGTGCCGACCCCAGAAATCGACCATCACCGTCCAGTGCATCGTGTAGAGCTTTGGCGATGCGGCATCGCAGTAGGCGGCGGCGCGGGCAAAATCGAATCCCGTGAACAGCGTCAGGGGGGGCATGAAGGCATTGGCCGAAAGCTTCTTCACGGATGAATCCGTCGTTGCGTCGTCGACGATCTGGCGCCAGTGTCGGACCATGTCCACGGAGAGATCCGACTTCAGGCGCAACCATTCGAAGACAGCCGGATACTGACGCAGCAGACCCAGTTGCGACATCCTGCCCCGTTCGGCACTGGCAAGGGAGGCGAGATCGTCGTTGGTCAACGAACCGTGCAGATAGCGGTATAAGGCACCAACTTCTGCCTCGATCTCGTCGAAGGCGTAGCCATTCTGACCGGCCCAGGTTCGCACGTGCGGGCTGAAATCCTGGAAGGCCTCGTCGAGTTTGTAGCAGGGATACTCGGGCCAATCGGGTCGGAATCCGGTGATATTCGGGTACTCTCTCAACAGATTGGTGACCTGCCCGCGCAGATAGGCGCGGATGGGGTCACTGGCCAGGCTGCCCGTGTCGGCCATGCGATCGGGAATGACTCCACCTGGCAACAGGGGGCGATCTGCGTCCCTCATGGCCGGTGCTGACTGGCCGCTCAACTGGAAGTAGACCTCCAGATCCCGGTCGAGGGCGGCATCGACGAATTCGGCGATGATATGGCCGCTGGCCTCGGTCAGATCGTTCGCCGGTCGTGGCCGATAGGGTGTGTCAGCGAAGAGGCTCTCGTCGGGGATGTAACTGGGCCCCGAACGCACCCACAGGGAAGTCTTCCCCCACAATGGGCGATCGAAAATCCTTGGGCTGGCGCCGGCATCGGTGGGCGGCTGAAAACTGCCGTTGCCTTCCTCAGTGGCAGCCGTCACCGTCGGGTTCAGGGCCACAGCGGTGACGCCGGCTCGTTGGGTCAGGGTGTCGAGAACGCCGTCCACCCCTTCATTCAGGATGAAGTCGGCCAGGACAGTGATACCGAATGTGCGAGTGGACATGGCGGTTCCGTGGCGGGCTAGGTGAGGGACGGGTATCTTGACCACTTATCAAGTACAAGAGATACGAAAGGATGTTCCCATGGCCGACGCCACGGCTGGCGATACTGTGAGAGTTCACTACACCGGGCGTTTCGACGATGGCACCGTCTTCGATACGTCAGATGGCCGCGAGCCCCTGGAATTCACCCTCGGCGAAGGTCAGGTCATTGCGGGCTTTGAGCAGGCCGTGGAGGGGTTGAGTCCGGGATCCACCACGAAGGCGACGATCGATGCCACCTCGGCATATGGTGAGCGCCGTGAAGAATTGCTCTTCCAGGTCGACAGGGCGCGATTCCCTGAAGGCGTCGACCCCGCCATCGGCGACCAGCTCGAACTCAAGCAGCCGGAGGGTGGCATGGTAGAGGTGATCGTCGGCGATATCCAGGGTGATACGATCACACTGGATGCCAACCACCCGCTGGCCGGTCGATCTCTGAACTTCGATATCGAGCTCGTGGAGATCGTCGAGGTCAGCTAACGTCTCTGCCAGCACCCCAGCGTTGTACCCCAAGTCCGGCCATGATCAGCAGAAGCCCGATCCACGTGGCGGCCAGGATGGTTTCCCCCACGAGATGGCCGATGAGCAACAGGGAAACAAAGGGCGAAAGGAAGATCAGATTGCTCACGCGCGATGCATTGCTCGCCGTGCGAAGGGCGGTCAGCCACAGGACGAAGGGGATGCCCATCTCGAAGAGTCCGATGTAGGCGGCCCCGGCCCAGCCTTGCCACGCCCCGACCACCTGCCACGCCCCGACCCAGATCTCCAGACTCGATTCCAGGCCCACTCCTGGCCACGCCCAGGTTTCGATGGCAACCACGACCCCAATCCAGGGCATGGCGCAGCAGAAGTTCATGAAGAGGCGCAGGACCGGGTCGAGATCATCTCGCGTATTGTAGATCCAGTAGAGAGCCCAGATCACCGTGCTACCCAGGGCCAGCGCCGTGCCGATTGGATCGGCGAAGTCCAGGGCCCAGGGGCGGCCGCGAGTGGCTACGACGACGACACCGCCATAACAGACCAGGCCGGCGGCGATATCCGTCCATCGCAATCTCTGACCCAGCAGGGGCACTGACAGATAGGTGAGTACCAGCGCCCAAGAGTAGTTGAGGGCCTGTGCTTCCTGTGCGGGCAAACGGTCGTACGCCTGCAGAAGCACCCAGTAGTAGAGGGTCGGATTCAGGCCGCCGAGCCAGGCCGACCGGAACCACTGGCGGCCATTGAGCAACCTCAGTGAACCGAGTTGCCCACGTGCGAGCAGGATCAGGCCCAGGGCAAGGCAGGAGACGACACTGCTGCCCAGCAGCAATTGCACCGGCTGAAGGTGGGCGAGGGTCAGCTTGAAGGCAGAGGCCACTGTCGACCAGAAAGCGACCGCGCCCAGGGCCAGCAGATACGGGCGGCGCCCCGCTGTGGTCGTCACGGCGTCATCTTCATCGGATGGACTCGATCATCAGTTCGATCAACCCTTCGATCATCAAGGGGTATGGCCCAGTCGGGCACAGCACCTTATCTTCTCTCTTCTGAAAAGAAGAACGACCGTCGTCCTACACTGGAGAAGCAGTCATGGCCAAGACAGGCCCCCGCAATCAGATCACGCTCAAGAGCACCGAGAGCAACCACTGCTACTATTCGAGCAAGAATCGTCGCAACCAGCAGGCGCGTCTCGAGGTGAAGAAGTATGATCCGACCCTGCGCAAGCACGTCACCTACCGCGAAGAGCGGTAACCAGACGAGCGACCGGCCGCCATTGGGCGGCCAATCCAGCATCTGATGAGAACCCCGCCGGCTCAGTTGGTGGGGTTTTTCTCGTTCAGGTGGCGACCGGATATGGCGCCCGGATATTGCGCTCGGGATATCCCGTCTAGTCACCCAGAATTCGCCGTAGTACCGGTTCCATCCCGTCGGCCATGCGCAGGAAGCCCAGGTCCGTCGGATGGGATCCATCCACGGTGCATTCGTCGTGTTCCTCACCCAGCAGATCACTCCCGGCCAGGAACTGGATATCTGACACCCCCGCTGCCTGCATGGCCTCGACGGCCTCCTGTTGGGCACGCAGGCGTTCCAGGCGCCCTGCATCTGCACCCGGACTGTCATATTCACCTGCCGTGGGTACACGGGACACGACCAGGATCGGCGTCTTGGGGTGCTGCGCCCTCAGAATATCGACGAAGACGGGCAGGGTCTGTCGCAGGTGGTCGGCGCTGGGGCAGTTGGCGTCGTAGTCGAGGACGAAGAGGCGGCACGCATCGATGGTGGCCAGAGCGCGGGCGACTTCGGGCTCGCCCTTGCCACTGCCAGAGAATCCCAGATTCAGGCACTCTCGCTGCAGGCGTCGTGACAGGATCGCCGGATAGGCCATGCCTGGTCGTGCCGCACAGCCGCCCTGGGTGATCGAGGACCCGTAGAACAACAGCGGTGGTTCAGCCACGCGACTCGTGGGTGCTGACACCTCGGCGTCGCGGGCTAGACCGAGGGTGACACGATGTACGCCCTTGTACAGGGGAAAGTTGATCGTGAGATCCCGCCATTTCCGTGAGCCACTGAAGACGGGGACCTCGTAGGTGTCCTGATGCCGGTCGAATTTGGTCACGCCGGCGAAGCGCTCCTCGCCCGGTGCGCCAACATACAGATCGAAGCCGGCCTCTCCCGTGGGCGCCATGTGAACCATTTGCGCCGGACCACGCAATTCGACGCGCAAGACGACGGTCTGACTGTCGGTTCGCAGGCGAATTGTGCCTCCCGCCGTGCAGTTGGCCAGAGATTCCACGGAATCAGGCAGCTTCTCCGGAGGCGTGACGGGCAGACGGCGATAGACACCATCAGAAGAGAACCAGGCGAATCCTGACAATTCCAGAGGGGCCGCGCCTGGCTCGAACCAGCGCAGGTCGCCTTCGATGTTTCCCTGTGTGGCCATGGCCGGATCAAATCGGGCGACGTCGACCGCCCCTGAATCAGATGTCATCGTTGGTCCCCTGTCATCGTTGGTCGCCTCCTGCGGGTCGTTCCGTCAGAATAGAAGAACGGCGTGTGAGACGGTGCTGGCCAGCGTCTGCGATGAGCTTGATAAACTCTCTGTTATCAACAGGTTGAGTCGATTCGTTGTAGATTGGTTGCAGCTGTAGAGCCCCAGGTAATTCCCACGGGGGCCCTAAACCCTTACCGGGTGAGCGGCATCCCATCACCAGACACGCAGATGATGGGGCCCGATGAGAGCCAGCGCCCAGCACCAGGAATGGATGTGGACGAACTGATCCAACGAGCCCGAGATGGCGACGATGAAGCATTCCGCCGCCTGTACGAAGAGACGGCGGGGAGAGTCTTCGCGTTGTGTCTGCGCATGATGAAGGATGATGCGCGCGCTCGGGATCTGACACAGGATACCTACGTGAAAGCCTGGGAACACCTCGACAGATATCGTGGTGAGAGCGCCTTCAGCACCTGGTTGCACTCGATTGCGACCAATGCCTGCCTCGTTGCTCTGCGCAGTCATCGGCGCCGGCGCGAAGACAGCATGGAAGCCGAAGAGTTCGAGTCGATCGCCGCCAGGGATGACACCGACCCCGTCGATCGTGTGGCCCTGGAGCGGGCGATTGCCCAACTGCCGGATGGCGCACGAACCGTTCTTCTGCTTCACGATGTGCACGGCTATCGTCACGACGAGATCGCCGAGATGACCTCGACACGCCCCGGGACGAGCAAGGCACACCTGCACCGGGCGCGCAAACTACTGCGAGAGAGGCTGTGCCAATGAACTACAGGAGCGGCCAATGAATTGCCAGAGTGTACGCCACTGGCTCCAGGACGCTGAAGCGGACGAGGCTGATGCCCTGTTCGTCGGCGAGCATCTGGAGACGTGTCCCGACTGCCGCGCCCTGGCGGAGGCCGTCGAGGCACCCGCATCGGTGCCTGATTCGATCCAGCCGCCGGCGGATCTCTGGCTGGGTATTCAGACCCGGATCGACAAGAGTATCGACGCGCGGCAGCTGTCAGCGCCCTTCGGTGGCAGTCGGCGCGAATGGCAGGAGACGATCGGTATCGTCATGGCCGTGGCCGCCGTCGTCTTCCTGGCACTCGTGATTCGCCCATCTCTCTTCGGGGCGGGTGCCGGTGGCTCCGTGGCCTCGACGGGGAGCATCATGGCAGCGGCGATGGAACGGGAGTGCATCGGGGCAGCGATGGAGCTCACACAGCAAGAGGGCGCCCATTCTCTCGACCCGCAGGTCGCCGCCCTTCAGGCGCAGGCGCAGGAGGTGGAACAGGCCATTCGAGATACGCGTCGTGTGATCGAAGCGGATGAAACGGATCCGCGCATGCTGACGTCACTGGCCCGTCTGTGCCGGGTGCGACTAAAACTGGCCGAACAAACTCAGGAACTGGCGCGCAGTTGATGACCACGTCGTCAACTGGCGATGACAACAGGAGATCATGACATGAAATGGATCAGAATACTCAGCATCTTCCTCGTCCCATGTTTCCTCGGGTTGGCCTCCGGTGTTCAGGCCGAGCAGAGGGTGAATGAACGAGTGAAGGCAGATGGTGGCGGTGAAGTGTATGTGGATAACATCGCTGGCCAGGTGAAGGTCGAGGGGTGGTCCGAGAAGGCTGTGGAGGTGACTGGGACGATCGGCGACGACCTTGAATTGCAGTTGGAGCGAAAGGGGCGGCGCACACTCGTGTCGGTGAAATACCCCGAACGCCACGGGTCTCACCACCAGGTTGCCGACATTGTCGTGAGAGTTCCCGTTGCCAGCCAGGTCAGTGTGGAGACGGTGAGTGCCAACATCGAGGCGAGGAGTCTTTCCGGACGAGTCGAAATCGAGAGTGTCAGTGGCAGTATCGAATTGGATGTGCAATCGAAGGAGATTGAGGCCGAGAGTGTGAGTGGCGACATCGACCTGCGGGCGGCGAAGGCGGAGATCGACGTAGCTGCGATCAGTGGCGACCTCCAGATTCGGATACAGGAGGGGACCGTCGACGCCGAAACGGTGAGTGGCGACCTCCAGATTCAGATGAAGGAGGGGATCGTCGACGCCGAAACGGTGAGTGGAGATATCGACGTCATCGCCGTCAAACTCATCGGTGGCGACGCGCAGTCGATTAGTGGTGATATCGGTTTTGATGTCGCTCTCGGACCGGCGTGCCGCCTTGATCTGGAGGCCCACAGTGGTGATGTCGATCTGGTCCTGCCGTCGGGTGCGAGTGCTGAGATCGACCTGGAAACGTATTCGGGTTCGATCCGCAATCGGCTCGGTGGTGAGCAGGTCGGCGGCGATTCGAAGCGAGAGCTCAACCTGCTCCTGGGTTCGGGTGACGCTCGAGTCGATATCAGTACGTTCTCCGGGGGCATTCAGCTGAGAGCGAAATAGAGGGAGTGGCGAGGATGAAGAACTGGACTTGGGTGACCACCGATGTACAATCGACAGACGACGACTGGCGCCAACGCTTCAGCCAACTCAGGTCCGCCGGCTTTGACGCGATTCTACCCGAGGTGTTCAACAATCGCACGGCCTTCTGGGGCAGCGAACATCTGCCGGTGGGTGGGCGCTGGCTGGAGCAGCTGATTCCGCTGGCCCACGAGGCCGGACTCGAGGTGCACGCCTGGAGTCACATCATGAGCTGCAATGTGCCCGAGATCATGGAGGCCCATCCGGACTGGTACGACGTCAGTCGCAAGGGCGAATCCACGCGGGACAAGCCACCCTATGTCGGCTACTACCGATTCATGTGCCCGTCCAACCCGGGTGTGCAGGAGTTCCTGCAGCTGCGCATGCGGGAACTGGGACAGATCGAGGGGCTGGATGGGATCCACCTGGACTACATCCGCTTCCCGGATGTCATCCTCGCCGAGGCGCTGCAGCCGAAATACGACCTGGTACAGGATCACGAGTTTCCGGAATACGACTACTGCTACTGCGACGTGTGCCGGGCTGGTTTTCGGGAGCTACACGGGATCGATCCGTTGGTGGATCTGGAGGATCCGCCTGCCAGTGAGGCGTGGTTCCAGTATCGATGTGACCTCATCACGCGCCTCGTCAACGAGGACCTGATTCGGGTCGGTCGACAGGCGGGCAAGCAGATGACGGCGGCGGTGTTTCCGAATTGGCGGCACGTGCGCCAGGAGTGGCACAAGTGGAAGGTCGATGCTGTGCTGCCCATGCTCTACAATGGCTTCTACAACGAAGACCTGAGCTGGGTCGGCAGAGAATGCAGGACCGGCATCGAGCGAATGCAGCAGGTGGGTGTCAGCAAGCCGCTCTACAGTGGCTTGTTCCTGCCCGACGCGCCGCCGGAGAAGCTGGAGGCGGCGATCGACACCTCCCTCGAGGGGGGTGCCGATGGGATCAGCCTCTTTGCCTACAATGGCATCCAGCCTGAGCACCTCCAGATCATGGAGCGCCGTTTCGGCTAGTGCCGCGGCACTCGTGCCCTTCACAGGGCACGAGTCGCTCAATCCCAGGGACGGACGAATCTACCGGGCGTGGCACCCGTGTGCTCGCCATCTGTCACGACGGCGCTGCCATTGACCCAGACCTGGTTGATGCCCGTCGACAATTGGTGTGAATCCTGGAACGTGGCCCGGTCGCTCACCGTGTCCGGATCAAAGACAACCACATCAGCGAACATGCCCTCGCGCAGCAGCCCCCGTCGTCGCAGTCCGAGACGATCCGCCACGGCACTGGTCATCTTGCGCACAGCGTCTTCCAGGCTGATGACGCCCTGTTCGCGTACGAACCGTCCCAGGACCCTGGGGAAGGTGCCGTAGCCTCGTGGGTGAATGGGTCCGAAGGGTCTGCCCCACGACGGATCGTAGCCGCCCGCGTCGGTAGAGACCTTGATCCAAGGTTGCTGCAATTGCAGTCGCAGATTGTCTTCGGTCATGGAGAAGTAGATCGTCGAGATGGACTGCCGTTCGCTCAGAATCAGGTCGCAGACGGCATCGAACCAGTGCTGATCCCGTTCGGCGCAGATCTCTGAGAGCCGGCGTCCAACGTATTTCTGATTCTCCGGTTTCTTGAAGCCGATGGGCAGGACACCATTCTCACCATGCTGGGACACCATCGCCTCCCAGCGGCCATCCGGATCGGTGACGGCGGCTCGAATCTTCTTGCGCATGGTCGGATCGGCGAGGTTGTCGTAGAGCTTGCCACCGGCCATGGCCCAGGGTGGCAACACCGAAGTGAGTCCCGTGCCGGAGGCATCATATGGATACATGTCCGCCGTGACGTCGAGGCCATCGGCGCGAGCCGCATCGATGCGTTCGATGACGCGAGGCATCTTGTCCCAGTTCTCGCGACCGGCCGCCTTCAGATGGTAGATCTCCACCGGCACATTGGCCCGCAGGCCGATCTCGAAGGCCTCGTCGAGGGCATCGAAGATCTCTCCCGCCTCTGATCGCAGGTGGGTGATGTAGGTCCCGTCATACTGGCCGACGATCTCGCACATCTCGGATATCTCATCCACATCGGCGTAGCAATCGGGCGGATAGATCAGCGCATAGGAGACACCGAAGGCCCCATCCTCCATGGCCTCAGCCATCACGCGCCGCATGAAGCGTCGCTCGTCGTCCCGGGCGCCCCGCATGTCCATATCCAACCCGCAACGACGCAGCGTGCCACCCCCCAGGTAGGATCCGACATTCGGGGACACGCCGGCCTCTTCGAAGGCTTCCAGCCAGTGGGCAAAGCGGGTCCAGCGGCTTGCTCGTTCCTCCCAGCGTGCCACGGGTTCGCCAAAGACGGAGGTTCGCAGGCCACCGGCATTGCGTCCCACAATCGGTGCAGGGGTGAAGGCTTCGCCCATGATCTCGGTTGTGATGCCCTGTGTGATCTTGGAGACACACCGGCCATCGACCATCAGCGGATAGATCGAGTGACTCTGGATATCGATGAATCCAGGGCAGATGACGGCGCCACCGGCGTCTACCAGGCGGGCGGCCGAGGTGCGCGGGATTCTGCCTGCGGGTTCGATGGCGGCGATCGTGTCACCGAGTAGTGCGACCTCACCCTCAAACCACGGGTTGCCACTGCCGTCGATGATCCGGCCATTGTGAATGAGTGTGTCGAAGCGGGCCACGGAGATTGCCTTCAGCTGATGACGAGATAGGATAACCAACCGTCGCAGCGGTCGTTGAGGATCATATGCTCGACGCCCTGGGGTAGATACACGGTGTCGCCTTCGCGCAGGGGATGGGCATCGAAGCCGGTCACGACCGTGCCTTCACCTTCCAGGACGTAGTAGATCTGCTCCTTGTCGTCGTGCACGTGCATGTCCGAAGCACGGCCACGGGAGACGGCCTGACGTGCCAGGTAGTGGAAACCGAGCAGGCAGGGCTGCCGGGTCGAGGGTTCGGGTTCATCCAGGCGTTCCAGGAGTTGCCAGGTCGTGGCAAATCCATGGTTGCCGATGCCCGGTGTCGCCTCGCGCCAGTTCATCACGAGCGGTTGTGATCCACTACCGGTCGCGCCGCAGGTAATGATCAGGTATTCCACCCACTCATTGCGTCCTGCCGCGCGCAGTTGATGCTCGACACCGGGAGGGAAGTAGGCGATCGAGCCTTCGCGCACCGGATACGTGTCACTGCCGATATCCACGTCGGCTTCTCCGGAGAGGATGTAGTAATACTGCTCGGCATCGCTGTGGGCATGCCGATCGCCGTCCTTGCCGCCCTGCAGATTGTGCCGGGCGAGACCACGCATGTGTTGCAGGCACTGCCACACTTCGGCGGGGTCACCCTCACGGGGGCGGGAGAACACGGGCCAGACGATGGCATTGTCGTGACCCATGTAGGGATCGGCATCGCGCCAGTTGCGTAACACTGCACGTGGGGTCGTCATCGAGATTTCTCCCAGTCAGGATTCGGAACGGGGATCTTTGCCGCCACAGACTCGCGCCATGTCGCCAGCTGTCGGTGCAGATCAGCGGTGATCTCCAGTTCGGCCTCGACCCGATTGTCGTTCTCGCCAATGTCGTGGCGCAGGTTGTAGAGTTCGCGGCGTCCATCATCGAAGAACTCAATCAATTTCCAGTCGCCGCAGCGGATCGACGACCCCGGTGTGCCGCCCTGGTTGCCGTAGTGAGGGTAGTGCCAGAAGATCGACTGGCGTTCGAGATCCGCTGACTGTTCAAGCAGCGGCAGCAGATTCTCACCGTCCACGTGCTGATCTGGAATCGGTGCCAGACCCGCCGCTGCCAGGAGGGTGGGGTAGACGTCGGGGCTCGTAACGGGTGTGTTACAGACGCTGCCGGGAGCCACCTTCCCGGGCCACCGTACGAATAGCGGCTCACGCGTTCCCCCTTCGTACATCCACCCCTTGCCTTCGGCCAGTGGCGCATTGCAGGTCGGCGACCCCTCGGAGGTGGCCAGTCCACCATTGTCGGAGGTGAACAGGATGAGGGTGTCCTCGCTGGTCCCGGCCGCCCCAAGTGCATCCAGAATACGCCCGATGTTCTCATCGAGGCTGTCGATCATGGCCGCATAGACTGCGTCGGATTGCAACAGACGTCGCCGCACGCGCTGATCCTTCTTGTGGTCGCAGGGGTAGTATTCGTCCTCCGTGAAGGTCTCCAGTTGATCGAGGCCGAGATCGCGTGCCTTCTGCTCGTAGTAGGCGACGCGTTCCTGCTTGGCCTGGATCGGCGTGTGCACGGAGTAATACCACAGATTGAGGAAGAAGGGACGTTCATCTGCGCCATCGATGAGATCGACCACGTGGTCGGTCAGGTAGTCGGTCAGATAGGTGCCCTCGGGCACATCGGCGTCGACGAGGGGCTCGATGGTCCAGGGGCTGAAGTAACCGCCCCGGCCAGGTGATCCCATGTGACAGCCACCGACATTGACGTCGAATCCGTGATCCTGCGGCCGGTGATCCTCGGCTCCCAGGTGCCACTTGCCCACGTGCCACGTCTGATAGCCGCCATCACGCAGGGCTGCCGCCACGGTGTGTTCACTGGTGGGCAACTGCTTCAGATAGGGCACGTCGATGACGGCGCCCCGGGCTGGATGGATGTGACCGTGCCAATCAATCCAGTCTGTGAGGCCCACTGTGGCTGGATACTTGCCCGTGAGCAGGCTCGCCCGCGTCGGTGAACAGACCGGGCAAGCGGCGTAGGCATCAGTGAAGCGCATGCCGCCACCGCAGAGTCGATCGATATTGGGCGTCTCATAAAACGAACTGCCGAAGCAGCCGAGATCGCGCCAGCCCATGTCGTCGATGAGGATGAGGATGATGTTGGGGGGTTGTGCCACGCTCTACTCCCGGAAGATGACTCTCATGTGAGCAAATCGTCGGTCACTGCACCCTGGCTGGCAAGTCGACCCATCGCTGCCCGTCCTGCGAGGCCGGCCCGGTGGCCCAGTGGATCGTCAAATCATCTCGACGTCGACTACCGCACGCTGTTGTCGGCAACAACGGCTTCGTACCATCCTCCCGTCGTTTCTGGCAACGACCTAGCGATCCGCAGGCTGGAGATAAGGGGGCATGATGACGGATGTGACGCAGGCCCGGAGAATCGCCGTACTCGAAGTGTTGCGTGGCGAGCTGACGGAAGATGAGGCCTGTGCCCGCGAGGCATGCGATCGCCAGACCTATCGTTCGTGGGAGCGATCACTGCTGACTGGCAAGCTGAGGGCCGACGATGGTGAACTGACCAGTGCGGCCCTGCGGCAGGGCGGGCGGATCATCCGGGATCGCTGGGGTGTGGCGCACTGCACGGGTGAGAGCATCGGTGATCTGTGTTTTGCCGCGGGTGTGGCACAGGCACAGGACCGACTCTGGCAACTCGACTACCGTCGGCGCCTGGCAAGTGGACAGCTGGCGGCCATCCTGGGCGAGAAGCATCTGGCCACGGATCGCGAGCACCGGACCATCGGATTCCGCCGTATCGTGGAGCAGAGCGAGCTTCCTGTACTGGAAGCTGAAGCGGCAGAGGCACTCGCAGGATATGCAGCCGGCGTCAATGCCTGGATGGACGTGGTGCGTCACAACCTGCCCATAGAATTCGACGTCCTGGAATACGAACCCGAGCCGTGGACGGTGACCGACAGCCTCGCCATCCTCCGCTACTTCTGGTGGACCCTTACTGGCCGGTTGTCACAACTGGTTGCTGCCGAGAGACTGCTGCGTGGCGCTTCGCCCCAGCTCTTCGAATGGTTCATGACACCGGAGACGATCTCCACGATCGTGCCCGGCCACGGGGACACTGCCGCCGGCTGGGCCGAAGGGTTGCAGGCCAGTGGATCGGCCGCCGCCGATGATCCGTCCAGTATCCCGGGGTCGAACAACTGGGTGGCGGGACGCCAGCTCCTGCAGTCGGGTGGCCCCGTTCTGGCCGCCGATCCACACTGGCCCCTGTCCTTCCCGGATATGTGGTACGAGCAGCATCTGTGCGGTGCGGGCCTGGATGTGATCGGCCCGGCCTACCCGGGCGCGCCACCGGTCATCTTTGGTCGCACCCGCGGGATGGCCTGGGGGCGAACCAACAATGTCTCCTCCACGCGTGACCTCTACCATCACCAGGTCGATCCGGCCGATCCGGATCTGTACCAGACGTCGTCGGGGAGCGCTCGATTCACGACGGTGAGCGAATCGATCGATGTGGCCGGAGCTGCCTCAGTCGATCACGTATTCCGGATGACGGCGCATGGGCAGCCGATCGTCAATGATCTGATACCACCGGTCAGTGTCGATTCGGACGGCCCGATCAGCTTGCGCTGGGTTGGCCAGGAGCAGATTGGCGATGTGCAGGTGCTGCTCGATCTGGGGCGAGCCCAGTCCGTCGATGCGGCGGTGGACGTATTTGGTCAGTGGCGGATGTCTGTATGGAACAGCGTCGTGGCCGATGCCGAGGGGCATGTGGCCTACCAGATGTGCGGTAGCGTGCCGAAGCGGGAGATCCCGACGCGGGGCACCCGACCGGCCGAGGAGCTGGCGCATCAGTGGGACGGATACTGGAATACACCCGTCCTGCCCGGTGAGTGTGATCCAGAGCGAGGGTGGGTGGCATCGGCCAACAATCCGGCGATCCTGCCGGGCACTGAGCCGCCGCTGTATGGCACCTATGCCGATGGGTACCGCTACGACCGTATCGCCCGTTACCTCGATGGGGCCACACTGACGGCCGAAGAGGTCGGTGCGCTGCAGGCGGACAATCTTTCGGTGCGCGCGCAGGATCTGAGCGGGGCTGTGGCCCGCCAACTCGATGCTGTGGCGTCTCAGCTTGCCGAGGGGTCTCAAGATGCCGGCATCACAGGAGAGATGGCCTGCGGCCTGCGGGCCTGGAATCATTGCTTCGATGCCGATCAGGTGGGTGCCAGTATCTGGTCGGTGCTGTGGCCCCGATTGGTAGAGGCCGTCGGGTACCACGTCCTGCCGGGTTTTGTGGCCGAGCTCAATGCGGGCAATGCCGGACGGCTGACGCGCCACTTACTGCTGAATCCCGATGGTGCCCCGCGGATCGAGGCGCAGAGAGGGATCGGCGCGGAATCCGAACTAGGCACCGGCCCCCGCAGGCCATCAGACGCCGACGCCGACACAGCCCTCAATCTGGTCGCCCTCACCGCAGCGGCGGCGGCAGAGGCTGCCGCGTATCTGCGACAGGTGCTGGGTGATGATGTGAGCAGGTGGAGGTGGGATCGACTGCAGTCGATGCGAATGCACCATCCCCTTTCCAGGAATGATGCGGCTCGCCGG
>JABHDC010000200.1 GCA_018673255.1 Gemmatimonadota bacterium
CTGGCCGGGCTGGGTGCTGAGGTCGAGCGTCTGTAAGCAGCCGTTTCAGCGGTACTGAGATCTCAGAGCTGCAAAGATACCGAAGACCGTCATGGGGACCGGCGTAGGCCGGGGATCTCTTGACGGTCTTCTTCTGTACAGTAATTTCGCCCGACCCCATCTCAAGTAAACCCCCGACATTCCGATCGAGACTTCATGAAACTGTCGCCCGACTGCGTCTACATTGCCCGCCAACCCGTCGACGGGGATGAGGCGCCCTTTGAGGACTATCGGCAGTTGGCTCACAATGCGCTTGATGGCCTCGAACTGGATCTGCCGGCGACAGGTGACATCTGTCTGAAGCCCAATGCTACGGTACTGAATGAGCCGGCTAAGCGGATCATCGTGCACCCTGGATTTCTGGCAGGGATGCTCGAATCGCTCGCCGGTCGTGGAATCGATCCGGCGCGGCTGATTGTCGGCGATGGCCAGTCCGGGGAGTATCCGGATCGTGGCCACACGTGGGCGATCTCCGGTTATACCGAGGCCATTGAAGATCGCGGCGCCGTACTGATGCCCTACAACGATGCACCCGTGCGCGATGTCGTGGTCGAGGGGGGCGTGGTCTACGATCGGTATCCGATCTATACAGCCGTGACCGACAGTTCCTTCTTCTTCAACATCCCCCTGGCCAAGTGTCACAACCTGGGTGTGACGACGCTGACCATCAAGAATCTGATGGGGATTCTCGGTCGACCTGAACGCCATCTGTGTGCGGTGCAGGAGGTCGATGAGCCTCTGGGCGAGGAAGCCCTGTGGCGCCTGGGCGACAGCGGCTACAGTGTTTTTGAAGAGCGCTTCTACCACAAGCTCTGCGACCTGCTCATCGCCCTGCGCTCGCTGGAGATCCCGCGGCTGAGCGTTGTGGATGGTTTGATCGGGCGAGATGGTACGGCCTTCAACGAGGGTGCCAACTATCCCTTGGGCTGGTCGTTGGTCGGCGTCGATGAGGTGAAGATCGATACGGTGGGCACGTGGCTCATGGGCCTGGATCCATTGCAGACCCCGTACCTGCAGTTCGCCGCCGAGCGTGGCCTGGGTACGATTCGCATGGACGAGATCGACGTGGTGGATCTGGCCACAGGCGACAAGCTCGATCTGAAGGCCCTCGAAGAGATCCGGGTGAAGAAGCCTCTCATGCCCCTGTGTCGTGTTGATGACGGCTACTACCCGCGCTTCCGGGCAGATGGCACGCCGGTGCCCTGGCGAATTGGCCAGGTGAACCTCCAGCGCAAGGCCGATGGGCTCGAGCCGGTGGCCTACGAGACGGCGGTGCCCAGCGGCGACGCCGGGTAATTCGATCCAGGAGAGCCGATGCCAGAATCGCTGCCTGACCAAGTGTCAGATCCAGAATCCGGCGGTACCAGTCTGAAGGACCTGCAGGCGCAGGTCGATGCCTGGATTCAGGATGTCGGCGTCCGCTACTATTCTGAATTGACCAATACGGCCATCCTGAGTGAAGAGGTGGGAGAAGTGGCCCGCCTCATGGCACGACTCTATGGCGAACAGTCCTTCAAGGCGGGGCATGAAAAGGGCCTCGATGATCTGGGGGAGGAATTGGCCGACGTACTCTTCGTCGTCATCTGTCTCGCCAATCAGACCGGCATCGATCTGCAGGAAGCCTTCGCTGCTGCCATGCGCAAGAAGACGCAGCGCGATCGGGAGCGCCACGCGTCGAATCCCAAGTTGCGCGACCCCAAGCACGACGATCCGACGCACGACGACTGAGGGGGGCGGCCGAGTCGATGACTGATCCGGCGGTACGAGTGCAATGTCGCTCGACGACTGAGGAGACAACCAAGTCGATGCCGGATCCGACGATTCGAGCACGTTGCCGCGGGTCACAGCGATCTGTTGCCCCTTCGCATAACGCGACAGGCTTCGGCATCTGGCAGATCCCTCATTCCTTTCGTCGCCTGTTTCTCGGTGGCGCGATGATCGCTGTGGCCACTGCCTGCGGAGGCAGTGGTCCTCTGCACGATCGGCCAGCCGGGCCGAGTGCGGTACCGGTTGGCGAACTGACGCGATCGGTGTGGTTGCCTGCCGGCTTCGGCGATGAGATCCAACTCGGCACGCGGGATCGCCAGCTGCTGTTGGAGCTGGGCATCAACCAGATGCAGTGGTTGCAGCGCGCCGAAGATGATGCCGGTAGCGCCGAGGCGCAGGCCCTGGCCTTTGCCAGCGAACACGGTCTGTCGTTGCCACTCTATTACGAACCCCCTGGTTTCTCTCCTTACGACAAGCTCCACAACTGGGCGGGGCGCAACGAGACTGAGGACAGTTTCGATGCCGACGTCACCACCCGCGTGGAAGCACTGGTTGCCCGCTGGGGCGGCCAGAGCGGTTTTGGTGGCTATCTGATCGGTCATGAGGACTATCGTGTTGCCAGCTACGATGCGCTGGCCCGCACGGTGCGCGTGTTACGAGATGTCGATTCGCTGCGACCGGCGGTCGTGGTGGGGCGCCTGAACAACTATGCGAGGAAGAGAGAATTTCTCGAAGCCCTGTTCGCTGATGGTGGCGAACCGAATCATTTCCAGCACGAGCACTACGTCTTTGGCGGCGATGTGCCCACGGCGTGGGGGAGTGAGTTGCGGGATCGCGTCAAAGCTCTCGCGCACAGCTACGATGGAGTGGCTCGTGATCTGCGCGATCGGCCGGGACGCTGGCATGCGGTCGTGCAGGTTCATGGCGAGGATCGCGACGGCGTGGTCTTCTATCGCAATCCTACGGCGGCAGAGATCCGCCTGCAGGCGGGGCTTGCTCTGTCCCGTGGGGCGTCGGGTATCGTCTACTTCCTCTACAGCTCCGGTGAGGAAGTGATCTACCACAGCGATGGCTCGGTGCGGCAGCGTCGCGACTACCACGGGCTCGTCGACCTTGCCCGCGAGCCGAGTGGGCGATACGACGCCGTACGCGAACTGAATGCGAAACTCGAGGCCGTGAGTGGTGTACTGGCGCCGCTCTACTTCCGCGGTGGCTATGTGGCGGAACACGCGCCGGTGGATGAGCCGATCGGATGTGAGGCAGCCGATGTAGATCTGGCCTTCTTCGGTGATCTCTCCCGATCGACGCACGTCCTTGTGGTGAATCGCAATACGAGTGTGGCGCGTGAAATCGAATTGCAGCTGCGCCCCGGCACGAGCTGGATCGATGCCACCGATGGCGAGCTGTTGGCGTGGGAGACGGACCGTACGACTGTCACGGTTGAGGCGGGTGGCCTGTTGCTGCTGGCGAGACGTCCTTAGACACCTGGTGTTTCCAGTTTGCGGCACCGATCCCGAGTGGAGAATGAGATGACCGAAGGACATCAGATCGATAGCGAGATCGGCGCCGTTGCCGCCGAACCCGAGGCTGCAGCTCGCATTGGGGCTCGTATTCTGGCCGAAGGAGGCAACGCCTTCGACGCCGCGGCAGCGACCTGCATGGCCGTGCCGATGCTGTATCCGGACAAGACGGGGATCGGTGGCTACATGATGACTGCCATGGTGCGCGACGGCGCCACGGGCAGGATCTGGTCTGTGGATGCAAACTCGCGAGCGCCGGCGGCGGCGCACGAGTCGATGTACGACATCCTGCCCGCGCAGCCGGGTGGGGGCATCAACGAGAGTGAATACGCCTGCTCCGTGCGGGACAACGCCAATGTACACGGCGCCCTGGCCGTTGGGGTGCCCGGACAGCTGGCCGGCATCGGCACGCTCTGGGAGAGGTGGGGACGACTGCCCTGGGCACAGGTGGTGCAGCCGAGCCTCGATCTTCTTGCCAACGGGTTTCCCTACAGCGAACAGACGGCCAACTCCATCGGAAATCTCGAGACCGTCATCCGGCGCTATCCGGCAACGGCGAAGCACCTGCTCAAGGACGGCTCGGTACCCACAGCCGATGACATCTGGCATCGGCCCGACATGGAAAAGACCCTCCAGCACCTGGCGCGGGCAGGCTGGCGCGACTTCTACGAAGGTGAACTGGCGCGGACCATGGTCGACCAGCTTCAGGCAGCTGGCGGCATCCTCTGTGTTGAGGATCTGGCAGGTTTCCATGCGCGCGTCACCGAGCCCTATGCGGCGCGATATCGCGATACCCAGATCTACGGGTGCATTCTACCGAATGGGCCGTTGTCGGTGCTGCAGGCGCTGAACATGCTCGACCATCTGCCCGCGTATGACGACAGCGATCCACGTTGGTGGCATCAGATGACGGAGGTGCTCAAACTCGTCTGGCGCGACCGCCTGTCGTATCTGGGTGACCCGGACTACCTGGATGTGCCCATCGAGCGTCTGCTCTCACCGGACTATGCGGCGGGACGGGCCGAGAGTCTGCTGCAACTGCCTGAGCGTGTCGATGGGGACGACTGGCCCACGGGATCTGTCGATGAGACAAGCCATGTGTCGGCGGCCGATTCGCATGGCAATGTCGTCTCCGCGACGATCACCCAGGGCGGCGCCTTTGGTTCCTGTTTCACGATCGATGGCTGGGGGCTGATTCTGGGGCACGGCATGTGCCGGCTGGATCCACGCCCCGGGCGCTCGAACAGTGTTACTGGCGGCAAACGGCCGCTGAACAATGTGGGCACGATGATGTTGCGACAGGCAGATCGCGATGTGGCTCTCGGATTGCCCGGTGGCCGCCGAATCATCGCCGTCATGACGCAGATGGCCGCCCGCCTCATCGACGCGGATGTCAGTCTACATGAGACCGCCATGGCGCCTCGCATGCACGTGACCACAGGTGAACCCCTGGAGCTGGTATACGAAGTCCCGGATCCGATCGAGCGTGGCCTGGTTCAAATGGGCCACCGTGTCACACGCGTCGAACGGATCGCCGGTGCAGCCCACGGCGCCAGCTTCCGCACCTCGGGGGACGGCGTGCCGGTGAGTGCCGGTGGTTCGTGCTGGGCCGCGGCGCCGGATACGAGACAATCCTCATGAACACACCCGAACATCGAACGGCCATCGTTGTTGGTGGTGGCCCGGCGGGGTTGGCCTTTGCGCCCGTGCTGGGAGGCTGGCACCCCTATTTCCATCCGAGCAATGTGTTGCAGGCGCGTTATCCGCAGGTGGCGGACATGTTCCGGCAACACAAGGACACCCTGTTGTCTCTGGACATGCAGTCGATGCTGGATTCCGGGATCCCGCCAGCTGATCTGTTCCGCGTGCTGCATCACCCCCGCCAGATGTATACCGGCGGCGATCAGATTGCCCTCGAATTCCGCCAGGAGCAGCCGATCGATTTTCTCTTGCTGACGCAAGAGGAGGTCGGCGGGCTGTGGAACAATGTGCCTGAAAATCTGCTGACCCTGTCACCTGGCCAATGGATGGAGTTCGCCTATTACTCGCTTGCCCAGTACGCGCAGGAGACGGGGCAGAGTTTCGACGTCAACGAACTCATGAGTAAGAAGCGCCTCGTCGATTACTACCACCGCGTGCCGGAGCGTTTCGGTGTTGCCGATCGGATTCGCACCTGGACGCGGGTGGCGAAAGTAGAACCTCACGAAGCCGGTTTCCTGGTGACGGCCGTCGATGTTTCCGACTGGCGGGACAAGGACCCGGTCATGTTGCGGCGCCCCGCCTTCCCGCAGTCAGGTGACGTGCTGGAGGGACAGGTGCAGCAATACACCTGCAAGTATCTGATCTATGCCGTGGGACAACGTGGTGAACTGCGACAGATGGGGGTGCCCGGAGAAGATCTGCCCTTCGTCACGCAATACTACGAGAAGGCCAGTGACTTTCCGGGTGAACGTGTCATCGTCGTCGGCGGTGGACGGTCAGCGGACTGGGCGGCGACGGAATTGCACGATGCGGGCCGTCACGTCACCTACGTGATGCGCCAATCCCACACCAAACACTGGGGGCTCATCAACCAGAGTCGAGACGGGTTGCCCTATTACGCGCGCATTGCCCAGATCCTGGAGGGAGGATCGGATCGTCTCGAGACGCTCTATGATACGTCTCTCGAGTCGATCGAGGCGCTGGATGATGGCCGTCGGGGTGTGGCCACGTTGTCGTCAGCTGCTGGTCAGCAGCAGGTTGAGGTGGATCACGTGCTGAAGGAAATCGGTGGCAGCGCCGACTACTCGTTGCTGAGTGGCTTCGAGCAACCGCTGCAATTGGTGGAGAAATACGACAGCTACCGATTCCAGGTGCATCAGGCCCGGGTGCACCCGCACAGCTACGAGTCCATCGACATACCGAATCTCTATCCGGGTGGATACCTGGCCGAGGGGATCGGTCTCGTCGTCATCTCCATGCATGGCACGACGTACGCGATTGCGGCGGATATCCTGAAGAAGGAAGGGGTGTTGTAGGCGAATCTCGCATGCAGCTGCATCATAATTGCAGTTGCGAATGAGCACCCGCGGCAGCCGAGGTGGAGGTCCGACTGTATGATGCAGCCGGACAGCGTATTCGCACGCTTGTGCAAGAGCCACTGCAGGCGGGGCGCTACATCGCCCGGTGGGACGGTCTGGATGATGCAGGCCGACCCACAGCGACAGGTGTCTACTTCGCCCGCCTCATCGTCGACGGCCGGCAGCGGCTGACGCGGAAGATGTTGATGCTGCGGTAGGGGGCGTGCTGGCAGCCGCTTACGCTCGCCAGAGTGGCTGCAGAAAGATCCGCCCCACATCTGATTCAGCCTCGAATCGGACATAAGCTTCGTCGCCTGCATCGTAGCTGAATGAAGCGCCCTTCCCATTGGCCAGGACCGTGGCTCCGGGGCCGACGAATCGCCCGACCGCTTCGGCTGCCAGCTGGATCTCCACGTGATCGCCATCGACGGTGATCTGCTTCAGCAGGAGGCCCGTCGTGGCGTAGCTGCGTCCCGATTTGGCGGCGGCCACTATACTGCCGGGTGTGGCGCTGTCGGCATTGACCATGTTCCAGGCATTGGAGAAATCGTCGGGATCGTGGAAGTCGTCGTTGCCAAAACCCCAGATGTGGTGACCGGCTGTGAGCAGTTCATCCCAGAAATCGTTGTAGAGGGGCTGACGACCAACGGACCGGCCGCGCTCGGTGCCGTAGTGACCATTGTAGACTTCCACGCCATCCGGCATCGTGCCCAGTGCTTCGAGTTTGGGGCGGGTCCAGTATTCGCGTGCGGCACCCATCGGTTGCGGGTGGCAGACGATGGTCAGCAGGTCGCCGGCGGCGCGCAGGGCTTCCTCCAGTGACAGCTGATAGAGGTCGGTCACTTCGGGGCCGCAGAAGACCACGTTCTCCCGCGTGCTGTATTCGAATCCATGGAGGAAGGAGATATCGGGGTATTGCTGCCTTGCCGGCCCCAGATCGGTGACGTGATCGTGATCTGTGAGGGTGATGAATCCGGCGCCGATCTCAGAATACTGGCGCAGGCTGTCAGCGAGGGGTACGGAAGAACAGCCGGAGTGCTCGTCGCAGTGGCCGTGGAAGCTACCGCGCAGCCAGGTGCCGGTGGCTGCGCCGTAGGGGTTGATCAGAGGCATCGGGTCTCCTGGTTATGGAAGGGCAGCCAATGTAAGCAGATCGTCGGTGGCCACAACGTCACGCTGCAGCAGCTACAAGCCTGTCCGAGTATCCCATCTGGGCTGCGTCCGCCTCATTGCCTGTCAAAGCGAGTACCCGGTCAGGTTTCCTAGCCGTCGGCAGCGACGCGGAAGCCATAGTCCGTCAGTCGTCGATCAGGCAGGATGCTGGAGCGCGCGGCGCACCGTGTCACCTTGATGGCGTGGCGCCATGATCCACCCCGTGAGGCACGCCGCACGCCGGCCTCCGGCCCGAGTGGGTTGGTGTCGGGTGCGTCGGCATAATAGCCGGCATCGTACCAGTCACTGCACCACTCATGCACCAGATCGGCCATGTTGTGCAGGCCGTACCCATTGGCCGGATCCTGTCCGACGAGATCCGGTCGTTCCACATCATCACCCCGGTGATGGGGGTCCATCCAGTCGGGCAGTTCACTGCCCCAGGGGTAGTCGAGATCATCCACACCGCCCCGACTGGCTTTCTCTCGCTCCGCCTCGGTCGGCAAGCGCAGGGCGGTTCCCACTTCCTGCGTGAGCCAGTCGCAATAGGCGACTGCCTCAAACCAGGTGACGGCGACGACCGGCTGCCGTGGCTCCGCAAAGCGTGGGTCATCCCAGTTGCCGGGCGCTGGGTGATCGGTGGCCTCCATGAAGGCAGTGTAGTCAGCGCGCGTGACAGGGGTCGTGGCGAGGCGAAAGGCATCGACGTGCACCCGGCGTACCGGGCGTTCGTTCTTGCGACCGGTGGGAGATCCCATGGTGAACTGGCCGGCGGGGATCGTGATGAGGGTGGGAAGCATCTGAGTCGTCTTACGTGTTTCGAACAGGAGACGTCGTGAGTCTCAGGAGTGACACTCGATCACGGCTAGGGACTGCTCTCAGGCAAAGCGCAGAACGGCACGCAGCTTGCGTAACAGATACCGGGTTGCCACTGGCCAGCAGTCGAGGTACTATTCCCACAGGAGCTACAATGATGACCAATCCACCACCTGACCATGGACCTTCCACGGCGGATATGCACTGGGGCATCGCCTATCTGCGCGAGGATATTCAGGATCTTCGAGGTGCACTTGCCCGTCTCGAAGACAAGATGGACGCTCGCTTTCAGTCCATGATGATGTGGACGATCGCAGGGCACGGTGTCGTGGCCGGCTCGATCATCGCGGCGATCAAGCTGTAGCGATCTATTCCTCCCAGGGGAGGTAGCAGACCTTCAGCGCTTCGCGTGACCGCAGCAATTCCACCCCTTCGGCATACCTCGATAGTGGCAGTGTGTGTGTCACGATGGGGCGCAGGTCGAGACGCCCGTCTTCGATGAGAGCCAGGGCTCGCTGGGCGGCCTCGATGTTGTGTCGGCCGTAGCCGATGATATCGAGGTGCCCGCACCAGTGGCGCCAGCCATAGGCCGCATCATCGCGCAATACGCCGAACAACGCGACGGCATCCTTCGTGTGATCCATGAGAAACTCCACCGAGGCTGCCGCTCCGGCGCAATCGACTGAGATGTCCACGGGCCCTTCTTCGGAGGAGACGAAGTCAGCCTCTGTCGGTTCCACTGCGGCATCGGCGCCGACGTCGAGGGCCAGTTGTCGCCGTTCCGCCACCGGATCCACGGCCACGACGCGCCCTGCACCCCAGGCGCGAGCCAGCTGCACCCCGAGGATGCCGGCGGGTCCCAGGCCGCCGATGGCGACGGATTTTCCTTCAAGTCCACCGCGGTCAAGCAGTCGGTCGAAGGTGACCTGCAGGCACATGGCCAACTCGAGCGAGGCGATCGCCTCGGGTTCCAGATCGTTGCTGACCTCTATCAGCGACTTGGCCGCAAAGGGGACGAACTGGGCGTATCCACCCAGTCTGACATCCCCGCCACGATCCTGCCAGGCGGCGACGCGGGCGCCGACATAGAGATCCTTCACACCCGGGCCAAGTTCGACGACGTCGGCGACCAACTCATGGCCTGGTTGTCCGGGGGTGATGGGATAGGTCAGGCGGCCACCGGGGAACATGGACTCCCCCGACATCAGGTGCAGATCCCAGTGAGGGCAGGTGGTGATGGCGTGGATCTTCAGCAGCACCTCACCCGTACCCGGCGTGGGCACGTCGACATCCTGCCATTCTGCTTGCTCGGGGGCAACGATCTGAAGTTGTTTCATTTTGGAGGTATCGTCTCACCGTCTGGTCGTTCGATGTGCGATGATATTGGTGCGGCAAGGGTAGAGCCAGATGCACATTCCTTCAAGAGGTCACCGTCACTCAGGCGCCGGTGGGAACAACACCTTCATTGACGATTGCCTGCCAGGTTTCCACCGATGGACAGACCCGCGCTGGATCCGCCTTCGACCGGGCGATGAAACCAGGCACGTCGTCCCGTCCCGTGGGCTGGCGTGGATCAGAATAGCGCAGATCCAGTGACCAGCGGATGTGATCGGAGAGATTGGGCACGGATCGGTGGATGGTCTTGTGCTGTATCAGGACGACGCCACCCCGGCGAACCGGACACATGACCCGGACACCGTCAGGTAGTTGATCCTCATCGAGTCCCTTGAAATTCCCAGCGGGGCCCATGCCATCGGCATGATCGATTCGGGGCGTCCGGTGGCTGCCGGTGATGATCTCCATGCAGCCATTCTCAACCGTGGCATCCACGAGAGGGATCCAGAAGTTGACCATGAAGGTCTCTTCGGCATCGGCTTCGAGATAGCCGAGATCCTGGTGCCAGGGAACGACTGCCGCATCCTGGTAGGGCAGCTTGGCGCGCGCATTGAATTGCGGATGTGCGAGGATTTCAGGCCCGATGACGGACTCCACGATATCCAGCAGATCACAGCTGCTGAGAATCCTGAACATCCCCGCCGTGCGCAATTTGCCCTGTACTAGTTTCTGCAGAGGCGCAGGATCCTGCAGTTGGTCACATAGACGGCTCAAACGCTGATGGAATCCGGATGTTTCGTGCCGGTCCTGGAGCAGACCATCCCGTTGAGCCTGCCGGGCATAGGTATCGATCCGCTCGCTCAGTTCTGCCTGGAGTGTCTCTAGCGCGGCGCCATCAAAGGCGTCCTCGACGATGAGGAAACCCTCATCCTTGAACTGTGCAACCTGCGCGTTGCTCAATCCCGTCATCTGCTCTCCCATCTCATGGCTGTGAATCATCGCTCTGGACGGCGACGTAAACACCCTCGAAAGTCGCCAGATCACTGTCGCCCCGGACCAGGCGGACATTGAGCGTCACTCGGCCCTTGCCTCTTTCCTGCAGGGCTCGATCGAAGACAGACCAGGCATCCGGTCCCGGATCATCGCAGATGGCCTCGAAGTCACCATCGATCGGCGCATTGAATTCCATCTGCTGGCGTCGAATGACGAGACGTACGCCCGGCTGCCCGTGCAATCGGGCATGGACCAGGGCCCATCCCGCGAGCATGGCCACCGAGGCCGCACTGCCACCAAAGATCGTGCCTCGGTGATTGATATTGGGTGCCAGGGGAGCCGTGAGGCACACCCCGGTCGCATCGACGCGGGTCACTCGCACACCCATGCTGATCGATTGTGGTATGTGCGTGTGCAGATACGATTCGACGTCGGCCGCCTTCATGTCGCGCGCCTTCGTGATGGGCTGACGTACGAGGAGCGACCAGCATCCGGGTCCATGGCAGCGCCGTCGAAGACCGCGTTCACTCGCCCTTCCAACTCGGATCGATGCCGACGTAGCCATCTGCATAACGCTTGAGATGGTCCGGTAATTCGGCAGCAAAGGTCTGAGCCGACTCGGGCAAATCCCACGGCGTGTCGATGCGGTGAGCACGGTCGCGGAAGCCCACGGCACAGGAGAGGCGGTCCGTCTCCTCCTGGTTGGAGAAGGCGCCATGCTGTGTCCGATGGGCGAAGACGAGGCAGTCACCCGGGTCGGTGATCAGTGGTACGAGTCCCGGCATGTCGAAGCCATCGTAGGGACTCTCGGAACTCCCGTCATCCTTGCAGAAGGAACGCTGATTCGCTGTGAGCTTGAATCCTTCAGGGCCCTGCCATCCTTCCAGATGTGAATCCTCGATGACGCACAGTCCACCGTGGCTGGGGCGCGAGCCGGTGATATAGAACCACTTGCCGGAGGGCCAGAGACCTCGATTGAGCACATCTCCCGTGTTCTTCGGGGGACCGTCGTCGTAACCGCACCAGTCCGAGTGCCAGTTGACGATCTTCGAGCCCGGCTTCCGGATGATTGCGGCGGATCGATGCACACACAACTCGTCGGTGCCGATCAGCGCGCGATGCAGATTCATGAAGGGCTCGTATTCGAGCAGGGCCCATGCATCGTAGGCCGTCTCAATGAACGACAGATGGGTTCGGCTCTCACCCGGATTCAGTGTGCCAGCCGGATCCACGACCCGCCGGACCTCCTGCTGCAGCATCTCGACCATGCTGTCGGGCAGAAGTCCTTTCACGATGGCGAAACCATGGGCATTTGTGCAGGCGCGCACTTCGTCGAGTTCGTCGGGGCGGAACTCGGTGCGGTAGTCGAAGGTGCGCTTGGTGATGTGGTCGGTCGAAGACATGCAGGTCTCTTCGGTCAGATGGCGATGGATGGGTGTCGATCGGCCCAGGGGCAGGTCGCTTCCAATTGGGCGGCCAGACGGAACAGGCGGGCCTCGTTGCCATAGGGCGCCATGAATTGCACGCCCACGGGCAGGCCGGCATCATTCCAATGCAGTGGCAGTGAGATTGCCGGGACGCCGGTGCTGTTGGCGACGGGTGTCAGTCCGATATAGGAGAAGATCCGCCCGGCCATTTCCTCCGTCGACAGGGCCGGGTCGATATCCAGTGTGCCCAGCGGCAGGGGGGGTGCATTCAGGGTCGGCACGAGCCACAGGTCGACATCGGCGAAGAAGTTCGCCAGTTGACGTCCGATGGTCTGCACGAGACCGACAGCCAACAGATACTGCGACGCGCTGATCGTCTGCCCGATCTCGTAGGCGAGTTGCGTGAAGGGTTCGATCTCGTCGGGCTCAGGTGGTCGTCCGAGGGCCAGACTGATCGTGTCGATGGTGGATACCAGTCCCGATGCGAACATGGCCAACAGGGCCTGGTCGTGAGCATCCACGTCGAAGGGAACCGCCACTTCGTCCACATGGTGGCCGAGACCTTCACACAGGCTGGCGGCCGCATCGATGGCGGCCAGGCAATCAGGGTGGGCACCGACGGGTCGTGTGATCCCGATGCGAAGAGTCCCCGGCGCCGCACCGACTTCTTCGGTGTACGGGCGATCCGGTTCCATCGCCCAGTAGGGATCGCCGGGAGATGGCCCCCGAATGATATCGAGCAACAGGGCACTGTCACGGACCGAACGGGTCAAGGCATGTTCGGCTGTGAGGCCCGAGATGCGGTCGCCGCCTTGTGGCCCGAGGGTCGAACGACCCCTCGTGGGTTTGAGTCCGACGAGTCCACAGCAGGCGGCGGGAATCCGGATCGAGCCCCCGCCATCGTTCCCATGGGCTGCAGCCACCAGTCCGGCAGCGACGGCAGCGGCTGAGCCGCCTGACGAACCACCGGGAGAATTCTGCGGATTCCAGGGATTGTGGGTGGGGCCGAACAGGACCGGTTCCGTTGTCGGCAGCAGGCCGAACTCGGGTGTGTTGGTCCGACCGACGAAGACCAAGCCTGCCTGCCGGTAACGTCTGGTGATCTCGCTGTCTTCATCGGGGATATTGTCAACCAGCAGGCGACTGCCACAGGCCATCCTGATACCGGCCTGCGGTACACCCAGGTCCTTCAGCAGGAAGGGCACGCCGCGCAGCGGGCCATCGGGTAACTGCCCGGCGGCTTCCTGGCGAGCCTCCTCAAACAGTGGTGTGACGACCGCATTCAGCTGCGGATTCAGCGCCTGGATGGCATCGATGCTGGCCTCGACCAACTCGGCAGGTGTGACCTGGCCGCGGCGGACCAGGTCTGCCTGAGCCGTCGCGTCGAGCCACTTCATGTCATGGGCTGTGCTCATGGCGCAAAGTATAGTTCGCGGACCCGCCAGAGTCAGCGCCGGCCCCATGCAAAGTCCTGGAGGCCTGGCACTAGCGCATGCTCATCCGGTAGGCCAGCGAGCGCCACAGGCCCAACATGGTCAGCACGGCGCCAAAGGCACACACGATCGTGGCGCCCGTTGGTGTGTCGAAGCCAAAGGACATGGCACATCCCACGATACTGACGGCAGAGCCGATTGCCCACGCGATCATCAGGCGACTCGACAACTGGCCGCCGAACAGCACAGCACACACTGCGGGAACGATGAGAAAGGAGAAGACGAGCAGGACACCCGCGATTGGCACGGATACGGTGATCACGAGGCCGAAGCTCACGTAGAAGAGGAAGTCCCACCATCTCGAGTGACGAGTGGGTCCGTTCTGTTGGCCGGCTGGCGAAGGATCGAGTCCGGACAGCCCCAGAAAGCGACGGCGGAAGATCCAGTGCAGGACGCCGACCACGGCGTAGACTGCACTGGCGATGCCGACGTCTGTCCAAGATACCCAGAGGATCTGCCCCACGAGCACCGTCTTGAGGTGTTCGGCTCCATGGGGTGACCGATCCAGCACAAGGACGCTCGCTGCTGCTGCCACGACGTAGACGATCCCGATGAGCGCTTCATGCGGCAGGTCAGCACGATGCGACCGTGTGAGGGCAAACAAGCCCGCGCCGAAGAGTGTTGCCCCCAGGGAGGCTGCCAGCGCCTCTGGGCTGTGCAGGTCGTACCCGGCCAGGACAGCCAGCGCCGCGCCAAGGGCAGCGATCTGCGCCAGGGCGAGATCCACGAAGATGACACCGCGCGACAGAATGTGCGCACCCAGATAGGCATGCATGAGTACGAGGACGATACAGGCGGCAATCGGTGCGGCCATGAAAGTGAAGACGTCTATCATCAGGAGCCTTCTCCTGGCACTGGTTCTTCTGACATCGACGTCTCAAGCCGATCCAGGATCACGTCGATCAGGCTGATGTAGTTGTTGGCCTCCGCCACGGCCCCGACTGCAGCTGGCAGTTCCACGACACGGGCCGAAGTGCGCTGTGCCAAGCGGTCGGAGGGGCGCTCTTCGGCGAAGGTGGATCGCAGGATCACCCGAATCTGTTCCCGCTCGATGAGGGTGACCAATTCACTCACGTGGCGCGGTGTGGGGGGGATGCCGGGCTTCTCCTCGATGTAGGCGACGATTTCCAGACCGAGCCACGCGGCCAGGTATTCCCACTGCTTGTGGTGGGCGATGATCTTCGTGCCTCGCCACGACCGCGTCCGCTCTTTCCACGCGGCCAGGTGAGTGTCGAGTTCGAACGTGAAGTGTTCTCGTCGTTCCTCAAAGTAGGAAGCCTGATCGGGTCGCAGTTCCTGCAATCGTGACAGGATCGTGCCGCTGATCCGCCGTCCATTCAGTGGCGACAGCGTATAGTGCGGGTTGCCCCCCGGGTGGATGTCGCCCCGCGACCGGTCCAGCTCCATCGTCGGAATCTCAAGGATGGGCAGGCCAGTCGACGCATCCAGGATGCCATCGGCACCAGCAGCCAGGCGGGGATTGCGACTGCCTTCCACAAGCAGAGGCAACCAGCCGATCTCGAGTTCGAGTCCATTGAAGACAAGCAGGTCGGCCCCGTGCAGGCGGCGCATGTAGCTGGGGCGGGCGTCGACGTAGTGCGGATCCTGACTGCCTCGGGCGATCGCATCGACTTTGACCAGGTTGCCACCAACGGCCGCAGTCAGGGCAGCCAGATCCGTAGTCGTCGTCATGACACGCAGATCTCCTGCCGCAACAGACTGGACCGCGACACAGGTGGTGAGGAGTGACACCGTCAGCAGCATTGGAAGTCTCATGGGGTCACTCCTTCTCAGTACCGGTGGGCGGGGTGAGAACCGATGGTGACGTTCAGTTGCAGCATGATCGTGTTCGATGTTTCGCCCAGCGTCTCCTGACGGTCGGCCTGCACGCGAATCGAGGAGAATTCACTTGGGACGAAGCCGAGCAGTGTGCTCAGGCGCCAGTCTTCTTCGTCTCCCGGGATGCCCATCCGGTCAAAGCGTGCCTGCAGCCACCAGCGACGGGCCACCTGCACCTGCAGAGAAGAATAGAAGCCACCCTCTTCCTCATCCCCGTGCGCGGTGCCATCCCTGGCACGCAGGTATTCGGTCTGCCAGATCGCGCGGCGTCCCCAGCCATCCAGGTCACGCCATTGTAGTGTGCCATTGGCACTCAGCAACGAGGAAGTCCGCTCGGCCGCATTCGTGCCTCGGCCACTGGAGGCGCCCAACTCGGCGGTCCAGTTGGACCCCATGTCCCAGAAGCTTCGGGCGTGGCCCAGATAGAGCAGATCCTGTCCGTCAGGGCTGGCGAATCGCTCGGAGCGTCCGTCCAGCACCTGGCCGGTCACTTCCAGATACCAGGGCAGAGGGGAGAGCCAACTGATGGAAACACCGTCATCCACCAGGCCTTCATCTCCCAGCAGGTGCCCGTGCACCAGGGGGCCATTGAGGAAGAGATACTGGTGTGCATGTAGCAGGTTGTGTCGTCCCAGTGACGCGTAGAATCGCCCCACCTTCAGTTGCAGACCGGCCGGCAGTGATTGGGAAGTGACGAAACCTTCTTCGAGTTCTACCCCTTCACCACCAGGGAAGGCCAGGATGAGATCGGCCTTGAAGTAAGCGTCCACGATCGAGGTCAGTTGCAGTTCAACTTCCTGCACACGCAGCCCGGTTTCGGTCCCGACACCATGACCGTGTTCGTGTTCGGCATGCTCATCCTCAGCGCCATGGTGGTCCGCGTCTCCGGCCCAGACGCCGTCGAAGAGGGCGTTGACACTGATGGCCGGATTGAATGCGCGTGAGATTCCGGTTACGCTGGATCCTCCATCTCCGGCCTGAAGCGGGAGGGGGTCCAGGTAAAGCATGGCCACACCCATGACTGTGGCGAGTCGGATGAATCGCATCGTGATGTCTCCTCTGGAGTTGGTACGATCAGACGGACTGCCGGCAACTCAATCGCACCAGCAGCCACGACACCGTCGAAGGAATCGACGGCGAAACGGATCTGATTTTCAGAGGGACAGCGGTGGGGCGCGCGGCTGTGTGCAGCGGCGAGCGTGTTGCCAGGGCACGCAGAGGGCTGAAGGCAACAGAGGGAGCATGGTGCCGAGAAGAACAGGTACCATGACGGCGTACACGATGCCACCGTGGTCGAGCACCTGGCACATGTGGCAATCGTCGTGCCCCACCGGCGATGCCAGTGCAGCGTGTCCCAGCGCCAGACCCAGACCCAGCAATAGGATCGCTACGAAGAGTGACGACCACCGGTTCGACCCCGCCTGACCGGGCAGGAGGCGGATGCGCATGCGCGCCAGCGATATCATATGAGGAAGGTGTGCGGTCCGGTGGCGCCGGGTCAAGGCGACTTCGGATTCACGCGAATCTCATCGATGAAGATCCAGGCGGGACCACCTGCTCCAGGATGCCACTCAGGGCACTGCCGTATGCCTTCGGCATAGACGCGCACGTAGCGGGCGGTAGTGGGGTCACCGATGGCTGACATTTCATGGATGATGCTGCCCTGCTCCCGGTCGCCGATCTCGTGTTGGGCCTGCGCAAAGGGGATGAACTGTTCACCATCGACTGAGACTTCGACCTGCAGGCGTCGAGGCAACCAGATCCAGGAGGCGGCGTTCTGGAAGAAGCGGGCAGAGACCTGTTCGACGGTGACCCTCTCTCCCAGGTCCACGACGGCGAGGAAGTCGGTACCCTCGAAGCCGATCCACCGTGGATCATTGAACTGCTCGTCACCCAACACGGCATCGGTCAGCGTGCGGGCCCCGTCGCCCGGATATCTGGCTGAGGGTTCGTCGGCCAGATCGACGAAACGGCCCACGGCGGCATGGTCGTGAACAGCCAGATGTGCCGTCGAGAGGGGCAGACCATCCCGGAAGAGTCCGGCATTCACCACGGCGGATCCGGGCAGGTCGATCAGCCCCGTATAGAGGGGTGAGTGAGCCGTCACTTCCGAACCCACTGCATACCGCAATTCGGCGTCACGAACGAAGCTCTCCATCATGACGCGCAGATCGCCGCCGGGGGAGGGAGTACTCACAACGCGGGGTGAGATGTCGTAAAACTCGAGCAGGTCAACCCAGGCCGTGCCGGTGGTGGCCAGTGACACACTCAGACCGGCGCGTGCGGCGCCCGCTCCGGCCATGGCGTCGAGATGGTAGCGCTTCCATTCAGGGGTCAACTCGTGGAAGACCGAGTCGGCGCCGCCCATGTTCGTGCCCAGTCGCAGCGTCGGTCGCTGATCACCCGGTGCAGCCTTTGCCCAGACGGAGAGGCGGTAGCTTCGATCCGGCTCGACGCGTGGCGAGAATGGACCCAGTGTGACACCCTCGCCATCGATCGGTGTATGCAGACGCACCGACCGACGGCCGTGAAAGGCGACGCGGCTGTCGACGAAATAGGTTGCGCCCCGTCCCATGCCGGTGCCGGCGTAGAGCGCTGAAGGCACGGATGCGGCCGCATCCCATTCGAAGCTGGGGTCGATCGTGCGATTGAGTGGATTCACACTCAGCCGCTCCTCGCGTTCACTGGATTCGTGTAGTCGGTAGAGTCGCACGCCATAGGGCGGCAGAGACTCTTCCAGCAGGATATCTGTCGCCATCGAAGCGGACACTTCAGTCTCTGGGACGGTCGCATCACGGCGGAACCATCCGGTCAGAAGCCCGACGGGCAAGGAGATCAGATCCAGCGGATTCGGTGTGCCCGTCGCCACGTCAAAGGCGAGACTGCGCTCTTCGTACAGGACCTCGGCATCGCCGATCACCGTCAGATCGGGTAGTCTCAGCCGCATCAACACGGGACGATTCTTGGTGTTGGCGACGGCGACGATCACCTGGTCGTCATGGCGCCAGGCGGCGGCGCGAATCCCGCTGTCCTCCTCCGTGATCACCGTGGGTGACGCCTCCGCCGACAGCAATGCCGGTGTCAGTGCCGCCGCTTCCAGGGCCACCTGACTGGCCGCGGCCCAGGTGACGGGCGACTTCGGGAAGCCTGAGAGGCCATGTCGGATGAAGTATTGTGATCCCGTTGCCCCTTCGATCAGCCCGAGCCAGGACATGAGGCGCAATTCCGCCCCTGTCGGTTCGCGTGTCCACCATTCGCTGCCCCCGAAGGCCTGGGGCACGATCCACACGGGGATATCAGGTGTCAGGTCGTTGACGAGGGTACGTACGGCGTCTGCCACGCTGCCCGGTGGGCCATTCGGGATCGGGTAAGGGTCGACCATGGCCAGATCCATGGCGTTGGCGTAGTCGATGGCCTTGCCCGGATTCATGAAGACGATCGTGATCGGATGGTAGGGATCCAGGTCGCGGACGATGTTGTAGGATGTCTGCAACTGGTCGGCCGTCGCGCCATGTCCCGTCGGTTCGTCGGAGATATACCAGGCCAGCAGGGCCGGATGATCGCGGAAGGCCGCGACTTCATCGCGCAGCCAGGCTTCCCGTCGTGCCGAAGAGGTGTCGGCAGCGATGCCGAGCGAGACGCCCCCTCCGCCCGCCACTCGCAGCAGCTGGTAGTGGACCTTCATGCCCAATTCGGCGGCGCGGTCCATGTAGGCACGTCGCTCATCCCGTGTTGCCGGATCGTTGCTCTGATAGGGGCTCATGAGATTGAACCCCCGCACGACCTCTTCCTCGGCCAGTGTCGGTTGCACCGGTGAGTAGCAGTAGTATCCGAAGGGGAGGAAGGGCAGGCCGTCGACGTGCAGTCCACCCGTCAGCCGGTCGATCTTCGTCGCATAGGGCTTGGGGGGGAGACGCCGGATTCTGGTGCTGACCTGGCCCAGGCTTCGACCGTCCAGATACAGACGGCAGGTCACCTCTGTTTCGCCTTGCGGCAGGGAATCGAGGGGGAAGGCCACACTCAGTTGCCGACCTCGTACGACCCGGACATTTTCGGCGAGCAGGTTCCCCTCGAGCAGCACATCTGCCGTGAGCTGTGCCGTGGCCAGTGCCGGATCATCGATCTCGACGAACACGAGGTGGCCACTCGCCTCACTCGTGTAGAAGCTGCGCCCGGCGAGGGCGTCGTATGCACTGGCTGAGGAGACCAGAGGACCAGTGAGAATCGCACACAGGCAGATCGCAAACAAGTGGCGCGAAGACTGAATCATGTCACCGGACTCCGGTTGTTACGAGACTCGCCACCGATCTTTACCGCCTCGGGCAGGCGGCGCAGGCGAACCATGGAAATGATCCCGAATACGGGTCCCAGGGCGAGAATGGCAAAGACCCCTTCCCAGCCCACACGACCCACCATCCAGGGTACGATGCGGATCGAGGCGAGGGTGAGCAAGAATCCCAGGCAGGTCTGTAATGTCAGGGCCGTGCCGACGTATCGCGGGTCACACAATTCCGTGATACTGGCCGAGAACTGAGCCGAGTCGGCCACCACGGAGAATCCCCAGATCAGGCACAGGACCAGCAGCACCAGGGGATGCCCGCCAAAGAGCGGACCGGCCAGCAGGCAGCAGGTTCCACTCACCGCCATGGCGACGATGGTCACGAGGGTTCGCCCCACACGATCGGCGATGACACCGGCCACGACGCAGCCGACCCCACCGATGGCGATGACACTGAAGGCAGCCACGCCCGACCAGGGCGCCAGGGCAGGATGGCTCTGGGATACGCTGGCGTGCAGGAAGAGGGGAATCCACGTCCACATGGCGTAGAGTTCCCATTGGTGGCCGAGGTAGCCGTAGTTGGCCAATCGCACGGCGCGGTCGCCAAAGGCGCGTCCGCCGGCACGCCAGTCGAACTTTGCCCCACCGACGGCGTAGGGACCATCGGAGACAAATAGAGCGCACAGGACTGCTGCCGCCACGGCCGAGGCCGATGCCAGCAGCATCAGGTTCCGCCAGTCACCGCCCCCGCTATTGAGGGCGCGCAGCAGATGCGGCGAGGCGGAGCCGATTGTCAACGCGCCCACAAGCATGCCGATGGCCATGCCGCGACCCTGTCGGAACCAGGTGGCCATGATCTTCATGCCCGGTGGATAGACGCCAGCCAGGCAGACCCCGGTGAGAAACCGGAGGACGATGGCGGCCTCGATACCATTTACCCAGAGGCCGATGGCGGCATTGCAGGCGGCGCCCAGCAGCGCGCAGATCGTGAACAGCCGGCGGGAGTTCACCACATCGGGCAGGTTGGCCAATGCACTGAGCAGCGTGCCCACGACGAAACCGATCTGCACTGACATGGTCAGCCACGAACGGCCGGCGTCTGTCAGGTCCCATTCATCGGTCAGGGCAGGCACGACGGCGGTGGCGGAGAACCACAGGGCCATGCCCAGCAATTCCGCCAGGGACAGCACGAGCAGGACCTGCAGGCGCCCACTGGCCGGTGCATCGTTCGTGTCGTGCATCAACTGCCGGCGTCGACGGGCACGACACGATCCTCGCGGCGGGCAGCTTCGGCGGCGAAGACCATCAGGTGCGACTCGAGGGTTTCGCGAGCACCCGAAAGAATGGACGAGGTGTCACCCGTGGCGATGGCTCGCACGAAGCCATCCATCAAGCCCCCATCGCCGCCACCGTGTCCACCCAGGATGGAGGCATCGCCCGTGGCGGTGTCGATCACCTGGGTCTTGTCGGTGAGGAAGTCGAAGTGATGGATTGTCTGGCCATCGCCGAAGATGTGGCCACGAGTACCGAAGATATTCGTGCGCCGACCGGCCGCTTCCGTGAAGGCCGTCATCGTGAAGGCTGCCGTCGTCTCATTGGCAAAGCGCATGTTCACGACCTGGTGGTCGACCACGTCATTGTCGCAGGCGTAGACGCAGCGGCCGTAGGGACCTTCACGCAGCGCCTCGGTGACGGATTCGACTGTGGGCTCCGGCGTCAGTACATCGACGGGCCAGCCCGTGTGGCCATCGGCGAGTCGTCCGAGATAGATCTTCTTCGCCGAATAGGGGCAGTCTGCTTCGACGGGGCAGTCCAGACACCGGGCCGTGGCTCCGTCGGGTGCTTCCTCAGGCCGGAAGTGACGCAAGGAACCGAAGGAGGACACCGCTTCGCAGGAGGCGCCCATCATGTAGCGAATCCAGTCGATGTCGTGGCAGGATTTGGCCAGCAGCATGAAGGAGGATTCCTCCTCGTTGCGCCAGTTGCCGCGCACGAAGGAGTGGGCCTGGTGCCAGTAACCGACGGGCTCGAGTCGCTGCATGGAGACGATGTCACCGATGAGGCCATCGGTGAGCATCTTCTTGAGTTGCTGACTGTAGGTGGTGTAGCGCGACACGTGGGCGACGGCGAAGGTGACGCCCGCCTTCTCGATGGCTTCCACAATCTGCCGACAGCCATCGGCATCGGGGGCCATCGGCTTCTCGAGGAGGATGTGGTAGCCGGCTTCGGCAAAGGCGATGGCCGGCTCCACGTGCATGGCATCCTGCGTACAGATGAGGACGGCATCGGCCATCTTTGGTGCGTCGGCCATCTCACGCCAGTCGGTGAACACCTGACCGGCAGGGATAACGTGGGTGTCGGCCAGACGTTGACGATAGATGTCGCGAGGTTCGGCAACAGCGACAACGCGGGCGCGATCGGGCAATTCGGCGGCAAAGCGTGCATATCCACTGCCGCGACCACCTGCGCCGGCGACGGCGAGCGTGACGGGAGAACTCACGGTGTTCACACTCCAGGCGCCCGGGATTGCTGCCACCGGTGAGGGGCGCTACACTCGTCCGGCCTCAAGGATTTTTGCTAAAGTGACCCATTCGGTGAATCCCCTCAACCACGCGGTGCCGCAGTGATAGACTGGAGCACACAGGAGCCCTTCGGCCGGCACTGGCCGGCGCAGGTGGTCTGGCAGGATCTGACCGAGCCCCGGGCATGGCCATCGGTCATGGATGTCGTCGTCGATGGCGGGCCATCGGAGCAGGGTCAGCTCATCTGCGGACAGCTGGATGGTGGACGTATTGCCTACGTCACGGATCTGCAGCCAGGGCAACTTCGTCACTATCACCTGAACCAGCTGCAACAAGCCGACACACAGGCCGTGTGTGCTCAGGGTCTGCTGTCGAGAGATGGTGATGGGGACATCACCATCGGCAGGCAGCACGCCACGCCGACGGATCCCGCGCCGGGTGCAGGATTGCAGTTGGCGTGGGAGGACGCAGAGCCAGCGGCGGCTGTGCGGGCGCTGTGCCGGGCGGATGGGTCCTGGGCGAGAATTTCCAATCAGTGGCAGGGCTGTGACGTTGCCCGGCGTAATGACGAGGTGCTGGCCGATGGTCCGGTCTTGAGCAGATTGAGCCAGAGATTCACTCTAGGTGACGGCACGTCGGTACAACTCACATGGGAAATCGATGTCGTATCAAAGGCCATTCGACTCGACATTGCTGCCGATCGTTCACTGGATGCGGAACTGGTATTCAATCTCGGTGACGTCTGTGTGCCCCAGATCGCCTACTGGCGGCCGCATTCGCCCCGGGCCTGGCGTGGAGAGCGAGGATCCAGTCACAATCGCCAGATCTATCGAATACCGGGTGGACGGCAATCCGGCGACGAAATCGAGATCGGGCCATTCTACAACTGGGCACGCGATGCGGCATCCTTCTGGACATGCTGGGGGCAGGAGACAACCAGTTCGCTGTATGTGGGGTGGGTGCGCCCCTCGTTGACCCATCTGCCCGATGGCCTGCGTCGCCTCCGCCTGGTTTCGGCCAGTGGTTCGCCCGGGCAGGCGGGGCAGGTCGATCTGCACATCCCGATTCAGCGGGGCCACTTCAGAATCGCCCTGGCTGTGACAGAACGACCCGGGGCGCCCGAGCCGGGAACCTGTGAGCTGGATCTCACCGGCCCAGGGAACGAACTCGACGCCCTGCACACGCGCCTCAATGGCCCCGATCTCGATGATCTGCAGCGGATGGATCTGGAATCGCCCGCCGCGTCGTCCAGGGGATTCCCGCGGCTGTGGCTGGGCGACAGCGATGTTCCCGATGTGCGGCAGAAACTGGCGTCGTGGCCCTGGCTGCACGAGCGGTATGTGGATCACGTGGACGACGAGATCCTCGACTCGACACAGCGCCCTGATCTGACGCTGCGCGGGTCGCCGGCGGTCCTTGGCCAGGATCCGGCGGGTGCCTATCTGATCAGTGGTGACTCGGCTCGGGCTGAGACCGCCCTGTCACAATTGACGGTCACCCTCGATGACATGGTCGACATGCTCCTCGACTACGGGCCGAGCATTGACGACGCCCTGGGGATCGGCATCGCGCGCCGCTGGCGGGCGCTGATCCTGAATCTCGATCTGGTGCTGGGTGCCGAGGTCGTGTCGTCGGCTGAGCGGGCCGAGATCCTGCGCCGACTGGCCTTCATTGCCGAGGTGCAATCCACAGATGACGCCTGGCCGGCCAACGACAGCGGGATCCCCCGGGGCAATCAGAATTTCCACCCCGATGTGGTCAGTGTTCGCGGTCTGGCGGCGGCCTTGTTGGAGGACCACCGCCGCCAGGACGCGTGGCTCGGTGTGGCCGTGGAGGAGATGGCGGCATTCCTCGAGCGTTACCATCTGCCCTCGGGTGCCTGTCTCGAATCAGCAACCTATCAACTGGTCTGCCTGGGGTATGCCCTGCAATTGCATGCGGCGGCTGTCCGGCGCGGCCATGGCGGGCTTGTTGAGCTGCCGGTATTTCGCCATGCCTTCGAGTTCCTTGCCGCCACGCAGACACCCATCGATGACCGTTGTGGCTACCGCATGCTGCCCACCCTCGGGCACGTGACGGTGTATGCGTGGTGTCAGACGCTGCAGGCCTACTTCGCGTGGGCGGCGAAAGCGACGGCGGGTACCCCATTCAGTCAGCGTATGATGCGGGCGTGGCAGCGTGGTGGCGGCCACGTGGTCTCGCTCCACGACTACCGACAGGACAATATCTGGTCTCAGCCTCTACTGATGCTGGATCGGGAGCTGCCCGTTGCTGCAGATGACGACGATCTGAAGCAGAGCCGGATGTTCGAGGGCCTCGGTGCGGCCCTGCGGACGCGCCATGCGGACGGCAGCGAAGGATTCGTGATGGCGAAGATGGGTGAGACTCACGGGCACTTCGACCAGGACGAGGGCAGCTTCCTCTGGTATGCGTGGGGGCAGCCACTGCTGGCTGATTTCGGTACGCAATACGACCCGAATCACCACGCCCATCCGTGGCTCCACAATCGTATCAGTTTCGATCACAAAGCCGATGAGGCGCCACGGGACGGGAAGTGCGTGGCCGGGTACCTGTCAGATGGTGTCGACTATCTGTGTGGCGAAGTGGTCGTGCGAAGCCAGTTCTTCCACGGCGAGTGGCCAGATCGTGACCCGGACTACGATATGCGGCAGGCGGGCGATCCGTGGGATCTGCCCACGCCGCAGCGCTGGCGGCGCCACCTGCTCTACCTGCACGAACTCGAAGTAATCGTGCTCCTCGATGAGATCGACAGCACACTGCCCACCGACTGGAATCTGCAGGTGCACGCTGACAGCGTGTGTACCGGCGATGGCTCGGCGGCCTTCGTCGGCCGTTTCGGTGTCGATCTGGATGTGCATCTGCTCAAACCATCAACTCCGAAGCTGAGTGTCAGCGGCTACAGCCATCTCGGCTTTGATGAACCGCGTGGCGCCAAGTGGTGGTGGCGAGGCGCACGCTGGACGGCGCCGGATGGCACCCGGATGACAGCCATGGCTGAACAGGCACTGACCCTGCGAGCCCACGCCGAGCCGGGGCAACCGTATTTTGCCGTGCTGGCGGCGCGGCGGCGTGGCTCACCGCAGGCGCAGGTCGAAGCACAAGGAGAGTGGGGAGTGCAGATCACTACGGCGGCAGGCTCGGCGACGGTATCGACGGAGGCGCCCTTCGAGCGGTGGGCGGTCGATGTGCAGACGCCCCGGGGTAAGACGTCAACGTGTGTCGAGGAGGAGTGGCGTCAGTGATCCTGGCGTCTTCGATTCAGGCATCTGCCTCCCACTCTTCACCGATGGCCTCAACGAGGTCGCCGTAGATCACCGTCTGATCGGACAACAGGCCAAAGGTCTGACGCCTCGTGTCCGTGACAGGAACCAGCTTGGCGACCGGCTGACCGTGTTTGGTGATCACGATCTCCTCGCCTGTTCTTTTCACTTCGTCCATCAATTTCAGACAGACGGTCCTGAATTCTCCCGCCGCAATGATCATGATTCTCTCCCAAATGACTATGGTCCTATGACCATAGTCCAATACTTCGGCAAGCACCATTCACCAAGGGACGGCAAGCCCGAATTCCTGTGCCAATCCCTCCAACTGTTCCTGCGCTTTGGGATGGAGCGGGACTCCCGACTGGCGGCATTCCTGTTCGTGGCGCCACTCGGGTCCACCGGCCAATTCGGCGCGGTCGAAACCGGGCAGTGGCTGGAGTTGGCTGACTTCTGACATGAGGTGATCCATGTCGCCAGCGAAGGCGGCGGGGTCGACGAATCGATCGACAGCCAGAGCCATGAAGAAACCGGACTGATTCGCCCCGGAGAACTCGATGGTGCGTCGATCGAACTGATCCAGCATCTGCCCGCCAAGGGTGCCGGAGAGGATGTTGGCAACGTGGGAGATGCCGATCGCCTTCAGGTATGCCTGCGGCATCTTTGCGAAGACCTCCTCGTCCCACGGCATGGCCGTGGACATGTCCAGCATGAAGGGAGGCTGGTCAGGGCCGGAGGGCATGCCGACGCAGAAGGGTGGCGATCCCTGGATCGAGCCGCCAATCGTGCTGTCGCGATCGTAGGATGGGCTGGCCGAACGGCCCGACAACCCCACGCCAATCAGGCCCTGCCGCAGGGCCATGCGTACGTATTTTCCGGCAGATCCGATGTGATCGTGATAGGTGGTGGTCACGATGCCGACGCCGATTCCTTTAGCCCGTTCGATGGCCATCTCCATCGCCCTTGTGGCGACGATGTATCCCAGTCCGCCATCGCCATTCAGCGCCGCCGTTGCCGGACCTTCCTTCAGGATTTCGACGGTGGGTGAGGTATTGCATGACCTCTTCTGCCAGCCGCGCACGTAGCGTTCGACCTGCATCACCCCATGGGATACCACACCACGCAGGTCCGTGTCGATCATCAGATCGGCGATCAGTTCGGCATGTTCGGCGGATATCGGCACCCGACTGAACAGCTCGAACAGCAGGCGCCGCAGATCCTCGACGGGCACACGGGTGGCGTTGCCGGGTGGTGCATTCATCGATCTACCATCCTCTTCAGGGTTGTCCGATACGCGACGACTTGGGCCGGGTGACCCACATGGTGGGTGCGATGGGGGTCGGCACTACTCCCGATGCAGATCGACAGGACCCTTCAGCTGCAGGGCGATGACCGTCATCATCGGATCGGTCTCAGCCGGGGGCACGTCGATGTAGACGATGCCGGGCACCTGGCTCCAGTAGGCCTTGCCGAGGATCTGGTGCGGCAGCTTGGTGCCATTGCCGACGATGCGAATCCGGTTGATGTGATTCTTCAGCCCCTTGAGCACGATCGGGCCCGTAGGCTTGTGCGGCAGGAACAGATACAGCGTCTGTCGATCCTTCGACAGGGTCGTGGGGCCGTAGAAGTGCCCTGCCGGGATCCCGGCGCGCGTACCGTAGATGGCCTCAGCGTGGGCCTTGGTCCATCGCCCCAGTTCCTCGAGGACCGCCACTTGTTTGTCGGGGATCGTGCCATCCGCCTTCGGGCCGATATCGAGAAGCAGATTGCCGCCACCGCCCAGCACGTCGGCGAAGATGCGGATGATCTGATAGGGCGTCTTGTAGTTGTGATCGTTCTCCTGGAATCCCCAGGAGTCATTCATGGTCATGCACAATTCCCACGCCTCTTCAGGCGGCGTCACGGGCAGGCCCTGTTCGGGCGTGGCGTAGTCGCCGTGGCCATTGATGCGGGAATTGAGGATGACGTCGGGGTGCCACGTGAGCAGGCTGTCGCGCAGGGCGCCGGATTTCCACACATCGGCGCCACCCACCTCCCAGTCGCCATCGAACCAGAGCAGATCCGGCTCGAATTGCTGAGTCAGTTCCTTGAGCTGCCCCTCGCGGAAGCTGAGGAAGCGCGCCCAGCGTTCGGGGTCATCCTCGTAGCGACGATCGGTGCGTGTGTGGATGGGGTAATCGGGGTGGGACCAGTCCAGATGCGAATAGTAGAGACCGACGCGCAGGTCGCGTTTGCGCAGGGCCCTGACGAAGGGATCCACCAGATCACGACCGGCCGGTGTGGCATGAACTGTGGAAAGGTCATTCTGCTTCGTGTCCCACAGGGCGACGCCATCATGGTGTTTCGTCGTCAGCACGGCGTAACGAGCACCGGATCGCTCGATCAGTTTTGCCCAGTCCTTGGGCTTGTAGTTCTCGGCAGTGAAGCCATCCAGCTGCGCCATGTAGTCGTCGTAGCTGACATAACCATTGAAGAAGGACCAGGACTCGTCGATGCCATCCACGGCGTAAATGCCCCAGTGGATGAAGATCCCCAGGCGCGCATCGCGAAACCACGCCAGACGTTCGTCTTCGGCGGGTGCTTCCTGAGCCCATGCCGCCTGCGTACAAAGAAGGCAGACTGCGATCAGGCCGGCGCGCATCCATCGGTTCATCCAGGCCATCCTTCGTCATCCATCGGTTTGGTGTCGTTCGAGAGATCTCACAATGTCGGCGGCAGCAGGGGGAACAATCAAGACCGTCGCTCGAAGCGTACGCAGAATGTGGTCATGTGATCAGCTCCGGGTGTCCCACGTGTGCGGTGGGCGGCTATTTCGGTATAGCTTACCATGAGAGCATCATCACACCGGTAGAAAGAGGTCAGAGATATGATCAAGGTTGGCATCGTGGACTTCGACTCGTCCCACGTCGTGCAGTTCACCAAGCGCTTCAATCACATAGACATCGAGGAAGATCAGTGGGTCGAGGGGGCTCAGGTCGTGGCCGGTTGTCCGGGCCAGTCCCGGCACTCACCCGAACGTGTGCCGGAGTATACGGAGCAACTGAAAGCGTATGGCATCGACATCGTCGACAAGCCTGAGGATCTGCTGGGCAAGATTGACGCGGTCTGCAGCGAGTCGAATGACGGCACGGTTCATCTCGAACGGGCGATCCCCTTCATCGAGGCGGGTATTCCCTGCTACATCGACAAACCCTTCGAGATCAGTCTGGAGAATGCCAAGCAGATCATGCGCCTCGCGCAGAAGCACGGCGTGCCAACCTTCTCCGCCTCGTCGTTGCGCTTCTGTCCGGAAATCCAGGAGGTGCTGAACGACGAAGAGGTTGGCCCCATCCTGTCGGCCAATGCCTATTCACCGGCCTCCGAACATGAGATCAATCCCGGTCTGTTCAACTACGGCATCCACGGCGTGGAGATTCTTTACACGCTGATGGGTTCCGGCTGCACGAAGTTGTCCTGCGCCTACACGCCCGGCGGTGAAGTGGTCACCGGTTTCTGGGGTGAGGAACGAATCGGCGTCATGCGGGGCACCCGTGCCGGTGCGCACTCCTATGGTTTCACTGTCTGGGGTGAGAAGGGCGTCAAACAATCGGGGATCTCGACACAGTATATCTACCGCGAATTGTGCAAAGAGATCGTGCAGATGTTCCAGACGGGCAAAGCACCGATCGATCCACTGGTCACGCTCGAGATCGTCGCCTTCATCGATGCGGCCATCAAGAGTCAGGAGCAGAATGGTGCGTGGGTCGACATCGATCTCACGCTCTAGTGGATCGTCATCTGGGGTGACTTCCGTGCAGGACAGGGCCCGACATCGGGAGGCACCCTTGGCTGAACCACTGTATCTGGGGATCGACGTGGGCACCGGCGGTGTGCGGGCAATCGTGGCCGATGGCACAGGGCGGGTGGCAGCAGAGGGACGGGCTCCCTTGTCCTCTGCTGCCGGTACGCCGGATGGCCACCACGAGCAGGATCCCGAGCACTGGTGGTCGGCGACACGAGAGGCCATCGCCGGGATGCTCGAGGTCCTGAACGGATCTACTGTCGGATCTCATAGCGGATCCAGTGTCAGTGCCGGTGCCCGATCCGGCAGCACGGCCAGTGGGAGCCCTGAGCAGATCGTCGCAGCCAGTGTCGACGGGACCTCGGGCACGGTCGTTTGTGTCGATGCCGATGGCCGGGCCCTCGGCAACGCCATCATGTACAACGACGGGCGCGCCCAGGCCCAGGCCGAACACTTGAGTGACATGAGTGGCGTGTCGATCGCCCCCAGTTGGGCGATCGCTCGCCTGCTCTGGCTCGCCGAGCTCGATCCGCTGCGCTACGAGCGCACGCGATGGGTGATCCATCAAGCTGACTACATCGCCTCGCGACTCACGGGCTGTTTCGGTGGGTCAGACTACTCCAATGCGCTCAAGATGGGCTACGACATGAATGCCCTGGCCTGGCCCGATTGGCTGGGGAAGATACCGGGGGCTGTGGATCGCGTACCGGCAGTGGCAGCGCCCGCCGATGACATTGGGCAGATCGATCCCGATGTTGCCGACGAACTCGGCCTGCCGAGGGCACTGCGACTCTACGCGGGTGCGACGGATGGTACCGCTGGCTTCCTCGCCTCCGGGGCATCGTTGCCCGGGCAGGTCAATACGACGCTGGGAACCACCCTCGTCCTCAAGGCGATCAGCTCCCATTTCGTCGTTGATCCTGCGGGCATGATCTACTGTCACCGACTACCCGGTGGTCTGTGGTTGCCGGGCGCCGCCAGCAGCACAGGGGGCGAGTGGATTCGCAGTGAATTCGCCGGACAGGATCTGGCGGTGCTGGATGATCGCGCTGCGACCATGGTACCCACGGATGCCCTCGTCTGGCCCCTGGTGCGTCAGGGCGAACGATTCCCGATTCTCTCGCCCACTTTTCAAGGCTTCAGGTCTGGAGGATCAGGTGGCGAACCGGCAGGAGAGGATCGTTATGCCGCCATGCTTCAGGGCACGGCGATGGTCGAGCGATTGTGCTACGACGCCCTGCAGGCGGTGATGGGCCAGCCACTGGGTGAGGTGTATTCTACCGGGGGCGGAAGCAGCAGCGATGTGTGGATGCAGATGCGAAGCAATGTGACGGGCCGTCTCATGCACCGGCCGTCGTATCCGGAAGCGGCCCTCGGGGCCGCCGTGCTGGCAGCGGCCGGTCATCAGGCGACGCCGGTGATGTCCGCAGTGCAGGAGATGGTGCAGATCGAGAGAAGTTTTACGCCGGATCGTGCGCAGCAGGCACGCTACGATGACCTGTATGGGCGATTCTGCCAATGTGTGAAAGAGATAAGTGCGAAAGAGGGAGGGGCAGCGTGAGTGACGTGCTCAATGAATTGATCGATGCAGCCCGGGAACTGTCTGCGACAGGGCTCGTCACCGGGGCCGGGGGCAATGTGAGTGTCCGTGATGGAGCAGGTATGTGGATCTCGCCGAGTGGTTTCGCCTTCGCCGATGCGGTTGCTGCCGACTACCCACTCGTGGATGTCGACAGTGGCGAGATTCTGCAGGGTGATCGTCGCCCTTCTTCCGAGGTGCTCATGCATCTCTACATCTACCGTCAGCGTCCGGATGTGCAGGCGGTGATCCATACACACCCGCGCATGACGATCTCCCTGAGCAGTGCGGGCCACGATCTACGACCGATGTTCGCCGACTACTACGTCTATCTCGGACAGGATGTGCCCCACCTGGACTATGTCACCGTCACGACACCGGAGTTGGCGCGCGCCGTGGAGGCCCACTTCGTGCGGCCGTCGGTAAAGGGCATGGTGTTGCGGAACCACGGTGCGATCACGATTGGGGAGTCCATCAAGGAAGCCGTGTATCGGACTGAATCGATCGAAGAGCAGGCCACCATTCAGTGGCAGGCGCAGCTGGTTGGAGATCCCACGTTCCTCTCCGACGAGGAGTGCAGGAAACTCGATCAACTGGGTTCGGAAGATTACCGGCGTCAGCTTCTGGCCAGCATGAAGGCGCTCTGATGCCAGATCGCCAGAACCCGCCGGCCCGCTGTCAGGTTTCCTCTGCCACCGGACACCGCCGTCACCCGGCGAGCATGCGATGACGAGCCAGATCATCCTCCTGGATCTGGATGACACCCTCTATCCGTATGCGCCGTGCAACCATGTGGGGTTGCCGGCGGCTCATGGGGTTCTTCAGCGTGTTTGCCCTGATCTGGACCTGGCGCGGTTCCTGACGATGCACGATGAGGCGCGATCACACTGGGCGCAGGCCCTGGCCGGCAGTGCTGCCTCACACCATCGCGTCCTGTTCTTCAAGCGCATTGTCGAGTGCTGCGTCGCCGAGGGGCGCCTGGGTGCCTTCGATCCGGCCCTGGTCCTGGATGTGGACGAGGCATACTGGTGTGCCTTTCTCGCGCATATGCAGGGACATCCAGATATGGAGAGCGTGCTGGAGAGCCTCGGCCGATCCAGTCGCCTGGCGCTGGTGACCAACCAGGTTGCCGAGGTGCAATTGCGAAAGATCCGCGAACTCGGAATCGCTCGATTCTTCGACGCGATCGTGACCAGTGAAGAGGCGGGTGCGGAGAAGCCCGACGCGCGGATTTATCTGGAGGCACTCGACCGTCTCGATGGCAGGGCGGAGCATGCCTGGATGATCGGCGATTCCGCAGCAGATATCAGCGGCGCGGGCGCGTGTGGTATCCGTACGATTCACACGAGCGAATACGTGAAATCGTCCCGGCCCATCGAGGCGGACTACACGGTCGAGCACCTGGGAGAGGTACTGGCCATCTGCACCAGCGATGCATGAACAGATGCGTGAAGACAGGACCACCATGCAGAGACTGACCACACAGGATGTCGACTTCTTCAGGGATCAGGGATACCTGGTTCAGCGCGGTGTCTTCGACGAGGCTGAAATCGGGCGACTGCGTGAGGGATACGATGCCATCGCTGCCCTGGTGGCTGGGGGTGGGATCGATCCTCAATATCTGGGTGGCCAAGGCCCGGAAGTCCACATTCACGTGCAGGCCCCGGAGGGCACCAGTGGTTCAGATTCGGTTCGATACCTGAGGAAGGTGCAGTGGCCGGCGATGCTGCATCCCGTCTTCGAGGAGATCCGGACCAGCGCGAAGTTTCCCGCTCTGCTCGAGCCGCTGATTGGCACTTCCCTCAAGCAATTCATCAATCAGATCAACTACAAGATGCCGGGTGGTGAGATCTCATTCCCCTGGCATCAGGACATACGGCCTACGCCCGCATTCCGGCAGCAGGAGGACAACTACGTGCAGACGATCATCGTCGTCGATGAGGCGACCGTGGCCAATGGTTGTGTGCACATCGTGCCGGAGAGTCACAGACTCGGCAATCTGAAGGTGAAGCGATACGCCGACGGGCAGATCGAGGATCACGTGGATGTGTCGACTGCGATCCCGCTGGAGGCGGCGCCCGGTGACGTGGTGATGTTCACATCCTACACTGTGCACGGGTCCACGCCGAATACGACCGATCGGCCCCGACGGTCCTATATCAATGGCTTCGTCAGGGCCTCGACCTGCGACGTGGGAAAGTGGGCCTTCCTGGAGGGGAAGCGGGTGCCGATCACGAGCGACCACGACTACCACGAGATTAGCGCGGCGCTCTCACGTCCAGCTCGTCGAGTGTGAAGCGCACGGTGACCACATAGGGTTCCTCGTCTTCGGTCCAGTGGCCGTAGGTCGTGGTCACGAAGGTGCCATCCGGCAGCAGCAACATGCCCGGATAGGCGCAGTCGGCTCCCTTGGTATTGTCCATCAGGCGCACGCGCATCTGCCCCTCACGACCCTCCACGATATCCTCGTACGTGCCCACCCAGGCACACCAGTCACCCCACGTGGGAGTGTCCAGACCGGTGTCGCGGAAGGTGATGACGAGTCGGCCATCGAGACCATAACAGGTCTTGTGGCGATCACCGGTCAGTGCCCCGGGCAGTTCTCGCGGCGCACTCCAGGTGGCCCCCTCGTCATCGGAGAAGATGACCATGGAATTCATGGTGCGACTGTTCTCGCGCAACAGCATCGCCAGTTGCTGACCATCTGGGGATCGAACGAGCCCCGGTTCGCACAGGTGGGCCTGCGGGTGAGTGGCCACGACGACTGGTTCACCCCACGACAGGCCACCGTCCTCTGAGAAGATGGCATAGACCTCAAAGATGTCGGTCTTGTCACCACTGTCGCGCAGGAATCGGCCATCGTCGTGGAACAGTGCCATGTAGCGACCGTCATTCAGGCGCGCCACGTCTCCCATGGCGACGATACCCCCGTAGTCGCCGATCGGTTCCAGTGGTCCCCAGGTGGCGCCATCATCCGCAGACACGGCCATGCGGATCGGGTAGAGTCCGGAGAACATGATGAGCCGCTTCACACCGGCCGGATCGATGACGCGGTGAATGGTGGGCACCTCTTTCGAGGTGCTCCAGTTGTCGGGCACACGCAGGCGCTGGGACCAGGTCAGACCGCCATCCTCACTTCGCTTCATGACGATGGCGCCACGACCGTGGCCCTTGGGATACACTGTGATGATCGTATGGCCATCCTCGAGCAGGACCGTTGTCGGGTGGCCGAGATACTGGCCGGATTCGCGGTCGACGATGACCTGTCGATCGGTTTCGTGGGCCAGGTCGACGAGGGGGATACTGTAGTCTCTGCGTGGGGTAGGCATGGATTCACTCGTGTGTGGGTGGTGCAGGCGACAAATCGTGGCGATCTCGGGTATATTGCCCCGAAAGACCCCATCCGCACAATGACAGCGAGATTGCGCCATGCATAATCTTCTGCCTCCGCCACGGCAGGTCGCCACTTCCGGGACGATGATGTCGCCGCCCTCCATTCGGGTGGTCGGTGACGATCTGCCCGCCGATCTGCGCCAGACGCTGACCGCCATCCTCCAAGAGGGTGGCTGTCCGGTGCGCGACGAGGGCACCTGCGCCGTGCGTCTTCAGCTGCTGACCGGAACACAAGTGCCAGACGATGTGCCGACACAGGTGGCAGGGGAGTTCTACCAGCTGAGAATCGGCGACGGCGAAGTCACTCTGGCTGGCGGCCCGCAGGGCCTGTTATGGGGTGCCCGGACGCTGGTGGAACTGGTTCGCACCGCTACCGAGGGGCAGATCCCGGCAGGGCAGATACGCGACTGGCCCGATCTGGCCCACCGGGGGTTGTTCATCGAGGACAAGTGGGGGCCGGATCGCATGGAACTGGCCGACTGGCGGGAGCTGGTCGATCGCATGGCCCGCATGAAGATGAATGTGCTGGGAATCGGCCTGTATGGATGTTGGGGTGGTTGCCGCTACGAGGGGCAGCCGACGGAATTCCTTATGGTGCCGATCCCCGATCACCCGCAGTTGCGGACAGAGAAACATCTGCGCTGGTACTCACCTCGCGCCGCCACCTGGAAGACGGAACATCATCTGCCACGGATCTTCGAGCAGGACTTCCTCGGCGAGATCGTGTCCTATGGTCGCCAGCGGGGCGTGACGGTCGTGCCCTTCGTCAACAGTCTTGGCCACAATACGATGATCCCCCGCGTGTTGCCGGAGGTGTCAGCGCGGGATGCCGATGGCACGCCGCGACAGATCGGCTACTGTCTCTCGACCCCGGCGACGCGCCGCTTCATTGAAGACTTCTACTCCAGCATTCTCGATCGCTACTACCCTGATGGGGCCGACCTGTTCCACATCCAGCTCGACGAGGTGTGGCCGGAGTACGCCGATCTCGACGATCCGCACAAACGTGTCGATCCCTGGTGTCAGTGTGCCGAATGCAGCCAACGTTCGGCGGAAGAGAATCTGCAGGACTACGTCCTCTGGCTCGTGCAGATGCTGATCGAGAAGGGTGTGGGTAAGGTGGTGATGTGGAATGATCAGCTCACGCGCCACATGGATGCCCTCGATTCCGGCTTCGCAGGACGGCTGCAGGAAGCGGGTCTCACCGAACGACTCATCCTGCACTGGTGGTGGTACAACAACGAAGCTCTCAACGATCGCACGCGTGTCTCCATCGGGCGAGACCTTGGACTGTCTGGCTGGGTCGCCCCCATGACCTGCTACTTCAGCTGGGAGCGTTACAGCCCGACGTTGCGCAACATCGAGTTGATGATGCGCATGGGGCACGACGAGGGTGGCGAAGGGGCGGTGGCCTATTCGGTGCACGACCCGGGCTGGGCCGATCACGAGATGCTCCTGGCCAGCTATGCCTGGAATTTCGATGCCGTAGCGGATCCCGAGACACATCAGGCGGCCTGGGCTCGGTCCCGCTTCGGCAGTGCAGCTGATCAGGTCATCTCAGCGACAGGGTTGATCCGAGCCGCCGCGACCCAGCCGGCCGTGACACCCTGCTACTACTACCGCTACTCCTACTGTCAGCCGGAAGGACCCTGGCCGCGGCCCTATCCCGAGCAAGCCCTGACCACGCTGGAGGCCATGGAAGGGGACAGCGTTGCCCAGCTGGAGCAGGCCGCCGACCAGGCCGGTGGCGCCACCACCGAGTTGCTGGCGTTGTTGGATGCCGATCACAACTTCAGCACCGATGAGATGGCCTGCCTGCGCAGTCTGGCTGGCGTGGCGGCTCGCATTGCAGGCATTGCCGGCACATTCGCCTGGTTGCTGGCCCTGCGCGCCGCAGCGGCCACCGGTACCATCGATCCTGGCCTCGTAGCCCAGTGCCCGATGGTGCATGCCAATCTGATGGCGGCCCTCACCATCATGGAAAACCACATGCCCCAGTGGCTGGTGCCTTCCGCACTGATGGGCCTGGGGCCGCTTCTGACCTACATGGAGGCGCTGCCAGCACACCTGGCCGACATCGAAGCCGGCCGCCTTGGTCTGGACGAATGCGTCTGGCACGCAGACTGGAAGGTGTGACGAGGATGACTGCCGCCACACCATCTCCCGCGCTATGTCGCGCCGGTTGTGCCCGACGTGTCATCACACCACCTCTGGGCACGCCACTGGTAGGTTACTTCCATGATCGATTCGGCACCCGTGTGCGCGACGATCTTCACGCCGGTGCCGTTGTGCTGGAAATCGACGGCTCGCGTCTGGCCATCGTCTCATGTGACCTGATCACGCCCGATGCCGACATCACTGCCGCTGTTCGCGCCCGAGTCGAAGCCGAAACAGGTATCCCCTCCGATTATGTGATGATCTGTACTACCCATACCCACACCGGGCCGGATGTCAGAGAGAAGGGGATCGTCGACGTCGACCACGCCTACGTAGCTGATCTGCAGGGATGGATCGCCGAGGCCGTTGTCGAGGCCGCGTCTGAGACCTTCGTCGCCCATCTGCGTCCCGGACAGACCCAGGCCACGGGCCTGTCCTTCAATCGGCTGTTCCGGCTACGAGACGGGTCGGAGGTCTTTGGTCGACGTGGCGAGGAAGAGGTGGGGAGTGCCGGACCGATCGATCCGGAAGTGCAGACCCTGAGTGTGGTAGATGAGGAAGGACAGCTGCGCGCCCTGCTTGTCAACTTTGCGCTCCATGTCGACGTGATTGGCGGCGGCACGGCGGATTTCATCTCCGCCGACTGGCCTGGTGAAATGGCCCGTGCCGTGTCCGGCCTCTATGGCCACGATGTGGTCACCCTCTTTCTGCAGGGAACCTGCGGCGACATCAATCACCACGCCCACTTGCCGACCCTGCTGCCACGCAGTGGTCCCCCCAAGGCACAGCAACTCGGCCGGGCGCTGGCCGGTGCGGCGACGCTGGCCGCCGAACGCGCCGAGCCGTTGCAGGCATTGAGCGCCGGTGCCCTCGTCGAGACGCTCACGATTCCCTACTACACACGGGATGAGGCCTTCATGGCGCAGCTGGCCGCGCTGCGGGAGAAGACCGAGCTGACGGACTTCGAACGGTATCTGCTCAGTCGGGGTGAGGCGTGGCCCCACGATGGTGAGTCTGCCGAGGTGCCTCTGCAGGTGATGAGACTCGGGCCGGTGGCCATCGTCGGTCTGCCATCGGAGATCTTCGTGCGACTCGGCCTCGAACTCAAGCAATTCTCGCCGGCAGAATTCACCTTCGTCGTGGAACTGGCCAATGCGAGTCCGACCATCTATGTGCCCACCACGGATCAGGCCGAACGCGGCGCCTATGGCGCCCTGCCCGTGCTGTCGAGATGGCTGATACCGGATGCGGGCCGTCGCATGATCGATGCGGCCCAGGTGATGCTGTGGAGGCTGTGGGCCTGAAGGGGTAGGTGAGACTGGCGCCTTCTATTATCTTGCACGCTCTGTTGCCAAATCTATCGGCGTGCCCGGAGGTGCCGAGATGAAAGATGTGTTCGAACAGTTGCTGGCCCAGGCGGATGTCCGCATCGGGGGAGACCGTCCCTGGGATGTGCAGGTGCATAACCCCGATACCTATACGCGGGCCGTGTCCGAAGGATCGATCGGGCTGGGTGAGTCCTACATGGACGGCTGGTGGAGTTGCGAGGCCCTCGACCAGTTCTTTGCCCGGGTCCTGGCGGCGAATCTGAATCACAGGGTCGTGCCCACGTCAGCGAAGCTCACGATTCTGCGCTCGCGGCTGTTTAATCTGCAGACGAAGCTGGGTTCGAAGAAGGTGATCGAGCGTCACTACGAGCTCAGTCCAGCCGTGTTCATGTCCTTCCTGGATCCCTACAACCAGTATACCTGTGGATATTTCAAAGACACGGACGATCTGAATGTCGCCCAGGAGCAGAAACTGGACCTGATCTGCCGGAAGCTCCATCTAAGTGCCGACGACCGAGTCCTCGACATCGGCTGCGGCTGGGGGGGATTCGCCAAGTTTGCCGCCGAACACTATGGCTGCCATGTCACGGGGATCACCATCTCCGATCAGCAACTCGAGTATGCCAGGTCCTACTGTGGCGATCTCCCCGTCGACATCATCAAGAGTGACTACCGCGACTTTGAGGGCACCGAATTCGACAAGGTCCTCGTGTGCGGTATGATCGAACACGTAGGGCACAGGAACTACCGTCCCTTGATGGAGGTCGTGCACGGTTGTTTGAAGGAGGGTGGGCTGTTTCTGTTGCACACGATCGGCCGACACACGTCTGGCACCAGCACCGATCCCTGGATGAACAAATACATCTTCCCCAACTCCATGCTGCCCTCATCGCAACAGATTACGACGGCGGCGGAGCGGTTGTTCACGCTGGAAGACTGGCACAATTTCGGACAGTACTACGATCCTACGTTGATGGCCTGGGAGGCGAATTTCGTCCGGAACTGGGAGACGATCAGCGATGAATACGACGACCGATTTTACCGGATGATGCGATACTACCTGCTTGGTTGCGCTGGGTTGTTCCGGGTGAACAAGAAGGCCCTGTGGCAGACCGTCTTCGCCAAACGGCGAGGATCGATTGCCGGCTATCAGAGTGTTCGCTGACTATTTCTGCCAATGAATGGACAATGGAGGGACTGAATGATCCTCGTTGATGCCCACCTCGACCTGTCGATGAATGCTCTGAACTGGGATCGCGATCTCGAGCTGGATGTATTCGAGTTGCGCAAGCTGGAAGCCGGCATGGAGCAGAAGGGGCGTGCGAGGGGCACGACGACGCTGCCAGAAATGCGCAAGGCAGAGGTGGCCCTGTCGGTAGCGACGGTGATCTGCCGTGTCGCCTGGCCCGGTTCGCCGGCGACGGGTGTGTCACACCAGAAGATTGCCTATGCCAAGGCGCAGGGGCAGCTGGCCTACTACCACGCTCTAGAAGCGGAGGGGTTGATGCGACAGATATCGGATCGCGTGGCCCTCGACGCTCATATCCAACAATGGGAAACCGACAGTGCCTCGACCCCGCTGGGTTATATCCTCAGCATGGAGGGTGCCGATCCGATCGTAAGCCCTGGCCAGGTGGCATCGTGGTGGGATGATGGCCTGCGTGTGGTCGGTCTCTCGCACTATGGTTTCAGTGCCTATGCCCACGGTCACGACATGGTAGGGGGGCTCACCGACCGGGGGCGGCCGTTGCTGGCTGCCATGCGTGAGGCGGGCATGATCGTCGATCTCACACACCTGGCGGACATCGCTTTCTGGGAGGTGCTGGAAGCCTTCGATGGACCGGTGCTGGCCAGTCACAACAACTGCCGGGCGCTGGTGCCGGATCCGCGGCAGTTCGACGACGATCAGCTCAAGGCGATCATCGCCCGCGGTGGCATGATCGGCAGTGCCCTCGATGCGTGGATGCTCTGCCCGGGCTGGATCCGGGGGGAGACGCTGCCGGATGTGGTCGGCCTGGATGCACTCGTGGATCACATGGTTCACATCTGTGAGTTGGCGGGTAATACGAACCACGTCGGCATCGGTTCGGATCTGGATGGCGGCTATGGCACGGAGCAGACACCCCACGATCTGGATACGATCACCGACCTGCACAAGATCGCGCCCATGCTCTCGGATCGCGGCTTCAGTGACGAGGATGTGAAGCGGGTGATGCACGGAAATTGGTTCGAGTATTTCCGCAGGAATCTTCCGTAGGGCCCGTCGTCGTCGGTGGGCTGCGCGTCGGATGCTTACGGCGTCTTAGCGCCTTCGATTTGGCGATGGCGATCAAGCGTGCAGCGTGATGGTGAGTTACACGCTTGATCGGCCGGATTGTTCAGAATCGGTAGGTGAGGCCCAGGGAGACGACCGGATAGAGGGTGAATTCGCTGATCTCGTCCTCGAGATCGGCCTCTTCCGCGCGCAGATTCTCTTCCAACTCCTGCTGCGCCTGGGCGTTGGGCAATTGAGTGCTCGTCCCGAGGGCGATCGTCGGACTGCCCTGGAAGGCAACACCCAGGTCGAGCATGAGGCCCAAGCTCTTGGTCACGCCGACAGCGTTCCCCCAGCCGATTCCGGCGTAGGGGGCCAGGGAGCTGAACTCCATCTCACCGGTGAACAGGCCGACCTCGCTGGCAGAATAGGTCTGGCCGCCAATCTCGTAGTCTTCGGTCACCGTGACCTCGGCCTCCATGTCGGCGGCATTGCTGTTCAGCAGCACCCCTCCGGACAAGCGGAAGCCACCGTCGAAGATGTGGTAGTCCACCATGCCCCCGACCGAGAACAGGGAAAGATCGAAGGTGTAGTCGTTGCCAGACTCCTCACCATCGAAACTGCGGCTCAACGTGTTCACGGTTCCCCGGATGTTGAGCTGATGCTGCAATTCCAGAACGCAGTCGGCGCCGAGGCCAAGAGTGCTCGCGTGTATGCCGACGCCCAGCTCGGCGTGGGCCGCGCCAGTGGACAGACACAGTAACACAATCATGAATATGTTGCGGGACCTCATCGCTTCCTCCCTGTGAGAGCACGTAGTTCGAAGAAGGCCGCCTTCCCGACGGCCGACGTTGCCCAATCAGGATGAAGTACGGCTGCATGAAGCGCAAGATAATACTCTGTGCTCGCAGAGAGGTTGAGGGCGAATGGGTCGATGGGGGAGGGCAGCATAGCGGTTCGTCGGATGCCTGCGGCGAGATCATGATCCGTCTGACGAGGCCCGCAGGTCGTCGAGGCGTCGGAAGCCTTCAGACAGAACGCCGGCGATATCGTCGAGCAGATCCAGATACGCCGTGAAGGCATCAGGCTCGGAGCTGTTGGCGGCCAGGGTCCCGTGGCTGAAGGGGATATCCACGATGCTGCGCGGTCCCTGCCTGCCGGAAGGCACAGTCCAATCGCCGACCTCATTGTGGTCGTCCTCCGACCACAGATCTTTTCGGTTGACCACCTCTCCCTCGCGCCAGAATGCCAGGACCTTCGTGGCGTGCACATCCTCCAACCGCCGCGCGGTGACACCATGTTTCCCCGTGCCATAGGACTGTACACGTCGCTCCTCTGCCGATTCGATGACATTGACGCCAACGGCGTTGTAGGGAATACCTGCAGCATCGACGATCTCGCCCAGGCTCTCGAGCAGTACAACCGTGTCGCTTGCACCATCCAGTTCCCACACGGCTTTGCGGAAGCGAGCCAGCAATGTCTCGCGACGCTCGCGCTCCAGGCGTTCCTTCTCGACGTGCAGCTGTTCGGTGATGTCTTCGAAGGCGACGGCCACGCCACCACCCGCATCGGCGTCGATGGGCGCGGCACTGGTGCTGATCCACACGAGGTCACCCTGGGGCCGGTGCACGCCCATCACGACGTTGTGGATCTCGCCTTCTCCAGCCATGGCACGGCTGGCCGGGTATTCTTCCACCGGCATCGTCGAGCCGTCTTCACGCACGATACGCCACTCGCCGTCCTGTAGATCGCGCATCCTGTGCTCGTCGGCACTGACACCCAGGATCGATTCGGTCAGACCGTTCGCCTGCACGATCTGCCCCGCTGGATCGATCATCACCACGCCAACCGGGAGAGCTTCGAACAGTGCCGCCAGGCGCTCCTGGTTCATGCGGATCTCAGCCTCAGCTTCCACACGCTCGCTGATATCCCGCATGGCCGCTGCCACCATCGGCCCCTTGCCCGACTCGATCGGACTCAGGCTCACCTCGATCGGGAACTCACGCCCGTGTTTGGTGACGGCCCGCAATTCCATGCCCAGCCCCATGCTCCTTGAAGTGGAACCCTCCATGAAGGATTGCCGCTGGTGCGGATGTCCGGAGCGGAAGCGTTCAGGCATCAGGATTTCCACGGGCTGCCCGAGCAACTCTTCACGATCATAGCCGAAGAGTGCCTCGGTCTGACGATTCACCATCGTGATCGCCCCATCGCCATCAGCGATGACCATGGCATCGGGCGCCGAGTCGAGCAGATTGCGGAACTCTACCTCTCGTGCTGCCAACTGGTCTTCAGCTTCACGTCGTTCGGAGACGTCGCGGAAGCTGATGACGGCCCCGAGGATATCACCATCCTTCACAATCGGTGTGGAGGTGTATTCCACTGGAATCGCCCGGCCGTCCTTGTGCCACAGAACCTCGTCGTCGACACGTGTCACCACACCCAGGGTGAAGGCCTCACGCATGGGACAGCCCTCCACCGGGTAGGGGCTGCCGTCAGCGTGGGTATGATGAATCAGCGCGTGTGTCGGCTGCCCGACCAGCTCTTCGGCGTCGTAGCCGAGCATCTCACAGGCTGCGGGATTGACGAAGGTTGCTCGTCCCTCGGTGTCGAGACCAAACAGTCCCTCACCACTTGATTCGAGCAGCAGTCGAGTCTGCTCTTCGGCCACTTCCCGTTCCCGTGACTGGCTGGCGAGACGAATCGAGACAGCGATGATGTCGCAGGCTTTGTTCAACCAGGCCGATTCGAACTCCTCGAGATCTTCTATCAGGTAGACTTCGAGGACGCCTGCGAGGGCTTCGGCCGCCAGTAGTGGGATCGTCAGAACACGACGGGGTGCAACCTTCATCAGTCCGAAGGAGATGGCCCACGTCTCTTCAGCCGGTCGGTAGACGGAGACCTTCTGTGATTGGGCCACCTGGCCGACGCTGCCCGTGCCCATGGCGAAACTGGGGGATCCTTCCGCCTCCGGAGGCAGTGCGTGGGCCGCACGACGATGCAGGCGACCATCTGGCTCCAGGGCGTAGACAACACCGGCAGGGATCTTCAAGAAATCGACGATCTCATCGAGGGCCCGTTGCGCCACGGCCTCGACTCCCAGGTTGCCCTGCAACCGCGCCGTCAGCGCCGCGAGGCTCGACTCGCGTGTCGCCTGCGCCTGAGACTCATATGTCAGGTGCTGCATCTGCGCGGATCGTGTCTCCAGCTCCTTGGCATATTCGCTGAGTTCATCTGTGCGTTGCTGGACCCGTTGTTCCAGCCGTTCGTGCGAATCGGCAAGGGCCTGAGTCATGCGATTGAGGGAGTGGACCAGTTCATCGGCATCTGATCGAGGTTCGAGCATACGGGTGTAATCGCCCTCGGCGATCTGCCCGGCGTGATCGACGATCTGACGGAGACTGTCGGCCATATCCTGCAGCGATTGTCCCAGCGCGTCGTGGTCATTGTCGACCTCGACCTGCCCTGTAGAGTCCCCGTGGGCGATACGGTCGATGGTTGCCATCTTCGCTTCCAACGACGCTGCCATGCGACCGAGTGAACCCATCAGCAGGCTTACCTCATCATCGCCCTGCACTTGCAGTTCGACGTGCGCCGTCAAATTCCCCGAGGCCACCGTGTCGGCGGCGGTCACGGCCATGCCGATTCGACGGGTGACGGAGCGTGATGTCCACAGAGACAGGCCGATCACGATCGATAGGCCGATGGCGGCCATGGCCAGGTTGAGAATCAGGCTCTCGCGGATGGGCGCCGCCACGTCGCTCTCGAGCTTACGGACCACGACGGTCCACGTGCCTGTCTGCACCGGTGCCGTGGCATAGTAGTGTGTTGCCCCGTTGGCAGGATCGATCGACAGTTCGAAGAAGGTCTCTGTGCGGTCACTCAGAAAGGGGCCGAACAACCCCTCATACATCGTGGCGGTAACATCCTTCGTGATCAGATCCGGCCCTTCAGGCGTGGTGCTGGAGATGAAGCGTCCTGAACGACTGATCAGGAAGATGTCGATGCCCGCCCGCTCCTTGATCGCCTGCACGAAGCTGGCGATGTCTGTCAGGGCGCGGTCGACACCGGCGATGCCGCGGAACTGGCCGTCAATGATGACGGGGTGAACCTGCTCGACGATCATCTTGCCCTCGTAGACATAGGGCTCTGTGACCATCGAGTGACCGTCACCTCTTTCGAAATAGAGTTCTCGGGTTCCCTGGTAGTAGAGACTTGTCTCCATGTCGACGAGAGGTGTCAGGAGGATCCGCGAACTGGCCCGGTCACGAAACCAGTAGGGCAGGAAACGCCCGGCACCATCGTGTGCGTTGGTTATCTCGGAAGCCACACCAGATTCCTGATAATGGTCATCCTGGCCATCCGCATTCGGCTCGTAGCCGAAATACGTGGCCGTAAAATCCTGATTGACCTCGAGAATCCGGCGCGCGAAGGTGACGGAGGCCTCGCGCTGAGCGAAGAGCCCGCCGCTTTCCTGGGCGTGGGCCATGACCTCAGCTGCCAACACGGCCCGGGTATTGGCACGCTCGATCTCGGCCGCCACGTTCTGGGCATGGCTCTGGAGCGACCGCTCCGCCTCCTTGCGGACCTCGCTGGACATGCGCGCGGAGGTGTAGATGATGATCCCCAGCAGGAATACCACCGTTGGCAGGGCCGCGAACAGCAGACTGCGGGCACCCAGGCTTCTGAGGAAGGGAACGCCAGTCTGACTCACGACTGCCACCTCCGACACATGCGCATCACATCCTCCATCAAATGGTCTCCACCGGCTTGCGGGACTCCAGGATCCAGCGCCGGAGGGTAGCAAACAGCAGCTCCGGGTCGATCGGTTTGGCGATATGGTCGTTCATCCCCGCCGCCAGGCAGCGTTCACGATCACCGGCCATGGCGTTGGCCGTCATGGCAAGAATAGGGAGGTCGGCATAACGGCCGTCCTCCCGAATGTGGCGGGTAGCCGTTTCGCCATCCATCACCGGCATCTGCATGTCCATCAGGACAGCTTCGTATGCCTCCCCGTGGATCCGGGCGATGGCGACCTCTCCATTCTCAGCGACATCCACGGAAAATCCGGCGTCCGTCAATAGTTCCTGAGCGACCTGCTGATTCAACAGATTGTCCTCAACCAGCAGAACACGAGCTCCCTGCACGGACGCCAGACCCGTATCGGCATCTGTCGCCGGCTCCTGATTCTCTGCGGTGTCCGACACGCCGCCAAGGGCCCGCATGGCTGCATCGAAGAGGATTGATGGATTCACCGGTTTCACAAGTGTCAACTCGATTCCCGCTGTGGCCGCCCTCCGGAACACCTCTTCGCGGCCATGGGCCGTGATGATGACGACCTGGGGTGGGCGTTTCAGTGACAGACCTGTGAGCCGCCCAGCGGCCTCGATACCATCGATGCCGGGTGGCATCTGCCAGTCCATGAACAAGAGCTCGTAGCTATCCCCCTGACCATCAGCAGCAGCCGTCATGTCCACCGCCTGCTCGCCGGTGGCTGCCGCGTCCACCCGGAAGGTCATCACCGCCAACATCTCGCTGAGGATCTGTCGAGCGTGGGCATTGTCGTCGACGACCAGCACCCGACGGTCCCGCAGATCCGGTGCGGGCAGTTGCTGACGGCGTGAGGGGCCACTCGAGCCCAGGCGCGCCGTGAACCAGAACGTGCTGCCCGCGCCCGGTTCGGAGTCGACACCGACTTCACCACCCATCAGTCCCGCCAACTGCTTGGCAATGGCCAGACCTAAGCCGGTACCACCATACTGGCGTGTCGTGGAGGAGTCAGCCTGTTGGAATGACTGGAATAGTTTGGCCTGTTGCTCGTCGGTCATGCCGATGCCGGTGTCCTGGACTTCGAAGCGCACCAGCACGTCCTGGCCGAGTCTTTCGTCGGCGCGAACGCGAACGATGATTTCCCCTGATTCGGTGAATTTCACCGCATTGTTGGCATAGTTGATCAATACCTGCCCGAGGCGCAGAGGATCACCCGACAACTGTCTGGGCAGATCCGGGTCGATGTCGAACAGCAGCTCCAGCCCCTTGGACGAAACTTTGTCACCGATAAGCGCCGCGACGTTGTCGAGGATCTTGTCCAGTTCGAAATCGACCGTCTCGACTTCCAGTTTCCCCGCTTCGATCTTCGAGAAGTCGAGCACGTCATTGATGATACCCAGCAGGTGTTGCCCCGAAGCCTGGATCTTCTCGACATAGTCCCGCTGCCGTGGATCCAGTTCGGTACGCAACGCCAGGTGCGCCATGCCGATCACCGCATTCATCGGGGTGCGGATCTCGTGGCTCATGTTGGCCAGGAAGTCTGCCTTCGTGCGAGCCGCTGCCTCGGCCAGGTCACGAGCTTCGCGCATGGCCTGCGCCGCCGCCTGCCGCTCGGCGATATCCTGAAAGCTGATCACAGCACCAACAACCTGGCTCTCCTTGCGGATCGGCGTGGCCGTGTAGGCCACCGGTAGGCAGCTGCCATCGCGGTGCCACAGAACGTCCTCCTCCACCGCAGCCGCACGCCCCTTGTCGAAGGCCTCTCGCATGGGGCAGTCCTGCTCCGGGTGTGGTTCACCGTCGGCCCAGGTATGGTGCACCAGTTCGTGCAGGGATCGACCGATCAGTTC
>JABHDC010000201.1 GCA_018673255.1 Gemmatimonadota bacterium
CATCTGCGTCTACTGCGGCTCCAAGTCCCCGGATGACAAACGTTACCAGCAGGCGGCCGTCACCCTGGGCAAAGAGCTGGTGGCTCGACAGGTGGGCCTGATTTACGGCGGCGGACGTGCCGGACTCATGGGAGAGATCGCTCAGGCCGTCCTGGACGGCGGGGGCCATGTGACTGGTGTCATCCCGCGCGATTTGATGGACAGAGAACTCGGACACACAGGCGTCACCGAACTTTTCGTCGTGGATGACATGCACCAGCGCAAGGCACTGATGTCACGCGATGCCGCCGCCTTCATCGCCCTGCCGGGCGGCTATGGCACCCTGGAAGAGTTGTTCGAGATGGTGGCCTGGCAGCAGCTGGAGATCCACGACCGTCCCGTCGGGATCCTCAACACGGGCGGCTACTATGACGGTCTATTCAGATTTCTCGACCAGGCAGTCGAGACGGGATTCCTCCACCAGCCTCACAGAGATTTGCTGATCGTGGAAGAGGAGCCTGAGGCTCTGCTCGACAAGCTTCTGCCCCAGTAACGCAACCCGTCGCCGACTCGCGCGACCCGCCCTGCCGCAGACTGATCCACTTCTCGGTGTTTCGCGCAGCGAAACCCGCAATAAGTCGCGCAGCGACTTTCTCAGACCCAGCGGTCGTCGTTGTCCTGCGTCGTGGATGTCGTCAGATCCACGACGCCCTGGCTCTCCAGTTGGCGCAGGGTCTGCACCACAGACATCTGCGCCGCCTCCACATCCCGCAGGCGCATCTTCGGCAGATCGGCCAGATCCTGCATCCACTGCGAACGGCGGCGCTCGGACATGTTGCTCAGGATCCGATCCAGCACGCCCTTATCCGCCGCCTTCAGTGCCGATTGCAGGAGTTGCGTGTCGACGGTTTCCAGCAAGGCGATGATCTCCTTGTCTGCGAGGCGGCCGATGTCGTCGAAGGTGAACATCCGCTGGCGCACCTCTTCGGCCACCTCGGGATCCAAGGCATCGAGTCGCGCCAGCAGTTGACGCTCCAGGGACGTGCCGACACGGTTGAGGATATCTGCCGCAACCCGCGGCCCCTCCATCTGCTGACCACCTGAAACCACTGCCTGGAGGGTCTGAGTCAGCCCCTCTTCGACTTCCTGCAGCACTTCCGGTGATACACTCTCGAGTGTCGCAATGCGGTGGGCGATCTCCGACTGCAGATCTTGCGGCAGCTGTTCGAGGATCGCCGCTGCCTGCGCGGGGCGGATCTGTGTCAACATGAGAGAGATCGTCTGCGGGTGCTCGTGCCGGATGTAGGGTGCAACCTGGGCCGGATCGGCTTCGTCGAGAGCACGGAATCCCGCACCGCCACTGCCCCCGCCAAGTCGCTGCCACACTTCGGCTGCCCGCTCAGACCCCAGCGCCGTCTCCAGCAGACCACGGGCGATATCCTTCCCACCCCGCACACTATCGAGTCGACCCGATTTGAGATCCTCTTCGAACTCGGACACGACCTGATCCTGAATCTCAGGTGGGATCGTCTTCAGCTGGGCGATGGCCCGCGTGATGTGTTCGACTTCATCATCCTCGAATTGCCCGAGCAGCTCGGAGGCCAGATCCTGACCGAGGGTGACCATGAGGACGGCCGCGCGCTGCCAACGATCCAGTTCGGCGCCAGAAGCGCCCTTGTCATCAGACATGGCCTCTTCCCTTGTCAGAACTTGTCTGGTAGATCAGTGCTTGGTGGATCAATGCTTAGTGGATCAGTGTCTGGAAGATCGCTGCCTGCCCCTTCGGCCTCCGGCAGATCTCGCAGTTGATCTCGCAACTGGGCGGCACGCTCGAAAGCCTCAGCCTCGATCGCCTCGGCCAACTCTTGCTCAAGTCGTTCTCGCTCGCTCAGAGGTTTGCGGCCCTTCAACTCCTGCAGCAGTTCATCGAGGGCCTCCACTGAACGCTCACGTTCCGAATGGAATTCCTCAGCATCGACATCTTCCAGATCTCTGATGCGCTGACGTGTGTCACGGATGACGGCCATGGCGCGATCAAAGCGCCCATCGTCGGCCAGTAGGTGAGACTTGGCCGTGCCGTGAATTCGGAGGATATAGGGCCACCACTTCTGCAGATTCGTGCGATCGCCCTCGAGCGCTGCGTAACTGTGCAGGAACTCAAAGCAGGCCATGTTGCGCTCCGTGTCGCGGATGACGCGTTCGAAGTCCTTCACCTGCAACAGGAAGACGTAGCGACCATAGACCTGGGACGATTCTTCAAACAGCTCTTCACAGGAAGAGTGATCGAGTTGGAAACCGGTCTCATCCCCCGCCTCTTGCCGATGTGCTTCGAGCATTTCGCGATAGTGTTCGAGGGCGAAGTCATGATCATGCGGGCGCTTCCCATCCGGACGGCCATCCAGATTCAACTGCAAGATGCCCTGGAATGCCCCCTGATCGACTCGGACTTGAATCCTGGGCACGCCATCCTTGCCGCGAATCCGGCGCACATTCGATTCCGGGTCGTATTCCCATTCATCGAGAATCTCGCTGATGTCTTTGTTCATCTTCGATCTCTCGCTCTCCAGTGTCGCAAGATGGTAGCCGTGACCCGGGAGGCTGTCAATCTGATCAGGCAGGTGTCCCTGGCGGGCACCGGGTACGGCC
>JABHDC010000202.1 GCA_018673255.1 Gemmatimonadota bacterium
CACTTGGAATGATTGAGACGCGTGGGCTGATCAGCGCAGTGGAAGCCCTGGACGCAATGCTGAAGACGGCAGATGTGACGTATGCGGGTCAGAAGCGTGTGGGCAGTGGCCTGATCAGCGTGCTGGTTGAGGGCGACGTGGCGGCCGTGAAGGCGGCGGTGGATGCCGGCGCCGAGGCGGCACAACGCATCGGTGATTTGCGCTCCGTGCACGTGATCCCTCGTCCCATCGCCACCCTCAAGGAGCGGACCGGTCTCTAAACCGGCACTGTTCTCTAATACCGGCACTAGGGGATTGCATTGAACACCGTGAATGAAGATCGCGTTCGACAGATCGTCGAAGAAGTCGTCCAGCGGGTCGTGGCGGCTCCTGCATCGAGTGGGGCAGCGGCCAGCAGCCCCCGGGGCTCCGGTGTGGGGCTGTTCGATACCGTCGATGAGGCCGTAGCGGCCTCGGATCGGGCGCAGAAGGAACTGCTCGGCCAGACGCTCGAGCAACGGAAACAGATCATTGAGGCGATCCGCCAAGTCACGCGAGACCATGCCGAGACGTTCTCCCGCATGACATTGGCCGAAACGGGCATGGGGCGCCTGGCGGACAAGCTGACGAAACATGGGCTGGCCGCCGACATGACGCCGGGGGTGGAAGATCTCGAGTCTGTATCCTGGACAGGGGATCATGGGCTGACGGTCGAAGAGATGGCGCCTTACGGCGTGATCTGTGCTATAACACCATCGACACATCCCGTGCCAACACTGGTGAACAACGCGATCGGCATCATCGCTGCCGGGAATTCCATCGTCGTGAATCCTCATCCGTCGGCCAAAGGTGTTTCCGCTCACGCAGTGCAAGTGCTGAATCAGGCGATCATGCAGGCCGGTGGTCCCGCTAACCTCGTCGCCGCCATCGCCTCACCGACCATCGAAAGTGCCGAACAACTCTTCCACCACCGCTTGGTCCGACTCGTGCTGGTCACCGGTGGCGCCGCCGTCGCCAGGGCTGCCCTGCGCAGTGGCAAGAAGGCGATCGCTGCCGGCCCGGGGAATCCTCCCGTCGTCGTTGACGAGACCGCCGATATCCGCAAGGCGGCGCGCTCCATCATCGATGGGGCCTCTTTCGACAACAACGTGCTGTGTATCGGCGAGAAGCAGTGCTTCGTCGTGGATTCCGTCGCCGATGAGTTGAAGAGAGAGATGATCGCCTACAGTGCCCTTGAGTTGGACAGCGGGCAGATCCAGGCGCTCACCCGGGCGGCGCTCCCGAATGGCGATGATGGCAAGCCGCACGCTCATCGTGATTTCGTGGGCCGCAGTGCCCATGTCCTGGGCGCTGCCATCGGCCTGACCCTCGACGAGGAACTTCGGCTCTTGATCGGCGAGACGGATGCACATCATCCCTTCGTCGAAGTGGAGCAGATGATGCCCTTCCTGCCCATCGTGCGGGTTCGGAACATCGACGAGGGGATCCGTGCTGCCATCGAGTCTGAGCACGGGTATCGTCACACGGCGATCATCCATTCTCGCAACATCGACAACATGCACAACATGGCCAGAGCCGTGGATACGACGCTCTTCGTCAAGAATGGACCGTCCTTTGCCGGGCTAGGCGTGGGCGGCGAGGGATTCAGCACCTTCTCAATCGCCGGCCCGACTGGCGAGGGAATGACGACAGCGCGGACCTTCACCCGCCGCCGACGTTGTGCCCTGGTCGATTATTTCCGGATTACCTGACGGACATCTCATGTTACTCGCCGAAGTCAAAGGAACCATCGTTTCCAGTGCCAAGCTCGACACGCTCGGTGGTCGCAAGTTGCTGCTGGTCGAGGTGATCACCGTCCGCCCCGAAGGACTTCAACGCACGGGACGTCAGATGGTCTGCGTCGATGCAGTGGGCGCAGGAGTTGGTGAAGTGGTCATCACGGTCATGGGCAGTTCGGCCCGCAGCGCGCCAGAGATGGGTGCCGTACCGACCGATGCAGTTGTGGTGGGCATTCTGGATGCTCTCAACGCAGAGGGCCAGAGCCTCGACCTGACGACCGTCAATGACGCGGCCTGATCGATGACACAGGCGATTTCCAGGACGGCGGTGGAGCAGATGGTGCGCCAGGCCCTGCGGCGGCATATGCCGCGGGAAGATGCCGGTCATCCCGAGCACCACGACACGCCCCGTCTGATTGCCAATATCTCTGCCCGTCATGGGCATCTGGATGCAGATACCCTGCGGATTCTCTTTGGTCCCGATGCCGAATTGACGGTGATGAAGCCCCTCTATCAGACGGGCGCCTTCGCCTCCGAGCAGACGGTGACGCTCTTCGGCCCGCGCAAGCAGATGATCTCGAGCCTGCGCATCCTTGGGCCACTGCGCGACGGCCCGCAGGTCGAATTGGCCTTCAGCGATGCCCGATTCCTCGGGATCGATGCGCCCGTGCGCAAGTCAGGTGATACCAAGGGAACGCCCGGTTGTTTTCTCGTGGGTCCCCACGGCGGCCTGGAGATCCCCGAGGGTGTGATCCGCGCAGCCCGGCACGTGCACATGAGCCCGGCAGAGGCCGCTTCCTATGGTGTTACTGAAGGGGAGCGGATGCGGCTCGCTGTGGAAGGGGAGCAGGGCGGGGTCTTCGATGATGTCGTAGTACGGATCACGCCAGAATCGAAATTGGAAGTCCACCTCGACACGGATGAAGGCAATGCCGTGGACCTGGTCAATGCAAGCAAGGTTACACTGGAGAAACGCTAACCATGGCTCAAGCAGTAGGAATGATCGAGACGGTAGGACTGACGGGTGCGATTGCCAGCGCGGATGCGATGGCGAAGGCGGCCAATGTCGAACTGCTGGGCTGGGACAAGGTCGGGTCTGGTCTGGTGACGGTTTTTTGCGGTGGCGACGTGGCTGCCGTGAAGTCGTCGGTGGATGCGGGTGCGTTGTCGGCGGCCAAGTCGGTGGAAGTGAATGCCGTGCACGTGATCGCGCGTCCACATGCGGGCCTGTCCCAGATCGTACCGAGTGCGTCCGGGGGTGATGCGGTGGAGGTGAAGGCGCTGGGTATGGTGGAGACACGTGGTGCCACAGGCGCCCTGGAAGCGGCTGATGCGATGGAGAAGGCGGCCGAAGTTGAGGTCGTGGCCTCGCAGGAGATCGGCGGCGGTTACATCACCGTGCTGGTGACGGGCGACGTCGGCTCGGTACAATCGGCGGTGGCGGCTGGATCTGAAGCGGCTGAGCGTGTAGGCGATGTGGTGACGCGTCTGGTGATACCGCGTCCGGCGGCAGCAGCCGTACGACTGTTTCTGGGTTAAGGAGAGCGAGAGCAATGGCAGCACTTGGAATGATTGAGACGCGTGGGCTGATCAGCGCAGTGGAAGCCCTGGACGCGATGCTGAAGACGGCAGATGTGACGTATGCGGGTCAGAAGCGTGTGGGCAGTGGCCTGATCAGCGTGCTGGTTGAGGGCGACGTGGCGGCCGTGAAGGCGGCGGTGGATGCCGGCGCTGAAGCGGCACAGCGCATCGGAGATTTGCGCTCCGTGCACGTGATCCCTCGTCCCATCGCCACCCTCAAGGAGCGGACCGGTCTGTAAACCGGCACGACGGAACTGAATGGCAGCACCACTCCACATCGACGCGTCTCTCATCACCGAAGCTCTGCTCCTGCAGCAGCATCAGGGGGAGAGAGAGGTCAGTATCAGCGACGGTGCCATCATTACACCTTCGGCCCGGGACTATCTGCGATTGCACCGGATCACGGTGGTGGATGGTGGAAGGGTGTCGACGCAGCCTGCTGCGCCTCAGGGCGCTGCGCGCCAGTCGAGCACTGCAAGTGCATCCTCGGGTGCCGGCACGTCCATCCAGGAGGTCCTGCCGCCCGGTGCCGAAGGTGGCATGCTCTACCGAGGCCGATACGATCATCCGGACAAGGCCTTTGGCTGCCGGACGGAGGAATTTGGCTCCGGCTTCGTCGAGCCAGCCTGCTGTGCGGCCTGCGCCGCGAAGGGGAGCAATGGTGGTGCCGGGTGTGACTGTGATGGCTGCAATCGACAGGGTGAAGATCCGCGTCGCGAGGATGCGCAGTTCGAGGCCCTGGTGCAACGGTTGACTGACGAGATCATGGCTCGATTGGGATCATAGGCGGAAAATGGTGATGAAGTCGTTGGGAATGATCGAGGTGGAGGGCGTGGCCGGCATTATTGTCGCCGCCGATGCCGCCTGCAAGGTGGCCACTGTCGAGTTGGCTGGATGGGAGTCGATCGGTGGTTTCACGACGGTCTTCGTGCGTGGCTCAGTTTCTGATGTTCAGATTGCCCTGCAGGCCGGGGCGGCGGCTGCCGGTACGATCACCGATCACGTTGTCCACAATGCGCTGCTGCAGCCCGAGACGGCCTGTCTGGACTTCATCGGCTTTCCCCTCGATACGGGAGCCGATGCCAATCCAGTGGATGCACTTGGTCTGGTCGAGACGCGCGGCTATGGCGTGCATGTGGAGAACAATGACCGAATGGTCAAGGCCGCCGACGTGCAGTTGCTCAACGTATTGACGGTCCACAACAGGGTGGTCTGCTCCCTTGTGACCGGTGAATTGGGAGCCGTGGAGCGAGCGATCGAGAGTTGCAGGGACGCCCTGGGACAAGATCAATGGTTCATGGGATCTGCCGTGTTGTCGAAGCCGCAGGTAGATGTCCTGCGAGCTTTTGGACAGGCGCCCTTGGCTGAAGGAGCCAGCTGATGGCGACGCGTGCTCCAATCTCTCTGGGTGTTTTCGAGTGCCGCGGCATGACGACCCTGGCTGCCGCGTTGGATGCCATGGGCAAAGCCGCCGACGTCAAGCTGGCAGGTCGTCACGGGATCGGTTCCGGATGGCTGACCATCGTTATCGAAGGTGCCACGGCAGATGTGCAGACGGCGATTGAAGCCGGACGTGCTGCCACCAGTGGCCATGGCGAGATCATTACCGCCGCCGTCCTGCCGCGACCCGAGGCTGAGGCGATCGAACCCATGCCACACGCAACACAGGCAATCGCCTCGGGTTCAGCACCGGGTGAGGCCGTGGGTTGGCTCGAGACAAAGGGCGTGACGCCCCTCATCGTTGGTGTGGATCGCATGGTAAAAGCTGCCGATGTGAAGCTGTTGGGCTGGACATTCATCGGTGGGGCACTGGTTCACGCCGTGGTCAGTGGCAGCGTGGGCGATGTGGAGACGGCCATCGCTGCCGGGGCCGAAGCGGCTGCCGCCCATGGCGAGTTGTTTGGACATCTCGTCATCGAACAACCGGAGCCGGATACGCTGCATCTGTTACCCCCGGCGCCAACCGGGCAGGAACGCACGCTGGGGGCACTCGGCCTCGTGGAAACGACGGGATACGTCGGCGCCATCCACAGTGCGGATCGCATGGTCAAGGAGGCGGCGGCCGACATCGTGCGCCTGACCATCGGTAGTGGTGGGCGTGTGGCGACTGTAGCCAGTGGCGCTCTCGACGATGTGCGCGCTGCAGTGTCAGAGGCAGTCAGCAGACTGGGCGAGGTCGCTGAACACAATGGCGATGCACTGATAACGAATCCCGATCCACAGGTGGTGGCTGCCTTCGCCGACACGGCACCTGCAGCGGCTCATCCCTCAGCACCTTCTCAGGCCCTTGGCCTGCTGGAAACACGCACGACGGTCGGTCTTGTGAGTGCAGTCGATGCCATGCTCAAGGGCTCGGATGTTACCTACGAAGGCCGGCACAAGGTTGGTTATTTCCTCACGGCCGCCGTCATTCGCGGTGAACTCGGCGCCGTCAATACGGCGCTGGAGATCGGCGCCCGTGCCGCCCAGCGTCATGGTGAGCTCGTTGCCCGCCACGTTATCGCTCTACCCTATGCCGAAGTCACGGACCGTCTTCCCCACGCCTGAGGGGGAAGCGACGCAGCAGGAGCTGAAGCCCTATGGTTCGCATCGATGACAGCCTGATCACTGCCCAGACGCTGGAAAGCCGTCTCACCGACGGTGAGAGCCAGGTGGAGATTTGCCCGAGGGCAAAGCTGACTCCCTCTGCTCTGGATCTGCTGCGGGACCGCCAGATTCAGCTCATCAAGCGAGCTGCCTCGTCGGCCACGACCACGTCCCCGGTGTCCGGGAGGGGAGCGCCGATGCCAGCAGGTGTTCCACCCGCGCCGGGTGGCACCGAACGCAGTCGTCGTTTCAGTGGCATCTTCACGCCGAACATCGTGATCTACGATGAGGCGGGGAGTATCAATTTCCCGGAGATGGAGCGGTATATCGCCTGGCTGATCGAGGCGGGCATCCATGGACTCTATCCCAATGGTAGCACGGGCGAGTTTGTGCGTCTGTCGCGTGACGAACGCCAAGACGTGGTGCGCCTCATTACAGATGTGAATCAGGGACGTGTGCCGATTCTGGCCGGTGCCAGTGAGGCGAATGTGCGCGACGTGCTGCAGATGGCCGACTTTTACGCCGATCTGGGTGCCGACGCGATTTCTCTGGTGCCGCCCTTTTACTACAAGATCTCGGACGCCAGTCTCTACGAATACTTCGCCGAAATCGCCCGGAATTCGCCTCTCGATATTCTGCTGTACAACATCCCGCAGTTCACTCAGGAATTGCCGCTGGATATCATGGAGGAGCTGCTGGCCTTCGAGAAGATCTTCGGCACGAAAGATTCCAGCCGCGATCTGCCGCGCATCGTCAATACGATGCAGCGACTGCGGAAGCATCGTCCCGACTATGTGGTGCTCAATGGCTGCGAAGAGATCCTGCTGCCATCGATCCTCATGGGTGCCAATGGCGGTACGATCGCCACGTCCGGCATCATTCCGGAGATCATCGTTGAGCTGTATGACCGTGCCCTGGCCGAAGACCTAGATCGGGCGCGCGAGCTGCAGTATCGGATCCTGCCGTTGATCAACCAGATGCTGCTCGGGGTGAATTTCCCCGAGGGCTTCAAGACAGGGATCGCTGTTCGCGGCTTCGATGTGGGCCCGGCCCGCACGGTGATGAGTGGTGAGGAACGCAATTATCTGCAGGGCCTTGAGGCAGAGATCAGTTGTATTCTGAGTGACATGGGATTCTCCGTTCGTGGTGCACGGGGGTGTCCGGTGACCCACCTGCCTCCCCTGGTGCGCAATACCTGAGCGGGAGATAGCGGAGATCGCCCATGCCGGTCTCCTGCATCATCCTCGGTGCCGGTCTCGTCGGCCGTTCGCTCGCCTACTATCTGACCCGATCAGATATCGACGTCACGCTGGTCGATGCCGATGACCCGGCACATTCCGTGTCTCCCACGACGCGGGCCAGCCTGGGTGCACTCACCCGTCCAAACACATCAGCAGATTCACTGTCGCGCTTCTATCGCCTCAGTCACGAACTTCATCGACCCCTTGCCGAACAACTGGCAGAGGAAACGGGGGTGGATGTCGGCTGGCGCCCCTGCGGTGGCCTGGACGTGGCCTATGACGAGGCGGCGGTCCGTTATCTGCGAGACCGGGGCACGCGGTTGCTGGAGCGAGGTGCCCGTGGCGAATGGCTGACCGCCGCTCAGGTCGCCGAGCACGCGCCGGCATTGCGTCCCGGAATTCTGGATGCATGCTGGTGGAGGGACGATCACCAGGTCGACACCGTGCAGTTGTCCCGTGCTCTGTGGATGGGTGCGCACCAGGAAGGGGCCACATATCGACAGGGCTCGGCGCTGAGAATCGAGACCGGTCCTGCCGTCATCCTGGGCGGGGGAGAGCGCCTCGAGGCTGATGTCGTCGTCATCGCCGCCGGGGCGCGATCGGCAGGTCTGCTGGCCGACCTCGGCGTCACTCCGACGCCCGTTCGTTCGATCCCGGGACAGAGTCTGCGTCTACGGACCGCGGCGGATCTTCCGATGATCGTGCACTGGCAGGATGTTCACATGCTCAGAGCAGGCAAGGACACCCTGTCCATCGGGGCCACAGTAGAAGAGCCGGCCGATACTGCTGAGCCCACTCCGGCAGCGCGCGAACACCTCCTGGCCAGAGCCCGGTGGCTGCTGGGTCAGGACGACCTGATCGTGGAGACCCATGTGGCGGGTCTGCGGCCCAAGCCACGCCGCGGACGACCACTTATTGCCGCCTTGCCGTCACCCGGCCTTTTCGTCGCCACAGGACACTACAAGAGTGGCGCCTTGATGGCGCCATTAACGGGGCAGGTCGTGGCCCGGTGGATCGTGGATGGGGACCCTCGAATCGATCTGGCCCCATTCAGTATCGATCGATAGGACGGCCCTGTTTTTCGTTTGACAGTCGGCGGCCGCCACTCGTATGCTGGAGATCGGCTGACGCCGACGCATCACCCTACCCACTGACATCCCTACCGGAGCCACATGCCGACCATGCCTCTGAGCAATGAAGAGCTGTTGGATGCCCTCAACACGGTGATTTCCATTCCGCCGATCCCATTCACCGCCGAGGGCGCCATCGACTATGAAGGCCACGGCAAGAACATCGATTATTTGCTGGCGTCGAATCACCTCGAGGGAGATCGACGGCGGGCCCTCTGTATCGCCGGCACAAGTCTCATCCATCATATCGCGATCGACGATCAGCTGCGGCTGATGGAATTCACGACGGATCGTATGGCGGGCAAGGGGATCTTCATCTCCGGTGTGGCCCCCAATCCCCTGGCTGATGCAGAGCGTCTCATCGAAGCGCAGACGCATTTCACCCATCCGCCCGATTGTTTCCTGCTCATGCCACTGAGTGGCGTCGCCGATCCGGATGGCATGTATCACAGCTACATGTCTCTCGGTGAGAGACTGGGTCCGGCGGGGGTGCGTTTCCTCTACTATCTGCGTCAGGAGCGCGAGACAGAAACGGCGGTGCGTCTCGTCAATGATTCGTCGCAATTCCTCGGCGTGAAGGCAGGCACGGTTCCCGATGATGTGAAGGGGATCGTCGACCACATCCGTCCCGGTGCAGGGACGGTGATCTGGGGCGTTGGGGACCGCAGTACTGCACCGGCCGCCATTGGGGCCAAGGGGCACACGTCAGGTATAAACATCGGCTTTGCCAAGGCATCAGATCTGATCAACAATGCCCAGCGGCGTGGTGACTACGACGAGTCCAACAGGATCGAGGCTCTGATTGCCCCGCTCGAGGAGATCCGTTTCCGCAACGCCCGGCAATACAACTATTCGGCCGTTGTGGAGGCCCTGCATCTGGGTGGCTGGGATGATGTGGAAGGTGGCACCGGGGGGCCCTTCAATCCCCGTGTCCCGGAAGCGGTCAGGGAAGAAGTGCGCGCGGCGATCGAGCCGATTCTGTCCTACCACTGAGAGAGATTCCTGCAAGGGGCTGGCCATGCCACGTCGACGCAAGAAAAGTAATCTCAAGATATACGCCGGACTGACTGTGGCCTGTGGTATCATCGCCATCGTCGCCCACTTCCTGTCCGACGCCCCGGACCGCGTGCGGGAGTATGCCGAGGCGGAGTTCCAGGGGGCCGTGCGCAGCGCCGTGCGAGAAGAGGTGAGGGCGGCTGCAGCGGAGGGCCAGTAGCACCGGGGTAGGTGTCTGTCGTCATCGACGCTGGGCAGAATCCCTATTCGCTGTCCTGGTGGCCCATCGACTCGAGGTAGTCGCTCCACTCCACGGGCATCATGCTCTGTTTCTGGTTGTTGCAGTCTTTGCAGCACGGCACGACATTGCCGCGGCGGGAGTGGCCGCCCCGTGCCACCGGGACGATGTGATCCATCGTCAGATCCCGGGGAGGGAACTCGCCTCGACAATAGTGGCAGCGCCCCTCGGACAGTTGGCGCTTCCACCACTGGCTGCCGCGCATCTCGCGGGCACGGGCCCGTTCGCGGCCGATATGTTCATCTGAAGCTGGTGTATAGTAGTCTTCCACAGCCCATCTCCACGTCGCAAGGCGCTGATTGATCACTACTCGCAGTTGGTCTCATTCCACACGGTAGTTCACGGAGCCCGCCGGCATCCACACCCTACCCCTGTTTCCGCTCAGCATCGTCGTCTTTCCCCATCAGACGCTGCCACTGCACATCTTCGAAGAGGGGTACAAGCAGATGATCGCCGACTGCACGCCTGCGCGCGAGGGGCAGGACTACGGGCTCTTCGGGATGAGCTTCGAACATGAGGGAACGATCTCGTCTGTTGGCTGTGCGGTGCAGGTGCTGAAGGTGACGCGTCGATACAGCAATGGCACTTTCGATATCGTATGCCGGGGCGCCTGGCGCTATCGACTGACCGAGACGCTTCAGGAGCGGGCCTATCTCACCGCGCGCGTCGAGCGTCTCGATGACGAAGATGCAGGCCTTGTGAATCCCTCTCTGCGACTCCTTGTGCAGGAGCGCCTGCAACAACTGATGGATCTGGCATCACAGGACATGGGTGGTCTCGGATACGGCCCTCAGGCCGACGATCTGGAGTCGCTGCAGGAGATCACCGACGTGGATGCCTTTGAACTGGCACAACGCATCGGCGTGGAACCGGTGCGCCGTCAGCAGTTGCTGGAATTGCTGGGCGAAGGTGAGCGTCTGCAATTCCTGGCTGGTTATCTGGAAGAGATGCTGCCGACGATGCAGGAGCGGCAGGAACGTCAACGTCGTGTGAAGACGAATGGCCACACTCTTCCTGGAAATGGCCACACTCTTCCTGAATAGGGGCCGGCGGGGACCTCGACTACTCTCCATGCGCTGGCGGGCGAGGCCTTCCTTCAGACGATTTCCACGTAGATCTGCTGCGCCGCTTCCAACCCGAGGTGATGCTCGCGGTCGGCTCCAATGACGATCCGTAAAGGGCCGCGGAATGGGGCACGCTCGCGGATCTCGATCTGGGTGCCCAGCACCAGTCCCTGCTGATCCAGATAACGCAGCAGCGCCGGGTCGCGATCGCTGACCTGCCGGATCCAGCACCGTTTCCCCTCTGCAATCTCGGCCAGTTGTCGGTAGTCGTGGGTGGCAATGTCGCCATCCTTCGAGGGGATGGGTTCGCCATGGGCGCCGACGGTCGGGAATCCGAGGGCTTGATCGATACGATCCTCAAAGTCCTCAGAGATCGCATGCTCCAGGCGATCTGCCTCCGCATCCACCTGATCCCAGCCAAAGCCGAGTGCCTCTCTCAGGTAGAGTTCCAGTAGTCGGTGATGGCGCACGATCTCCAGCGCCATCTTCTCACCTGTCGGCGTCAGTTCGACGCCCTGGTAGGGCTTGTGATCCAGGAGACGGAGTTCGGCCAGTCTCTTGATCATGTTCGTCGCCGAGGCGGGAGACACCGTCATCCTCTCGGCGATCAGGGATGTCGTCACCATCTCACCGGCCTTTGGGGCGTTGGCCAGTTTGTAGATCGCCTTCAGGTAATCCTGAACTGAGTTGCTTAATGCTGTCATCTCCGGCAGAACTCCTCGATCTGACGGCCGCCGGGGCCGTCGTCGTTCCTGGAATGCTGGCACATCATATATCTTCGGCAATTTTCCAGAAATTAGCAACTACTTGACATGGGGTTTAGCTGTGGCTAAATTATTTCTTCCTTCGTACGAACGACCATCCCCTTCGTGGGGCTTTTCGCGGAGTTTTATCCCTTGGTGCCACTTATCCTCCATCGTCGATGGCTCATCCTGAGTCTGCTGGCCCTCGTCGCCTGCGGTTCTGAGCCGGAAAGTCTGTCAGGCGATCGCGCCGCGATGGCCGGGCGCCTCCAGGTTGTTGCCACGACTGGAATGATCGCCGATCTGGCATCTGAGGTGGGCGGGGATCGCGTTGCCGTCATCGGCCTCATGGGACCGGGCGTCGATCCGCATTACTACAAGGCCACGCAGGGAGATCTGCGCCGCCTGACCGAAGCGGATCTCATCTTCTACAATGGCCTGTTCCTCGAGGGAAAGATGCAGGACATCTTCACCAAGATGTCCCGCAGCAAGACGGTCGTCGCCGTCTCCGACAGCCTCGACAAGACGTCTCTGCGACGTCCGCCAGAGTTCAAGGGTCATTTCGATCCACACATCTGGTTCGATGTGGGTCTCTGGGGGCAAACCATTGATCTCGTCGAGGCCACGCTCAGTGCAGTCGAGCCGGCTCACGCCGATTCTTTCGCCGCCCGTGCGAGTCGCTACCGGCAGCGGTTGAGCGAGTTGGATGCGTGGGTGCGGAAGCAGATGGAGACGATTCCAGTCGATCATCGCGTTCTGGTCACTGCTCACGATGCCTTCGGCTATTTCGGTCAGGCCTACGGACTTGAAGTACTCGGTCTGCAGGGGATTTCGACGGTGGCAGAGTATGGTGTCGACGACGTGCGACGGCTCGTCGACCTGATTACGCAACGGCGGATCCCTGCCATTTTCGTCGAGAGCAGCGTGCCGGAACGCTCGATCAATGCCGTGCGTCAGGGATGCCTGGCACGGGGGCATAACGTGGCCATCGGTGGCACGCTGTATTCTGATGCCATGGGTGGAATCGGCAGTGGCGCCGACACGTACATCGGGATGGTGCGATCCAATGTGACGACCATTGCAGAGGCCTTGAGATGACCGAGCCATCCGAAGAGTCCCGCCCACTGGAGGCCCCGGCGATTCAGCTGCTCCAGGATGTCGACTCGGAGCGGATCCCGATCCGTATCCACGACATGACGATCGCCTACGAGCGCAAGCCCGTATTGTGGGATGTTGACCTCGATGTCCCCGAAGGCAAGTTGGTCGGGATCGTCGGCCCCAATGGCGCCGGCAAGAGCACGATGATTCTGGCCATCATGAATCTCGTACCTAAGGCCTCTGGCTGGGTCCGCATCTACGGCGAACCATATGAGGAGATGCGGCGGATTGTAGGCTACGTGCCGCAGCGCGAGTCCGTCGACTGGGATTTCCCGATCAGCGCCCTGGAAGTTGTGACCATGGGCCGGTATGGACACGTAGGGTGGGTGCGGCGCCCCTCACGGCATGACAAGCAGATCGCCGAAGAATCGCTGGACAAGGTGGGCATGGCGGACCTCGCAAATCGCCAGATCAGCCAGTTGTCGGGGGGGCAGCAACAGCGTGTCTTCCTTGCTCGCGCCCTGGCACAGGATGCCCGCGTCTATCTCATGGACGAGCCCTTTGCCGGTGTCGATGCGGCGACGGAGGAGGCAATTATCGAGATCCTGATGGAGCTACGGGCCCAGGGCAAGACGATTCTCGTTGTCCATCACGATCTGCAGACTGTGACACGCTACTTCGACTGGGTCATCATGCTCAACATGCGTGTCGTGGCCAGTGGCCCCACGTCGGAAGTCTTCAACGACACGACCTTGAACAAGACCTATGGTGGGCGTCTGACGGTGCTGTCTCAGGCGGCTCAGGCCGTTCAGGACTACGAACGCGGTCGGGGTTGAGGCGGGTCAGCCGGTATGCCTGAATTCCTGCAGGTCCTGCACCTGGACGATGCCAATGTCCGCTTCGTTCTGTTCGGATCACTCCTGATCGGCGCAACAGGCGGGATCCTGGGGACCTTCGCAGTCCTGCGGAGACGATCGCTGATGGGGGATGCGCTGGCGCACGCAGCACTGCCCGGTGTGGCGATCGCCTTCATGTGGACGGGCAGCAAGGCTCTGCCTGTCCTGATTGCCGGCGCAACGATCTCAGGTGTGCTGGGGGTTCTGCTGATCCAGTTCATCACGCAGCGCACACGAATCAAGGCCGACGCTGCGATCGGGATCGTGCTGACCGTCTTCTTCGGCGCCGGCATCGTCCTGCTCACACACATTCAGCACAGCCGGGTCGGGAATCAGAGCGGCCTGGACAAGTTCCTCTTCGGGCAGGCCGCCTCGATGGTGGAGGACGACATCCGCGTCATGTCCGTGTTGAGTCTGTTCATCGTCGCCGTCGTCCTTCTGTTCTACAAAGAATTCAAGGCACTGATCTTCGATCCGAAATTCCTGCAATCTCTGGGGTATTCGCTGCAGCGGCTCGATCTCGTGCTGATGGGTCTTCTCGTGCTGACGGTCATGGTGGGACTACAGGCTGTGGGCGTCGTCCTCATTGCAGCCATGTTGATCACCCCTGCTGTGGCCGCCCGATTCTGGACCGAACGCCTGCATGTGATGGTGATCCTGGCCGCCGTGATCGGTGGTGTTTCGGGCGCGACGGGCACATTCATCAGTGCCCAGGCGCCGCGAGTCCCGACTGGCCCGGTCATGGTCCTGGTCGTGACCGGCCTGTTCGTCCTGTCAGCGCTTCTTGCCCCGCGGCGTGGGGTGCTGGCGCGCTGGCGTCGCCGTCGAGCCAATACACTGCGCGAACGCCGACATCACCTCCTGCGGGCCCTTGTGGAATTGCAGGAACGCGTCGGGGAAGCCCGACCATTCCACGGGGACGAGTTGATGACGGAGTTGGGCTGGGAGAGACGACGCGTGAGAGGAGAGGCGCGCCGACTCAGGCGACAGGGCCTGGTTGCCATCGACCAGGGCTGCATCGAGGCCACGGTTGACGGACTGGCCGAAGGCACCTTCGTCGTGAAGTCTCACCGACTCTGGGAGCACTACCTCGTCTACCGCGACATTCTGGCGGTCGATCACGTCGATCGCCCGGCTGATGAAGTCGAGCATCTGCTGACCCCCGACATCCTGGCGCGGCTGGAAGAGATCCTGCGACGCGATCACGGGGTCGACACCGAACGAATCGTCGATATCCACGGCAGTGGCAGCGGCTATCGTCCCGCTGGACGTGAACATGGCAGCGAAGCGGTGGGTGCATCGTGAGCGGCGAATTCTGGACCATCCTCGCCGCTGTGCTGACGGCCACGTCCTGCGCCCTGCTCGGCACATTCCTCGTACTGCGCAAGATGTCCTTGCTCGGTGACGCGCTCAGTCACGCCGTACTTCCGGGTATTGTCATCGCCTTCCTCTTCACGGAGAGTCGCGCGATCCTGCCCATGTTCATCGGCGCCGCAGGTTTCGGGTTGCTGACGACACTCCTGGTCGAGGCATTCCACCGTCGCTGGTCAGTTCCCGAAGACGCGAGTATCGGCATCGTCTTCACATCGCTCTTTGCACTGGGTGTGGTCCTGATCTCTGCCTATGCAGGTCAGGTCGATCTGGACATGGAGTGTGTCCTGTATGGTGAGATCGTCACGACGCCGCTGGATACGCTGTGGTGGAATGGCCAGGACATCGGGCCAAGAGCTGTGTGGATCCTGTCAGGTGTGCTGATCCTCAATCTTCTCTTTGTGGGACTGTTGTACAAGGAACTGACGCTGGCATCCTTCGATCCCGGGCTGGCGCTCTCCGTCGGCGTCAATGCTTCGCTCATCCACTACCTGTTGATGGGTGCCGTGTCGGTGACGACGGTGGCTGCCTTCGAGTCCGTGGGGGCGATCCTCGTGGTGGCCATGCTGATTGTTCCGGGTGCCACCGCGTATCTGTGGAGTGACCGACTGCCGCGGATTCTTGCCCTGTCCGTTCTGGTCGGTGCCGTGGCTGCCATCTCCGGTTACTATCTGGCCGGTCTGTGGGACAGTTCAATCGCTGGGGCGATCGTCGTGGTCCTGGGCGCGCTGTTCGCGGCTTCGGTATTTGTCGCGCCACGCCAGGGACTGCTCGCCAAACTGTGGCAGCGCTGCCAGCTGAGTATCCAGGTGGCTCAGGACCACATCCTGCTCGGCATGGTGCGACAGGTCGAAGCCGGTGCCGACAACACCTGGCGCCGACGCGACGCGCTGGGGCTGGCCTCCGTGCATCCCTGGTTGGCGCAACAGGCGCTGAGACTCCTGCGTCGTCGTGGCATGGTCGCAATCGAAGCGGATAAGACAGTGGAGATCACACCTGCAGGCCGACGTCAGGGACTGCAGTTGCTGCGAGGTCACCGCCTGTGGGAGACCTATCTCAATCGTCTGGGATTGCCGCAGGATCACGTTCACGGACCGGCAGACGCCGTGGAGCACTACCTCGATGCCTCTCTGCAGCAAGAGATCGGTGACCTGGTTGCCGATGAAGGACTGGATCCTCAGGGGAAGCGCATCCCACAAGATGTGGACGAGGGTTGATCGGCTCAGGTGATCTGTCAGCCTGCTCACGCTTGTCAGTAGCGGTCTGCACGGCGATTATCTACGGATGCAGTTTTCGCACCATCCCTAACAGACATCCTATATGACCAGCTCTCCAGATGGCCGCAATCGTACGGCCGAGTTCATCGCCAATCCGCGCGCGGCGGTCTGGAAACTCTCCCTGCCGGTGATGGCGGGGATGGGGATCCAGACGCTATACAACCTCACGGACATGGCTTTCGTCGGTCGTCTGGGGGGTGACGCCGTGGCGGCGCTCACCTTCAACCTGCCGCTGGCATTTTTCGCCATCGGCATCGCCTTCGGCCTGGGGACGGGCGCCACGTCCGTCATCGCGCGTTATATCGGTGCCAACGACAAGGCCGGTGCCGACAATGCGGCTGAGCATGCCATCATCCTGGGGTTGGCCATCGGTCTGGGGATCGTTGCCCTGGCTCTCGGACTGCGCGTGCAGATTCTGGCCATGCTCGGCGCCCAAGGTCCGGCGTTGGACATGGCCGCGTCCTACTTCGGCATTGTGGCGCCCGGGTTCCTGCTTGCCATCCTCAACGTGACCTGCAGTTCGATTCTGTCCGGTGAGGGAGATACGCGCACGCCCATGGCGATTCAGGGCAGCGGCACGATCCTCAACATCATCCTCGATCCGTTGTTCATCTTCACGGCGGATATGGGAATTCGCGGGGCCGCCGCTGCGACCGTCACCAGCCAGGCCGTCGTTTTCGGTGTCTTCGTCGTCTATATCCTCGTGCGCAAGAAGTCATATGTGGAATTCCGCTTCAGGGATTTCTCTCCCTCGCCACAGGTGCTGGGCAGTCTCCTGAGAATCGGTCTGCCCGCTTCGGCCTCGATGGTGATCATGTCTGTGGGTGGCATGTTCTTCAACCGAATCGTCTCGGTTTTTGGAACGGAAGCCGTCGCTGGACTCGGTGTGGGCGGGCGAATGGATGCACTCTATATCCTGCCGACGATCGCCCTGTCTTCCTCGCAGGTGACACTGTGCGGCATGTTCCTCGGCGCCCGTCGGATCGATCTGGTGCGGCAGACGCTGCGCTACACCATCCTCTGGGGAGAAGTGCTGGCGATCAGCATGGGTGTCCTCTTCTGGTTGTTGGCGCCGATGCTGGCAGGCCTGTTCACCGAAGACGCCCGGGTAATCGATATCGCCACTGGATACATCCGAACGATCTGCTGGGGATTCCCTTTCATCACGATCGGTATCATCAGCGGCCGTGTGTTCCAGGGACTGGGATCCGGCATGCCGAGTCTGATCGTGACGACGCTGCGCGTCCTCGTTGTGTCGATTCCGGCTGCGTGGATTCTCACCCGGTATGCTGGCTTCGGTCTCGGAGCTGTCTGGTGGTGTTTTGTGGGCTCGGCGATGCTGTCATCGGCCGTGGCTGCCCTGTGGCTCCGTCGGCGTCTGCGACAGGTTGAGGATCAGTCTGTGACTTGTGAGGACCATGTGTCCGCCGAACAGGACGAAGACGCAGTAGGATAGGAGCCTGTCCGAGTATCCCATTTGGGCTACGTCCACGTCATTGTCTGTCCAAGTGAATATCCGGACAGGCACCTGCGGCGACGGGGAACGTCGGCTGCCCCGCCGCGTCCTCAGTTCGGGTCAGTACCCAACATGACTCGCTCGATCGTAGCCCTGAGATCATCGAGACGCACGGGTTTGTCGACGACGGCACGAACAAAACTGGGCAGCGTGGCTCGATCCAGATCCTGCGTCCACCCGGAGAGGACGATGATAGGTGTCGTGCGGCCGAGACTCTCGAGGGTCTTGATGAGATCACCCCCACTGACATCGAAGGGCATGCGCAGATCGAGGATGACCAGGTCGACGGGCATCTGCAGGGCGGCAAGCGCCTGCCATGCATTTGATGCTTCTTTGGCCTCGAAATCACATCGCTCGAGAAATGCCCGCAACATCATCCGGATATCCTCATCGTCGTCGACGATGAGCACGGTCTTGCCCTTCATGTATCTATTCCTTCCGTCAGTGACCCCGTAAAGATAACTTTTTCATACAGACCTGGTGACAGCTGGCCGGCCTGGTGGTGTTTCACACAGCGAACCCGTTGAGTGCATGGACGTCGAAGCACTATATCGAGAATACGGTCCCATGGTGATGCGGCGTTGTCGTCAGTTGCTCCGCGACGAGGATGAGGCGCTGGATGTGATGCAGGATGTGTTTGTCCAGGTTATCCGACGTCAGGATCGTCTGCGGCAGGACTATCCTTCCAGCCTGTTGTATCGGATCGCTACCAATCTGAGCCTCAACCGTATACGTGATCTTGGCCGCCGACCAGAGAATGCAGATGATGAGCTTGTGCAGCGCCTGGCAACGATCGATGAGGATACGACGGGTCGTCTGGGGGCCACATCGGTGCTCGATCGCCTGTTCGACCGGGAGCGTCCATCAACCCGCACTATCGCCACACTCCACTTTGTTGATGGCATGACACTGGAAGAGACCGCGCGTGAGGTTGGACTGTCATTGTCCGGCGTGCGCAAGCGACTGCGGGGGTTGCGAACGCATCTGCACGATCTGCTGAATGAGGAAGATCTCGACATCTGATGAATGACCGGATCCCTGACTGGAAACTGGAGCGCTACCTGCTGCGCGAGCTGCCGCCTCAAGAGATGGCCCATCTTGAGCAGTTGCTGCCCGAGCATGAGGAACTCCGTCAGCGGCTGGCCGCTCTCGAGGCGAACGGGGAGCAGATCCGCCAGCAGTATCCCGCGGCATGGATGGCCCGCCAGATCCAGATGCGGGCGACCCGGGCAGAAGAGGGCGCTGTATCCGTCGGGGGGCAGTTCAGCTCGTTGTGGCGTTGGTCGCCGGCCCTGGCCATTGGACTGGTGGCGATCGTGGCGATGCCGCTGATGCGGCAACCCGCTCCTCACGCGGCGCCTGTGTTGACAGAGCAAGGGTTGATGGAGCAGACGTCGATCGAGCAGGTTCGTATCAAGGGCATCGGTGCCCGGTTGCTGCTGCACCGCAAGGCTGAGGACGGCAGTCAGCGCCTGGCCGACGGAGCCCCGGCGGCAGCGGGGGATCTGGTGATGATCCAATATGACGCAGCCGATGCCGCGTATGGTCTGATCTTCTCCATCGATGGTTCGGGTGTGGTGACGCGGCATCTGCCGATGATTGGTGATCAGGCCAGTGCACTCGGCAAAGGCCTGGTGAGCCTCGAGCACGCCTACGAGCTCGACGACGCCCCCGCCTGGGAGAGTTTCTACTTCATCACCGGTCGCGAGGCCTTTGGCGTGGAGCCGATCCTGGCTGCGGCGATCGCTACGGCGAGTGGAGATCAGAACCAGCCGCCTCAGATACTTCCCCTGCCGTCCGGTCTGGAGCAGAGCCACCGGACCCTGTTGAAATCAAGCGGCGAGTCGCAGACGTTGAGTGAAAGACGATGATCGCTCGAATCGCTCTGGTCATGCTCACATGCCTCGGTCTCGCTGAGGCCGCCACGACGCAGCGGTTTGTTCTCTCTGCTGGGGCAAACGATGGTGGTGCGGATCGTGTCCGTTTGCGTTACGCTGTGTCCGATGCGAGCAACTTCGCCGATGTGATGGCACAGATGGGCGGCGTTGCACCATCTGATCGGATCCTGCTGTCGGAGCCGGATCGTGACGGATTCATCGAGGCCCTGCATCGACTGGGAGATCGACTGGACCGAGTCCCTGAAACCACTCGCAGTGAGGTTCTGCTCTACTACAGCGGCCACGCCGACGAGACCGGCCTGTTGCTGGGTGGTGATCGTCTCGACTACCGGCATTTGCGATCTCTCCTCGACGAGATCGGGGCAGATGTGCGGATCGCTATTCTCGATGCCTGTGCATCGGGTGCGATCACCCGCATCAAGGGCGGGCAGCGGCGGGCAGCCTTCCTCCTCGACAGTTCATCGGATACACGCGGGTATGCTTTCCTCACCTCGAGTTCGGCTGAAGAGTCGGCGCAGGAATCGGATCGGATTGGTGGCTCCTTCTTCACCCACTACCTGGTCTCTGGCATGCGTGGTGCAGCCGATGTGTCTGACGATGGTCAGGTGACATTGAGCGAGGCCTACCAGTTCGCCTTCCGCGAGACGCTCGCCCGGACTGTTGATCTGCACGGCGGCGCCCAGCATCCGGCCTACGACATGAATCTGTCCGGCACCGGTGATGTGGTGATGACAGACATCCGCCAATTCACCGCCGGTCTGGAACTGAGCGAAGATGTGGACGGCCGTCTGTATATCCGCAATGGCGATCGTCAACTGGTGGCCGAACTGAACAAGGCCGCAGGTCGTCGTGTCGAATTGGGGCTGGAGCCGCAGAACTACGAGATCTACCTGCGCCAGGGTGATGGACTGCAGCGGGCCGATCGTCGCATCCAGACGGGAGAACGAGTCCTTCTGGCTGCGGCAGACTTCCGTGACACCCCCATGGAAGACGCCGTATTGCGTGGCGGCATCCCGGGGGCGCCTGTGCCAAGGTTGCCCGAGTCGGCTGGGCTCCCCTTACGGCTCGAATTGCATTTCGGTCGGATTGGACCGGAGCCGCATGCCCGTATTCCGGGAGAGGATCCGGGTCGCGCAGGTGACCAACTCACCGAAGGTTCTGATGCGGCCGTGCCGGCTCTGCCCGCGCCCATTCGACAGATCCAGCCCTGGGAAACGCTGGGCGGCTTCACCATCGCCTATCGACTCCGGCCGGATATGGAGGCCACGCTGGCCTACTCCACCCTCGCCAGCGACATGCACTCGGAGGCGGTGACCGCAGATGGTCAGGCCCGGTTGCGCCAGGTTCGATTGACCTCATGGCAGTTCGGCGGCCGCTGGTTGCTGCGTCGTGAGGGCTGGTTGCCCTTCTTCAGCGGGGCGATCGCGACCTTCTCTGGCCAGGAGAAGGGGCGTGAGTTGCTCAGTGATGAGAGCTGGCATCACAATGAGGGGGCCCTTGGTGTCCGCCTCGGGGCAGGTCTCGACGTGCCGGTCACCCGATTCCTGTCATTCGGTGTCCGGGCCGGTTACAACTGGATGCGAGCATTCCGTGAGCGTATCGGCGGGCGCCGAGACTACGACGGCGGTGACCTGCGATTGGCGATCAACTGGCACCTGGGGCACTGAGCCCGACCTCACTGCCAGGCGGTTGACATTTTCCGGGCATCGGGCTACGATGCCTGACGCCGATGTCCTCGTGCCCGATACGATACCCACACCTGCCGATTCCACCTTCGGTCGCCTCCGCCGCGGGCGCCCGGTCGTCTCCTCGTGGTTCGGGCCCCCACCCCTTACCGCTTGAGTCGCCTTGTGGAACAATTCATCGTCAGTCGTGACGACGAGATCTATGAAGCCTTTCCCGATGTGGCCCTGACCCCGACGGGTCGCCTCGTATGTGTTTTCGCCGAGTGCACCCATCACCGCGACCGATCCTACACTCGCGTGATGATGACACGATCCGATGATCGAGGTCGGACCTGGTCCGAAAAGGTGCCGATCAGCGAGGCTCTGAAGGGCGATCCCAAACAGAATCCCTGGTGGAACTGCCCGCGCGTCTCCTGCCTGAGCGATGGGCGTCTGGTCGTCGTCTGCGATCGGATCGCCGGGTGGGGTGAGGGGATGTTCGGCGAGCAGAGCAATTGGCTCTGGATCAGTGACGATGGTGGCGAAACGTGGACCGGGCCCCGCTCGACCCCCATCGTCGGCATCGTGCCGGATCAGCTCATCGAACTCAAAGCTGGTGAGCACGCGGGTCGCTGGCTGCTGAGTGCCCAGACGAAATTGCCCCCCAAGGAAACGCCCCTCTGGTCGGTGCGCACATGGCTGTCCGATGATGGCGGGCAGACCTGGAGTCAGCCGTGTCGGATCGCCGAGGTCTTGGGACTGCAGCTGTGCGAGGGCAGCGTCGCCGAACTGCCCGACGGAGATCTGGTCTGTTTCATGCGGGAGAACTCCGGTCAGGGACTCGACGCCTTCAAGTGTCTCAGCAGTGATGGCGGCGAGAGCTGGCAGGGACCCTTCCGGTTTCCCTTGCCCGGTTGTCATCGACCTGTGGCCGGCATGCTGAACGACGAACTGATGCTCATCACACACCGCTACATGCAGGGCGGCAAAGGCTGGGTCGGGTGGTGGACGCAGAATTTCTTTGCGGGACTCACTGACGTGGAATCCTGTCGGGCGCGGCGTCGCGAAGATGCACACACGCGGATTCTGCCCGTCGACTTCGATCGCCATCTCGAATCGGACACGGGGTACTCAGGTTGGGTGCAATTCGACGACGGCGAGATCTATATCGTTAACTATATCCTCGACGATGCGCCGAAGGCGCAGATCCGTGGCTACAGTCTGCGGATGAAAGACTTCCGGCTCGAGTGAGGGCCGTCCTGGAAAGGTGAGAGATGACACTACGAGCTGCCGTGATCGGTTGTGGTCGCATGGCCGGTACGATCGACGATGAGATCACATACGATCATCCCGATTTCGTTCTGCCCTACGGACATGCACCCGGCTACGCGGCCACTGACGGCGTCGAACTGGTTGCCGCCGCTGATGTGGATGGCGAGAAGCTCGGTGCCTGGTGTGACCGCTTCGACGTCCCGGCGCGATTCACCGATCACCAACAGCTACTTGCCGAGATCAAACCTGACATCGTCTCGGTAACGACACCAGCCCATGCCCGGGCGACCCCCCTCCTGGATGCCATCGAATCGGGTGTGCGTGGGATTTACGCCGAAAAGGCATTGTGCACGTCTCAGGCCGATCTGGATCGCATTGTCTCAGCCTGTGAGATCCACGGTACGCAGATCGTCTACGGTGCCATGCGCCGCTACTGGGCCGGCTTCGAATCGGCCAAGGCCTTTCTCGATGCGGGGCACCTGGGGGCGCCGAAGTCGGCACTGATCGGCGCCAGTGGTGGCTCGGCCTTTCACACGCATTCCCACATCATCGATGCCGCCCTCTATCTGTTGGGCGACCCCGATCCGGTGGCGGTGCAGGCGACGTTGCGTGGGCGCGAGGGTGAGTTGGGGATCCAGACCCAGGAGGATGGCGCCATCGTCACCGATTCGGATCCGTCCATCGTGCACGCATTCATCGAACTGGCCGGTGATCTCACCCTGACCTGCACGTCGCTGCCCATGCTCGATATCGAGATCGTCTGTGAGGAGGGTGTCCTGCGCAACTGGGGAGATTCCTCCCGCTATACGGCGATGCGCTGCAACAGTCGATACGATTGGGAGCCGGTCGAGGTGCCATCCTGGCAGGCCCGTAGTGGCACGGTAGCTATCATTCAGGATCTCATGGGTGCCATCACGGATGGACGGCCGACGCGTAGTGGTCTGGAAGTGATCCGTCGCGGCATGGAGATACTCTTCGCCATGGTGGCTTCTCATGCTGTCGGTGGTCGTCGCGTCGTACCTATGACGATGCGCAATGTCAGCGTTCACTCTCACTAGTGCCCTCGAGTAGAGATACGAGCATGCGCCCCAACATTGTCTACCTGCATTCGCACGACACCGGACGTTACATCCAGCCCTTCGGGCATGCGGTGCCGACGCCAAATCTGCAGCAGCTGGCCGAGGAGGGGATCACCTTCCGGCAGGCTTTCTGTGCTGCGCCCACGTGTTCGCCCAGTCGTGCAGCCCTGCTCACAGGACAGGCGGCGCACTCTTCCGGCATGCTGGGACTGGCTCACCGTGGATTTGCCCTCTACGACTACGCCCATCACCTGGTGACGACGTTGAAGGCGACCGGCTACCATACGGTCCTGGCTGGCATGCAGCACGTGGCCGCCGGTGACGAGGGGCCACAGGTCGTCGGCTACGATGAGACGCTGGACCGTGCCAATACGCAGGCGGAAAATGTGTCGGTTGCGGCCGAGACTTACCTCGACAGTCAGCCACAGGAACCCTTCTTCCTGGATGTGGGTTATTCGGAGACGCATCTGCGTTTTCCCGAGATGCCCGAAGAGGACGCACGATATGTCCGCACGCCCGATCCCTTGCCTGACACGCCCGAGATCCGCCGGATGACGGCAGGCTACCACGAGAGCGCACGGCGAATGGATGAAGGCCACGGACGTGTCCTGAATGCGCTGAAGCGCAATGGCCTGGCCCAGAATACGCTCGTCATCTGTACCACCGATCACGGCGTCGCTTACCCTGGCATGAAGTGTCATCTCACCGATCACGGCATGGGGGTCTTCCTGATCATGCGTGGTCCGGGAGGATTCGATGGAGGCCGTGTCTGTGATGGACTCGTCTCACAGATTGATCTGTTTCCGACGATCTGCGAGAGTCTCCAGATCGAGGCGCCACTCTGGTTGCAGGGGACCTCGCTCATGCCACTGGTTCGTGGCGAGGCAGAAGAGGTGAACGAGCAGGTCTTTGGTGAAGTGAGTTACCACGCCGCCTACGAGCCACAACGCGCTGTGCGCACGCGCCGCTGGAAGTATATCCGGCGCTACGACGACGAGAAGACGACACCCGTTCTGCCCAATTGCGACGAGAGCGAAGCCAAGTCGGTCTGGCTTGCCCACGGATGGCCGGAACGGCCTGTACCCGTTGAACAACTCTACGACCTGGTCTTCGATCCCAACGAGAGTCACAATCTGATCGGGGCGGACGGACAGGTCAGTGATGAAGAGGCCGCCGCCGCCCTGGAAGATCTGCGAGGTCGTCTGGCGCACTGGATGGAAGAGACCGACGATCCACTGCTGGAAGGACCGGTGCCGGCGCCCTCCGGGGCACGGATCAACGACAAGCATGGCCAGTCGCCGGGCCAGGAGCCAAAGGTGCAACCATGAGCCAGGATGAAGAGATGAAGAATGTTGATCTGGTGCTCGAAGGGCATCCGCAGACGCTGACCGCACCACCGTGCCGCGAAGGGGACGAGCCGTGGGTCCCGCTGGAAGATTTTGCGGCGCTGGTCTCTTGCATCCTCAAACCGATCGGTGATGGCCGTCAGAGTCTGTGCCGCGACGCGGATGAAGAGCTCTGCGTCCTGATCGATGCCGGTGACACGCGCGATGTCGAAGGCACACTGTTTGGTCGACTCGCAGCCTTCGCCGAGGCCCTCGACCTGCAGTGGCACCTGTGCGATGATGATATGCTGCAAGTCGGTCAGGTGTCCGGCGCTGTCGCGGCACTGGGTGTCGGTGATCGTCCGCCTCAGATCCGCCTGCCGGAAGATGGCACGACCAAGCTGGTTTCGTCCGAACACGTTCTCGGCAAACCCGCCGTCTACTACATGTGGGCCTCCTGGTGAGGATGCCGTGGCCAACTGCCCGGGTGGCAGTCCTTCCATGAGCAATACGGTGACAGAATTCGGGTGATCTCCATCGCCAGTGACGTCCAAGGCTCGACAGCCTCCACACCCTGGCTGGATGAGGCGAAGGTCACCTTCACACGACTCACCGATCAGACCAACGAAGTGGGGAAAGCCTTTGCTCTGAAGTACGTCCCCGTCGGTGTCCTGCTTGATGCGCAGGGACGCCTGGTCCGTCCTGTCGGACTGGTCAACATCGACAACGAGGACTTCCGGTCTGAGCTCGAGTCCTGGGTGACATCGGGTGAGATACCGGCGGCGTGGACTGAATTGGATGCCGGCGCGACACCGGTGATGACCCCGGATGAGCGCGAGGCCGATGCCCGATTACAGTTGGCCCTGGTCCTGCTGGAGCGCGGCAAGCGCGAAGAAGCGATTCAGCAACTGCAGCAGGCCGTGGTCTGCGATCCGGAGAACTGGTTGATCCGGAAGCAGATGTGGGCAATCCAGATGCCCTCGGCCTTTTACGATGGCCCCGTCGACTACGACTGGCAGAAGCAGCAACAGGAAGAGGAAGCCAGCGGACTGCTGGCTGGCAGCTGAGCAGGCAACCCAACGGGAGAAGAGAGATGTCCTCGCAGATCACCATCGGTTTCATGACCGGTACAACCGACGATCGTTTGCGCCACCTGGCACAGGCAGGTGTGACCGACGTCGTCTCCTCGCTGCCGGGTCCAGACCGTGGTTCGGTCTGGCCTTTCGAGAAGATGTTGCAGCTGCGCAAGAAGGTGGAGGGGTTTGGTCTGCGCCTGAGCGTCTTTGAGGGCATCCCGGTACCGGATCGCGTCAAGCTGGGCCAGGAGGGCAGAGACGAGGACATCGAGAACTACTGCGAGTCCGTCCGCAATATGGGTCGCGCCGGAATTCCCGTGCTCTGTTACAACTGGATGATCCACTTCGGCTGGCTGCGCACGTCGATGGCGACACCGGTCCGTGGTGGTGCTGTGGCGACCAGTTACAATCACGAGGAATTCCAGCGGGGGCCGAAGACGGAACACGGTGATGTACCCGAGGAGGTGCTCTGGGAGAGTCTGGAATACTTCCTGAAGCGTGTCGTGCCGGTTGCCGAGGAGTTCGGCGTTAAGCTCGCCATGCATCCGGATGATCCGCCGCTCTCACCGATCCGCGGCATCGCACGTATCATGACCAGTCCGGCGAACTTCCAGCGCATGCTCGATCTGGTACCCTCGCCGGCGAATGGCATCACCTTCTGCCAGGGCTGCTTCTCGGAGATGGATGTCGATATCCCGGCGACGATCGCTCAGTTCGGCGACCGGATCCACTTTGCTCACTTCCGGAATCTGAGTGGAACGGCCGAGGACTTCACCGAGCAATTCCATGACGATGGCAAGCAAGACATGTATCTGGCCATGAAGGCCTACTACGATGCAGGCGTTGAGTGCCCGATCCGGCCGGATCATGCACCGACGATGGAAGGGGAGGACAATTCCCATCCAGGTTACGCCCTGCAGGGCAGGCTGATGGCGGTCGGCTACATGCGGGGGTTGATGGAAGCCATAGAGAAATCGCGATAAGGCCCGCGATTTCTCTATGGCTTCTGCGGAGTTTCGCTGCGCGAAACGTCCGGTAAGCTGACTAAGCGTTCGCTGAACTGCGCGAGTCTTCTCTCTCGCTTCTTTGGCATCTCGCTGCGCAATTCCTGGAAGCTGGTTCAGCCGGCCAACAGTCTCGCGGCATCTTTGGCGAAGTAGGTCAGGATCATGTCGGCGCCGGCTCGCTTGATGGCGACGAGGCATTCCATCATTGCTTTGTCGCGGTCGACCCAGCCTTTCTCGGCGGCAGCCAGGATCATGCCATATTCGCCTGACACATTGTACGCGGCGACAGGCACGTCGACTTCGTCGCGTACGAGGCTGATGATGTCCAGATAGGCCAGGGCGGGTTTGACCATGACCACATCGGCGCCCTCTTCGATGTCCAGTTGTACTTCCCGCAACGCCTCGCGCACATTGTCAGGCGCCATCTGGTAGGTCTTCTTGTCCATCTTCGAGGGGGTGGACTCCAGGGCGCCACGGAATGGGCCGTAGAAGCACGACGCATACTTGGCCGAATAGGCGAGGATGCCCACATCGGAGTGTCCCTCCGCATCCAAGATGTCGCGGATGGCGCCGATACGGCCGTCCATCATGTCGGAGGGGGCGACCCAGTCGACGCCGGCCTTGGCGTGGGACAGGGCTTGCTGGCATAATACGTCGACCGACGCGTCGTTGACGATCTCATCGTCGACCACCAGACCATCGTGGCCGTGTGTCGTGTAGGGATCCAGCGCTACGTCGGTCTGGATGCAGATCTCCGGTACAGCATCCTTCACGGCCGCAATGGCCCGCTGGATCAGCCCATCCGGGTTGTAGGACTCGGTGCCGCCATCATCTTTCTTGTCGCAGTACCCGAAGAGGTTGATCGCCGGGATGCCGAGGTCCCAGATCTCCCGTGACTCCTTCACGAGTTCATCGATAGAGAGACGGAATTGCCCCGGCATCGACTCGATGGGCTCGCGCAGCCCCTCACCATCCTTGACGAAGAGTGGATAGATGAGGTCGTTCGGGTGGAGGGTGGTCTCGCGCACGAGGGCGCGCACGGCGGCAGAGCGCCGCAAGCGGCGGGGTCGGTGGACGAGATCCATCGGTTCATCCTTCAGTTTCAGCGAGTGTGATCGTTTCCTGATCTAGAATAAGCCGGCGCGCGAGCGCAGGACAGAGTGAGGCAGCACCTGGATATGACGGAACCACAACGAAGAAGGGGGCCTGCAGGCTGGCTGGCGATCATCCTGTTGCGTGTGTACCAGGCGACGATCTCGCCGCTTCTGCACGCTTTCCTCGGCCCCCTCTCCGGCTGCCGCTTCCATCCCACCTGCTCAGCATATGCTATGGAGGCCTTCCGGCATCATCCGCCGTTGAAGGCGCTGTATCTGACGGCGCGCCGACTGCTACGCTGCCATCCCTTCCATCCAGGGGGGGAGGATCCGGTGCCGCCGCGAGACGGGTGAGTGCCTTCGCCCGATGGATCATCACACTCGATCCATCGGACGAACGCACACTCCACCATCCCGCCGGCGACTCTCGATCTGCGGCGATCTGACCATCTATTTCAGCAGCGTCACCTTTTGAGTTTGACGCAGATCATCGCTCTGCAGCTGTACGACGTATGTACCGCTGCCAACGCTGGCGCCCGCGTCGTCGAGCCCATGCCATGACAGGTTGTAGCTGCCGGCGGGCAATGAAGCGCTGACCAGTGATCGCACTCGCTGGCCCAGATCGTTGTAGACGGCGATGTCGATGGTGCCACCCGTCGTCTGTAGTGGGATCTGGACGGTGGCGTTGAAGGGATTTGGATAGCCTGCTGACAGCGAGGAACTCGCAGGCGTGACATCACTGGTGACGGCGATGGCAGTGGCCACATTGTGCAGGGGCACGATGCTGGCTGGCGGCAGGCCGGTATCGATCCGGCTCCCTATGAGCATGTCCGTGGCGACATCGTAGATCTTCAGACCTGCCGCAGTCGGGTCGCTAAAGCTGCCACGATCACCGACGATGAGGCGATCGCCATCGACGACAACACTGGAGATGAAACCGCCGCTGAGTCCGCTGAGTGCTTCACCCACGGTGCCCGTAGCCAGATCGAATGGTTTCACGAGGTTGGCGAAGTTCTCATCGGAGACAACAGCAAATCCCGTTGTAGCGGAGGCCATCGTCAGCAACGAAATGTCGCCACCCAGATCCTGCTCTGATACGGCCAGTCCGAGAGATCGCCCATTGACCGGGTCGATGACATCGATCCCCCCGGCACGATCGCCGAAGCCGGCCACGACACCCACCGCGATCCGGTGACCGGCAGCGACGACACTGTTCGGATTGGGTGCTGCAAGCGAGATGCCCTGGATGCCGTCGATTGTCTCGTCGAGGTCGACGAGCTGGTCTGTCGCCGGATCAATGGCAACGAGATAGCTGGCTTCCGAAATCCAGCCGTTGTTTCGATCCAGTCTCTGCACAGACACGTAGATATGGTCGTCGACGCGGATCATCTGAGACATCTCCGGTAAGCCATCCCCATCGGCGAAGGCGCTCAGGTCGATCGTACCCAGCTCGGCACCATCTCGCGGATCCACGATCAGCAGGCTCGCATCGTCGTATCGCGTGACGTATGCCTTCTGCGGCGTCACGATGTGGATCTGATGTGGATTCGTGCCATTGCCCACCGAATACTGGGTCAGTGGCTCGGTCGGCCGCGCCGCGTCGAGGACAATCACATTGTCCTGGCCGAGACGGTTGACGATGTAGATGTGGCCATCGTGATACTGGCCGGTTGCATCGGCGTGGACAGTGAGCAGATTGATCTGTGCCTCACTGGCTCCGGCCGGCAGCAGAGCGACCGAGCCCGTGGCGAAGTCGGAGGTGACGACGAAGAGATCCGTCTGGGTCTGTGCCCGAATCGGACTCAGGCCCGCGACGAGTAGGGTGAGCAGGCAGGCGAGACGACTTGCTTTCATCAGGTTCCTCGTGATGGGAAGTGGTGAGTTGGATTTTCAAGGGAGAGAGACAGGCTGTAGGCACGGCCTGGCAGGGGATACCCCCACAGGTCAGCGACCCCATTGCCTGTAAGATTTCGGATCTCGAAAGCCAGCCGGATTCTGGTGCCCCACCGCAGGTGGCAACCCGCACCCTGGATGGCGCGGGCGGCCACGGGGCGGAGGTTGGCCCGGTCGAGGAAGTGCCGGCTCTCCTGGCGCAGATCCCAATTCACGCCCCAGCGCCCGGCATCGAGACCGGTGCGAAGTTGCCAGTGATGACGTGGCGCATTGGGCAGATCATTGCCCCTCTCGAAGGTGAAGGGCGAGCGATTCTCGGCGCGCTGGTGGACGTATCCGACGCGCACTGACAGATGGTGACGGAGTATAGGTTCGAGACGCATCTCGGCCCGCGACTCGATGCCCCGCAGAGAGGCGCGACCGATGTTGTGGGCACGTGAGACGAACTGCGAATTCTGTACGAAGCGGATCAGGTCGTCGACACGATTGTCGTAGCCAACCAGCTCGATCAGCGTCACTGCCCCAGCCCCCCGGAAGTGGAGCCCCATGTCCCGATTGCGGCCGCTTTCGGCGGTCAGGTCCGTGTTGCCAACGATTGCGCCTCGATCTCCAAAGAGCTCGAAAAAACTCGGCGCCCGGGCATAGTGCCCGCTGTGTCCCTTCAGGAACCAGCCGGCGCCCATATCGAGGGTGATACCGAGGCGTCCACCCCAGAGCCGCAGGCGGTCATTGGCCGGTGACAGGGGAGCGGCAGGCACAAAGTTGCCATCGTCGAAGAAGCGGTCGTCGTATCCCTCCCACTGACCACCGGCGTGCAAGGTGAGTCTGTGAGTAAGCGGCGCCTCGAGTTCACCACCGGCACTGCCGGCGCGGCGCCTCGCCTCGGGGATTGGTGCATCATCGCGCAGCAGGTCGCGTCCCTCGAAGCGTTCCTGGCGAGCATCGGCGAAGAGGGTGATTAGCCGGCCACCGCCTGCATGGCGCGTGACCTCGCCACGCATGCCTATGCCGCGCGTCGTGGTACGGTCGTGGTCGCGTGCGGCGCCCACTTCGCCCTCAAAATCCTTGAAGGTCCCTCGTTCGAGGCTGTGGTAGGCACGCAGGCGGTAGCCACCCGCCCGCCCAACGGGGCCGTAGAGCAAGGCTTCGGCGAGATTGCGCCACATATCATACCGGGTCTGCAGAGACTGAAAGTTGCCGATCCCCGGCAAACCCTTGTGACTCATGTCGTGCAGATCATGCACCTGCAGGCGGTGAGCCCCCAGCGCGCGGCCGGCCTTGGTCACTGTACGAAGGGAGGAGAAGTCACTGTTTCGACGGCGTGTCCATCCATCGTCCGCTTTGTTGTATTCGGTCCCATTGTCGTCGAAGAAGCGGAAGTCATTATCGCTGTGACTGCCGTCGATCAGCATCATCCAATCGAAGCTCTGCCAGGGCGCTGATGCGGAGAGACTCAGCTGTCGGGTCCCGAAGGATCCCGTCGTCGACTGCAGGCGCCAGCGTGGCTTCCCGCCGAGGGCCCGTGTGCGCAGATGCAGGACGCCTCCCAGACTATTGCCGCCAAAACGGGCCGGTACAGCACCCCGGTAGACGTCGACACTCTCGATGCCGGCCACGGGCAGGGATCCCAGGTCTACACCACCACCTGAGGCCTGATTCAGAGGAATCCCATCCAGATAGACCTGAACCTGCTCGGAAGTGGATCCGCGGATCGACACGGTGCTCGAACTGCCCAACCCGCCATAGCGTCGGATACGGATGCCGGTGGCAGACTGCAGCAACTGGGCCACATCCGCACCGGGGGCGGTTATCTGCGCTGGAGAAAGGGATTCGACGAAGACCGGCGTTCGCAGGTGGCCGGCATCACGGACGCCGCGCACGACCATCTCATCCATCAAGAGGGGACGTGCCTGCAGTGCCACCTGGTGCCCACCGGTAGGAAGTGGAATCAGCTGTCTGTCGTGAGGTTCGTAGCCCAGGGCTGTGACTCGCAGACGCCAGGTGCCGCTGAGCTGGCCGGTGAATTCGTCGGTGAAACTGACGCGGCCTGCACTGTCGCTCAGGGCGACGCGTTCGTGCGTAGTTGAGCTCAGGCGCACAGTGGCACCTGCCACAGGTGAGCCCGTGTCGGCATCGAAGAGCTCGATCACGACGCGGTCCTCGGCCTGTGCAGAGGCAGCAAGAGTCGCGAGAAGCAAAAGAAAAAACCCCGACCTCATTAGAGGGCGGGGCGAATCCACGCGGGAGCGCAGAGAGGGCCACCTTTCCTTCGAAGGTTTCCGTGTCTCGGCGCAGGCAGGTCTCCTGACTTCCGGCATCTCGAGCCGATTCCCTTCCCGATCTAAGGGCCTGTTCCAGGCCCGACATCCAGATCAGTGGGAACTTCGTATCAGCAAGAGGCAAAGAGGTTCAGCCCAAAGGCGAACTCCTCTGCGACCGGTCACAGTGGCGGGACCGCGGCAGATTTACACTGCCTTCCCTATTCTCCCAAAGCTCGGAACGAGCTTCAGGCACCTGTGCCGCTATGTTGTCGAGGACGGCAATTCCCGTCACTCTTCACCGCGTAGTGTACGTCGACGCACGAGGTCCAGTCAACGGGGATCCCCAATCCGCCGCAACGCCGCAGGGTCCGGCGGCCCGATGCCTCCTGTGAATCTTACCCGCGCAGCGGGCGCACGACACTCACGCCATCTGCCTCGATGAGGGGGCGGTTGTAGATGTACGGGGGTTCCAGTACGGCCTGCTGCGCTTCGGTGAGTTCGCTGACCCATTCAGGCTGTGTCACTTCATAGGTGCCACCGGCAAAGTGCAAGACCTTCGGGCTGAAACGATACAACAGCGAACGCCGTTCGTGGTCGGCCGTCCAGGGCAGGGTACCATGCAGCGTCGCCTCGTTGAAGATCACCAGATCTCCCGCCTTGCACGGCACATTGTAGACGACCTCCTGGTCCTGATCCCATGTGAGGATGGGATCGGGGCAGCGGAGATTGGCCTTGTGGCTGCCGGGAATCACACACATGCCGCCATCTCCCTCATTCACGTCGGCCAGCTGAAACTGGCACACGATCATGCCGCAGCGCATCTGGCCATTGCGGTAGATGTAGTACTGCGAATCGTCGAAGTGATGGGAGGTTGAGCCGTGAAGTCGCAGCCCTTCGGTGCCCTTGCCACCGGTAAGCATGAAGGGCGAGTGATCCATCTTCCATCCCCTGCCGAGCAGTGTGTCCAGATAGGGGATCAGCTTTCGATGGGCCAGTAGTTCACGGAATGGCAGACAGTGAGGTCGCTCCCAGGTCAGCATGTCGGTGAACATGCCCCGTCGCACGGGTCCGTAAGTGCTCCCCGGTGCGTGATGATTCGGATCCTCGACACGCTGGTCCAAGTTGGCATCGAAGGCGTCGTTGAGTGCCTGCACTTCACCGGGTTCGAGGAAGCTCTCGATCTTGAGGAAGCCCTGCAGGTCGAAGAGGAATTGTTCGCGTGTGTCCATGATGGTCACCTTCGGTGTCTGTGTGGGATCATTGATCTAAATGGGACAAACCCGTGCAAATGAAATGGATTGTGGGAACTGATGCCTCCTCCTTTCAGCCAGCGTCCACGATGATCACAGACCCCGGGCTCTGGCGTGAAAGCCAGAGCCCTCTTTCTTATGTCTCATGCATCCAAATCCGAATCTGACCACTGACGAAGTACTCTGGGCCATGGAGTCCACAGGTCTGCCTCTGCGTGAGTGGGGCAAGGCGCTGGATGGCACACCTCTGATTGCTGCACGCGCCGGCGGCGATCGTCTGCCGGCGATCTTTGTAACGGCAGGAGCGCACTGCACCGAGACGGCCGGTGTGCATGCGAGTCTGGAACTTCTGCGGCGACTCAAGACCGAGCATCAGGTACATGTCTTGCCGCTGCGGGATCCGGTGGGATTCGGCGGCGTTGATCGCTGCCTGAGTCTGGCGGCGGGCGAAGAGATCAAGATCACCGATCCGCAGATGTCACTCGATGTGCTGCGCGACCGAGCGAATCTGCTGTGGAGTGAAGGGAATCTCTATCTGTTCCAGTGGGGGGAGATCGGTTTCGTCTGGGGACCGCCCACTCAAGGTCTGGAAACCTTCTGGGCTCAATTCGCACTCACGGGTCGTCTGCCGCAGGAGGCACCTGAGGCACTGCGATCGTTGCTGGGCCGGAGCATCTTCTTCCTCAATGTGAACGCCACCATCGAGGGGGCCGGTGCCCTGCAGCGTTGCTACCACACCGTGCTGGGACACGATGGTCAGTGGCTGCATCTCAACCGATTCTTCGGTCAGTCCGAGGCGCCACCCGAAGTGGCCGCCGTCGATGCGCTGATCCAGGAAGTGAAGCCTGGTCTCACGATCGACCTGCACGAGGGCAATGGCCAGGGCTTCTGGATGCCGATTCCCCGACCAGAGACGGGGCAGGAGCGGGTCCTGAGCATGACGCAGGCCTTCTTCTCCTACATCCAGGAGCAGGGATATCCTGTCGAGACCTACGAGCACTGGCAGGAATCGAATGGGATCGAGGCCGCCGATCCGAACTGGATGGTGCCTGAGCCGGATCTTGAGGGGATGTTCTGGTTACAGCAGGAACGTCGCCAGGAGGGCCCCAATCTGATGACGTATGCAGCCCGTGTCGGCATCGGGTATGGGACCGAAGCCCCCATGGAGCAGCCACTGGCCATGCGAGTCGACGGACTCACCCATGGGATTCTGAGGGCGATCCAGGTGTGGGAGCAGACCTGCTAAAACATCAGGTCCTCTACACCAACAGGTCCTCGCTCAGGCGTCTCCTGCATCAGAGATCGAGGCCCGATGGAAGGCGAACAGAGCCAGCCAGAATGCTACCAGTGCTTCGACGAGGAGTGTGATCGCCGGTCCTGGCAGGCGTGAGAGACTCTCGTATATCGTCAGCTTGTCTTCGATGAAGCGGGGGATCTGCCGGTGATCGAGGGCAGCCGTCGACATGTACTGAGGAAGAAGATGGATGTGCGGTGACGTCGGATCGGTCTGGTCGCGATCCACGAGGAAGGCGCGCAGGGTCTCCAGGTATCCCCAAGCCTGCGGCTCGAAGTGTTCGAAACGCTGGATCCCATTGGCGGTGATGCCCTCGATCGCATACTGCAGCGCGAAGCCAGGAGAGAAGCTGTTCACCAGGCGCGCCCGGCGATACTGAGCGAGTCGTCCTCGCATCGATTCTCGATGAACCTGCGTCGTGGCATCATCCAGTTGGGCCCAGCGCCGCGCGTAGCGGCGTTCCATGTCGAAGCCATCCGCGCGGGCCCTCTCCAGTGGCCGCAGGGCGATGCCATCGCGTCGCAATTCTGCCTCGGCCTGCTCGTATAACTCATCGGTCTCATCCCAGCCCGGACCGATCGTCTCGACCGTGGTGACGGCGATCAGCCGTGACATCTGGGGGATGATGACGATGAGGAACGCCCACAACAGGACGAGAGCCACCAGCGATGTGGACGACCTGCCCGAGGCCGACGACATGGCCAGCCCCAACAGCAGGAAGATGGAGGCATAGATGGCAGTGGCCCCCAGGAACAGGAGACACATGGCTGCCAGTCTCGCGTCGACGACGACCAGGCCATTGAGCGTCAACATCAACAGGCTCACAAGAGCGCCCACGGTGACGGCGGCCAACAGGCAGAGCAGGTGCGCGATGTACTTTCCGAGCAGGACGTGCGCGCGTGGCAGCGAGTTGGCCAGCAGGAGACGGAGGGTGCCACTCTCTTTCTCGCCCGAGATGGCATTGTAGGTCAGGGCAATAGCCAGGAAAGAGACGACGTAGCGGACGATGAAGGCCCAGTCGACGACCTCGAAGCGACGCAGCCACCAGTTCGTCCCACGCGATGAGCCGAACCACTGCCACCCTTGCGTCTCGGGCGTCATGTTCAGGGCGTAGAGGAACCAGTCGGACCCGGCTTCGGCCATGAACTCCGTGCCTGTCTGGTAACTGAGTATCCGATACCGCTTCCCCACGGCATCGGCGACGGTCTCGACGGACTCGTAGACCTTCTCGCCGGCAGCGGCGACCTGCTGGTTCTCGACCATCACCCGCTCGCCCTTCCAGGTGTAGACCAGGCCATTGCCGACGAAGAAGATCAGCAACAGGACCAGGCTCAGCTGGAAACGCAGTGAGCGCAGATTGTCGATCAGGGTGAGGCGAGCAATTGTCCACATCAGAAGGGCTCGTCCCGGTCGAAGCGCATGAAGGTGATGAGGATGCTGAGACCGAGGGTCAG
>JABHDC010000203.1 GCA_018673255.1 Gemmatimonadota bacterium
AGGAACGGCCTCACTCAAGTCTCACGCACGACAGAACGCCAATGGAGGAATACTCCAGATGGCGCAGGGCAGCATAGACAACCTCATGGAGTCCACCCTAACATCGCTGCCCGGCTGTCCAAAGGATGGGGTCCACCTCTTTGTTAGTAGCTGAACCTCTCGATTCCCGGCGCCACATCTTGGATGGCTATGCATTCTTCGAATGCTTATAGCTGTGCCGGAGAACCCTTAAGGCAGACTCTAGATCAGACCATCAGTCCACAGGCGGCCCCGCGTCTGATTGCGCCGGTGTCAGGTTCGCCGGCGAGCTTCAACGAATCTGCGTGAAACGCTTTGTTAGCGCTTTTTCACTCATTTCCTTCGTACGATATGAGATTTAGACTGATTCCTTGTGGATCTCTTATTACACAAAAACGACCGACTTTTGGGATATCAGTAGGTGGGAGAACGACCTCACCACCCAGTTGTTCGACTTTTTGAGTAGATGCTTCAACATCATCAACAGTGATATATGGATCCCAACAGGGGACAACGTCATCGGGAACGTTTCCCTCTTTTTGCATCATGCCGCCGACGAATTCTCCTTCACTATGAATCACGAGGTACGAGTTGCCATATATCGTCTTTGTTTCAGTGAAGGTCCAACCAAGCAGCTCGCCGTAGAATTCCTTCGCCGAAGTTAGGTCAGTTGTAATCAGCTCCTGTAAACTGAAAGCGCCGTGTCTCTTGGAGTTGTCTCCCATTGCTTCATCTCCCTTAGCGGGGTGTGCTCACCCCCACCTCAGTATCCTGGGACGAGACTGCCGATGCTAGGACGAGTGCGATGGCTGCACCCAATGGAGCGCTGCGACTGAGCATCTTGCCCTCCTTGTTGGTAGCTGAACCCCTGTGGCTCAGGCAAGTGCATTTGCGGTGGTGATTACGTGACTTGCGAAGCCGGGGCCCTCCTCCCAGACGGTCTCGATTGTCGCTGGGAGCTCGACTGTCTGGTCCGCCTGCCGGAAGGATGCACACAGCGATATGTGCACGGGGACTTCCCCCTCGAGCACTGCTCAGCTGAGTTCGTCGTGAAAGAAGTCACTCAATCGATCTGTGCCGTATGTGGGACCAACCATGTCTCTCGTGATGACTGTCAGCGTGAACTCGATAGGACCATGGACCCGGACCGGCGTGGCTACCCTAAGAAGTTTCAGAATGGCTCTTCCAACGCATGTCGGCACACAAGTGATCTTCGGTTCTGCACCCAATGCGAATGCTGCCTCCGCGATCTCTCGATGGGTGTAGGTAACGGGTCCGCCGAAACTCAGTTCACTCTCGTCAAGGTCGATAGCATCAAGGCACCTGGTGGCGACGTCTCGCCCTGAGATTGGGTTGATCTGGAAGTCTCCGCGGCCAAAGAGGTATGCTCGGCCCTGTCTTGCCATGTCCAGGAATGCACGCATGTCTGAGAAGAAACCGTTTGGTCGGATGACGGCGTACTCGATACCTGAGTCCTGGAGAGCGCAAACAAAGCACTCCTTCGCCTCGACGATCTTCAGATCTCTCATCTGGTCAGCGTGTAGAGCAGATACATACACGAATTTCCTCACGCCGCTGGCCAGCGCCTCGTTGAGAAGATTGAGATTCCCGCGATAGTCAACGTCCTCGTAGCTCAGGCCATCCTTCTGTTTCGTGATACCAATCGACGAGATGACGACGTCGACTTGGTCCGTGATGCCGGTGAGGGTATTGGGAACGGTTGCCTGTCCCACAATCACTTCATCGACCGCCGTCTCCGCGTGCGACAACCTCTCCTTGGACCGCGTTAGGGCACGAACCTGGTAGCCGCGTTGCTTCGCTTCGGTGAGTAGGAAGCCACCCAGGTACCCGGTCGAACCGGCGATCAGAACGTTCGGCACACTCACTCCTCTCTGTCACATAACGCGGCTTTACCGGCGGGGGCGGAGCGCGTCCGTGTGCAAGGCATTGCCATGCATCCAGATCAGCTCTTCCTGCCCACGACGAAAAGAGTCTTTGTTCGGTCGCCAATGAGCTTCGACTGCTCGACGACGAAGCCCGTCTGTTGAAGCATGGATCCAACGTCCTCGGGGGAGAATGAACGTGTGCTCGAAGGGGGTTTCCCCCAGCTCCTAGCGAACCTCACGCCCATCTTGATCTTCTGCCACAGGCTCATGCCGTGACCTGTGAAAGTCACAATCACCATCAGTCCTCCGCGCCTGAGAATCCGACGGCCTTCCTCAAGCGCTTTGGCGGGGGTCGCGAGAACGTGAATCAGGTTGGCCATGAAGACGCTGTTGCATGACTCAGGCACAAGCGATGTTCCCAGACAATCCTCTTTCTGGATTGTGACTTCCGGATGGTCCCGCAGACGAGCCTTTGCTGCCTCCAGAAGATCGTCCGAGAGGTCCGTGGCTACGACGCTCGTGCTCTTCTCGGCAATCGATTCCGTGAAGTATCCTGCACCGCAACCGAACTCCACTACTTCACCCAGTTCCGCAAGCTGATTCAGCTCGCCATTGATCTCGTCGAGGAGTTTCTTCCCCACAACGTATTCCTGATTCCGGTCGTAGGTATCGGAGAATCTGCCCCAGTAATCCTCAGTCATGTTATCTCTCAACTATGCCAGTCACGGTAGTGCGCATAACGTGGCGATCACCTGTGGGCGGCGTCACCCGGTGCCATGAATCACTGGCAGCTGGCGCCGCTCTGATCCGAATAGCTGCGCCTCATAGAGACCCATCAGGTGAATCGCTTGATATGCGTTCTACCAAACTCTTCTTGGATCGAAGAGTGTTATCTATCGACTCAGTCCAGTCCGTAACCATTATATCCCGGTCACTTCTCTGGCGTTGGTTCACGGGACTGTTGACGCAGGACTGCTCGTTATTCCACCGTTCCACGGCCGAGTCAGCCACATTCCCTTCTCGTCTATACTCCATCCTGGAGACTGAGGAGCAGGCTGGTGATCTCTTGAGGAACGCTCAGCATTGGCATGTGATCTGATTCTATCTCGAGGTATTCCCAACCCCTGCCTCGAGCACGCGTTGCCATTTCCTCAAGCATCGGAATTCCGGATTCGGTGCACCTGATGAAGGTGTGAAGTAGCTCCTTAGCTGGAACGCTGGCAGCTGACAACCTCTCCTGAGCAGCGAGAAGCGGGAAGTCACTCTTCCGATCGTCATCAGGAGGATCGTGGACCACGCGCCAGCCGTCGCCGAGTTCGTTTGCCCGACTGGTCAACCAATTGGCGAAGTCTTCGCCGACTGCATCCAGCATGTTTTCGCCGTCTTCCAGTACCACGGCATCCAGATAGACAACTCGAGCCAATCTCTCAGGGATGCGTTGGGCGACGCCAGTAGTGACAACTCCGCCATAGCTATGCCCCACGAGGATGACATCCTTCAGGTCGCTGTATATCACGACATTAACGATGTCCTGGATATGTGTCTCTAGTCCGACATCTTGAGACATAAGGTGTGTTCGGTCGCCGAGACCGGTCAGGCTTGGGCAGTACACCTCCGCCCCCGCACCCCACATCCTCTTCGCCACGTCACGCCATGTCCACCCCCCATCGAACCCTCCGTGTACGATCAAGTAAACGGGCCTGACACTCTCTGCCGATTCCAACATGACCTCTCCCTATCCCAGTTGACTGCCCTCTTCAACCCTCTTCGTCAATACATGTGTACCACGATCACGATGTTTCCTGTATTCTCGCATAACAAACAGGTATCTGGAATTACCCATTCCCAGACGAAGTTACCCCACACTTACCTCGCCTACCTGAGAACAGACACGACTCGATGAGCTCCGTCAAACTTCCCTATGCTCACACCGCATTTCGCCTGCAATGCCTGGTTATCCCGCCTTTCGTATAACCGGGTATTGGCCTGACCGGAGAGCCGACGGCCTGTACAAGCGACAAAGCAACGCCCACCCCGAAGTGCCCTCTTGGAAGTTTGCACTCGCGTAAAATGTCGAAATTCGCCTTCGATCCGGTGGGGTGTCCTTGTTGTGATTGTCGCGTAAGTGTCTGTAAATGAACATTTTGAGGACGAAGACGAGTCAGGGATCAGATCCGATCCCGTGTCAGGAATGCCTGCAGATTCGGTTGTCTGAATCCGCGAATCTCGCTCGTTTCCCGCCTCAGCATGGCACGCCCGGAGCCGAAGACGTGTTCGTTGTCGCCATCCCTGACAGGCGACGGTCATGAAATTCATCAGCCCATCCGACTGACCTGATTGCCCCATCGCCTCCGGTTGCGGGAGATTACGCCTCGAGCTGGAATCTGAGTGGTTCGAAATGTTCAGCGAATGGGGAGATGTCATGCACACGGTGCGACCGACGACGGGTGACTCGAGCTGGTTCGTCAACGACCGTTTTGGTCTGTTCATCCACTGGGGCCTCTATGCGATGCCTGCACGCCACGAATGGGTGAAGCAACAGGAAGAGATTTCGGAGGAGGACTACGATTCGAAATACTTCCCGCGTTTCGATCCGGATCTCTACGATCCGGAGGTGTGGGCGGCGGAGGCGAGCAATGCGGGGATGAAGTATTTCTGCATCACGACCAAACATCACGATGGCTTCTGTCTGTGGGATTCGAAGCTCACCGACTACAATGCGACGAAGACACCGGCGAATCGTGACCTGATCCAACCGATGGTCGATGCCTTCCGCGCCCGGGACATGAAGGTGGGTTTCTACCACAGCCTCATCGACTGGCATCATCCGCATTTCACGCTGGATGACGTGCACTCCATGCGCAATCATCCAGATCGTGAGAATCTCAACGAATCTCGTGACCAGCAGCAATACATCGACTACCTGCACGGCCAGGTGCGTGAACTGCTCACCGGTTATGGCAAGATCGACTGCATGTTCTACGACTTCTCCTATCCGGCCGGCGCCCGGGGTCGGGCCGAGGATTTCGTTGGCAAGGGTCGCAAGGAGTGGGGGAGCGAAGAGCTGATCAAGCTCACGCGCCGGCTGCAACCGGACATCCTCGTGGACGATCGCCTCGATCTGCTCGATACGGACGATGGTTGGGACTACCGCACGCCCGAGCAGTTCATGCCGCGGGCGTGGCCCACAGAGGACGGGAACAAAGTTGTCTGGGAGACGTGCCAGACCTTCTCTGGCTCCTGGGGTTACCATCGGGACGAGTCATCGTGGAAGAGTGTGGATCAACTCCTGCGCATGCTGATTGAGGTCGTCAGCAAGGGTGGCAATCTGTTGCTGAATGTGGGTCCCACAGGTCGAGGCGAATTCGATGCGCGTGCCCTGGATCGTCTGCGAGGCATGGGCGCGTGGATGAAACGGCACGATCGCTCGATCTACGGGTGCACGGCAGCGCCGGAGGGCACGATCACACCGCAGGACTGTCGACTGACCTGGAATCCGGCGACGAAGCGGATGTATGTGCACATCTTTGCCTGGCCTTACAAGCAGCTGGCGCTGGACGGGCTGGCCGGGAAGGTCGAGTATGCGCAATTGCTCAACGATGGATCGGAGATCTTCCTGCGTGAGCCCACGCCGCACCAGATGGAGATGGGTGGGGCCGATGCGGGCGCGGTGTTCCTTGATCTGCCCGTGGTACAGCCGCAGGTGGCGATTCCCGTCGTAGAACTGTTCATGAAGTAACTCGATAGAAAGACACAGTTTGGTCGATTCATCTGGCGGCATCCGATCCCGTATCACGAGCCCGACTACAATCACGGGCAGGCGACTGAATGCCTGGGGCTTCTTCCAGGCCCTGTTACTGGGGTTGGGCATCAGCGTGACACCAGTGGTTGCCGAGGTGTCCGTCGAGATCGAATCCCTGCCACCGCTGGCAGCGGGGGTGGAGGGTGCCTTCATCGGATCTGATGGTGAGGTGCTCATCGTCGCTGGTGGTGAAGATGAAGAAGGGCTCTCAGCGCGTGTGTCGGTCCTGGAGGCTGATGGGACCAGCTGGCAGACAGCGCGGTTGGAGGTGCCGATCGCTCACGGTGTGACGGCGACGACGGCTGATGGCCTGATCTGTCTCGGTGGTGTGGATTCGGATGGGCCGACCAGGCGCGTGATGCGCCTGCGTTGGGATGGTGCGACGCTGTTGCAGGAACCGCTCCCCGATCTGCCCATGCCACGGCTCGAGGCGGCAGCGGCCGTGCTCGATGGGATCCTGTATGTCACCGGTGGGCGTCCCGCAGCGGATGCGCGACCGGATGGGGCTCTGCTGGCGTTGGATCTGTCGGCCCCGGAGGCGGGCTGGCAGACGCTTGAGCCGAACCCGTCGCCGCGTCTGCAACCGATGCTCGTCGCGCGAGCGGGGGCGATCTATCTGATGGGTGGCACAGGCGACTCGGCTGAGCAGAACTGGAGCTATCGTGCCAAACCCTTCGATGGCACCATCAACCGGGGTTGGGTGCAGATCGCTACGGCGCCCGGTGACCTGAGCGGTGCGATTCCACTGGCGACGGGGCAATCGCACATCTGCGTGTTGACGACCGGCGCCGGACAGTCGTCGCCGGACCTGCTCGTCTACCACACGATCACAGATACATGGGTTTCGAAGGGGGCCTGGGCCGGCGCTGAAGGAAAAACACGCTACGCCCCCTGGCAGGGCGGTGTGGCTGTGGCGGATGCCGGGGGAGATACGATCCGCCGCATTCAGATCGATTCAACGCCAGCGGCATTGCACTGGCTCGACTATACGGCGATCGGTTTCTACCTGGTCGTGCTGCTGGGGATCGGTGCCTACTTCGCCCATGGCGATGGTACCAGTGCCGGCTTCTTCCTCGGGGGGCGTCGGATCCCCTGGTGGGCGGCCGGGATCAGCCTGTATGCGACGGGCACGAGTGCCATCAGTTTCATGGCGATCCCGACCAAGACCTATGTGACGAACCAGGTCTATGGCTTTGGCTCGCTGTGGAGCCCAATTGTCTGGCTGCCGGCGGCCTTCATCATCATTCCCCTGATTCGATCTCTGGATCTGACCAGTACCTATGAGTATCTCGAGCGCCGGTTCAGTCTCTCCGTGCGTCTCATGGGCAGCGTTCTGTGTGTCGCCTTCCAGGTCGGCGGACGCATGAGTGTCATTCTGCTGCTGCCGGCGATGGCCCTGTCTGCGGTCACGGGTCTGAATGTGTTGGTCTCCGTCGCGCTCATGGGCGTGCTGGCCACGGTCTACACCGCCATGGGTGGGATTGAAGCGGTGATCTGGACGGACGTGCTGCAGTGTGTCGTCCTCATTGGTGGGGGGATGCTGGCGCTGGGCATCATCATCTTCAGTCTTGATGGCAACTGGGGCGCCTTCGTCGCCAGTAGTGAGGAATACGGTAAGCTCGATGGGTTCTTGTGGGGGTGGGATCTCACGATTCCCGTCTTCTGGATCTTCGCGCTCAGCAGTCTGCTGCAACTGACCACATTTCCCAACGATCAGGTGATGGTACAGCGCGTCCTGTCGACACCGGATCCGAGGTCGGCCCGGAATGCAGCGATCGTGCTGGCCCTCATCGTGGTGCCGGGCACGATCCTCTTTCATCTGCTGGGCAGCGCCATGTTTGCCCACTTCCGAGACAATCCGGCGAGCCTGAGTCC
>JABHDC010000204.1 GCA_018673255.1 Gemmatimonadota bacterium
TCACCATCGCCGATACGGGCGTCGGCATCGAACCGGACCGACTGGCCAAGCTCTTCGAGCCGGCATTCACCAATAAGGGGGGCGCCGGTCGCGTCGGACTTGGCATGGGGCTGGCAATTGCACGGCGCGTCGTGAGTGAGTCGGAAGGCACGTTGGAGATCCAAAGCAAGATCGACGAGGGCACCGATGTCACCCTGCGCCTGCCGCTGGTTGCTGACCCGGCGTGACTCTGCGGCTGATTACTGTGCCGCCCGAACAACAAGCCTCTCTACGATGGCCCCAGCAAATCATCACGATGAGCGGCAATCCAGTCGCGGGTCCACTCGACGGCGGGCAGAGACATGTCGCAGATGCAGCTGGCCAGGAAGATGAGCCCGTCGACGCGGCCCTCCCTCAATAGCTCCAGCCCTTCCTCACACTGGGCCTCCATCGCCGCCACCGGCATCTCTCGCGAATTCCCGTAGTCATACATGTAGCAACCCAGAACTCGCCGGGCCGTCGGGGCCATGTGGCTGATCTGCTCCAGCCGCTGCCGAGTCTGCCCCAACTGCTCTGCAGTCCAACTCCAGAATGTGATGACGTCACACTGCGCCAGATGATCAGCCACCGGCAATTCGAGCTGGTGACCGTAGAGGACAACCCAGAGATCCAGCGCGCGGCCGGCGCGCGCCGCCATGAGATCCTTCATCCGGGCCAGTTCGTCGGGCGTGTGGGCAGCCAGCTGCTTTGCGCCATCTTCGGCAGGGCGATCGAAGAAGTCATCCATCATGACGCCGTCGATGTTCCCGAAGCGTGAGGCCAAATCGCCGATGGTGAGCACCTCGTCGGGTGCATCCTGAGTACCGGCATCGCCGACGACGGACCACACGACACGACGCAGATCGCGCATCGCTTCGACGTGAGGGTCGTAAGGTGGCTGCGGTTGTCCCGCGAAACGCACCATGATCATCTGGTCGATTCCCAGATACGCCGCAGCGTCGGCAGGGGTGATCTGCGAGGACGAGGGCGGCAGCTCCCAGCGACCATCATGGGCACCGGCAGGATGACCCCACAGCCACAGGCGTGAGGACAGGCGGTCTTGAGCGTCTTCAGACATGGCGATGCATCCTCGTTGAGGTGCAGATCGGTGCTGGCGCGAGGATGAGAACATGCAATATCTGAAGCGCCGGATCGAGCCCCATCATCGCCCGACCCGAAGAAGCAGCCTGCCATCTCTCAAAGAAACGTGTCCCGGGGTAGGCACCATGGGCCCGGCGGCGTATTACCCTGGACGCATCATCCGGCTGTATGTTTCGACCCGATCCTGCGAGGCCGCCTGTCACCTGGAGGCGAGCTATTCGGAGGGCTTGCCACCACATCTCCCGCCTGGGTGAAGCCGATGCAATTGACCATCAATGCCTGTGCCTATGAACCGGGCGAACTGAAACACTACAGCCTCATCCGTGCAGGCGAAGGCTGGGACTACCACCAGGGACCGATCCTCTACGCCTTCGCAGAGGATCGCCTGATGACGACCTGGGGCGCCTATGACATCCAGGAGTGCAGCAATGATGGTGTCGTCCTCTACAGCGAATCGCACGATCATGGTGAAACCTGGCAGACACCTCAGGTATTCATCGGCGCGCCAAATTCGGTGGTATCACACCTGCAGTTCGCGCGACTGGAAGGAAGCGACGAAGCCCTCGTCGTCTATCGCGAGGGGCACTACTACGGTGCGCGCGAGGATCGCAAGCGCAAGACATCCGTGGGTTGGGCAAACTATGCCGAGAGCCCCATGAGCATGTTGGTGAGACGGTCGCTTGATGCGGGCACGACGTGGTTGCCGCCACAGGCCATCGACACGGATATCGTCGTCGGCCACCACACCCCGCCGTATTATGGTTCGCCCGAACAACTCGTGCAGTTGGCCAGCGGCGCCCTGGTCCTGCTGGTCGTCTATATGGACCCCAACCGTCGCGATCCGCAGCACTTCAACATCAGCTTCCTGCGCTCGGAGGATGGTGGCAGGGCCTGGACCAAGACCTGCGACGTGACGGTGCCCGATGCACGTGGTGCCATGGAACCCTCCGTGGCGGAAGTAGCGCCCGGATCCCTCTTCGGCGTGGTGCGCAACAAGAGTGGCTCTCTCTACCAGCTGCGCTCAGATGATGATGGCGGGCACTGGCAGATCGAGCCGACAGATATCCCCACCGTGGAATCGATGGCGCGTGTTCTGCGGCTGCGATCTGGCCGCCTTCTGCTGGTATGGAACAATGAGTCCTCACCCACGCAACTCCCCCGACATCCACTGGCGGCTGCCGTCAGCGATGACGAGGGACACAGTTGGGGGCCTCCAAAAGTCCTGGCCGACGAGGTGGGCGCCAATCAACTGAGCAACTTCAATCTCCTGCAGGCCGCCGATGGCCGGATCCTCGTCTGCACCTCCCACTACCGGGCGCAGACACCGGCCTGCAGTGATCTGGATATGCTCGTCTTCGATGAGACGTGGCTGCTGGCCTAGGCCACCATGGTCGTCGGCCTGCGAGGATCCTGCCGGTTCTCAGTCGTCGGTCTCTTCGCTCTCGATCTCTTTCTTGAGAGCTGCATAGGCCGAATCGGCATTGGCGGCGGTGATCTCGTCTTGGGCCTCAGCGTCTGCCTGGGCCTGCGTGGGCAATTCGACAGCTTCGGCCGAAGCCGTCTGTGCTTCCTGCTCCGGGGCCCCACAGGCGGCCAGTCCGAAGCAGACGGCCAGAATCGCAGCGCACACCTTCCTATGATGATTCACTGATTGCCTTTCTTGGCGCCGCGGGCGCCACCCTCTGCGGCATTGCGTTTGGGTCGATCGGTGTTCTGCGGCTTGCCCCGTCCTTCGGGCCTGCCCACAGTCTCGGGCTTCCTACCATCCTCGGCATCATCCATACCCCCAGACCGGCCATGGCCCGCTCGTCCCCGGCCACGCTCAAGATGCTCCTTGAGCTTCTTCTTCTTGCCTCTTTCTACCCGCTCGAGCGCCCTGTCGACTTTGCGTTCATGCTGGTCGCGAGTCCGGGCTTCCAGCCTGTCGAGTGCGGCAAGACGCTCTTCATTTCCTGCGGCCAACTCCCGGAGACGCCCGATTCGAGCGAGACGACGGCGAAGCTTGCCCTCTTCGAGCAGGACGCGGCGCATCGAACGCGCTTCAGGATCGCTTGGATCCAGACCCGCCTCGCGAAGGGCGTCCCGGACCTCGCGACCTGGACCTGGCGCTCTCTCCTGTTGCCGGGCTTCGGTCGCCTTGGCGGCGGGATCATCGTCGTCATCATCGGCAGCAGCAGTGATGACCAGTAGCATCAGGACGGCCGGTAGGGTCACGGCCTGCATCCAACCAGCTCTACTCATGGGCTTTGCTTCTCCTTAGGACATCTATCGAGGTGCGAGGGGTTGCTGATTCCGGACAGTGCAGTTCCACCACACAAGAAACCCATCAGCGCGTGGCCGGACAGCATGGACGTGATGCAACCAGGCACAGGGCCGTTGAGATGGCCAATCTGCATGTCACACATCATCCATCCGAAGGCAGACAGAATTCGCTGCTCAGATCATAACCATCCAGCGTGAGCAGTGGTTCGCGTCGAAAGAGACTGTCGGCGAAAGGCTTCATCTTGGCCAGTTCGTCACGATGTCCCAGCAGGCGGTGCATCGCCCATCCACTGAGACGTTGGGTGCGCGTCTGGCAATCCCAGAAACACAGCCCATCGACTCCGGCTTCATAACATGCCATGGCACGCAGTCGCATGGAATCGGCCGATTGTCGGCGCGGATACAGATCCGCCTGGACCTGGGTGGCCGTGCCTTGGGCCAGTTCCACGTACGGCGCCAGAGCTTGCTGTGCGTCCTTGCCGGACGGATCACCCACGTTCTGGATGTGTACGACCAGGTCATCCACCAACCCTTCCTGCACCCAGGCTTCCACATCCATGCCGTGTATCTTGAGCGGCGTAAATGGACCCAGATCCGGCGTGGGTGATGACCCATAGTCTTCGGCAGGTATCACGTAGCATGTGCGCAACGCCCGGCCCTGACGATCTCCCACCTCATCCAACATCCTACGGGTCTCGCGCAATAGCTGCGTGAGGAAGGTGGCACGATGGGTGAGCACGCGTTCGTCGAAGTAATCGAGATCCCGCATGTCCTGACCGTACTCGCTCCTGAACGATTCCAATACGGGCTCTTCGAAGAGGACATACGGCCACGAACGGCAGAACACGATACACACCCCATCTGCTTCGTAGTCATCCACCCATTCGCGAAACAGGTCCACGTATTGAGATCGGACAGCGGGGAATGCCTGGCTCAGGTGTCTGGTCGGATGGCCTGCTGGCGACAAGCATCGATACTCCGGGTGTTGTCGCTGGAATTCTCCCGGACCGGTATAGTCGATGTGGTTCGGCGGAAGCTGCTCACCACTCATCCGGACCTGTGGGTAGATGCTGACACCGATCTCTCTGGCACATTTCACGGCCGAACGCAGCGAATCGAAGTCATGCTGCCGTTGTCGTTCGATGGCCAATCGCCCGTGACGCATGATCCCCGGCAGGCCGAACGACCACTGCACGTCAGAGGCGACACGCGACGGATAGTAGGTCGCAAAGGAACGGGCACAGCCCCACAGCACTGCGCAGACATCGCTGTCAGCCATCGCCTGAAATTCAGACCGCATTTCGTCGTCGCTGGCATAGGCCCAGACGGTATTCTGCCCTCCGTCATAGTTGGCCATGAGGCGACGGTGGTTGCCCGGAAGATGATCTGCCTGCGCCTGAGCCTGTTCCGCCTCGGACATCGGCACGAGGCGGATGTAGCTGATGTTGGCTGTCGTCTCTCCCTGGACTCCGGCCACCGGTCGATCAAAGATGACTCGCTCATCTGTCAGATCAGCACTCTTCCAGTAGGCCTCGGCGAGATCGGTGCTGCCCAGGATCATCTCTTCCGCGACGAGATCCTTGTCCCGACGAAAGGTCTCAACCGTGGCACGTGAGTAACCGCGGTCCGAGGAGAGCTTGAGCAGCAGACAGTAGTCGGGGAAGACATGGAATCGATAGGTTCCGACGTAGATGTGATGCCAGCCGGTGACCTCTGGATCGAGGGCTATCGGCGGCGCCTGCGTGTCGGGGCCGCTGAACAACATGGTGCCAGTGCCTGCGGCGATGGAGTATTGGACCGACGTCCACTGCCCCTTGCAGAAGTCGGTGCCAATGCTCGCAGCCGGTTGGCAGCGGCTCATATCCAACAGGTAGATGGATTCGCTTTCGAGGTCCAATGTGTGCCCTTGCCGTGAAGTAGAGAGCGCCTGCGTCTGACGGTGTGAGGATCAGATCGTGACGTGGCGTCACGGTATCACATTCCCTGATCGGCACAAGCGCACTCGAGATGCGAGCGGGAGTCCTTCAACGATCAGGAATTCTGCCGATCCGTCCAAACCTGTTACCTGTGGCGTCTGCGACCGTGGACGGTATCTTTCGCGGCCGGACTCAAGACCTGGCCGAAACACGGAGATCGCATGACACCAGCACAGATCGAACAATACTGGCGCGAAGGCTTCCTCACAGAGGAGATCGTCTTCTCGCCGGATGAGGTACTGAAGTTCGCCAGCGCCTACGACGCCTGTCTGGACCGGCTACGTGAGCAGGATGGCCTGAGGAATATCCGCAGTGGGCAACTCGAAGACGGCACACAGACCGAAGTAAACCAGATCCGTTGTGCTCACCTGTTCCATCCCGTTTTCGCCGATCTGGTCCGGGACACGCGCATCCTTGACCGCGTCGAGGCCCTCATCGGCGCGAATCTTCGCCTGATTCTCTGTCAGGGTCTGTACAAGCCAGCACAGACGGGGGGCGAGATCGGCTGGCACCAGGATGACTACTACTTCGGCGTCAGCAAGAAGGACGCAGTCGTCTCGTGCTGGATGGCCTTCGACGATGTGACACCGGAGAATGGCTGCATGTGGGTGATTCCACGGGCCCAGGGACAACTGTGGGAACACGAGAGCGTTGAGCCAGGCGGATATGTCATGTCCGACCCGGATGAATCAGCGGCCCTTCCTCTGCCTCTGAAGGCCGGTCAGATCATGTTTCATCACGGTGCCACGCCCCACCGGACGCTCAAGAACCAGACCGACCGGTCCCGACGGGCGCTGGCCATCCACTACATGGACGCAACGGCGACGATCCTGCGTGGGAACAGAGAGAATGAGCCGCCGGAAAACACGCCGATCCTGCGTGGCCACGCGTGAGGGACTCCACTCAGATCACGCCTGCCCTGCACTACAGGAACTGCAGCTGAAGAGGGGTTAGTGTTTCCAGAAGGACGGGTAGAAGAGCACCAGAGGTGTGAACATCTCCAGCCGGCCGACGAGCATCATGAATGACAGGAACCACTTCCCCACGTCGGAGATGTGAGCAAAATTCTCGCTCGGACCGACACTCCCCCATCCGGGGCCAATGTTCATCAACGTCGCAATGACCGACGTCGTCGCCGACAACAGATCCATGCCCTCCACGACGGCCATGAAACATGCGCCGGCGAGTATGAGGAAGATGTTGACGATGAAGTAGCAGAGCGCGAGATGGATGACGGACAGCTCGATCCGACGGCCATTGAGACGCACGGCGACCACCGCCAAGGGTCTGAAGTAGATCTTGCGCATGGCAGCAACCATGAACTTACAGATGATGACGAAGTGTACTACCTTGATTCCACTCGTCGTGGAACCGGCGCAGGCGCCGATGAAACAGACGACGTAGAGGAATACCTGCGCCGCACCGGGCCATAGTTCGTAATCGGCAGTGGTGAATCCAGTCGTCGTCAGCAGTGACACGACCTGGAAGGTGCCAAATCGCACCGAGTCTGCCAGCCCATACGTCCCATGCTCCCACAGAATCAGCGAGACGGCGACGCAGAAGAACAGGACGAATCCCACATACCACCGGAATTCCGTGTTGATCTTGAACGAGCGCCACTCCCCTCGCGCCAGGAAGTAGAAGAGCACGAAACTGACGCCGCCGAGGAACATGAAGATGATCACGACCCAGTCGAAGTAGGCGTTGTCGAAATACCCCATGCTCGCATTGTATGGGGAGAACCCCGAAGTCGAGACGGTCGCAAATGTGTGGCACAGGGAGTCGAACAAGGACATCCCGCCAGCGAGAAGCAGCAGGACCTGCGACGAATTCAGGACCAGGTAGATCGTCCACAATACGATCATGGCATCACGATTGCGCTCGGTAAAGCGCTCTTTCGTGATCACCTGCCCCGGGCTGGATTCAGCCCGGAACAGCCGTAACCCTTCCATGCCATGGGGCAACAGGAAGACGGCGAGGGTCACAAAACCCATCCCACCGATCAGGTGCGTTTCGCTGCGCCAGAAGAGCAACCCGTGTGGCACGACCTCGATGTCAGTCAGGATCGTCGACCCCGACGTCGTGTAACCGGACATCATTTCGAAAAAAGCGTCGGTGAACGACGGGATGGAACCGTGGATCATGAACGGCAGCGCCGACACGGCCGACACGATGACCCAGCCAGCACTCGCGATCAGGAACGCGTGTCGTGGATGGAGGCTCTGGTGTCGTCGGAATCGCCAGTAGAGGAGACCGCCGATGGCCCCACTTGTGGCTGCGGCGACGGCGAGTGCAAACAGATCATCTTCGCCGTACACCAGCGAGCAGATGATGGGTGGCAACATTCCGGCGGCGGTAACCAGCAGCAACGCACCCAGTACGTGGGCGACGATCGCGGCATTGCGCTCAACCGGGTGGACGTCTCGATTCATGCGTAGAAGAGCCGCTGCAATTCGGCCAGGCCATCGATGGAACAGACGCATTCGACCCGATCACCCTCGTTGATCTGCGTCACACCTCGCGCGATATCCCACGTGCCATCCCTGCAGACGCCGCCGATCTGAACCTTTCCGGCCAGACCATCGATGGAGTGCAGTGGCCGCTTCGTGATCGGTGACCCCGGATTGGCAATCAGCTGGACCATCTCGGCATCGCATCCGTGGAGATTGGCCACGGCCAGAACATATTCTCGACGGATGTAGCGGATCATTGCACTGGCAGCCAGGACATCCGCATTGAGCGCAATGTCGATCCCCAGCGCCGCCGCAATGCCGATGTAGTCTTCCTTCTTCACCAGCGTGATCGTCTTGCCGATCTCTGCATGCCAGTCGTCGGCCCGAGTCTGAATCAGGTGTTTGGCCAGCACACTCGACATGATATTGGCCTCGTTGTCTCCGGTGGCCAGAATCACGGTATCCATGTTCAACAGTCCTGCCTGCAGCAGCGTTTCACGGTCCGAACCATCGCCATGCAGACACTCTGTCTTGTCCAGGGTGTGGGCCAGTTGTTCGGCGCGTGCCTCATCTATTTCCAGGAGGCGCACCGTATTGGTCGACTGCAGCAGCTGCGCGATCCGGGTTCCGATCAATCCACCCCCGACGATCAACACATGGTCGCTGCGGCCTGTCGTCACCTGCGCCAATTCCATGATCTTGGGGATATACTGCCTTTGCGCGATGAGGTGGACGCGATCCCCCGGTTGGATCTCGAAGTCACCACCGGGAATGATCGTGTCAATATCGCGCGCGACGGACATGACCCGGAAGGGCAGATCCTTGAAGGTCTCGGAGAGCCGGCTGAGTCTGAGATTGGCCAGTGGCGAATCCGGGCCGATGGGCGTGGCAACGACCCGCAGATCTCCGTCACCCACGTCGATGACCACATTTCCGTCCCGCATCCTGAGCAGGCGCACCACTTCCCTGGCAGCCAGTTCATCGGGACGGATGACGAGATCGATCTTAAGATCCTCGGCGCTGATCGGGGCATCTTTTCGCCTCAGTTCGACGGAGCGAATGCGGGAAATCTTCTGCCGGATACCGAGGCGATCAGCGATCTGAGCGGCGAGGATGTTCACTGCGTCATCGTTGGTGGCGGCGATCATGTAATCCATCTTCGCCGCCTCTGCCTGGTTCCAACACCCGAAGTCCAGAGCATCCCCGCGGATCAGACGAGCATCGAGTGTCGCATCGGCCTCGGCCAGCACCTTCGCATCATTCTCGATGACTGTTACTCGGTGGCCCTCGTGCGTCAAGCGACGTGCAAGGTAACCACCCATGCTGCCGAGCCCAAGGATCAGAATGTTTTCAGATTTCTTCATCTATTCAAGCCTGTGCTGCTAACCCTTTCAGCTGGGCAGAGTGGTGATCGTCGTCATGGGCAAGCTCGGCGAGTATCAGGAAAATGTCCACCTGTCATTCTCAAGATGACTGGTGCCTTGAGCACATGCACGGACGAGTTGGCCGCGTCATAGGGGCCTCACTCCCAGAGGTTGAGCCGGCGGCCTTCCCAGTAGGATGCGATCAGACACTCCGGAACTTCACTGCTCAGAAACTCCGTGAAGTAACGCAGTTGCGCAGGAATCTGCTCGCCATCCGGATCCGCGATCCACAGCAGGTGATGGGGTTGCAGGCGGTTGAAGGTCTCAGTGGCAAAGGTGGCCGCTTCATCGCGGAATGGCGGACAATGACGGGCCACAACCATGGCCGTCCACATGAAGCGCGCCAGGCAGTCACCATACATCCATGATGAGGCAAAGGAGAGCATCGGATGCCCACCAAACCACTGTTCTCTCCCCACGCGTTCTGTCTGCGGACAACTACGCCAGCTACGATCCTCCGAGTTCACGAGAAACCAGTACAGATACCCCCAGTATTGCTGATCAAAGCCCATCCTGTGGTCCTGCCACCAGAGACCGACCACACGACTCAGATCATCCGCGGTAAACAGATCCGGCACACACTGGTGAATGATGTCGGCAGCGATCGCCGTGAACTGGCAATGCTGGATCTGCTCCCAGTGAGCGAATTCCCCCGGGCGTTTCTCATCACCGACAAGAACTTCCCAACGCGGTGTCTGCCATGTACCGGCGTGAATCTGATCGATGATGTAGTCGAGACGCCGATGCGTCATCCATTGACCACTGCGCATCACGTGTTCGAAAGAGTCGCGATACTTCGCCTCACCCGTCAGGTGAAATGCGGCTGCCACCATGGCCGCCATGATTGCATTGTAGTCGGTCGGGTCTTCCCTCATGTTCCATGAGCGGCCGTCCTCGAAGTGCAACGAAAAATCTGCAGCCACGAGGTGATCGGCCATGGACTGAATCATGTGGCGGATCGCGTCTCGTTCATCGGTTGATGCCACACAGCGGAAACTCCACAGACCCCAGAGGGCGTGTAGATACTGGTCACCCGTGGTGTGGCCGGAATACTCGAAATGGTAAGGTTTGCCCATGAACCCGGGGCGCCCCTGCTGCTGGCCGAATTCGAAGATCTGCACCAGTGACGCAAATGCAGCACGTGCCGCTTCCAGCGCCTCGGGATCGTGGGTGGCCTCGTAGCGTATGCTCTGTGCAGCCAGGTGGCTGCCAGAGGTGGTGATGGAGTTCTCGTTGTCGAAGAAGTCGGTGATCGACTTGAACTTCAGACCGAAGTTCTCAGAGAACTGATCCATCCCCTCGAAATCCGACACGCGCACCTGTCGCATCCCTTCGGGTGCCACCTTCGGCATGCAGACGAAGATGCCACTGGGATGCGTACGTGCCGCCGACGTCAACTGCTGGATCTCAACGACCTTCTGCTCCGGCGTCAGATTCGTGAAGTCGGGCAGAAGATCATTGAGGGGATGCCGCTGTGGCATCTGTCGTGGCGTCGTCACTTGATGAGAATGCTGATCAGCTGGTGCGGTTGATAGGGCACGATGATCTCGTCAGCCTCGACTTCGAGGGCCTCGCCCTCTTCTTCCAGCGTATTGCACAATACGGCCGTGGCAAATGGCAGACCGACCTTCACCCGCGCCGTCCCACGGCCACCATGCGCTTCATAGAGTCGCAGCACCAGGGCATCCGAATCCTCCGCCCGCTTCACCGTATCGAGCACGAGTCCCGCATCGTCAGAGCTGAACCAGTTGGCCGCCGCCGCGCCCGTCCACTGGATCGGCACATTGAAGCTGAATCCTTCGGCCACCACGCCCGCTTCCTGCCAGCTACCCTGGTGAGGGTAGATCGCATAGGAGAACGTGTGCTGGCCACGATCCGCGATGGGATCCGGTTTCTTCGGCGCCCGCAGCAAGGTGATGTGCATCGTGTTGTTGAAGGTGTGATACCCGTATTTGCTCTCGCTCAGTAGTGACACACCGAAGCCGTGTTCCGACAGATCCACCCATTTGTGACCGGGCACTTCGTAGCGGGCCAGATCGTGCATCGTGTTGTAGTGGGTCGGCCGGGCTGTATGGCCGAACTGCATCTCGTAGATCGCCTCCATGGATCGCACCTCCACCGGGAAGGCGACCTTCAGCATCGTATCATCTTCCTGCCAGTTCATGTCGGTGTGAAACTCCAGCCGACCACTGCCTGCATCGAGACGCACCACCTGCCTGCACGTGCTCTTCTTACCCACCTTGTGGGTGAAAGCCACTTCGCCGCGCAGAGGTGATTGCGTGATGATCTCACACGACTGTGCCCCCGCGCTGGCCTTGACCGTTTCCAGAGCCCACGGATCGATGTCCCACGCATCCCACGCTGTCGGCTTATCTACATAGGTGAGGAACTGGTTGCCGGGCGCGGCCATGACCTGGCGACCACTGCCCTTCTCCACCAGGCTGATCAGCGTGCCATCGCTGGCCAGTGTGGCTGCGATGCGATCGTTCTCGAGAAGAACCTGACCCTCGCCCTGGTCTTCGTTCACCGTCACCTGGTCCGGCGCCTGGCCGACGGATCCGACGCCATAGGCCGGCGCCTCGGCATAGACCAGTTCTCCTGACGTATTCTCGGTCACCTCAGCTCGCGCGAATCCCGTCGAGTTGAGTGGATTGGCTGATCCCTGACCCAGGGCAGCAATGGCCGCAGATCGAAGCTTGCCGCCCTCTTCCTGGATCTGGGCGTAGTCACGCTCTGCATCCTCGTACACCAGAGTGATAGAGGAGCCGGGAAGAATGTCATGAAACTGGTTGGTGAGCAGGAGCTTCCACAGCACATCCAGCTCCTGCTTCGGATACGCCGTCCCGTGGAGCTTGCCCGCCACGGCAGCGGCGAACTCCACATCGTGCAGCA
>JABHDC010000205.1 GCA_018673255.1 Gemmatimonadota bacterium
GGGAACGCTCCACGATTGCCGTAGAGGAGAGCTCTCCCTCGCGGAAGGCGGTCTCGATCGTCGACTTGTAGGGACGGGTACCGATGGGCTGCACGTCGAGACGAAACAGGAGGTCCCGCATGGTGGAGTTGCCGGCGACGGTGATCTCGTAGATCTCCTGTCGTTTGAACCCCAGGCTCTCACCCATGTTGGCGATATGGCGATTGATGGCGGTGGTCACCGACTTCTGCAGTTCGCCGTGGTAGGGGCCGCCATCGTAGGAGATGCGGTTCATCACATCCGAACCACCAAATCGCTGCGGATTCTCGAAGGCGGCGATGGCCAGACTCTCTCCGGTGAGCAGATCCACCAGTTCCATCACGATGGTCGTCGTTCCCAGATCGATGGCCAGCCCAAGAACATGACCGCGGAAGGTATCGATCTTCTCACCGTCATACAGCACGTCGTCACCGGAAAGGGTGACCATCGGGTCGGGGTCGATCTGGCGCGTCTCGCTGGCAGAAAGGATCTGCGGTGTGCGGCGCAAAGGGGTGAAAGAGACGTCACCCTCTCCTTCAAGGATGCGAGCCTGACAGGCCAGGCGATACGGCTCCTTGAGAAATGACTCGGCCTCGGTCGGTGGTGACAGACGCCCGTCACCGGCGTTGACAGCAACGACACATTCATGGCAGTAGCCATTGCGCAGGCAGGATGTGGGTACCTGCGCATTCATCTCGTCCGCGTATTCAAACAGAGTGCGCCCCGCGGTCAGTGGCGCGCGTTGATCGCCGTAGATCACTTCACCCATGCTGCGAGTTCTCCCTCGTTTTCTCTATGGTCTTCTTGGTCTTCTTCATTCTGTCTCGTGCCTTCTCCACAGCGACCGGATCGCTCTCCCACGCACTGCGGTAGTCGAAGCGGCCATCGTGTTCGCAACGCATCGCATCCGCCTGATCTCGATCAAGCTTCGCTTGGTTCCGACAGCGGAATTTCGCCGTACACAGATCGTGCCGATCGCGATACGGGCAGCGCTCACTGGCCTGCTGATCGGCCTGGGTGACGATATCACCAAGGATCGACGACAGGCGGTCAAATCGCTCCTGCAGTTGTTCGGGGTCGATCCGGGCCATGGCGAATCGCTCAGGAGAGCCCCAGCAGCTTCCTGGCCAGGGCGACGCAGTCCAGGGCATCTTTTCCATATCCATCGGCGCCCATGTCGTCGGCAAATTCCTGCGTCACAGGCGCGCCGCCGACCATGATCTGCACATCCTCGCGCACATCGGCATCGATGAAGGCTTCGATCGTCTTGCCCATGTTCGGCATCGTCGTCGTCAGCAGCGCTGACATGCCCATGACCTGTGCACCGGACTCCTCTACTGCGTCGATGAACTCGTCCGCTGACGTATCGACACCCAGGTCGATGACGTCGAAGCCGGCACCGCGCAGCATCATGTTGCACAGATTCTTGCCGATATCGTGCAAGTCGCCTTTGACGGTCCCCATCACGATCGTCCCGGCTTTCTCAATGCCGGCGGCGGACAGAATCGGCTCGATATGCGCCATGCCCGCCTTCATCGCACGGGCGCAGGCAAGGACCTCCGGAACGAAGATGAAATTCTCGCGGAACTTGATCCCTACGATTCCCATGGCAGAGATCAGACCGTCGTCCATGGTCTCCAGTGCCTCGATCCCTTCGGACAAGGCCTGGGTGGCCAGTTCATCGACGCGGTGATGTTCGCCTGCGATCAGGGCAGCCGCCATCTCCTGATGGATGGGTCGCGCCTGAGAGAAGATGGCGATGAAACGCTGGACCTCGGCGGGATCTTCAACGTATTCCTCGATCTCAAAACGCAAGGCTTCATTGGCGACATCAGTCAACTCAGCCATGGTTACGCTCCGCGTGCCAGGAACGCACCGCCTGAGGGATCGCCTGCAGATTCTCCAAGGCCGTCTGCAGCGGGATGGCACATTCTGGTCCGATGAGGGGAACACCCGCATCCAGATTGGCAATCACTTCCATCTGCACGTCTTCAGGGTCTTTGGCAAAGAGGGTTTCGGGATTGTTGATGTTGCCCACCAGGGCGATACGCTCATCGACGATCGCCATCGATTCGGCGGGCGCGTTCTTTGAGTCGAAATGGAACGCCGCCATTCCGGTCTGCGCGATGAACTCCATGCGATCCACCGTGCGCCCGCAGATGTGTAGAATGATGGGGCAGGTGATGCGTTCGGCGAACTCGATGTGCAGGTCGCGAAGATAACGCTCGTAGTATTCGCCGCTGACCAGATCGCCCGTGGCGTGATCCGGCAATGTGAGAGCGTCGGCGCCCGCCTCGATCTGGGCGATGCCGAAGTCGATGGTCACCTTCTTCAACTGATCCAGAATCGAGCGTGTCTGATCCGGGTCGTCGAGGGACATGAGCAGGAAGGTCTCCACGCCGAAGCAGTGGTAGGCCAGTGACCAGGGTCCCATGGTCTTGCCGACGATGGCGACCTCGTCCCCATAGTCGCGGCGCAGAATCCGGATGGCTTCCAGGACACACTGCATGTCGGCGTGCAGCAGCAGATCTGGCGGGATCTCGATATCGCCTGCCGTCTTCCAGATGGGTTGGCTCATCCGCACCGTGGGCCAGTTGTCCTTCTGCTCCCACTGGATGTTGCAGCCCAGGGCCGAGGATTCCTGGATGATGCTGAAGACGGGCATGATGGTGTCGAAGCCGAGTTCGGTATAACCGGTGGCAGCCAGGCGCGCCATCAGTTCAGGATTGCGATTGGCCTCGGGAAAGGGGGCATCGACGAGATCCATCAATTCGACGGTGGCGACGGACGTGGGGTTGCAGACCGGCGTGCGGTCAACGGGGTCACCCTTCAGGGCAGCCAGGACGCGTTGACGGCTGGTCATGGGCCCAGGTGCCGCGGGTGTTGTGTCAGGTGTCATGTCAGTCGTCATCAGGGAGGCGCACTTCTCTCAGCTCTGGTTCTTTCAACTCTGGGCGCTCGGTGCAGCCAGCACACCGCGCGCAGCGGCGGCCTGCTCCTCACGAACCAGGGCACGAACATTGGGGGCACGCTGCAAGAGCAGGGCGACGAGCGCATCATGGTCGTGGCCACAGCCGAAACTGACGCAGTCCTCCAGGATCTGGCCGTCGGCATCGGCGACCGACTGCATCTCGCCCAACTTGCGCAGGCCATTGACGATCACGCCGACCCGCCGCTGTCTGGTTTCATCCTCTGCATCGCCTGTGGCTTCAATCCGGTATTGCCCGTCACCCAGTCCGTGTGCCTGTATCGTCAGGCCCGACTTTCTGTCCGTGACCGACAGCGCAGCTGCCGTCGCGGTCTGGTTGTGAGGGATCTTGCAGCTCTCCAGGAACACACGCTCGATGGCCAGGGGATGGTCCTGGCCGCAAGCGGGTCGCAGGCAGACGGCTGTCACCGTCGTCAGGCCACCCAGGATCTGCATGCTGCCAGCGATGGCACCCATGCGATCGCCTGTGCCCGGAACTTCAGCATAGGAGTGGACCGTGTAGAGAGGGCCCTCGTCATCCTGCTGGCGATACAGGCCGATCGTGATGTCGTGGAAATGTGAGTCCATCGACTGCAATTCAACGCGTCGACCCAGATCGAGGAGGCGGTTCATGGCAGTTGTTCCGGTTGGGGCGAGCTCAGATTTCCGAGGCGGTCCACGGCGCTGACTGCGACCTGCAGCAATCGTCCCTTCGGGGCCTGATCTGACTCGGCGTCAGATCCACCAAGGGCCAGGGCCAGTCGCAGGCCTGTGCGTCCGGCGGGCAGGATATGATGTTCCCAGCCCCGTTGCTCGCGCTGAGCGTAGACGACCCAGAGAAAGGGACGCTCACCGCCGCTGCGATGCCACGACAGGAAGGCCGCCTCACCTCGCACGCTCAGATTCAGTTTCGGTGCTGGTGGCGGATCGGCATCCAGCCACGTCGATGCGGGGACGAGAGCAGGTGTGGCGTAGGGGCCTTTGGCCAGGGCCGTGGTCAGCGTGTCGTCGTGTGTACCGACACGATCACCATTCAGTGCACGAGCCGAGAAGTGGATGTGGCCCGGTGAGTCGGGCAGGAGTCCACGCGCGATCATCACCTGGTTCACCACCTCATCCGCCGGCCAGCCACCGGGGCGAACGCGGCCGGTGTAGAGTCCGGGCCAGAGATGCCGGCCGTGTGGATTCTGTCGGGTCCACCAGGACAGCAACACGGGGAAACTCTGCGGGATCTGCGAGATGGGCCAGTAGAGCTGCGGCGCGTAATAGTCGACCCAACCCTCGTGCAGCCAGCGGCGGGCGTCGGCGAAGATCATCTCGTGCTGGTCGAAACCGGCATCGGTGTGTTCGGGCACGCCGGGACGCCAGATTCCGAAGGGGCTGATGCCGACCTTCACCGACGGTTTTGTCGACTTCACGACCCGGTAGAGTCGCTCGACGAAGCGGTCCACGTGATGGCGTCGCCAGTCGCTGCGATTCAGATCGCCGCCGCCGTCCACATACCGAGCCCAGGTCATGTCGTCGGGGAAGTCCTGCCCGTCATTGTAGGACGGATAGGGGTAGAAGTAGTCATCCAGATGAATGCCATCGATATCGTAGCGTTCCACGACATCGCGAATCACGGCCAGAGAGTGGTCGTGTACTTCCTGCCGGGAAGGGTCGAGCCAGCGATACCCTTTGTCCCCGAGCGTGACAGCCAGTTCGGGTGAACGAAGGGCAATCGCGTCGGGCGCCATCTCGGACGGATTGGCTGGATGATCGGCGCGAAATGGATTGAACCAGGCATGCAACTCGAGACCGCGTGCATGGGCTTCGTTCGTCCACAACTGCAATGGATCGTAATACGGGGATGGCGGTGTGCCCTGAACACCGGTCAGATAGGACGACCAGGGCTCCAGTGTCGAAGGATACAGCGCATCGCAGTGGGGCCGAACCTGCAGCACGATCGCATTGAGCCCCAAGGCGACGGCGTTGTCGAGGATGGCCAGGGCTTCACTCTTCTGCTGCTGAGTGGGCAGGCCTGGTTCCGAGGGCCAGTCGATGTTGTCGACCGTCGCGACCCACACAGCGCGGAATTCGCGCATGGGTTGCTCAATCGCATCGGACCCAGTGGTCGGAGCCATCGTCGCGGAAGGCGCGCAGCCCATCGACCACGCGATCGCGAGCCACGTGACGGCGGAACGGATGCGTGAAGCAGCTGCCACGATCAAACCGGCCTCAGCCGTCGATGAGTGTCCGATTGATGAACTCGGTGATGTCCTCAATCTTTTCGAGTTCGGTGAACAGAAGGCTCTGGCAGATTCGATAGGTGATGTCGCGGAAGGCATCGTCGGCTTCGACCACAGGAGCACGACCGGCTACCAGCGACAGCAGGAGGCAACCAAAGTCACTCAGCGCGGCGCGCTCGGTGTCGGCAGCCTTCGGATACTCAGCAATCTTGAAGTAGGCCATCCAGAAGACGTTGATCGCCTCGAGGAATGCGGCCTTCTGCGGATGGTTGAGCATCGCCTTCAGGCACAGATCCGCAGCGTAGAAGCCCAGATCGAAAGAGGGCTGTCCATAGTGAGCGGTGGCGAAGTCGACGAGATACAGTTCGCCACTGTTCACATAGACATTGCGGGGGCGCAGGTCGGCCAGCACCAGGCACTTGCCAGGCTTCATCAATTCCTTGGCGCGCGTATCCACCTGCTTCTGAATCTCGGGGAAGGACTTGGCCACCTGGTCATACAGGGGCTCAATGCGCAATTGCTCAAAGCCCCTGAGGTCCTTGAACATCGTCTTCACTTCACGCACGCCGGCGGTGAGATTGTGCACGGAGGCCAGCAATTCACCCGCTTGGGCGGCGATCTGCAGATCGATTCGCCCACCAGCCAGCTCGCTCTCCCACAGCACGGCATCTTTGGATGGCGCCGTCGTGACGAGGATAAAATTGGTACGATCCTCGTTCATTGCGTCGGGGAAGATGTCTGGCGGCAAGACATTGGCGAGGATCTCGATGCAATTCTTCTCGGCGAAGATGCGCTTACGATCCGTCCACCAGCGTTCCTTGATCTGGACACGCGAGTGAGCCTGCTTGACGATGAGCCGCTTCTCGGGCGTGGTCACGTGAAAGACCAGATTCTTCAGACCGTCACCAATCTGGCGCATGTCGAGGATCGGCTCACTGGCGCCGATGCACCTCTTCTTCCGCAGATATCCGGTCATGTTGTTCTTGTTCAGATTCATGCTTGATTCCCATTCACTTCGGTGTTGTCGATGTCGAGTAGTCCGACCTGCTGTTCGGCATGGTAGGAGCTGCGCACCATGGGACCTGACTCTACGTGTCTGAAACCCAGGTCGCGGGCGAAGTCTCCCAACTCGCGGAACTCTTCGGGCGACAGGAAGCGGTCGACGGGGACGTGTTCGGAGGATGGTGACAAGTACTGACCCAAGGTCAGGATCGCGCAGCCCACATCGGCCAACTGACGCAAGGTGTCTTCGGTCTCGTCGCGTCGTTCGCCAGCACCGAGCATCATTCCTGATTTGGTCGGGGCAGGGCTGAGTTGGCGCGCACGATCGAGAAGTTCCAGTGAGCGTTCGTGCTTGGCTTGTGGCCGCATCTGCGGATACATGCGGGGAACGGTCTCGATGTTGTGATTGAGGATATCCGGCCCCGCATCCAGCACGGTGGCCAGGGCATCCCAGTCTCCCTGAAAGTCCGGGATGAGGACCTCGATTGAGGTCTGCGGACACCGTTGGCGTGTGTGTTGGATCGTGGCGGCGAAGATGCGGGCTCCTCCATCGGCCAACTCGTCACGATTGACGGACGTGATCACGGCATGTTGCAGGCCGAGTTGGGCAATGGCTACGGCGACCCGCTCAGGTTCAGCCTCATCGACGATGCCGGGGCGACCCGTGGCGATGGCGCAGAACCCACAGCTACGGGTGCATACATCGCCCAGAATCATGAAGGTTGCTGTACCGTGACCCCAGCACTCGCCGATGTTCGGGCAGTGAGCACTCTCGCAGACGGTGTTCAGGCGCTGGGCTTTCACCAACCGCTTGAGCCGCAGATACCCTTCACTGCCGGGTGCCTGCGCTTTGAGCCACCGCGGAAGGCGACGTCCTCCGGTGAGGGCGGTTTCGTCAACCGGCGTTGTGGTTTCGGTCACCGGCGTTGTGGTTTCAGGCATAAGTTGCTGTTACAACAACCGGTTACGAGTAATCTGGGTCGAAGAAGACCAACCACAGAATATAGTGTATTGAGCAGGTCTTTTCCAAATTCTCACAGAAAACACTCGCAAAGGTCTTTGTGTTCTGATAGTTAGGGCAGGCGGGAAACACTTGAGGGGAGCCTGTTTTCAGGCCCCCCTCGAAATACTCAACCCATCATCATGCGTGATCGTACCGATCGACGCCTGATCTAGGGCGCCACTTCGGCGCCTTCCAGGGCAGTGGAATCCATGCTGGCGGCGACACTCGTCGAACCGATCACGGCACGCTGGAACCAGGACGCGTACTCCACCTCGTCTTCCAGGATCTGCTGAGCCCGAAGGACCTGCGGATTGACGCGAGTGTCGTAGATGTAGGCGTTGCCGATGCCATGGGCCTTCTCGCGAATATCGAAGGTCAGCTTCCATCGAAACAACTGATCATTGTCGCTCCAATGTCGCTCTTCGATCAGCTCGACTTCTTCAGCCACATCCGACAGATGTCGATCTGCGCCGCCCGAATCCTCTTCTTCGGCCAGATTCTGACGCAATTGCTGCACCTGGTGCTCCAGGGAACTGACGTATTCGAATCCGTCCGTGTCGACGTAGTCACGGAATGACTCGATGGTCTGGTTGTTTACGACGAAGTCATCCGCCACATCGTTCTCGGCCGCGTAGTCCCGGGCGAAGCGGAAGAAACGGCTGTTGAGCGTCCGCCATCCCTCCAACTGGCGATAGAGGGATGTGGTCTGGCGACGATCCATCTGGATATCGGGTGTGATTCCACCAGCGCCGCGAACGTGTCGACCGAGGCCGAGGGTCGTGAAGTCCTGTTCAGCCATGGCAACCAGGGTGGAGTCCTTACGCATGCGTCGATCGATCGAACGACCACTGGGGATGAAGTAGGCTGATATGGTCAGCTTCAGTTCGGCTCGTTCACCGATCTTCACCGGTTGCTGAACCGATCCCTTGCCTACGGTCTGTGTGCCGAGGACCAGTCCACGGTCCCAGTCCTGAATGGCACCGGCGACAATCTCAGAGGCGCTGGCCGAGCGACCATCGACGAGAATCACCAATGGGCCCTCACCGAACAGCGCCTCTTTCTCCGTGTACAGCTTGGTCGTGTCCTGGAAGGCCCGACCCGCCGTGTAGACGACGAGTCGATCTTTGGGAAGGAACAGATCGGCGATGGCTACGGCCTCGTGCAGGTAACCACCACTGTTGCCGCGCAGGTCGAAGATCAGCCGTTCCAACCCTTCGTCCAGCAGCCCCTCGAGGGCTTCACGCACCTCGATCGAGCACTTGTGCTGGAAGCCACTGAGTCGGATGTAGCCCGTGTCTTCGGAGAGCATGCCCGCATAGGGGACACTGTTGAGGTGAACGACCTCGCGGGTCACGGTCAGATCAAAGGGGGCGTCGCGACCCGCACGTGACAGGGTCAGGGTCACATCGGTGCCCGCCTTACCACGCATGCGGTCGGCGGCGTCGCTGGCATCCATCTCCTTCGTCGTCTCGCCATCGATGGCCAGGATCAGGTCACCGGATTTTACACCTGCCCGGGCGGCGGGCGCATCCGGGTGCACGAGAGACCAGACGCCGATGGCGCTATCCGGATAGACAACCTGAATGCGGAAGCCAAGGCCGCCATACTCGCCATCCACATCGATCCGGAAGTTGTCGAGGTGGTTGTTCTCCATGAACACCGTATCCGGGTCGAGGATCGACATCATCCCGGCAATGCCATATCTGACCAGCGTATCAGGAGACACACTGTAGTGGGCCCGGTTGTTTATGGTATGGGCGATCTGTTCGAAGGTGATGAAATTCTCGCGCCAGTTCTTGCTCTCGAGGCTCAGTTCAAAGTCCGAGGCTGGGTCAAGGGAGCGGAAGATGCCTCTGAGACCTGCCCGCATCAGCGAGTCTGCGGGCACCTCGTACATGTAGTATTTCTGGATGTAGTTGACGATTGGATAGAACGAATCTTTGAGTTCGTCCTTCAGTGTCGGTTGAACCGGCGTTGTCTCGGCCTGCAACGTGCAGGACAGGACGAGCAGTAGCACAGCGGCACCGCGGTATCGGGCGGCGCGCAAGCGCTGTCGCATGGGGGGCTCCCGCGTCAGAAGTTTTTTTGCAGGTGGACAGGTGGAGAGGATCTCAGGCAGAATCCCGAAGATACTCAGCGACCCGCACTCGGCGCAACGAGTATGCAAACTGCGCAAGTGATAACATGGCGCCGATAGACAGAATATGCCACAGCCCGGATTCATCGCTCGAGCGCGAAGGCAGGATCGTGCATATCCTACAGTGATTATTGACATTTAGTAGAGGTAGATCTATAATTCCCCGGTTGTGACGCTCTGAGTATTGTCACGGTTCCGAGGGGTGCATTCCGGAGTGGGTTGTGGTCCCGGATGTTCTGGTAGATGTCCTGATATCAGTGGCCTTTGTGCCACGACGTGGAGAATCGACACGACATGCCGAGAAAGCGGATCACGTTCATCGTCATCCCTCCCAATGACGGGCAGATGCAGGAGTATAAGTTCTCCTCCAAGCTGCTCTGGTTGGGCATCGGACTCCTCTTCCTCACCATCTCTTCCCTCGGCTACTACGCTTTCGAGTTTCATTCGCGCGTCGATCAAGCAGGGCGGATCGCTGGATTGATGGATGAGAATGAGCACCTCGTACGCGGGCTGCAGGCCTCCGAGCGAGGCATCGTTGAACTCGAGCAGCAGATGGACCGGGTCGTGGCGCTTGATGCGCGATTGCGTGCCCATCATGAGATGGCCCCCATGCCGTCGGCTGGCGTCGGTGGACCGGAAGAACCGGGTGATCTGCCCGAAGATTACACGACCCTCCCGGTTCGCAAGCGCGCACTGCTCGAGAATCTCTCCCTGAAGATCGATCGACTTCAGCGTGAAGCGCAGCTGCAGCAGAGCAGCTTTGGCGAATTGATGGCCCGCTTCAACGAAAACGATGCGGACCTGCTCTACGTGCCGGCCATTGCGCCCGTACCGCGAGACAAGACCTGGAAATCTTCGAAATTCGGTGATCGCACCGATCCCTTTACCGGCCGTCCCGCCTACCACTCAGGCATCGACTTCGCCGGGCGCCCAGGAATTGAGGTGTCGGCCACGGCAAATGGCACCATCGCCTATGCCTACGAGGATGTGCGTCTGGGACGGGTCGTGGTGATCGAACACAATCCCATCGTTGTCGACGAGAATGGTGAAGAGACGACCCGCAAGGGTGTGTATCGCACCGAATACGGCCATCTCAGCAAGATCCTCGTCCACAAAGGGCAGCGCGTCTCGCGTGGTGATATCATCGGCCTCATGGGTACCACGGGCCGCTCGACGGGGCCGCACCTGCACTACTCAGTACGCTACCAGGATCGACGCCGGGGAGGACGCCGGGGGTACATCGATCCTGCCGATTTCCTGCTCAACTGGCTGGCTGACGATACGGTATCGGGTTATGTCGCCTCGCGTGGTGACGAGTAACTCCCGCGACGGTCACACCTCGTTGTCGTATCTGCGTCACCTGACCTGCGCCGGTCTGCCCTCTGGGTGGTCCGGCGTTACCTGTTTGTGCCGCACAACTATCACGCCCCGATCCCGTCTGTCAGGAGTTCACAATGAGTGACACACCGTCCATCACCGGGAAGATCGCCGCCGTTATCGATGCGACCACTCTCGTTCTCAATGTCGGATCCGCACAGGGCGTGCGGGAAGGGATGCTCTTTGCCGTCGTCGCCGCCCAGCAGGAGATCGTGGACCCCGATACCGGCGCGAGTCTGGGCCCGTGGGAAATCGTCAAGACGCGCCTCGTTGTCACCCACGTCCAGGACGTGATGTGCACCGCCCGTCCTCCACTGCTTGAGAAGGCACCCGCTTCGGGCACGCTCAGCGAAATGATGGTGCGCCACTCCTTCGGGCTCTACGGCGAACGGGCAGAGGCCGGCGAGCGCCGGGCGCTGGATGTCGTGCAGGGGAGTGCGAGCGGGCGCCCCAGTGTGGCACCGATCGCTGTCGGAGATGGCGTGCGCTCTATCGCGCTGGATCTGAATGCTGGCGGAACGACTGCGCCATCGGCTCAGACCAGCGATCTGCCTTCGCAGGCCTATGGTACGCCGAGTCCAACTGAAGCTGGCGCAGTCACCGACGAGACCAGCACAGCCAATGACCCGACGCCGACCCAGGCGCAGGAGGCCCAGTCGAAGGAGGCCCAGGAGTGAAGGTGCGGTGGATCTGCTGGGTTCTGGCCTGCCTGCTGGCCGGGTGTGCGCACTACTCCACCACGGCGGGACTGGTTGGTGGGATCCGTACCGTCGCGATCCCCACGGCAGGCAACCAGACTTCTGAAGTCGACGTGGCGCAGCGGCTCACGGAACGGGCAGTGGATGCATTCCTGGATGACGGTCGTCTGCGCGTGATCGATGAGGAATCGGCCGACGCCTTGCTGTTGCTGCAGGTGACCGACCTGGAGGACGAACCCCACACCTACTCGGCAAGTGAGGTCACAGAGCAGTATCGCTACCGGGTATTTGTTACAACGATCCTCGAGCGTGCCAATGGCGGGGGTGTGCTGTTGGAATTGGGATCGTTGTCGGGCTTTGGGACCTATGATGCAGCCCTGCCAGATGAGGAGGGCCGCGAACCGGCCATCGATGCAGCCATGGACATGGTCATCGAAGAGATCGTCGACCGCACGACAGCGTCCTGGTAGCGTCCTTCCGAGATCAGCTCTTCAAGCCGCAATAGTCAGCGGCGGCCAGCGCATACACACAGGCCGCATCGGCCATGCGTTTGATGTCCACCCATTCCTCGTCTGCGTGGGCCGTCTCATTGGACGGGCCATAATAGAAGGTGGGCACGGCGCACCCGTGAACGTAGAGATTGGCATCTCCAACAATGCGCATTCCGACCACATCCGGTGCATCGCCGCTGATGAGTGAATGAGCGGCTGCTACGGCCTGCACCGCCGCATCCTCGGCCGGTGTCTCAAAGGGCTCGCGCTCGTGTTCCATCTCCACACGCAGATCGAGCTGACCCGCCTCAGCAAAGGGACGGGCGAGTGACCTCAATTCCTCCAGGATCTGTGCCGCGTCACGACCCGGGCACCAGCGTCGCGTGCCTGTGAGTGTGCATTGCGTCGGTGTCCGGTTGAAGTAGTCACCTCCATGCACTGCACCCAGGTCGATGCGCTCGGCGCCTGCCAGGGCATGCTGAGTCGTCGCATCCAGTTCCTGTTGATGCGCGTGGACGGCGCCGATCAATTCGCCGAGATGGCGCAAGGGATTGTCGGCGAAGGGGACATACTGTGTGTGCATGCCGCCGCGATCCGAATCCAGGGTGATGGTGAAGACCATGGAGCCCATGCTCATCACCCACAGTGCGTCGCGCCCCTCGACGATGAGGATGCGATCGGCCGGCACCCGCCGGTCTTTGATGTCGTCGATCAGCGCCAGGGGGCCATCCTTGCGCGCGATGGTCTCCTCGTGTCCGACGACGGCGCTCAGTACCAGGTCGCCCCGTAACTGGATGCCACTGTCGAGGATGGCTTTGGCTGCGCCCAGCATCGACGCCATGCCACCCTTCATATCGGTTGCTCCCCGACCATAGAGCTGATCAGGTGTGCGGCGTGGGGGCCATGCATCACCCAGCGGGATGGTGTCGAGGTGTCCATTGAGCATCAGTGTGGGACCATCACCCGTGCCGGCGATACGGGCGTACAGATTGTTGCGCCCATCGGCGCCGACGGTCCGCACATCGACCTTCAGCCCGAGATCGTGCAACTGGCGCTCAAAGAGGGCGCACACCTCGCCTTCTTCCATGGTGACACTGGGAATCTGCAAGAGGTCCCACGCACGGTCCGCGATCCAGTCGGTGTCGATACAAGCGACGAGCTGACGTTCGGTGTCTGAGGCATGACGCTCGGTGTCGATGATCCGGGGACGGGTATCGTCAGAGGGCATCCCTATTCCTCCACTGCGGCTGCGTGCCGGCGCGCGGCCGGATCACCTGCGGCACGGGCCACGCCATCCGGATCGATCTGCAGCATCACCGGCGTACCGATGGGGCCGGATGTGGTGGCGACCCGATGACCTCGGGCGCCCAGATCCTGTCGAATGGCTTCGGGAATGGCCTCGTTGATCTGCAGTGACCCTGCATCCTTGAAGGTCTGCTCGCGGATCGGGTCAGGATCGAAAGAGTCCTCGTGGTTCCCCGTCGAGAATCTGGGGGTGGTCACCGCATCGGCGGGGGCCATGCCGAAGTCGATGGCATTGGTGAGCAGACTGAGGGCGGTCTGGTCCTGCAGGTCGCCCCCGGCGACACTGATGGCCATGGCCGGTCTACCTTGCTTAAGAACCAGCGTCGGCGTCAGCGTAATCCGCGGTCGTTTGCCGGGCTGAATGCAATTGGGATGGCCCGGTGTCGTATTGAGACTGCGGAGGCGATTGCCGTAGGTGACACCGGCGGCACCGCCTCCATCATGATCTGTCGGAACATTTGCACTCGGTGTGGCGGCCACGACATTGCCCCAGCGGTCGGCGATGACACAGGTGGTCGTGCCACCGGGCCCCGGCCGGAAGAAACCCTCACCCGCCAGTGGGCGCAGGCCGTATGGATCGCCGGGGCGTGCCTCGTGGGAGGCGGAGCCGGGGTCGATGAGGGGGCGTCGCAGCTCTGTGTAACGTTCGCTGAGCAGCGATGGCAGGGGGACACCGGTGAATTGGGGGTCACCGTAGTAGGCGTCGCGATCAGCCATGGCCAGTTTGAGGGCCTCCACGGCGTGATGGATGGCATCGGCTGAGAGGTGTCCCATCCCGGCCAGGTCGAAGCCATCCAGCAGACGCAGCGTCTGGCACAGGACGGGCCCCTGCGTCCACGGACCACACTTGCAGACCGCGTATCCCCGGTAGTCGGCGATCACGGGTTCCTCGATGGTTGTCACGTGCAGGGCCAGGTCCTGGCGCCGCAGGAATCCACCCTTCTCGACGTAGTATCTCTCCAGCTCTTCGGCAATATCATTGCGACTCGCGTGCCGACCATAGAATCGGTCGCAGGCGGCCTGCAGGCGCGCCTCCCGTGAGCCGGTGGTCTGTGCTTCTTCTTCGACCATGCGACGCAGCGTGTGGGCCAGTCTCGGGTGCCAGGACTCGTCACCCTCATCGAGCAGGGCCAGCACCGGGGCTGTTACCTGGGCAAGCGTCATGGTTCCGAAGTGCTGCAGGAGGGTGATGCACGTGTCTACAACCGCGGGCACGGGGGCCATCTTGATGTCACCGTCGCCCGGTATCCCGTGGCGCATATACCAGTCGATGGCCTCGGGCGAACTTGGTGCCCGGCCCTGGCCCGAGAGAGCCTGGACACGACCGTGGGCGACACTGTGGATGAGGACCGGTACTTCACCACCGATGCTGCACAGGATGTGATCGGTCACATTGAGTGCAAGGATCGTGGCCGCCGCCGCATCGGCCGCATTGCCACCGGCTTCGAGTATGTGGATTCCAGCCTCGACGGCTGCGGCGCCACCGGCAGCGACGACGCCGTGAGATCCGGTTGCCTGCCAGTCGTGAGTAGGAGGCGTGGGGCTCATGAGTGGTATTCTCTGCAGAATGGGTGAGCAGGACTGTTGTCGGGAGCCTACCGTACGTAACGTAGACGGTGATGCCAACCTCCTACAACCTATGAGAACCCATGTCCTATCACGTCTATATATCCAACAGCGGCAGCAACTTTCTTTCGCACCTCGTCCTGAATGCTGACACCGGCCAGCTGGATGCGCGCGACAATATCGATCTGGGCGAGGCACCTGGTGCCATCGCCACCGATGCGGCAGGGAAGCGCATGTGGATCTGCCTGCGCGCCAACAAGCAGTTCGCCAGTTTCGATATCGATCCGGTCAGCGGGTCCCTGAGTGCCACCGGCAGGGTCACCGTGCCGGACGGTTCGCCCTATATCCGCACGGATAACACCGACCGATTCCTGCTGGCGTCCTACTATGGTGCAGGTCACGTGTCGGTGCATGCGATCGCCGCCGATGGCACGTTGTCAGTCGATCCTCTGCAGTGGATCCCCACCGATACCCACGCACACAGCATTCAGACGGACCGCTCCAATCGATTCGCCTTCGTGCCCCACACGAATCCTCCCAATGCGATCTATCAGTTCTGTTTCGATGCGACGAATGGGGCACTCACGGCCAATGAGCCGGCCACGATCCAGCCTTCCACGCCAGAAGGGCCCCGGCACTTCGTCTTCCATCCGACGAAGGATCTCTTCTATTCGGTCAATGAGAATGGCAGCACGGTTTCGGCCCATCACTTCGATCCGGATTCGGGCACACTGTCAGGCTTCCAGGTGATCTCGACGCTGCCGGAGGGTTTTGACCCGGAAGAGAATACGACGGCGGAGATCACGATCAGTGCAGATGGCCAGCACCTGTATGCCTCGAATCGCGGCCACGATACACTGGCCCTGTTCGATGTGGCCGAAGACGGCTCATTGTCGTTGAAGGCACACTACGACACCGAGGCGACACCCCGATTCTTCTATCTGGATCCGACGGGGAAGTGGATGTTGTCCGTCGGACAGGATTCGGGTCGTATGAGTGTCTACGCCGTCGATCAGGCGACGGGTGCCCTGGCGCCGACGCAGAGGCTGGATGTCGGCGACGCGCCGCTCTGGATTGAGTTCGTCAACGCCGAGTAGGGGATGGGAAGACAGATGGAGACTTCTGAAGTTTTCGAGCGACCCTTCCCCGCACTGACACCGGCGCAGCGGTATCATCTGGATGTCTTCGGTTATGTGGTGGTTGAGAATACGCTGAGTGCGGCTGAGGTTGGCCGATTGCTGGAGGCCATGCAGCGGCTCAAGCATGATCTGGTGGCGGCAGGAGAGGGTGGCGTCGTGCGAGGGTGCCGCTTCAGTGCCCATCACCCCCATCACTGCCACTTCGCCCACATCCTGGAAGCCGACCCGGCCATCTATGACTACCTGACACATCCCCGTCTGGTCGGCTTTGCTGAGGAGCTGGTGGGGGGCAGTGTGCGGCTCGAAGAATCCGAGGCGGTCATCAACCGCCGGCCCGATGAGGAGTTGGCGGCAGATGCACCCTTTGGATTCCACACGGGCACGAATGTCGATCAGGGCACCTACACCGAGAATGGCCTGTTCCACTGTACCTTCGTCAAAACGCTGACCAATCTCACCGAACTGGGCCCGGATGATGGCGGTACGGTCTGTATCGCCGGCAGTCACAAGATCAAGGCGCCGCGTGAGCAGATCATCGCCTGTGCCGACGCCGATCGATCCCTCATCCACCAGGTCGTGGCACCGGCCGGTTCGACGTTGCTGTTCGGTGAGTCACTGATTCACGCGACGGGGCACATCCACTCAGACCGCGAGCGGGCCATCGTCATCGGTGGTTACACGCCGACCATGTTCCAGGCCTGGAATGGGCAGGAGCCCAGCGAGGGATTTGTCGCTGCTGCCCCACCGTGCCATCAACCCCTGCTGTCGGGAAGCGATCGATGGACCTGGCATCGCCAGCATCGCACACTCGATATGGAAGTCGAGGACACCGCATCATGAGCCGGACTGCACCACGCATTCAGACATCAGAGAAGTGGATCGACGCGCTGTTGCCGCAGATCCGTGATTTCCTCGCCCAGGATACCGTCGACTACTGCATAGATGGTGAGATGGTCCACGGGTATCGATCTCCGGATTGCCCGGCCCTGTGGATTCGCGATCACTCCGATATCATGCGCGGCGCCCGTTACTTCGATGCAGATATGACGAGTGCCGTCACGCACTTCGCCGACACGCAACTGGGCAATGGCTCGTTCCACGACTTCGTCACATGCAACATGGACCGTGAGAACTGGACCAAGCATGTGCGTGTGCCCGTGGAGGCGGATGTTGAATACCGTTGGGTGAAGGCCCTGTATCTGGCGTGGCAGGCGACAGGCGACGATGAGTGGATGGCTTCCATGTTGCCCCATGCAGAACGGGCCATGGCCTACATCCGGCAGAACAAGTGGCGCTGGAGTACCGAACACAATCTGGTGAAGCGGGCCCTGACGATGGATACGTGGGATTTCGACTATGTCAGCGCCGATCAGCCGTGGCTCAATTTCCAGATCACCGACGATACCCACTGGGGGATCTTCCACGGGGACAACTCCGGCTACTACGAGGCGTATCTGTGTCTGAGTCGGTTATACCAGCATCTGGGAGATGACCGGGACGCCCAGCGTTGGTCGCAGGATGCCGAACAACTGCGCGAGCGAACCAATGCGCTGTGCTGGAATGGCACCTTCTACAGGCACCGTGTGCCTCTCGACGATTTCCGTGTGGAGGGTGTGGATGAGACCACACAACTGAGTCTGTCGAATCCC
>JABHDC010000206.1 GCA_018673255.1 Gemmatimonadota bacterium
CTGCGCCATCGACAGCAGGATTCTGCCATGAAATTCACCGGATACCTCCTGCCCCAGCAGCCACAGAGAGCCGACCTCAAGGCGGCAATCGATGACTATGAGGCGATCTGCTACCAGAACATCCTGGCCGTCGTCGAGCGATTCGAGCGGCACGATGGCACCTACCCCTTCATCGATACCAAGCTCGATCTGCAGACGGGCGAAGGCTTTGATGTCGACGACATTGTGCGCGGCAGAGGCACCGTCTATGGCTGGATTCAGGGACGTGGACTGGAGGCCCTGGCCGGACACGCACGCTGGGCCGAGGCCAGCAAGCAACCGAACATTCAGGCACTGACGCCGCGGCTGCGCAACATGGAGCGCGCAGTCCTGGATGCGGTGCAACGACTGCGCCAGCAGAACAATGGCCACCTGTCCTTCTTCATGACGCCTGAGGGCGAGAGCTTCGTCATCGGTGCTGAGGATACGAAACAACCTCATTCCGCCTCCGGCGCAGGTGCGCCCAGCGGCTATAGCGATCTATTTGGCGCCAAGGGCTTCTTCGCCGCAGCGCGGGACCTGGGTGACACCGAGGCAGAGACCGACGCGCGGAAATGGATGCGGCAGGTCACCGACGACATTGTCACCCGGCGTTTCGCCTCTGATCAGCAACCCCTGGATCCGACCAACCCGATTGAGACGGTGCCCGGGCGGCACGCTCATGGCGCCTATATGATTCAGCTGGGCGCCTGTGCCCTGGGTGCCGCCACCGGTGACGTCGACGCCATCGACACGGGCCTGCGACTGATCGATCACGAGATCTCGACCCATGCCAATGTGAATGGTCGTCTGCCCGACTTCGAGGAGGGTGATTTCTGGGAGTTCGTCGGCGATGACAACCTGCCGCAACGCAATGAGGATGGTTCGGTGCTCAGCGACCCCGGGCACGCCCTGGAGTTCGTCGGCCTCGCCTACAAATTCCTGAGGGCGGCACGACACAGTGGCGTGGCAACTGCTGGCCAACACGAGGAAATGTCAACGGCGGCACGACCACTGCCCACGATTCTCCAACAGATTTTCCGCCTGGGATTCCAGCCGGACCCCGGTGGCATCTGTAAGGCCTACGACCTGATCGGCCGCCGGCCCCTGCACACGGATATGCCCTGGTGGTCGCTGCCAGAGACGATTCGCTCCGCCGCCCTGTGCTGGCGCGAGTCTGAGGATCACGGGTCTGACGATGCGGATGTGGGGCAGGCCTGCCTGCAAATCTGGCGCGACTGTCACAATGCATTCGTCGAGAATTACCTGCGGCCAGAAGTGCACCTGATGGCCATCCAGACCCTGGCCATCGACGGCACCGTGTCACCGGCGATTCCCGCCACGGCCGATGCCGACCCTGGATACCACACAGGACTGAGCCTGCTGGATGTGGTGGAGTTGTTCAGAGAGTAGCTGTCGGCAAGACAACTACAACGGCGGGAGACGATACTCCATGAATCCGATGGTCATGCCGAAGAGAGCGATCATCGCCATCAGGAGCAGGCCGAAACGCGAGTCAATGCGCTCGTTCAGCCGCCGCTCGACCGCGTCGACACGTACGACCAGAGCTCGCAGATCCTGGCGGATCTCCTGAATATCCTCGCGCAGATACAGAACCCAGTGCATATCGTCAGGCGAAGTCGTCGGCTTGGGGGTTGGATCGGCCACAGTGTGTCTCCGAAGTATACCGGTGGAAGGATGGAGCGGCAATCCACCTTCCTGCACACGCCGTGCCACTGAGGCTCTCGAGCAGCCACTCGTAGCGCGACACCATTTCGACACTGATTGATTCGATATCAGCACACACCCAGGCCGAAGCGAACACCTTACAGAAATGGACGCAGCCAGACCCACGCAGAGTGGCGAACTCCCACCATCCGGAGAATCGCGAAGCGAACCCGCCAAGCCGACGAGTTCACCCTCATAGGGAATGGGCGCAGCCCCGGCCCCCCAGAAGAGGCAGTCTTCACCACGGCGAAATCGCGCACGCGAGTCCACCCAGTCCAAGGTGAACCCCTCATAGGGAATGGGCGCAGCCCGGCCCCCAAGAAAAGGCAGTCTTCACCACGGGGAAATCGCGCAGCGATTTCGAAAGGAAGAGGGGCTTCATCCCTCTTCCTCGAAGACCGGGTCGCCTCGATGCAACCGGAGCGCGATCTTCAGAGTCTGGAGCATGGAACGCTGCGTCGGCGCATGAGCCGCCAGATACCGGGCCGCTGCGACCAGGACGTGTCGCTGCTCTTCCTCATCTGTCCGCTCACCATACTGACGGATCGCCGCTTCCAGCATCTGGTAGGTGTGGAATTCGGCATCTTCCCTGACCAGTGATTCTGCAAGCGTCCCGAACAAGACCTTCGTGTCGTGCCCGGCAGCGACGTAGTCGTAGATGAGGCGCCCCGCTTCATCGACCTGCTGCTGACGATTGAGCAGATCCAGATACTCAGCCAACGCCGCTTCACCGCCCGGATCATCAGCGCTGCCATTCTTCGACGGCAGCCGTGCCGGTGGGATATTGAGGAACCGATCCAGATAGATCCGCAGAGCCCCGTGGTACACGCCACGCAGCATCTCGGATGACTGGTGGCGCTTGAGTAGTTGCTGAAGTGCGTTGGCGTAGGTGAAGGTGTGAAGCACACCGATCCAGTCTACGAACTCATTCTGTACGTGGAATCGTGCAACCCGCAGGGCCGCAGCATAGGCGACTTCGCCGGCCAGTTGCAGGGGTGTGGCCCCGGCCGATACGGCCGTATTGAGGGCCTCAACGATCGCCTCTGGCTCTTCATCGAGGATCGTCCCAATGAATCCGGCCGGTCGCTGCCAGGACACTGCACCTGCCGTTGCCACGCGCTCTTCGAGTCCGGCAAGACTCGGGTTGAGCAACTCCTTCAGATCCACTGGAGTGCGCCACGCATTGGTCTCCTCCGAGCGCTGCGCCCGGCAGAGCTGATTCACCAGAGACGAGAGGACATCTCCTGCCTCGTCCCAGCCGATCCGGTCCAGCAGTTCGAAGGCCTTGTTGATGAAGTCGACGACGTGGCCCGTGTCGAGGTAGAAGTGATCGGTCGCTGCTGACAGGATCAGATCCGCCAGCTGGGCATCAGACCACCCCGCTGCCACGGCCGTGCGCAGGCAGCGTTCGGCGCCATCCGGATTGCGGACCTCAACCAGGTCACGGAACCAGCGCTTGAGAGCCGCCTCGTCCACATCATCGGTCTCGAGAGGTCGGAGCAGAATCCGCGGGGGTTGTCCGGCACAGTCGATGGCGACGCGCGTCAATCCGTGGTAGTAAGGACCAATGCGGTCCTCGCCTTCGAGATGGTCCGCCACATTCGCCATGGCCGACATGATCGTCATCCCCATCGCCCAGCCATCACGTCGTCGACGCACGCCAAACAAGCCACCGATGCGTGCCATGTCCTGGGGATCAGCACCGGCCGAGATCAGGGCGACGACGGCTTTGGCTGTGATGAGACGGATATTCTGCTCCATGCCGTCTTCGAGACGACGCAGGCCAGCGGTGATCGCATCTCGGCCGCTGATCGCCGGTGTCAACATCACCCGGCCATCGTTGTTGATCTCAACCGGGTAGGAATCCACGTCATCGGCGAACAGGTCGAAGGTGCATCCCGAACGCATGTCGAATCGGGCATGGTGCCAGTGACAGGTGAGCACGCCATCCTTCACGGTACCACGATGCAGTGGGAATCCCATATGCGGGCAACGATTGTCGACGGCAAAGGCCTTGCCATTCTGCACGGCCACCATGATGGGCACGGGTGTGCCCTGAGAGACCACGATGGGGCCCTCGGCTTCGATCTCGGCAGCGGCGCCCACATCGATCACTTGTGCCTGATTCATTGTCAAACCCCTGCGTGGATGAGATAGACGGTCAGATGAGGTCACAACCTGCGGACCCAGTGATCATACAATCGGGACAACCCTGCGCGCACGGGTCCGGCAGAATCACTCGGTCCAACGGTCAAGGCCCAGAAGCCTACGCCCCAATGGCGTGAGTTCAGCCGGGGCGTTGTTCTCCTCCCAGCGACGTTCATCACCCGGGAAGGCGCTCCCCTGCGGATGCAGCCGTTGTTTCCACATGGTGACTCGCTGCTGCGCCGCCTGCTCGTCGGTGTCATTCGCCGGGGACATGCTGATGTATTGCGCCAGGCGGGGCCGATCGGAGGTGTTGGCTGAATTGCCGTGGGGCAGCAGCCGATGCCAGATCAGCAGGTCCCCCGCCTTACCTGGAATCTTCTCCACCTCGAGGCCTGCCAGATCCGGGTGGCGGGGATTGCGGTCTTCGGGTTGTGCCCGCACCCAATCCTCAAATTCCCTGTGGAAGCCCGGCACGCACTGGAATGTTCCCTGGTCCTGCGCGGTATCTTCAAGATAGAGCACACCCTGCACACCAAATGGGATCGGTCGCTTCGACGTGTCCACATCCCAATGGACCATGCCCTCGTGACTCCACGCCGGCTGATCGTCGCGATTGGGCGGCTTGCAGTTGGCCCGATCCATACTCACCCACAACTTCGGCGTCCCCCAGATCTCGGCGAAGGCCTGATGCACGCGTGGGTGCTGTCGATTGTCCCACAGCCCCTGTGTCTGATACATCTCGACCATCCCGCCTTTGCGGGCAGGTAATCGGTACCAGTCGTCGGGATCATCCGGATCCATACCTAGGAAATCCCAGACGTCGTTGATCACAGCTTCCAGATTCTGTGCCGGAACGACATCGTGCAGAACGACGTATCCATTCTCTGACCAGAACGTGAAGTCTTCATCCGTCATCAATTTGTCCATCGTGCCTTTGGTCTCCCGCAACCATGGTCTTCACTTGATCTGCACCCGATATTGGGCGTGGCAGTGCCCCTGAAAGGAGCAAATCCTCTACACCATGTCCAGAACTCGACTTGCCCTGATCGGCTGTGGTGGCATGTCCCGCGCCCATCTTCGCCGCTTCGACATTCTCTCCGATCGCCTTGAACTGGTGGCGGCCGTGGACGTGGATGAATCGCGTGCCGCTGCAGTTGCCGAGCTCGTGCCGGGCTTACGTGTCGCCACGGATGTGGCCGATGTGCTCGACGACATCGACGCCGCACTCCTGGTCCTGCCCCACCATCTCCACCATTCGATCGCCATGACCTGCCTGCAAGCGGGCAAACATGTGCTGCTGGAAAAACCGATGGCCATCACCGAGGCCGAGTGTCTCGAACTGATTGATACGGCCCGGTCACAGGATCTCACCCTGATGGTCGCCTACTGCATGCGCTTCCATCCGCTGGTGACGGGCATGAAGCAGCTGATCGACGATCGCGCCGTAGGTGATGTCTTCCAGGTCTCCATCTGGACCGAACAGCTGACACGCTATCACGAGGGTCACTGGGCCCTGTCTGAAGCCACTCTGGGTGGCGGGCAGCTGCTGTCCCATGGATGCCACTACATCGATCTGCTGCTGTGGTATCTGGGCAGACCCGTGCGGGGCCACCACATGGGGACCAACAAGGGAACCGAGTGGATGGAGCGTGAAGGCACGAGCAATGTGACAATCGAATTCGAGGATGGGCGCCTGGGTTATCACTTCGGCACGTGGGGCGCCCGGGCAACACGGCTCGGTTACACTTTCCACGCCCACGGTACGGAGGGGCTGATCGAGGCTGATATCAGTGAGGGACAGTTGCGGGTGTTGCGTCCGGGTGGCGATGTGCAAGTCATCTCGCAGCATGAATCCGGCAAACACACCGAAAATGAGATGCGCCACTTCCTGGACTGCATTGAGACCGGTCAGCAGCCGCTGACCGATGGTCCGGGATCGCTGCAGGGCCTGCGCCTGATCTGGCGTCTCTATGAAGCAGAAGATCGAGGCGGCCTGGCCGACCTGCGCGGACTGGGTCTGGACGAGGTCGACGCAGCCGGTGGCCTGGCATCATGACAAGACGAAACGTGCGGAGACGAAGGGTATGAGAGTCGGGATCCACAAGATTGACATCACGCCTGAAGAACCGGTCTGGCTGACAGGTTATGCCGACCGCGACCACAAGTCCGAGGGCGTCTACGCTCCCCTGCATGGCGGCGCCATCTATCTGGAGGGGGGCCACGACCGTGCCCTCATCCTGACAGCTGACGTGATCGGCTTTTCTCCCCCTGCCGACGCAGAGACCCGTTCAGCCCTGGCCGATGTGACCGGCCTGCTGCCTCGGCAGATCGTGTTGACGGCGACCCACACGCACTGCGCTCCCTTCTTCTCGCCGTGGATCATGCCAGGGCGAGAAGAACCGGGCTACAGAGCATTCCTCATCGCGCAGCTGCAGAAGGCGGCTCTGCAGGCCATGGCCACGGCGACGGCGGGCCGTATCGGCATGAGCCGGGGGCATTCAGCATTCGGCGTAAATCGCCGTCGTCCCGATGGTGAGGACGGCGTCCTGTTTGCCCCCCACCCGGAAGGCCCGATCGACCGCGACCTCGATACGCTGTGGCTCTACGGCGAAGCCGATCAGCTGATCGGTTCGCTCACCGTGTACGGATGCCATCCAACCAGTCTCAGCGGCTACGACGTCGGCCCTGACTATCCCGGATTCCTCTGCCGCCGACTGGCCGAACAATCCGGGGCACCCGCGTTGTTCGCCACCGGTTGTGCTGGTGACATTCGCCCCTGGTTTGGCGGTCGCCCTGCAGACACCTTTCCGCGTCCCGATCTGGAGGAACTGATACAGGGCGGCGAATCGATGGCTGATGAGGCCATGCTGGGACGTTCAGAGGAACGAACCGTTGATGCCGAAGAGATGAAGATCGACCACATCGTGCATCGACTGCCCTACGATCGGCGGATGACAGTAGAAGAACTGCGTGCCACGGCCGCAGGTGGTGATCCATGGCTCAAGACCTGGGCTCAGTTGATGCTCGAACAACGTGCTCATGGTGAGCCGGCCGACGCGTGCCCGCACGAGATCCAGGTCCTGCAGTTGAGCCCGGATCTGCGTGCCGTCTTCCTCGGCGGTGAGATCCTGAGCGAGATCGGCCTGCACATCAAGCAGGTCCTGTCGCCGGCCACAACGATCAGCGTGGCCTACTCAAATGGGTTGATCGCCTACGTACCCAGCGCAAATGCCCACCCCCTCGGCGGATACGAGGTAGACGGGAGCCATCACTACTTCCGTCGCCCTGCTCGCTTCACAGCCGAAGCCGAGTCTCTGATCGTCGAGCAGACGCAAGCCCTGGTAGCACGGCTCGAGTCATAGTGTCCGAAAGCCTGCCGGAGGAAGTACCACAACGGGTCGTGCTGGACGCCGGCACGGCCCGAATCCTGCAAGCCGCGCGAGCGGATCAGGTTGAGACGATCGAGGTGAGTCTGGACCTGGGTGTATCCCGAACCCCCATCGTCACAACGGCAACTGGCCTGCAGACAAGCGGTGGTCTTCTGCGGTGGGAAGACATCGACACCATCGCCGACGACGAACACGGCTGTTACGAGTTGTCCGCCGCCGGGTGCGAACGCATTCAGTGCATGTCGTCGATGACCGGGCGTCTGGCCAGTCTGTATGCGACTAGCGGCCCACCGGCGCTGCTGCTCTCCGGTACACTCATGCACCGCATCAAAGGAGTTCACCCGGGGCAGGATACCCAACTGAAGCTCGCCCCCCTGCCACGGCTGCAGAACTGTCGTGTCCTGGACACGGCCACAGGCCTGGGCTACACCACCATCGAGGCTGTCCGGCGTGGCGCGGCAAGTGTTCATACGGTCGAACTGGATCCGGCTGTGATCCAGATGCAGAGACGCAACCCGTGGTCAGCGGAACTGTTCCTGAGCGATCGGATCGATCGGCAGACCGGCGACATCGCCCAGGTGATTGAGGATTTCGAAGAGGATCAGTTCGATCGCATCCTCCATGACCCGCCCGTTCTTGAGCTGGCAGGCGATCTCTATGGCGGCGCATTCTACCGACAACTGCACCGGACGTTGAGCCGGCGTGGTCACCTCTTCCACTACATCGGCAATCTCGACAGCCCGTCGGGCAAACGCACGGTGCCCGGCGTCATCCTGCGCCTGGAAGAAGCCGGTTTCACCGATGTGAAGCGGCGTCCCGAAGCCTTCGGGGTCAGCGCACGAGCCTGAGTCTCAGTCCTCGAGCTACTCGAAGATGAGGAAGCCGAAACGATCGGGTCGCAGCGCCGAACCATACGTGGGAGCCCACTGGCCGTATTCGGAGGCCTCCTGACGAATACGTGCCAGATTGAAGCCCCAGACCTGTCCCGATATTGGGCCAGCTGACTCCGTCAGCTGAGCCAGCGGCAGGCCAATCTCCAGAGACCAGCCGGATTCTGACACTACCACAGCATGCTCCATATCGGCGTTCCAGCCCAGATCTCCCTGCGGGCTGCTGCCGTCACTGTATTGATCGAAGATCGTCCCCAGGCTGTTCACGACGATCTGATGGTAGCTGCGGCCGTCACGATTGGCGTCGAAGAAGATCTCCACACAGTCGTCCTGCCAGGCATTCTCATCACGTTGGGTCGCCTCGATGCGCAGGTTGTCGGTGCTCGGTTCGTCACCCTCGACGAGGATGAAGATCCGGTCATCGGTCCACCCAAGACGCACACGTGTCGCCGGGCTCGTCTCGATGGGCCGCAGCCGCGAGACATTCTGGAAGAATCGCGTAATCTCGGCCGCCCTCTGCCAGGCACGCGCATCAAGCTGGCCGTCGATGGCGGGGGCCGCCGACAGTCGCGGGACACGCAGGACATCCCCATTGGCTGCCAGGATCTTGATCCCGCGCTCTATATCGCCATTCCCGTAGTAGTACTTGCCCATCTGCTGGTTGATATTCCTGCTGTCCGGCACCAGAGCGAGTGCCTCCTCAAGCAATTGCTCAGCCCCAGCCAGATCGGCGCTGAGCACCCGCTCACGCGCTTCCACGGCCAGGTCGTCGGCGACACCTTCCAGCCACTCCATGACGTGTCCATGCAACGTATCGGCGACGCTCAGATCTCGTATCCGGACCAACTCGTCCATCAGAGCCTGCCGATCCGCCTCGTCGAAGTACTTCACTGACCATTGTCGATTGAAACCGACATTGTTCATGCCGCGTGTACGATCCCGCTCTTGTAGGCTGATTACACCAAGGGTGACCAGGATCTCCTGACGGACGCCGTCATCGACTTCTTCTGGCAGCCGTTCGATGAGCAGGCTCGCCGCCTTGCCGGCCTCGAGATCGCCGAGACAGCGCACGACGGTCCGCCGCACTTCGACTTGCTGATCTCCCAGTGCCCCCTGCAGCGCCACGAGAATCGCCGGTGTCTTCTCGCGCAGATACAGGCGATAGAGAGCATCGGCCATGTGACTGCGAGCCTCGGCGCCCCGTTCCGGATCCGCGAAGGCCTCCAGCAGCGGCTCGATCGCATCCTGGCGGGCCAATGACAGAGCCATCTTGGCATCTTCAGCACCGCCACCACCCAGCGCGTCAATGTGGTCGTCCATATCCGGACCACATCCTGCGAGGGCGAGACCCAGGGCCACGGTTAGCGCACCGAAAGAGCCGCCAAGGCGATACGCAGCCTTTGATCGACCCAGATCCTTCCACTGCCCGACGATTCCCATCATGCGCCTCTTCTCGTTGGCCATTCTCACTGCACGTCGTAGCGGGACACTGAGACCCAGGCCGACAGCAGAAAAGTGAAATTCCAGAGGACGAGGACCAGCATATCCATTGAAGTCGAAGCCAGCCGATCATTGAAGGGCATCTGCTCATGGTCGAAGCGTGGGTAGTCCTCGAGATCCAGTTGCGCTTCACCCTCGTAGATCTTGGGGTCGAACTTCGAATAGGCGTATTCGCCCCATGTGGTGGCGTAGCGATCAAGTGCAGTACGCTGGTAGTTCGCTTCCTGTACACCGGTACCGGCGAAATCGCAGACGGAGATCGCGAACAGGGCAGCAGGTGAGACCTTCGCCAGATTCCGCGTCAGATCGATCTGCTCATCCATGCGACGCTGAAAATCCGCGTCGATCTTGCGACGTCCCTCGCTGACCGTCGCCGTCATGGCACTCTCCAACTCCTGGTATTTGGCAACCATCTCCTCCATGGGCGTGTCATTCTCCTGCGCCGCCTGGATGTATTCCGTCCAGACTTTGTTGAAACGCCCCTGCTCTTCGTCCATCAGCTGGCCCTTCTCAGCCTCCACCGATTGCATGGTCGGTGTATCCACGACCATACGGGCTGCATGGGGTGCCAGATTCGGTAAGACGAGAACCATCACAACCCAGACCAGCAGCAACACCGTGATCGACGTGGAAGGCAGCGCGGTCCTGGCAGAGACCAGCAGGCCAAGAGCATAGATCGTCGACAGATAGACCAGGGCGCCGATCAGGGCCAGTCCAAGGGAGGCCCAATCCGGAGCTCTCAGGTCGATCTGAGGAAACAGCAATGTCACCAGCAACCCCAGCAGGATCGACATCAGGAACGGGGTCAGCAGTGCGATGCACCCGCCGATCCACTTGGCCAACAGCAACAGATCCCGCGGCACCGAATACGACAGCACCACCTTAAGTGTTCCGAGGTCTTTCTCCCCCGAGAATGCGTCGTAGGAGAAGGCGATGGCCAGCAGGCTCATGATGATCCCGGCGACGAAGGTGAGATCCATCACCGGGAACAGCAGGCTCACCGGGTTCATCTCCAGATTCGCCTGTCGCTCAGGGGCAGCCAGGGCGTTGATGCGTACCGTCGAAGTGTGGGCATCATCGACACCACTGAAGAAGACCTTCATCGGATTCAGAGGTGTATCGACGAAGACGCCATTCCTTGTCAGCTGATGCGGGAAGCGGGTCTCCTGCAACTGATCATCGTGCATCAGCTGATTCGTGCGGTAGTCGAAGCTGGCATCGCGATAGTCTCGAGCCAGGACGAAAACACTCGAGAGCACCACGACGGGGCAGATGATGCAGGCCATCGCAAAACGCAGGCTCAGCAGATGGTCGAGCAGTTCTTTGCGGATCAGTAGTGCGAGCATGCTCTCACCTCACGTCACGTCGTAGCGCAGGAAGAAGAGATAAGCCCCCATGAAGAAGAGGACGTTGTAGACCACCAGCAGCAGCAGATCTACCGAGAGTTGACTGATCGTGTCGTCGAGGCGCGGCGAGATCATCTGGAATTGTGGTAGCTGATCGGCCTCAAACCAGCCATCGGGCAAGCGACCCTGCCTGTTGCGTTGATCGTTGATACTCTCGGCATACTCGTCGAATTCCTCTTCGAAGCGCTCGTGGGCCTGACGGAAGGCGATGAAGGTGCTGATCCCCGTGCCTGCCAATTCCGTTGTCGCGTAGCGGTAGCTGGCCGCCGGTGACAAGCGTGACAGGGTCTTGCTCACCGAGGTCTGCGTGGCGAATTCCTCTCGATAGAAGCGATCAAGTTTCTCCTGCCTCGCTTCGCCTTCCTGTGTGATCTCCTCCTGCAGGCGCTGACCCTCGGCGCCATAGCTGAGCGTCTGTTGCGAGATCCGCTGAAGCATGATCTGCGTCTCCTGATTGATCGCCTGTTTTTCGGCGGCGATCTTCTGGGCCGATGGCACCGGATACGCGATCCGGGCAATCACCGGGGCCAGATTGGGGATCACGAGAATCCAGCAGATCCACACGAAAAGGGAAATGATTAGCGCCGTGGAGGCCCGATGAGTGAGCGTGGAGATCAGCAGACCGAGCGTGAAGAAGAGCGAGATGTAGAGGAGGGACACGCCGACGATCCAGGCCAGACGCGTCAGAGATTGGCCATCAAAGCTGATCGCCCCACTCAGATGGACATAGCCGATCCCGGTCGCGATGGCGACGATGAATGGCGATGCCAGAGACACGAACCCGCCGATCCATTTCCCCAGAACGATCGAGTCACGCGGCACCGAATTGGCGAGGGCGATCTTCAGCGTCCCCCGCTCTTTCTCGCCGCAGATCGCATCAAAGACAAACATGAGGGCCAGCAGACTGACGACGATATTGACGATGTAGCCGAAATCGGGACTGTCGAACAGAGCCAGCACCGGATTCCGATACCGCTGCTCATCGATCGTACGGGCATTAAACAGCGCCGTGTGCACCTGCGTCGGAATGGCCGGCGCCAGACCATCGACGAAGACACCCAGATCATCCGGACTTCGATCGCCGTAGATGCCCTTGTTCATGAACAGGTCATCCGCCTGCTGATTGGCATCACCTGCCGCGTCGATCTTACTCAGCGCGGCACGGTGGGATACCAGACTGGCTTCGTAGGCACTGCGGCGAGCCTGGTAGTCCGTGGTCATGATGAAGACACTGACCAGGACGAGCCCGAAGAATAGCAGGAATGTGACAAGGAAGCGGAAGCTGAGAACGTTCCCGACAATCTCGCGGCGAATCAGCGTGAGCAGCATATGTGAACACCCCTCCTCCTCCGGACCCGTCGGGCCCAGCACACGACCTCATGGCATGTTTCCCGCCACCAGATCGCAAATCGTGGGCCACGCTTGCGGCCCATGCGACGACGTGTAGTGTCTATCAGCTAATTGTCTGTCATTCAGGCACTTACATGCAACAATCATCGCCAGTGCCAGCAGGTTGGGTGGCGTCATCGATTCGGTATGGCTGTCAACGTCATTGACACTGAAAGTCGGCGGTCGCCGCAAGTGATTGTTCATTCTACACTTGCCGCCAGTGTCATCGGATGAGTCAGTGGTGGCAATCCGATTGTCACCCAGCATCACACGACACGCTGCCAGTGTGCGCTTCACGTGCCTGCATATGACCTCATGTATCATGGGGTTGTACCGCACCGGTGCAGCGACTTGCGCCAGGGACAGATGAGCTCGTAGGTGTAGACCGCAAGCGGTGATTACAACCTGCAGGAGCTGGCATGATCAGTGGCAAGACTCTGGCACGTCTGCGTCGACTGCACCTGTATCTGGGGGTCGCCCTGGCTCCCCTGGTGCTGTTCTTTGCACTCACTGGAATGTGGCAGACGCTCCACCTGCACGAGAACAGCAAGGACGGTTCCTACCAGGCACCCAGAGTGCTTTCGGTCCTGTCCGACGTCCATGAACATCAGCGTGCAGGCAATGACGCGGGGCGCTCAAGTGCATTTGCGGCGATCGTCGTGCTGACGTCGCTGGGCCTGATGGCGACGACGATCCTCGGTATCCTCATGGCATTCCGTTTCGCCCAGCAGACGTCACTCGTCTGGATTCTGCTGACGGCAGGCGTCGTGATTCCTCTATTCCTGTTAGGGTCGGGCCAATGGTGAGACGTATCTCGTTCTTCGCATGCCTGCTGATGGCCACAATGGCCACGGCAGCCGACGTACCCGCCCTGCTCCCGTCAGTGTGCACCGAGGCGCCCACGCTGGACGGCCGGCTTGAGGACCCATGCTGGCAGGACGCCACCTGGATCACCGACTTCACCCTGCCCGGGCGACTCGACGCTCCCGCAAAAAGTATCCGTGCAGCCATTGGATATGATGCAGACAGGCTCTATCTGGCCTTCCGATGTGAGGAACCGTCACCCGAACATCTGCGCCTGCGGCACACGAGTGACCATCCAGACATCTGGCAGGACGACGTCATTGAGGTCTTCCTGCGCACAGGCACCGACCGGATGGCGATCGAGCAACTGCTTGTCAACGCCGCCGGCGCGCGGTGGAGCCTGCGGCGGCGTCCAGGTGGCTACCTGCCCTGGCCACCGGACTGGCCAGCGGCAGCGCAGATCGAGGCAGACCACTGGGCCGTTGAACTGGCTGTCCCCTGGACAGATATCGGCGTGGACAGCGCCAGCGCCGGTCGCCTGGTGGAGGTCAAATTCGGGCGCGAGGACTACACGGCACAGCAGACGAGACTATCGGTCTGGCCTCCTGGTACGGTCTATGCCGGGATCGATGACTACGGCCGCCTCTATCTGAATCCCGCCAACCGGTTCACCTATGCCGCCTGGGACATGTCCGCTGACGGGCATCCGCCGGCCGCAATCGAATCTGGCGACGAGGTCACCCTCGGATCGACCCTTCGACTCACCACTGGCGAAAGGGCGGTGACACGCATTCAGATTCGCCCCGAGACGCCACACGAACTAGAGGTGACCGCTCTCGGATCCGGCACCGTCATGCTGAATGTCGACGGTGCACAGATGACTCGAATCATCACTGGCTCTGACACTCTTCACTGGAACGGCGTGACCGACGACCAGCGTGAATTGCCTGTGGAGGTAATCGTAGAGCGTGGCACCCTCGACCTCTCCCTGCGCCTGGTCGAAGCACCCCGGCTGCCTGTTGCGGGACCGGCGATTCCACTACGTGGTGGCGACGAGTTGGTCATCGAACACGTCGCCGTCAAGGACGCCCGGGCTGTGCGTGGATTCATCGGCACCCCCTTTGACGGTAGCGTGGCCAGCCGTTCGTGGAATGGCCAGGTGTGGGAGTATCCACAGGCCGGTGCAGGGGCAGGCGTGGGATATGCCTACCACAACAATGATGGCCTGCACGTGCAATTTGCCGACGATGGTGGCTTCGATGCCGCCCAGATCCGTGGCGGCATACGGGCTGATCTGCATGTGCCCGCAATCTCTTACTCGGATGATTCTGATTCGCCGCCTCGCTACCGATTTGCCGGACGCACACTGCGTTCGCGTGCCCTTTTCGCCGATCGCGTCCAGACCAGCAGCCTCAGCCTGACCCACGTCACGGATGGCGTCATCGCCGATGCCGCCTTCTATCGCCTGCACAAGCAGATACCGGAAACCGCTGGCGGACGCTGGCCCTTGGGCCAGACCTGGACGCCGGACCGGCAAATGGGAATCGACGCTGTGGGAATCAGTTTCGACGCCCAGCGTGCGCCACGTGAATTGACCCTCATCGTGGACGACGCATTCGATCCGCGCCTCCAGTTGATGACGGTCGACGTGGAGATCAGCGGATCGGGTCCGACTCTCGTCGTCCTCGATCACATCGATCAAGTGATTCCCGCCGGAAAGAGTGTGTCCATTCGGGCCATCGACGCACAGGGAAACCCATGGACGGCCGGTGCCGAGGTGCACCTCTATACAACAACACCCCTGGCTGCCCTGCAGCAGGCCCTGCCCCATCGCAAGTTCCTCGTGAAGACGCTCTTCGCGTGTCTGAGTGAGCCGCGCCCCTGGACGGGACTGCCCCGCGAGGGCAGCATCGAGGCATGGTTCCAGCAGCACCGGATGGGAAACCAACTCGAACAGTTGTTCACCGCCGTCGACGACGCCCTTCGACTCGATCCAGTCGACGAACAGATGCAGCAATACGAGCAGTGGCTCTACCGGGCCAGGATTCGCCCGGAACTGAAGACGCCCATCCTGTCAGATGATTCGCCTGATGCCCCGCAGTGGGCCCGCTGGGCGAGAGCGGCGTGGCTCACGGCCCGCCGTGTTCCTGCCTGGTGGCTCGATCATCGACTCGTGGAGACCGGTGAATTCGGCGGCGCCGTGGGTGATGACACCGATCTGTATCAGAATTTTGTCGACTTCGCCTATTTCGAGAGTGGCGGTGTGGCGGCCAGACTGCAGGAAGCCGCCGCCCGTCTGGCTCATCTGGCGGAACTGACGACCCTTACAGGCGGGATCAATCGGTCCACGATGGACCCACTCCACGCCTACGAAGAGGGTCTCAACCAGGAGGCCCTGATGGCCGCCTGGACCTACGGCGACCCGGTGTATCTGGAGCGCTGTATGGCCGCCGCCCGTTCTGTCGCCGATGTCACCGTCGTCACAGACCGGGGCCACCGACACTTCCGCTCACAGCTGATCGGCGAGGATGCCCGGGCCGATACCACAACCGATGTCGATGGTCAGGCGCACCCTTCCATGTGGCATCCTGCGCTCGAGGTCTTGTGGTACAATGAGCACCCGGTCATCTCCCAATGGCTGCAGGAGTGGGCCGACGGGTGGCTCGACCACTTCGAGCCGGGACGATACGCACATGCCGTCGACGTCGCCTCCGAGCGTGTGGAGGGAGCCAACCAGCGCCCCCTGTATGGTGGATACGGCGGCCAGGGCTCGGCCTTTGCATTCCTGGCCACCATCACGGGCGATCGTGACTATGCCGCGCCATTCTTCGAAGCCTATTCGGCGGGGCAAACGTCTACCTCACCAGCAGATCTCATCCTCGATCTGCTGCATCGCTTTGGCGCCGATGCTTTTGGTGGCCACCTCGAGACGCTGCCTCTGCAGGGCCCGGCGGCGGCCGTCGTACACGGCGATCTGGATGCCCTCGTCGAGGCGCTGCAGCAGGATGTGGCCGAGATCGAAACCTTCGAGAGGATGTACACGTCGGCCGAACCTTTTACGGACCGCATCTTCCTCAGCGCCATCCGCAATGCTTCAATCTGTTACACCGGCGGCTACGCCTCTCGCAACAAGTTCAACCGGAGCCACGCCGTCAGCTGGTCTGGATTCTCCACCGACTATGCCGCCTTCGTCGAGCGCGCCGGCCCTGAAAGCTTCCGTGCACGTCTCTACAACTTCTCGAAGGCGCGACGTCTGGGTGCGGCACGCTTCTGGCAACTGGCGCACGGTCGATATCGCATCCATCGGGGACCGGATGCTGACGACGACGGCAGGATCGATGGGCAGGCAGAGACCGAGGACGTGATCATTCGACGGGGTGAGCCGATCGACATCGATCTTCAGCCCGGAGGGTCGGTGATCGAGGTCGAATTGCTGGAAGCATTGCCTTCGTTGCAGTCAGAAGCGGATCTGGCCCTGTCGCCACTCGACATCACCATTGTCGGTGACGCCATCCTGGGCTCGGTGCACAACATCGGCCGAAAGTCCGCCCATGCAGTGGTGACACTGACGCCTGCAGGTGGAGGGGCTGCGCAACAGATCGACCTGGGTCAGATCGATCCACCCGACGATCTGGTTCCCCGTCGGCAGGCCTTCCGTTTTGACGGCCTGTCGAGATCCGATCTGGATGGCATCATCGAAGTCGATGCTCAGCACGTCGTATCTGAGATCACGGAACTGAACAATGTCGTGGATCTGCGGCAGATCCATCAGACCCTGCGCTGGCAGGGCGAGGTCGAGACCGCCATCGCGCCTCAACGGACGGACTGACTCGAACACGCCGTGTCGTCGATTGCCTGGATGCGTTCTCTTCAGCCGATATCGAAGAGGCCCCGCAGGCGTTGCACCTGCGGGGCCCTTCGTGCCAATTCAGCTGATCACAACTGGAAGGTTCCGGATACGTCCATCGTCTTGCCGACCGTCGTCTTGGCAGTCGAGGCAGCCACTCGTTTCTGCAGCTCGTCGTAGTAGAGATCACCATCGACGGGAATGTCCATCCAGTCGTCGGTCCACGCTGACAGGAGCATGGCGTTGAACAGCTCGACGCTGTGAATCCCTTCCAGTCCCGGGGCCATCAATTCCGTCTTGCCGTCGTCGAGAATCGACTGCACCCAGTTTGTCGTGATCGCCTTGTGCTCGCCGCCACCGCGCGCCGGGGGCACGTCACATTCCCACATGTTCGGAGACCCGAAACCACCGGGATACTCTTTGAGGAACTGACTCACGGACTGCTCGGAGCGATGAAAGGTGATGTTGTTTCCTTCGGCGACAATCTTGCCACGATCACCGGTGATCTCGAGCCGATTCGTTCCGGGTGCATCACCCGTGGTGGTTACAAAGACACCCGTGGCGCCATTGGGATACTCGACGTAGGCGGTGACGTCATCCTCGACTTCGATATTGTGGTGTTGTCCGAAGTGGCAGAAGGCGCGCACTCGAGATGGCATGCCGCAGATCCACTGCCACAGGTCGAGATTGTGGGGACACTGATTCACCAGCACGCCGCCACCCTCACCAGCCCATGTGGCACGCCAGCCACCTGAGTCGTAGTAGCTCTGCGCCCGGAACCAGGTCGTAATGATGTAGTTCGTGCGCTGGATCTCCCCCAGTTCACCATTGGCGATCAGTTCCTGCAACTTCTGCGTTGTACCCCGGGCCCGCTGGTTGAGCATGAGACCGAAGACTTTCCCACTCTTCGTCGCCGCCGCATTCATCTCTTTGACCTGTCGCGTATAGACGCCTGCCGGTTTCTCGGACATGACGTGCAATCCGGCCTCGAAACCGGCCACCGCGATGGGCGGATGGAAGTAGTGTGGCGTGGCGATGATGATCGCATCGACTTCTCCCGAACTGATCATTTCCTCGGCATCGGCGAAGCGCGAGACGCCATCCAGCGTCTGTTCGGCCCAGGCCAGGCGCTCGGGATTGGTGTCAGCAACGGCGGTCAGTCTCGCGCCCGGCACCTCGCCTTTCGACAGATAGCCAGCGTGATTTGAGCCCATCCCACCAATCCCCGCGATACCGATCCTTACCTCGTCCATCCTCTTCATCCTCTCTTCGTTTGGCTATGCCCATCCCCCTGGACGGGCGTCATTCGGTACTGTGACTTGAGTATCCTCAGCCCTGTGACCTGAGTTGTGCCGGAATACCGACCGGCTCACCGCCACGGCAGACGAAGGGAAAGTGTGGCCCTGCCTGGGCCATCGGTGCGCCATCGGCCAGGTCGACGAATTGTTTCATGACGTGATTACCCCCGGCGTCGAAGCGAGCCTCTCCCGTCATATAGTGAATGGCGATGGCTCGCCTTGGGCGCGTGGATTCGTTGAAAGGCGACCCGTGCCATGTGAGCGAGTGATGGAAGGAAACCTCTCCCTTCTTCACCGGCCAGGGGGCGGGAGTCACCGGCGCGCCATTGGGTGTCTCGAACCGCTCAAGTCGATCAAATTCCTCCAATTTCTGCAGTTCACTATTGGTTCTCAGGAATTCGATTTGATTCCCCCACTTGTGGCTTCCGGGCACCATCCACATGCAGCCATTCTCTTCATCTGCGTCATCCATGGGAATCCAGGCTGACACGGGTGTCATGGGTTTGATAATCGGCCACAGCGGCGCATCCTGATGCCATGTGGCGGCCCCGCCCGTCTCGGCCGGCTTATACTGGATCTGATCATGCCAGAGCTGTAGATCCTGCATGCCGGTGAGTTGACTGATCACCTTGACGATGAAGGGGTGGTAGATCAACCGCTCAAAGGCGGGTGCTGCCTCCCATATGTTGACGATTTGCCACACGGGTGAATCGCTCGGTTTATCGCCGCTGGATCGCAGGTCCCGGAAGGAGACCGGCTGAGGCGCACCTTCTGCGAACCCATTCTGTCCGGCCTCCAGAACATTCTCCAGATCAGACCTCAACTCGAGGACATCCTCCTCATCGAGCAGGACGCCCCCATTGAGGAAGCCATCCCGCTCGAAAGCGGCAACCTGTTCATCACTCAGCAAATCATCTCTCCTGTTGGCATTTCATCGGCTGTCAGTTTCTGTGGATGCAGGTCGCCGTGACGCGGTGATCTGCGCCAGACGATCCACCTGTTCGTCTCTGACGACGGCATGGAGGTATCTCGGGCCGCCATCGTACGTCAGCGTATAGGTACTGTATTTCTCATCATTCAGCGTCAACAACTGAATCCGCCCGGTCTCCGGCGACGATGCCACCGCTTCGCGCAGCCGTTCGCCGGTGAACTGATACCCATCGACGCCGACCAGCTTCAGCCCCGCGAACATCCCTGCCTCGTCACCGACGCCATCGGGGGTTACGCTGCTCACGATCCCGTCCGTCTTAACGGTGAGCCCGAGCGATTCACCGAGGTAGACGTACTTGCCGCGTGATTCTCTGCCCTTTAATGATGCGGGTGGTTCAGCGGTCAGCTCAAGCTCGTATCCGGCACTCTGAGCCCAAGTCGCCGCATACTTCTCTTGCGTACGGAAGACGCCCGTATCGATGAGATCTACCCACGGCGCCTGTGCATCGAGTTCGGACAGTGCACGGATGACATCGTCGCGCTCGAATCCCACAGTCTCTCGATCCAGCTCCCCCCCGCCGAAGAAGGCCTGGCAGAAGGCATCCAGCCCTTGGGCGCCATCGGAAGAGTTGAGCAGTCTCGCATCAAAATCGAGCCACAGCAAGGCACCCTCGACATAGTAAGACTGGCCGCGGCGCATGAGCCCCCAACTATCCGACCCACCGCGCAGGATGTAGCTGGAAGCAGCCGTGTCCCGCAGGGGACGCCACTGCCTCCCCCGTTCGCGACGGCGAATGGCGGTGTAGCTGGCCATCTTCTCCTGGAAGTCCTGCAGAGACGCCAGACCACTGCGCGCGGCCAGGACATTCCCCAGATACTGAGTCAGACCTTCGTAGACCCAGAGCCCCTCCGTGTTCTTGTCTGTGTGAAAATCCGCCGTCACCATGCCTGCGGGGCGCCGGTATTTCCCAACCCAGGCATGGACGAATTCGTGCGGCAAGAGATAGCCAAGACCATTGGCCGTCCAGTCGAGATCCCGAAAGCCATCCGCCTTCGCCGAATTGAGGCTGCTCTGACGGTGCTCGAGTCCCAGCCGCGGTACCTGGTCGCTGACGGCGAGCAGGAAGTGATAGGCCTCAAAGTGAGGCCGGGGCCCGAAGAGCTCTTCACTCTCCAGTGCCAGTGCGCCCAACGGCGCCAGAACAGAATCAGCTGCCGGTAGATCGCGCGCCTCATCGGCAACGATATCGATGTAGTAGGTCGCACCCGGCGTCCGGGCCAGTTCCACCTGCCGATAGTGCTCACCACAGATCAGCGGGCTGTCGATGAGGCGTGTGAGTGACACCGGCTCGAAGGTGATTCGATCGCCACGGCGTTTCTTCACAGGCAGCGCTGAACCGGCTCCCCAGTCAGGCGGGAGGATCAGGGTGACTTCCACCGTCAGATCATCTGAGGCGAGGCCCTCAGGATACAGCAGAATGGTATTCCAGTTGATGATACCGAGGGTGCGATAGCCGAAGGCGTCGATGCCACGCGAGTTCGTCGACGGCTGGTTCGTGATATAGGTCAATTCGACACTGATCTCTCCCTCGGTGCCATCACGGGGCACGAGGAATCGGTAGACATCTGACCAGTCTCGCTCCCACGTCAGGATCCTGCCCTGAGCATCGCGAGGCACGAGGCCCGCCACATTCTCGACCGGACCACGTGGCGCATGGATGCCGGGTATCCACTTCGGGTACAACAGAACAAGGGAATCGGCCCCGGTATCTGAGGCGAACTGCATGTGGCTGCGTAGCAGCTTGCGAGGCAGTTCGGTCGCATCGACCTCGACCTGCATAACCTGTCCTGCCGTGGCGCATTCTGCCCACAGAACCAGTGGCAGCGCGATGAGCAGTCCTGAGATGGTTCGTCGGATTCTCGTCATGGGCGGCAATTGTACGCCTGTGCCGCACTCGACTCAATCAGGACGATCACTGGCCACAGGGATCCTGGCAAACTATTGTTCGCGTTCCATGTCAGACATCAACTGGCCCCAATCTCTCCTGCCCCTGCCGCAGGAGTTCTGTGTCACTGGCAGCCGACGAATCCCGGCAGCAGCCATACATGTGCGTGTGCGCGATGATGAACCCTCTCTGCAGGAGGGGGCCAGGATCCTGTGTGAGGCGATCGGGGCCGATCACCGCCAACCTGCCAGGCTGACGATCGATATCGCAACGATGGATGGGTTCACGGGCGACAACGCACCAACGGACAGTGAATCGGGGCAGCTCCAACTCCTGGCTCGGCTGCCAAATGCGGCTCAGTCCTATCAGATCCACACCATCTCAGATGAACGTATCATCATTGCCGGTCACACCCCAGTGGGCGGACTCTATGGGGCCCTCACGATGGCTCAGCTCCTGACGGCTGGGAAGGGGCGGGACCGGATCGAAGTCCCCCTCGTCGACATTGTCGACTGGCCGGACATTGAAGAACGCGGCCTGTGGAACTTCCCCGATGCTGCCGAGTGGATCCCATGGATGGCGTCGATGAAACTCAACTATGGAAAGATGGCCGACACCCATCTCTCTCCGGTTCGCCGCGGGCGCCGCAATACGGCCGCCATCGATGTGGATCTCATGCAGATGGCCCGGGGCCTCGGATTCCGGTATCTACCCTTCATCGTCCATCTGAACTTCCTGCACGATGTTGGCCTCTATCAGGCGTACCCCGAACTGGCCGGCAAGGGCGACGCGGCGTTGGCAGGGCGTTACTACGCCCACAAGCAAGGCAATCAGCATCGGGCACCGTGTGCATCGCAGCCACGACTGGTCGAGATCCTGAGCCAGTGGCTCGACTCGATTGCCCGGCAGGGGGCCGACGAGATCAGCTGCTGGTTGTCGGAGCGCCCATGTCAGTGTGAATGCGAAGCTTGCACACCCGCAGGCCAGTTCCTTCTGGAGACCCGCGCATTCCTGGCGGCCTGGCGACAGCAGTTGAGCGCCCATCCTGGTCTGCGCCTCCGCATCTTCTCGTCCACCACGACACCGGAGCAGGATGACCTGATCCTGCGCGAACTGCCACCCGAGATACGCTTCGAGCGCGCCTGCGCCAGTGGTATGGAACGCGTCGCTCACCAACCCCGCGACCTGTTCGCCAATCCCCTGCTCGATGAAGCTGCGGCACAGGGACGCTGGGTCGCCAGCTACGATGTTCCCATCGGGGCCTATGGCAATGTGGATACACCCGAGACCAAGCTCCCCCAATACAGCGCGCAGCGGATCCAAGACTACGTCACCCAGCTGCATGGGCGGCATTATTCGGGTGCCTACGGGATGCTCGCCTGGGGCACTCAGGCGCGATCGGTCTGCGGCTTCGCGATTGCTGCCCTGGCGGAATACGCCTGGAATGGCCAGGGCCGCCCGGTGGAGGAATTCGCCACCGCCTGGGCAACACGCGAAGGCAGACATCGTCCGCAGGCAGTCGGCCGCTGGGCCGCTCTTCTGGGTGAGATCGAGTTCGACATCTATGACGGCGGCTTCCCCACCGGCTATACGTGGGGTGAAACGGCCGACATGGTCGTAGAGGGCCGACCGCCTCGTCTGAGCGAGGGCATCTACCATCACTTTCATGCCCTGTCAGATTTCGCCACACACCTGGCGACCTGTCGCCGCGCCCAGGCTGGTCTCGACAAGGTCCATGATCGTGACCTGATCCTGGCGACGGATGTCGTCGCCAGTTACGTCGGACTCGCTCAGGCGATCTGGACTGTGGCCCATGAGCATGCACATGGTGACCTGCAGGACGTCACATGTCAGCGCCGTCTTGAAGACGGTACAGGGGCCCTCGTGGCCGCTGGCGAGAGAAACACAGCTGCCATCGCTGACTGGCGTCGGAATCTCGGCGAAGAGCCCTGGCAACATCGTGTCCATGACGCCATCCAGGCGACGAGCGATACGGTGCGGCGCATCACCGATCACATCCGTCATCAACATCTCGACCTCATCTGATCTGCCACAACCACCGGAGGACCCACCATGCACGTAGGCACACAGCAGTGGACGACGACGGACGAGGATCTCGAATTCCTCGCCCGGCACGGGGTGAAGGCGAAGAACGAGAACTTCGTCACCTTCGATCGTAATGTCGGCTGGGACGTGAAGGAATTGATCGAGAAGAAGGAGAAGTGCGCAAGCTTCGGTATCGATATGGAGATGGTGGCGATCCCGATTTCCCAGCTCAATTGTGAGGGTGGTCAGGTGCCCAACTACATGCTGGGCAACCGTGAGGAAGGCGACAAGGAGATCGACCTGGTCTGCAACATGATCCGTCAGGCCGCCGAGGCCGGGATCCCGGCAATCAAGTATTACCTGTGCGCCATGGAGAACCAGCGTACCGAGAGCACCCCACCGGGGCGGGGCAATTCACGATACAGCACGTGGGACCTTGAACAGGCCGATCACTCACAGCGCTACGACGAACCTGTGACAGCCGGGATCAACTGGGATCGCATCACGCACTACCTGGAGCGTGTGGTTCCCGTGGCCGAGGAATGCAAAGTTCGCATGGCCTGCCACCCGTGTGATCCGTGGTTGCCGCCCGGGTTCCGTGGCGTGGATCGCGTCATGGGTGGTCCGGAAGGCTTCCGGAAATTCATCACCATCTGCGAAAGTGACTACCACGGTCTCAATCTCTGCCTCGGTTGTATGGCCGAGGCGACACCGGATTCACCGAACGATGTGCCAGCGGTCATCCGTGAATTTGGCTCGCAGAACAAGATTTTCCTCTGTCACTTCCGCAACATCATAGGTGGCCCCAACAAGTTCCAGGAAGTCTGGCCGGACGAGGGCGTGATGAGCATGTATCAGAACATGACCGCCCTGCATGAGGTCGGCTACCAGCACATGGTGGTCCCCGACCATGGTCCCGGCCACAGTGAACCCGGCGCGAAGCGTCAGGCCTGGGCCTATCAGTGGGGCTACATCAAGGCGATGATCCAGGCCGTGCAGGAGTCTGCCCGTCAGGCGGCTGCCTGAGGCGGCGCCTGTCACTCGCGCGGATCCGACCGCGCGGAATCGGGGCCGCACCGGTGGTTCGATCAGCCTCTAGGGGCGAGGCGACCGTGCGGCCAGGATGACATCATCGAAGAGGGTCGTCACCGCTTCGCCGGTCTGGTCCGTGTCGGCGGCGACGACGATCGCCTTCAGTGTTGGTGGTTCGTAGCCAAAGGCGGCGATGAAGTCGGCCTGCACATTGCGCCGTTCCGCCACCCAGCGGCCGGCCTGTGTATTGCCCGAGCGCAACACGATCATTCGGGCTCGCCTGGGCGCCCAGGTACTGGGCAGTGTCGTGCCCACAGGCTGGAGGTTGTCCCAGATGTAGACGAGGGTGCGCACAGCCAGTGGGTTCCAGCGACTGTCACTGAAGACCAGATAGAGGCGGGCGGCGTAATCGTCGCCCGTCTTCTTTGTTGCATCGGCCTCAACCAGCGCCTGCGAGATCTGCCAGCGCCAGCTCAACCAGGGCCAGTCGGCGACCTCCACATCCTCGGATGTCAGATCACCTGCCTTCACCCCGAAGGCGTGAAAGTCATCGTCAGGGTCGGCACGCAGGCACCGGTTGCCATCCGGCTCGGTGAAGAGGGACAGCGGCTGCGAGCCCATGCGCGGCAGGGGATCGCCTCGCCAGGGCGCCAGATCCACTTCGAAGTCAGAATTCAGCAAGACAGATGCCTCGTCGAGCGCCGCGCCCGGGACCCGAGCCCCACCCGACTCGTCACCGACCGCATTGCCGCTCAGCAGCAGCCAGACAAGACATGCGACCCGAAGCACCTACTCCTCTTCGCGGACCGTGCGGAATCCAAGGCTGAAGAACCAGCGACCGGGACCATCGGCGTCGCGATACGCGCTGACCAGATTGGCGCCCTGCTTGCTGAATCCCCCACCCCTGACGCTGAAGAGTTCACGATTCAGCCCCTGCTGCTGATGGATGTCCAGTTCGTCTGTCGCCGCATTGACGAATTCGAGCATGGGGCCACCGCCGGGATACGAGTGATACTCATCGCGGCACCACTCCTTGACGTTGCCCGCCAGATCGTAGATCCCCTCCGGCGTCGCGCCCCCGGGGAAACAGCCCACGCGCGTCGTACCGCCATAGTGATAGTCGTAGTTGGCCCGCTCAGGTGTCAGCGCTTCCTCACCCCACGGATAGGATCGCCCCACCGTGCCTCTGGCGGCCCGCTCCCATTGTGCCTCTGTAGGCAGGAATCGATCATTCCACGCCGCATACTGCATCGCCGCCTGATAGGAGATATAGACAGCCGGGTAGTTCTCGCGCCCCGGAACCACACGGTACCCACCTTCGGACGTCGACAGGATCCCGCATTCGTGCGGGTTTGCCATCATCTCGCAGTAGTGTTCGTCCAACCCGGTATCGTCGAGAAACCTGGCGAATTGTGCCACCGTCACCGAATATCGATCAATCCAGTAGCCATCCAGCTTGACCTCGTGGGCCGGACTGGCCTCCACATCAGACGGATCCGGTCCCATCGTGATCACACAGGGTTCGATCCACACCATGTCGTCCACGTGGCGCTCTTTGGGCATCGGTGGCTTGAGTGGACTCGGCGCGGCCTGCGCCTCGACAGCAGCATCACCCTCTGCCGGTGGCTGATCGCTGAAATAGACCCTCCCCCACGCTTCGGGCACGTGAAGATCGCCGCAATTGGTGGAATTCCAGATCCAGTCCTCGCAGCGCGACCCGGGCAGACGGCAGGCCTCGCCTTCTGGCGTCGGATACTGCACGCGGGAGAAATTGACGCGCATCATCTGCCCCGATGTCGGCGGGACATGGTCACGCTGGATGTGTTCGGTGATCGCGCGCCACGGCCACTTGACCTCTACCGTCCAGCCTTCGTCTTCATCGCTGGCATCATTCAGCGTTCCCTGCACCTTCACAGCTGTCTCGAGCTGATCGATGTCATAGGCCGTCACCAGGCAGGAGCGACGATGATACTCCTTGGGATGATACATGTCCCACACGGTGTTGAGTGCATTGATCTCGAGTTCGTAGTAGTGATCGCCCCGTGCATCCACATCGAGGAAAACCTCGAAGTCATTGTCCTCGTAGATCACCGTGTCGCGTTCGGTGATCGAGCCCCAGACATTCTCCTCCTGAATGCGGGCGGCGATATAGAGGGCCTCATCATCCCACAACATCGCCGCACGCGTCAGGCGCCAGGGCGCCGGCGCATTGGGGGCCTGGTGATCCTCGAATGCTTCTGTCCAGGGTGCCGCCTGCCAGACGGGCTTGTCCACATTCCCATCGATCTGGATCGTCTCTGTGGCACGGTAACAGACGTACGATCGGGGCAGGAAGAGACCTTCGGGATGCCGCTGGGTCATAGGCAATTCGATCAAGCGTCGCTCTCCGGCAATTCGATCTTCTTCTGTTTGGCGAGATAGTCCAGCTGTTGCGCCATCCGGATCTGTGTCTCGGCGATCTTGTCGGCGTCACCATCACAATCACCGATCTCCTGCTGGATGAAGTTGCGAACCCGTACAGACATGTTGCTGAGGAATTTCTCTCGCACCTGAGCGGGTGCCCCCTTCAAACCGACGACGAGGTCCCTCTGGTCCATGGCACGCAGGACCACCTGGATGTCATGATCCGACATCGACAGGATCTCGTCTAGTTCGAGTGACGGAGCCTCTGACAGAGCAGCCCGACGCTCAGCTGAGAGCCGGCGTACCTGTTTGACCAATTCGTCATCGGCATCCGGCATCGAGGCGAGTGGCACCTCGGGCGCGGCGCCCGAACCGGGCCGCATGCTCGGTTCGAGGAAGACACTGAGCTTGTGTTCGACGATACGCGGATTGTCTCCAGACTGTATGGACATGACGCCCTCGATCACCATGCGTTTGTGCAGGACTTCCTGCGCACTGGCGACCTGCAGTCGATGCGACAGGGCCTCCATGAGACCGTAGACGAGCACGCCATAGAGCAAAGGCAGACCGGCCCCGTGCAGCAGGGCGCTGCCCGCCAGCCCACTGCCACCTTGCAGGGTGATAGCCATCAGGGCTGAGATCCCACCGAACAACACACAACCGCGACCAAAACTTCCCAGGACGCGGCCGTGAAATCGGTGTCGTTCCTCGATGAACTGCAACTCCGTCTCGAGGATGTCCATAATGAGATCCGGTTCGGTGCCATCTACGGCCAGCATGGTGCCGGCCCGCAAGAAGCGGTCATCCTGGTCATTGACCTTGTTTTCCAATGCCAGGATCCCCTCACGCCGGCCCGTCTCCGCAAAGGCCACGATACGCTCCACGAGCGCCGCCGCTGCAGGCGGCCGGGCGAATAGGGCGCGCACGAGCAGCACCGGAAATTTCGACGCCATCGCCAGCGGATGGGCGACGAGGGTCGCGATCAGACCGCCACCGACCACGAACAGCAGTTGTGCGGGATCGATCAGCAGATCCTGATACGGTGTTCCGGCACTCACGATCAGTGCCAGGCCGGCGATCACACCAATGATCGTTGCCAGGTCCATGTCTCCACCTCTCTCTTCAGGATGTGGCTCAACTCAGCTGAGCCAGGCACCACCTGCGACATTGACGGCCAACCCTGACAGGTAGGCCGCTTCATCTGAAGCCAGAAATGCCACAGTACGAGCGACATCATCGGGCTGAGCAATGCGCCCCAGAGGGACCTGGGCCGCATTGTCGGCAATCAGTTGCTGGCGATACGTCTCCATATCGACGCCTTCGGGCCGCAGCCCGTCCGCCATGCCCGCCAGACGTTCCGTCTCCGTCAGGCCCGGACACACGGCATTGGCCGTAATTCCGTGTTCACCCAGTTCGAGTGCCAGGACCTGGGTCAATCCGACGATGGCAAATTTTGACGAGCAATACGCGGCGTAACGCGCAATCCCCTGACGGCCGGCGACGGATGAGATATTGATGATGCGACCGCCTCCATCTCGAGACCGCATATGCCGGGCGGCAGCCTGACAGCAGAGGAAGGTCCCCTTCGCGTTGATGGCGTGCACCCGTTCCCACTCGGAGACGGGTAGATCGACGATCGGCTGCCGATCCGGGCCGGCCGGCGCGCCGGCATTGTTGACGATGATATCGAGACGGCCGAAACGCGCCACGGCCTCATCGACCATGCCCTGTACCTGATCCGGATCGCTGATATTGGCAGCCAGCGCCAGGGATTCGGCTCCCAGCGACTCGAGATGGGCCGCGACGGCCGGCAGTCCACCCCAATCGCCACGCTTGTCGAGATCGATGTCGGTGACGACCACATTTGCGCCCTCCTTGGCCAGGCGGACGGCGATGGCCCGGCCAATGCCCTGCTCCCCTGCCGCGCCTGTGACCAATGCTGTCCTGCCCTGCAAGTCGTACACCCTGGAGTACTCCCGGTCTGTGATGACATTGGAACTGCTGTCGTGATCGAGGAACTTTCGTCGTTACTGCGGGAGTTCAGTGCTCATTCGCCGGATCAATTCGCCCTGGGCTTCATGGAACAGACCAATCAGCCGCGACCGCACCGCCTCATCTTTGAACACACCCATCTTCTGCGCCCACGTGATGCCGCCTTCCATGTGCGTCATCATGTATTCACCGTCCGTCTCCTCGAAGGCGCAGCGTTTGCCCACATCGATGTAGACCGGCGAAGAGTGGGCCATCACGGGACCGGCATCGGTCGCATAGGGGCCCCAGCAACGAGCAGCGACCCAGCAGGATTTCTCCGTCTTGAGTTTCGTCGACAATCGCAACGTGCGTTCACCCTCGTCGCTGACCTCCCGCACGTGACGAACCCCATTGACGATCAACTCTACCCCCGTCAGGGGCCACACGCTGTTAGCGACGACCTCGATTTCCAGCGTACCGCCATTGCCGGGCAGTGAGATTTCATCACCCATCTGGGCACCTTCCACACGCAGGTCGATCATCGCCCCCGTGCTGGCAAAGGTGTTGCCCCGCTTCACCGCCCCGCACCAATTCTCATAGGTAAATTCCTGGCCGTCCCGAAGCTTCGCATACGTACGCGAGCCCCCGAGAATGCGACCATTCGACATCTTGTCCGTGCCGCCGACGATGGGCAGCTTCTGCCCCACATTGAGCCAGCGATAGTAACCCTTCTCGCCCTGGCCGATCTGCTCGCCCTGCCAGACCCAGCACATCTCCGCCGCATCCGCATGGCCCAGAACGACGTTGGCCGCATTCTCAAAGTCCGGCACGGGAACGTGGGGCATGATCACCAGACCGCCCTGGGCCTTGCAGGCCTCGGCCCAGTCGGCCATCAGCGTCTGCACCTCGCCACCGACCCAGTCCTCCTGTGGCCCCCCTGTGCACATGGGTGCCACCAGTTCACTGAGCCCCAACAGTGAGATGTGACCGAGCACATGCTGTCGGTTCTCCTGACTCACCCACACCAGATGGTCATCACTGGATGTCGGCGCCAGGCCGCCAGTGAATTCCTCCCAGCTGGTGAACAGACGGCCCCACTTGCTGGCGAGCAGATTCACCACATTGAGATCTTCACCGGCCGCTTCCAGATGGCTCGACTGGGACGACAGGAAGTGCACGTGCGTATCACCCGAGTAGTACCCCTGCGCCTTCATGTCGAAGGCCCGCTTCGCCTTCAGTGTCAGGTGACGCTGGCCAGCCTTAATCTCCACCTGCCGTCGTACGGGCTCGTATTCAAAGCCACGTACGACCTCCACATAGTTTGCCCCCCGTGGCAACTCGATCTGACAGGTGCCATCGATGTAGGCATAGGGCACACCATTCGTCTTGCAGTCACCACCCATGTCCTCGAACCAGGCGACATTCACATCCTGCTGATGACCATGGGGTGCCAGGTAGTTTCCAGCCTTCGATCGGAAGTGCACCCGACACCCGACCGGTTGCCCCGTTTCCTCATCTTCCACACGAACATGCACCCACTGTGTGCCCTCGTGCCCCACCACCTCGATGCGAACCGGGCCGTCTTCCACCTGACCGGCGTCCAGGACATCTCCCCAGCGGAAACTGGCTGCGTCTCCATCTGATTCGACACTCAGTTCACCTTCGGGTGAACCGTGCACCTCCACGTGTCCGCCCTTGCGCACCTGCTGGCCTCCCTTTCCCCAACCGGACTCATCTGAAAGGAGGAAGTCTTCCTGCGGCTCGTAGAGGTCATCCTGATGGGCCACAACACCGCGCACCATCGTGACCTCGGGCGAGGTCTCAGCCCCGTCCACGGTGACAGCCAGGGTCTCGCGCGCCGGCCACAGGAAGGGATCACACGTCTCATCGCAGAAGGTGATGGCCGCCAGGGCGATGGGCGTCGTGCCCGTCGCCTCCAACACGATCTCGGCCAGTTGCTTGTCCGGCTCCGGATTTTCCCAGTCAAAGAGCCACCAGCCGGCCAGGTCGTTGCCCTGGGGACCGGGGGCCGCCGGGTCTTCGGGCATGCCGTGCGCCGAATACACGCCGACCTGGATCTGGCCATAGGGCGCGACGCGATCGTTGATCCCCACGGAGTGGAAGGTGCGGCAGTTGCGGCACTCAAATGGGTGATGCCCCCAGGGCACTTCCGTGTCGTGAATCTGCCAGCGCCGACGCAGAGGCTGCTCGACCTGCGTGCCATCACCGTATCGAACCAGATAACGCCCGAGATCTTCGCTGGCGCCACCGATCGTCGACCAGTTGCCTTCAGATGGTGCGCAGGCATGGGCGAACAGGATACGACGGGCCGTGCCATCAACGGGGATCGTGACGCGGCTGTCGACCTTCTTACCGGCGTTCGCCACCACGACGAGTCGCTTCTCATCATCGGCCGCGCCCAGATGAAATGGCACACCCCAGAAGAGGCAGTCGCCAGCAGGCAGACCCGCCAGCGGGGTGGCATCGACATCGCCGCCGCGCCATGGCCAGAGATAGTGTTCATCGCCCAGAGCGACATTGCCACTGCCGGAATTGCGCTGAGCACTCAGATCGAGGGGTCGGAATTGGGCTGACATTCTCATGCTCCGCGTTACATGTATTTCTTGCGTTCGGCGAGGATACCCATCAGGACGAAGGCGCCCACCACCATCGGGGCCAGGTAGAGATCACCAAAATAGCGCAGCAGCCGCGCTACCGCCGAAGCGCCGGCGACACTGAGCATACCGTAGCCGATGGCGCACAGGGCGATGAAGGCGCCTGTACGAACAACAAAATTCAGACCGCGGATCCGCTTCTTCACGAATCCATTAATGTCGTCGCCATAGATCACCAGGATCGTCGTGGTGATCGCTGTCGAGATGGCACTCAGGTGACCTTTGGACCATGTCGACACAGCGGCAGTGTATTCGATCAGTACTTCGGACATGCTCTCCCCAACGTGATAGACGATGCGTGACAGTTCAACGCAGATCGATGTCCTCAACCCCTTCAGGGATCGGTAAGGTGTCCGGCGTGGGTTCAGCATATTGGCGCCCCCATGCCGAGACCAGAGAGATGTCGGCAGCCAGTCGCTCGCTCTGAGCAGCCACGAACGCTGGATCCCAGTCCTGGCAGAGGGTCCGCAGCAGATCCTCTCGCACGCCTGCAACGGTTGGATCTCGTCCCAGATCGTTCCACTCTCCGGGATCAGCCTCAAGATCGAAAAGCATGGGCGGCGTATCATCGCCATACTTCGTCAACTTCCATCGGTCGCGACGGATCATACGGGATGGCGCATCCCCGCCCGCTGGACCGAGTTCGGAAAACGTCTGTCCCGGCCGTGAGGGATCAGATTCCCCGCGCAGAGTTTTCGCCAGAGATTGTCCATCCGCCTGGGGCAGTTGGGGGGCATCAGCCAGATCAGCAAGGGTGACACCGATATCCATCAGATTGCAGATCTCTCGAGATGCCGAACCGGCGGCCACCTCACCCGGCCATCGAGCGATCATCGGTACGCCCACAGAGCCCTCGTAGTAATTGCTCTTCCACCAGCAACCATGCTCACCGGCCATCTCTCCGTGGTCTGAGACATAGATCACGAGGGTATCTTCGGCGAGTCCGGTGTCATCGAGACAGTCGAGGATGTGACCGATCTGACGGTCGAGATGTTCGCACATGCCGTAGTAGGCCGCCCGGGCCACCCGAACCCGTTCCTCGGGCAGTGGCTCCAGGATGCCACGATTGCGGCGAAAATTCACCACCGCCGGTGGCTGACTCTCTGCCGATGGCTGCTCAGGAATGTCGACCTTGTCATAGTAATAGTCGAAGAGGTCTTTGGGTGCGACAAAGGGGCAGTGCGGTAATAGGAAGCCGGCCACTGCGGCGAAGGGTTTCTGGGCTCCCGTCGCCCGCTGCCGCAGCCAGTTGCAGGTCGCTTCAGAGACCTGCTCATCCAGGGCCTGGTAACTCGTGGTACCTGCACCGGCGATCTCGACAGCGACCCGGCTCTGGCCTGTCGTCGACTGAGGTACGGCGGAGAACAGAGGTGCGCCCTGGCGCGGTGCCCCCGGGTGAATCGCCCCGTATTCGCCGAGAGGGCGTTCGGCAAAACCATGGCGCTGGTCAGGTCCATTGAAGTGCATGCGGCCGATCAGTGCGGTGTCGACGCCTCCCGCCCCCAGAGCGTGGGCCCAGGTGGGGGTGCCCGAATGCAGCACATGGCTATTCGACCACACCTGCGTTGCACTGGGGCGGCGGCAACTCATGAACGCCATGCGACTGGGCGTACAGACGGGAGAGGCAGTATAGGCGTCGTCGAAGCGCATCCCCTCAGATGCCAGGCGATCCAGATGTGGCGTACGAACCAGTTCATCGCCATAACAACCCAGATGGTGTTTGCTGTGCTGGTCGGAGATCAACACGAGGACATTGGGCGTATTCGACATCGGGATCCTTCGGGTCGGCTTCCGGGCGCACTGGCTTTCACGGCGTGCGGCCAATCTAACCCCGGACTGCGACCTGCATCAATGTGCCCACGCGGGTAACCGGTCTCATTGTAGGGACTGCCTCCCACCCGTAGATTCACACTACTATGTCCGAATCCTCCGACAATGGCAGCGACTACGCCCTCATCGTGTGCGCCCAAGGCCAGCAACCGGCCCTCCTGCGCCACTTGATGCTGGTCCTCAACTATCGCTACGGCCTCGATCTCATCGTCGCCCACAGCTTCTACGAGGGTTTCGGCGCGGCGCAGAAGCATGGCGCCCGCATTCGCTGCGTCGCCGTCGTGATGGCGAGCAAGACCGAGAGCAAGACGTCCCTGTCGGCGCTGAATCAGGAAGGCCGAATCCCACTCTTCCTGCTGATTCCCAAGTACCTGGACGAGCACTACGAACTATTGTGTTCCCACATGGAAGATGTCTGGATGGTCTTCCACGAAGAGGCTCTCGATGGCAGCAGTGATGGCTCACTGCAGAAGCGCATCGAGCACGTCTTCCACGAGCGTGGAATCGGCGAAATCTTCTCGGATGAGACCGCCTCCCTGCCCTTTGATGACATGCAGGAATTGATCGCACACCGGCTGCGCACGGTGAAGACCCTGCCGACCCTGCCCGAAGTGGCGCTGCGTATCATGACCATGGTCGAAGATCCGGAGCCGTCGGTTACGGACCTCGCGGAAGTACTCACGGCCGATGCGGCGATCGTGCATAAGCTGCTGCAGGTGGTGAACTCACCCTTGTTCGCCGGTAGCGGACACAAGGGCGGCTGGACGTTGCACGATGCGATCGTCCGTCTGGGATTCCGCCAGGTGGGCACGATCGCGCAGCAGATCAAGCTGATGAACAGCCTCGTCCAGCCCGACGAGTCGCTATTTGATCTGCGTCGATTCTGGGAGCACTGCGTCGCCTGCGCCATCATCAGCGACCGGCTCGTCAAACGAGATCTGCTGCCACTGCGCAAGCCGGTGCCCTTCAACGACTACTGGATCGGCGCCCTGCTGCACGACTGTGGCAAGTTGATCCTCGGTTTCTTCTTCTGGGATCATTTCCAGGAGCTGATCACCCACATGGACAGTGAGGGTGTGCCCTTCCGACAGGCCGAGAAGGCCACCGGTGATGTGGCCAACCACGAATTGCTCGGGCGGCTGCTGCTGCTCAAGTCGAAGGTGGGCGAACAGCTGGTCGAGGCCGTGGGCACGCATCACACCACGGGCCCAGATCCGTCAGACCTGACCTGTGTCCTGCATGTGGCCGACAATCTGGCCAAGGAACTTGGCTTCAGTTACCTGCAGGATGAGCCGCGACTGTGGTCACCGGATGTGCTGGGTTCCATGAAGCTGATGCCGGACACGGCCGTGGCCCTGCTCGATAAGGTCGGGCGCGATGTCTCGGAGCGGATCGCCGAACTCGTCGACCTCTGCACCACACCTCCCGGGACCAGCGGCTGACACCTCAGTCAGCCCCATTCCGGATTCTGGCCTCAGCCTGAGCCAGAATCGCGGCGTGGTCGTAACTCGTCCAGATCTCCTGCAGATCGCTCTGCGAACGACCGGCCAGGGCTTCGACACACTCCACGAGCAGTGGCAGGGCTCGGGCGACATTGTCAACGATGGTCATGCTCGCCGTGCGGGCCGTCCGCGACAGGGGATTGAGGTCGACAGTGATCACCTCGCGACCCAGCTGCCGCAGCGCCTGACACCGATCGCCATCCTCCAGTGGCACGAAGATCACATCTGCCTCCAGGATACCCCGGGGGTGAACGAAGCGCCGATTCGAGTCGAGGCCTGGCAGGACCGTGTCGGCATCGGGCAGGAGCACCTCCTCGGCGCCGTGACGGCGCAGGCCATCTGCAATGGCACGTTCGCGGTCCGCAGACGTGTGGAAGACATTGACCTCCAGGGGCGCACCACTCACCCGGCTCAAGGCCACCAGTTCAGCGCCGACCAGGGCCGCCGCATTGCCATTGACCGACAGGACGGCATGTCTTGCCGTCAGCAGACGCGCTGCAGAAGCCTCGATCGCCGTCGTCGCCCAGGGACCGGTCACCTCTCCAAGCAGGTAGTCGAAGGCCTCGCCTCGACCGTGGGCGATCAACCCATGTACCGACGTCATGCCGGCATCGACACCGGCCACGATGGCATCGCGCAGTTTCAGCGACAGATAGCGGGGGTGGCTCTCGGGTACGTCGGACCCTGTATCGGGCCTGGGGTCTGTCTCGGGATCAAGCATCGGGCTCGCCCCCTTCGACAGCGCGTGTCGATAGAGATGTGGCAGAGGATCCTGTGAAGGGCAGCGTACTGTAAACGGCATTGCCCAGCATGATCATCGACGCCGTTCCCCCCTTTCTCTCGACCTCGGTAATGGACTGGCGCACACCCTCATGGGCCAGCAGGCCACTCTCTTCGGCGAAAGTGCGGGAGATGGCAATCGTGGTGGCCAGTTCGACCCATGGCAGGTCGGCCAGCTCTCCCAGGCGCCCCAACGCGGCATCGGCTGCCTCATTGATCGCCTGTCGACGGACCGGGTCTGCAAGGATATCTCGCGTGCGGATGGGGCTGAAATAGCGATAATGCATGGCCACGCCATCTTCCACGGGCAGTCGTTGCGCGGCCAGCGGATCACCCGGTTGCAGCTTCACCAGACATCCCCCGTGGTACTGGGCGCACACATCGCCCAATCCGGTCAGTTGCTCCACCTCCAATACGTGAGCAAGCATGGCCAGTTCGTTGCGTGTCTTGCCCAGTTCAAGCAGGTGATCGATCGCGAATCCCGTGGCCAGGGCCGATGCTCCACTGAGTCCGAAACCGGAACTGAGTGGCAGCGGCGTCTTCAGTTCGATGGCGAGGCCCACATCCGGCGCCAGCCGATGCGCGAGCCCGATCACAGTCGGAAAGTCGATGACTTCCCCATTGAAGGTGACGCCAACGCCCTGGACTTCCCGCGGTGTGACGGTGGCCGTCACGCCCTCCCGAACGGTGTAGCCCAGCCCCAGTGAGTGCATCTGCGAGGGATCGTCGTGGGCGATGATCTTGAACACCCCTGAGATATTCCCCGGGGCAAAAGCCTGTGCCGACTGCCTCATTCTGTCTCCATCCCCGCCAGCCATGCCGGCAGGTCTCTCACGTGTGCCAATTGTGTCAGGCGCGGGAAGGTCTCGAAGGTTTCCGGTGCTGCCAGTCCCGTCTCGACGAGGACGAAACCGATTCCGGCTCGCTGGGCCGCCTCAGCGTCCGGCGCGCTGTCCCCGACATAGATCGCCTGTCGTGGAGAGAATCGCAAGCGCTCGAGCGCACACACCAGACATGCGGGGTCCGGCTTGTGGGCCTGCACGTCTTCAGCCCCCACAATCGCGGCGATCGCATCCATCAGACCATCGCGCGTCAGAATCTGCTCGATCCGGTAACGGTATTTGGTCGTCGCAATGGCACAGGTGATGTCATTGTCGGCCAGGGCAGCCAGCATCTGTGGTACACCGTCATAGAGGCGAGTGTGACCCACCATCACCTCATCAGCGCGTGAGCGAAACAGTTGGCCAAACTCATCGGATCGCACTCTGAGATGTTCACCATTGAGGCACGCCAGTGTATCCGGCACGGACAGACCGATCGTGCGACGGATCGATTCCGGATCGGACACGGGCAGATCCATCTGCTGCTGCGACGACTGCACGCAGTCGATGACCCCGTCGGAGGAATCTGCCAGCGTGTAGTCAAAATCGAACACAACAACCTGAGGTCGCACCTTCATCTCAGAGACCTTCCACGACAGGCAGATGCAGGCGCGATGGGTATTGGCCGCCGTGGAGGATCTTCGTGCGGGCGATCAGGGGATCCCCCTCGAAGAGGGGCGCGATTCGGTTGGGATGCGGCAGAATTCGCGGAAAATCCGACCCCGTCACACTCAGCACGATCCGGCTGCCCGGCGCGAAGGTATAGGCAATCTGCCCCAGTCGCAGCCGCAGGGCCGTAGGCGTGTCCGCTTCCAGAGGAGTTGCAGAGGTCGGATCGTCCCGGTACCTGCACCGCAATGAACCGAGACTCAGGCTGATCACGGCGCCACCCGGCTCCTCGACGCAGAGACGGGCGACGATGTCAGTGTCTTCCCGATCGCAGGCGATATGCAGCGACAGCTCGATATCGCCGATCACCGTAAGAGATCGTGGCAGAGGATTGCTGCGGTATGAGAGCACATCGGACCGCTTGAGATTCGGGCGTTGATCGACTGGGCCCCGCTGCTCGAGCCCCCAGTAGACAGCGCCGCCCAGCGTCGGCACCGGGTCCGCCGGGTCGTAGACGAAGACCCTCTCGCCGGGCGCCGCTGAACCATCCGGCCGCAGCGACCCCCAGTCATCACTGGAGCCTGCAGGTCCACCGGCCAGATCCCAGTCCTCCACGATGGCCGTCGGTACGGGCCAGTCCTCGAGATCGACCCAGCGATTCTCCCCCATGAGGAAGACCTTCACCGGCGGCTCGTCAGCGATGCCATCGTCCCTGTCCTGCAGATGCAGATTCAGGAAACGCAGCTCATGATCCATCACATCCAGATCGGCGGCAGACCCGAAGTCCCAGTCGCCGTAGCGAGTGTGACTTTCGCCGCGTGTGCTGATCGACTGGTGTCCCCAGGGTCCGATCATTAGCCGTTGCCCGTTTCGGGCCGCGTCAGAGCCACCGCGATCAGTGATGGCACGATAGGCTTCGTATTGCGTTCGGGTCAGATGGTCGAACCAGCCTCCCGCGTGCATGCCGGGCACCGTGACACGGCCGTACATGTGATCCTGATCGAGGGCAGACCAGTAGTCGTCGTATGTATCATGGCCCACCCAATCCGACAGACAGGGCGTGGCAAAACCTGTGCGCGTGGCGATCTGGTCGATGCCCTGCAGGCGGTGCAACTCATCCCAGGAGAAGTGACTCATCGCCGGTTGCGTACGGCACGTGGCGTGCGTCAGGCCCCAGCGCAGTGCATTGCCGAGGGCAAAACAGCCATCGTATCGCAGCCAGTCGCGGAAGAAGGAACCCGGTGCCACTGAAGGCGCGATGCAGCGCAGGGCCGGATGCTGCGCCATGGCGGCCGGGATCTGGACGATCCCGTGGTAGGAACGCCCCCACATGCCGATGCGACCATTGCACCAGGATTGTTCGGCGATCCAGTCAAGACTCGTCGCCCCGTCCTCGGCCTCGTGTACGAGGGGCATGAAGAGGCCATCAGAGTCATACTTCCCGCGGCAGTCCTGGGTGACATAGGCATAACCTGCCTCGACGAAACGCGGTGCGAGTGTCTCCAGACCCCGTCGATGATAGGGCGTCCGTTCCAGAACCACAGGAAATGGTCCCGGACCATCCGGCAGGTACACATCCGTCGCCAGTGAACCTCCCCAGGTGCCCGGTATGCGACGATGGATGAGCGCCTTCATGTCACTGCCCTTGCCATGATGTCAGCTGCCTGCATTCACGCCGAGGCCGCGGCGGAAGGCCTCCAGCGACATCAGATCACTGGCGGAGCAGTTGCCGATATTGACCTGCGTGCCATATCGGTCGATCAACTCGCGTCTGAGCCGGTGGATGTCATGGTGATGGACATTGGAGATCCATGGACCCGGCAACTCAAACATCACCTTCTCCAGGCCAACAGCTTTCACGATCTCATCGATCGATCGCGCCGTCTCCTCATCCTCGTCGAAGATCTCCGCCGCCTCCAGCAGCAACACACGGCTTCCCGCGTCCATGCAGGCCTGCGCATTGTCGAGGAGAGGGATCGAGTTGCCGATCCCCTCTTTCTTTCCCACTTCTCCCAGCACGTTCAGACCGAATTCTTCCACGGCACGGCGGATGACGTCCCGCTTCCAGTCGATCGTGACCGGTGCAATGTTGTCCGACACTTCGACCCACCGATAGCCGGCCTCAACACAGGCCGGCAGGTATCGGTCTAATTGCCCGTGAACTTCCGCATACTCCAGATACTGCCCTCCGGGGAAGGGCTCGATCACCATCGACAGATACTGATCGATCTTCTGCGTCAACAGCTCTGCCGCATAGAGCCTGGACATGCCCACAGCGATCTTGGCGAAGTCAAAATGATCTCCTGCCGTGTGCGTCAGATCGCGCTGCTGTTGCAGTCCCATCCCCCAATCAGCGACCATCGTCAGCCCGTGCGTTCGAGGTTTGCTCGTACGCTCGTGGGCCATGGCCCCATCGAGACCGGCGAAAGGGTGGGTCTCCGGATTCATCGTCACAGACTCTTCTCACTTTCTACTGTAGCCACCAGGGGAAATCGTTTCGTCTCACCCGCCGCCAGACTCACCGGCACGTCCTGCCCGGTGCCGTGGCGCCATGCCAGATCCTGCGGGACATCACTGCCATTGTAGAGCAACAACTCACCCTCCCCTGCCACCGCGGGTTGCACGAGACTGAGCACATCCTCCGGGATTCGCTGCGTTCCCTCCCGATCACTCACCACCACCGTGGGACGAACGGCACCAAAGGCATCGCGTGCACCCAGCAGCAGGGGGCCGTAACAACCGGTCACAGCGCCGGCACCCCAGTTTCGGCCGTGACCGGCGGCGACGGAACAGATCGCGCCCCCCATGTCGGCATGTTCGCGCCCACCGCGAAGGATTCTGCGGGCCATGTTGAACTTACGCGACGCCTGATCCAGCGCCCGCCGGGCATACTCCACATCACCCGTCAGCTGGTAAGCCAGCGTCAGAGCCGCCGTGGAGGGCTGAATCAGAGGTCTCGCTGAACCGTCCTCCCCCCACTCGCCCCAGTAGAGCATATCCGAGCGTTTTCCGGGACCCGGCTCGCGACGTGTGGCATCTTCCGGCAGCATGAGCGTCAACGGTGCGTCGCTTGGCACGGGAAAGCTGTCGATCACCGCCATCAGCTCCGCATCAAAGCCGGTATCCCCAAAGACCTGGCGATAGTGGGAGATCGCCACAGCACTTACGTCACCGAAACGATCACCGATCTCCCCGATGAGGGGCGCCACCAGTCTGCGCGCTGCGTCGCGAAAGATCTCATCACCCGACGCCTCATAGAGATCGCCGTAGCACTGCACCGCACCGGATGCCAGGTGATTCTCGACACCTGCCAGCGGGTCACCGTCGACCTTGTGAGCCAGCGCCACCATGCCCTTCATCTCAGGTCGGTCCCGGACCTGGTCCCAGTAGAGGGGCTCACCGGCCTGATTCCAGGCGAGGGGCACCTGTCCGGATGCGGCCAGCAGACGTTCAGCCCGTTTGCGGCCATATCGCAGCGCCCATGTCAGGTAGCGGCTTTCCGTCTGATCGGAAACACGATGGGCCGCCAGGGCGATGTGGACAAAACGCAGGTGTTCGGCGACCTCGATGGCGTAGCGCGGATCATCACCGATGACCCGACTGCCAATCTTCCAGCTGTGGAAACAGTCCCGCGCCTCATCGTACCAGGCCGGGATCTCCTCGACCCAGTTGCCGATGTGATGGGCCGCATCTTCCAGGGCCTCGAGGGCACCGGTATCCTCAGGGCACAGCGCCAGGTAGCGGGGCAGAAACAGCAGGAAAGGTTCAGTGCCGTGATGCGCCTCGGCCTCCGGCTCGTAGCCGTGGTGGCCGTCAGTGCGCACCCAGGTGAGCAGATCGGCCAGCAGCGACTGAAAACGATCGATGATCGCCGCTTCACCTGTCACCAGATAGTGGGGAAACCAGGTCAGAGCATAGTTGGCCTCGTCCTCACCGCCGTGATTGCGATGAGGACCATCCATGAGACTGCTCTGGTCGAGCCAGCGACTCAGGTCCTGGCGCAGCTGCCGCACGGCCCCATGGGTCTGTTGCAACGCATCGGCTTCGGGTCTGTGCTGTTGCTCAGTCACGGACGGTGGCTCGCAGTGGAGGATGCAGAAAGGACGTGCGCAATCTACGAAGAGCCCTCAGCGACGTGAAGGCCCACACCTGATAAGAGGCATCACTTGCTCGGTTGTGGTTTGCCCTGGCCCATGGCGTAGATGAACTTTGCGCCGTCCACCCCCCTTCCGGAGACAGCCTGTGCCCCTGCAGAATCCGATGCTGTATGCTGCATTCCAGGTACGAATCGATGTAGAAGATCCCACCGACATCCCTGCCGAAAGAGGCGCATGATGGGATCCCATTCTCTGCCTCAGCGTGTATTGGGTCGCACAGGTGAACGGGTACCGATCCTGGGTCTGGGCACGGCACCGGGTGGTATGGGACTGGATGATGCCGATGCGGTCGCTCTCTTCGAATCAGCCATCGATCAGGGCGTCACCTATCTCGACACGGCCCCCGCCTACGAACGGGCGCAGAAGCAGCTGGCGCAGATCCTGCCACGACGGCGGGACGAGGTCTTCCTGGTGACGAAAACCTTCACCGCCGATCGGGCGGAGGCGATCAGCAAGCTCGAAGAAGCGCTGCGCGATCTGCGCACCGATGCCGTCGATCTCGCCTACGTGCACTCTCTGGGGAGCCTGGATGCCGATCAGGTCCTGGGCGAGAATGGTGCCCTGGCCGGCCTGCGCGAGGCGCAACGTCGAGGGCTGACACGCTACATCGGCGTCACCGGCCATCACCTGCCGGGCCGCCTCCTGCGTTGTGTGGAGGAGGGCGGCATCGACGTCATCATGGTGGCCCTGAACTTCGCCGACAGCATCACCTATGGCTTTGAGCACAGTGTCCTGCCAACGGCGGTGGCGAACAATGTGGGCGTCGCTGCCATGAAGGTCTACGGTGGCGCAGAGGAGATGATATACGCAACCACCGAGCAGGAGGAACGCCGCCGTTCAGCGATCGAGGCGGTGATCCCCGATTTCGACTACGAACTGGCCCTTCGGTGGGCTCTATCGCTGCCAGGTGTGGGGACCGCGGTGGTAGGTATGTACACAGAGAAGGAGCTGCAGCAGAACATCGAGTGGGCCCGCCGCTTCCGGCCGCTGGACGAAGCGGAGCAGCTCAAGCTTCAGGACCAGGCCCAGCGTCTGGCGACGCACTGGGGTGAACACTATGGCCCGGCACGCGAACTGCCACGCTGGCGGCGTCTGTGGCAACGACTCAGGCCCGGCACCTGATGGCGATGGGCATCCTCGAAACGAGTCAGACGTTCTTTCAGCAGATCGTGCAGCCCCTGCTCCATCGTCACTTTCCCGGCGATGTGGATCAGATGGCCTGTGGGTTCCTCGGGTATGGGTCCGAGTGCCTGGAGATGGACGACGAGTTGTCGCGCGACCACCACTGGGGCCTGCGGGTGGACATCCTCATGCCCGCATCGGTTCACGCACGAATCGGGTCAAAGATCCTGGATCAGGTTGTGCCCGAATTGCCAGATGAATTCGGTGGCGTCTCACTGCGCGACGGGCACGTGGCGGGACACGGCATCGCCCCGGAGTCGCTGCCGGCTTTCCTGAGTCGGACGATCGGACTCACTCGTGCGCCCACATCGAATGCCGAGTGGCTCGACATTCCTGAAGTCGACATTATACACGTCATCAATGGCCAGATCTGGCACGACCCCTCCGGTGAACTGACACACATTCGGCAGGCCTTCGAGGCCTACTATCCTGAGCCGGTCTGGTTGCGGCGGATCTCTCATTGGTGTCGTTACGCCTCGGGCATGGGGCTCTATGCGCTCAATCGAGCGGTGCTGCGAGGCAACGAGGTCTATGCCTGGACTGCCTTCTCACGCTGCCTGAAGTGGTCGATCGAACTCGCCTTCCTGCTGAATCGCACCTACTTCCCCTACGACAAGTGGCTCTATCCATTCTTCCAGCGACTGCCGCATCTGGCCAACCGTATGGATCCGCTCATCAGCGAGGCAGTAAAGGCGGACACCACGTGGGAACGACGTGTTGAGTTGCTGGCTCAAGTGGCCGATCTGCTCGACGAGCGCATGGTCGAACTCGGCGTGATCGGGCCCCACCCGGCTTTCACGGGATCGGCGACCTCCGGCTACCGGTTGCTGGAGCATGCCTATGGCGCGATCCTGCAGAAGCTGCCAGCCGATGTGGTGCATCACGTACCGTGCTGGGACCAGATTCCGCTGGAGGAATTCCACACGGGGTACGTCGCTTCCCTGCCGATTGAGGATTGGGATGCAGTGCTGCAATTGGTGCCTGCAGAGAAGCAGGACTGAGCCGATCGCTGCGCAGATCGACGTGCTCCTCAGGCCAGCGCGCCTGTCGGGTTTCGCTTTGGCAGAGGATGACGTCTCCTATAGATCGCCGCGCGCCTTGCCCTCGATATACTGCCGGATCCGTGTGACCGTCTTCGGACCGATGCCCTGGATATCGCCCAGGCGATTCATCTCCAGCGCACGCTCCAGGCCAGCCAGGCTGTCGATCCCATACCCCTGATAGAACACGACCGCTGTTTTCACGCCCACGCCGGGAATCGCGCTGAGTTCGAGGACCGTTTCCGGGACGCGCCGCGCCCAGTCGGCCCACTTGTCACAGGTGCCGGTGTCGACAAGTTGCTCGATCATGAATCGATTCGTCGGGCCCACGTCGTGGAAGCTTCGGAGCCGCCCTTCGTGGCGTAGTGCCTCCATCGACTCGGGCCAGTATCTGACCGTGTGGGCCAGGCGCCGATACCGATTCGCGTGGGACGGTTCGTAACCACCGATGACGAGGAAGTCCGCCAGTTGCTCAAGTTTGGCGGCGATCTCCTCATTGCCCTTCCAGCGGGTCTGACCGCCACTCTCATCAGGCAAGGTTGAGTCGTTGAGCGGGAAACCGGTCATCGCCGACCGCGGCTCTGCTTTGGGGCCGGCTGCTGCTTCCTCATCGAGGCCAGCCTGGCAACCGGCGCATGTCGATCACAATCCAGCACATGATCATTTACCATGCCGGTCGCCTGCATCAGGGCATAACAGATGGTGGGCCCCACGAAGGTGAAGCCGCGCTTCTTCAATTCCTTGCTCATGGCTTTCGAGAGCTCCGTCTCGGCCGGCACATCAGACATGGCCGCGAAGTGATTCTGGATCGGCGCGCCGTCGACGAATCGCCAGATGTATTCATCCCACGAACCGATCTCTTCGACGACGGCCAGAAAGGCCTTCGCATTCTGCACCGCACCGCGGATCTTGAGACGATTGCGCACGATACCCGCGTCCTGCAGCAGCGACTGGATCTTGCGTTCCGTGTATCGTGCCACCTTGTGCGGGTCGAAGTTGTCGAAGGCGCGACGGTAGTTTTCGCGCTTGTTCAGAATCGTCGACCAGCTCAGACCGGCCTGGGCGCCCTCGAGGGCGAGGAATTCGAACAGCTGCTGGTCATCGTGCAGGGGTGTCCCCCACTCGTGGTCGTGGTAGGACTGCATGAGTGGGTCGTCACCGGCCCAGGCACAGCGGGAGATCTCGGTTGTCATCGTCTCAGTCTCTCATGCCCTGCAGAATAGCCGTGCACAATTCCATCGTCTTCACCGCCTCATTCAAGTCGGCCGCTGGTAGCTGTATCGGCCGATCGTCGCGCACGCAGTCGAGGAAGTAGCGCGCCTGCGCCGTCGCTGCATCCGTTTCGCCTGCCATGGCCCCATCCAGCACGATCGGTACGACCGGTTGATCGATGATGTGGATCTCGCCTTCCACCACACCTTCGAGATAGGCTGAGATCCCCACGCCGTGAATCTCATACCGTTCGAGTCTTCCACCTGCCGTGTAGTTGTGTGTGAGCTGGGCGACACAATCATTGTCGAAATGCACCAGGGCTGCGTGGATGTCCTTGTAGTCGCCTGTAGCACGTCGCACGACCGAATGCACCTCGGCCACCTCGCCACCGGCCATGGCTCGCACCACATCGATCGTGTGGATCGGTGTCTCCAGCAGCATGTTGTCACGAAGCTGCTCAGGAAACCGCGGGTCATGGATTGTCTGGGTCGGCTTGTGGAATTCACCCACCAATTGCAGCACGGGTCCATGCTCAGCCACAGCAGCGCGAGCCTTTGAGATCCAGGGATTGAAGCGACGATCCCACGCGACCATAGCCCTTGCACCTGCTGAAGCGGCCAGATCTCTCAGATGACGGGTCTCATCGACATTCAGCCCCGGTGGCTTCTCCATCAGTGTATCGATGCCGCGTTCGAGGCTGACTGCAGCGGTCTCTGCATTCAGATGAGCCGGCGTCGCCAGCACGACGGCATCCACCTCGACCGAATCCAGCAACGACTGGATATCCGGGTAACGCGCCTCGACGCTGTACTCCTGACCCACCGCATCGCGTGCCGCGCTCGAGGCATCGGCGATGGCAACGATCTCCACATCGCTGAATGGGGCAAGACGCTCCAGATGGTGGCGGCCACGTCCTCCGCAGCCGATGACAGCCAGTCGAATTCTCATAGTTCAAGCCGATCTACCAATGACGTCGCGCAGGCTGGCAGGCCTCGTCGGGTTGAGGTAGGTTGCGCAGTTCGGAACATCACACACACTTCTCGTCAGCGACAAGTAAGCACGCTGGCGCGACGTGCGAAACCCTGTCTCTCACCAGGCTACCATACATATCATGGCAGATCATGCGTCCCTGCGCAGTGCTCTCTATGCCTACCCGTGGGCCCTGCAACGTCCGAATATCGATGCCGCGCTGGATCGCGTGAGTCTGAGTGGTTGCGATGAACTCATCGTCACGCCGTGTTACCACCGCGCCGACTTCTTCCAACCTGCGGATCCGACGATGCCGATCTGTTATGGAGAATATGGCGCCGTGTTCTTCGGCATCAACGAGTCGCTGTATGCAGATACACCGATCCGCCCGCGCCTGAGCCGGCTCGTGGGAGATCCCGATGAGCTGGCCCGAGCCGCAGAGGCTGTGCGGGAACTCGGCATCGACTGGTCCTTGTGGATGATCTACAACTTCCAGGATGAACTGAGCGATCTTCACCCCCAATTCGCGCGCCACGACCCCTTCGGCCAGCCACATCGAGGCGCCCTGAGCCTGGGTGCTGACGAGGTCGCCGCCTACTTCCGGGCACTGACCCAGGATGTGCTGGCGAGCTTCAAGCCATCCGTCGTGTGGATGGAATCACTGTATCGGCACCCGATGGCGCTGCCGAGCAAGAGTCGGGCGCCCCTGACACCCAGATGCCAGCTCTTGCTGTCCCTCGACTGGAATCCAGGGATGCTGGCGAAGGCCGAGACCGCCGGTATACCGGCAACCCACCTGCGTGAAGAGGTGGCCAACTGGCTCCAGATCCATCTGGCCCGCATGCCGACCACCGAGGATGCGCAGGTTGTAGATGACGACTGGCTTGAGACGGCCTTCGATGGCGCACTGGCTGCCTACCTGGGCATCTGCCGTGAAGTGACCACAAGCCTGTGGGAGGAGATCGTCGCCCTCATCCACGATGCCGGTAGCCGTACCTACCACCAACCGGTCGGCGACAACAGCCTGGGAACGGACCTGGATGCGAGGGTGAATGCGCAGATCGACCGAGTGATGATGTCGCCAGAGAACCCGGCAGATGCCGATGTGGCCCGGCGCCGTTACCGGTCGCCAACTGAGATCTTCGTCCCCCTGCACGGACAATACGACAGCCGGCAGGCCCTCATGGACGATGTCGCCGCCGCCAGGTCAACTGGCGCCGATGGGGTCAGCTTCTATGCCTACGGCCTGCTTCGTGACGAGCAACTGTCATGGATGGCCGACGCCAAACAGGCATAATGCCGATCGCTGGACCTTTAGCCGGGCTGCGGTGGGCATCAGCCTGGTGTTGGAACACTTAGCTAAGTGTTGTGGGCACTCCATCGGCCTCGAGTGAGGTCTGCGCCGCCTCCAGCACGCGTACGACGCGCATCCCGTCCCGGCCATCGCTTCGTGGTGTCTGCCCCGATCCGACACACTCCACGAAGTGCTGCGCCTCCAGTTTCAGCGGCTCCGCGGAGTTGATGTGGGGGATGACGACGTCACCGAAACGAAGTGTGATCGATTCCCCATAGCTCTCGTACAGGGCCCCAGACTTGCTGTCTTTCTCCGCCGCCTTGTCGTAGATCCGCACCTTCTCCGAACTCTCCATGTCGTCGAAGACGACCATCTTTTTCGTGCCCACGACGGTGAGTTTTCTAGCCTTGTGCGGATCCAGCCAACTCACCTGGATCTGCGCCATCCTGCCGTCAGCAAAACGCATATTCACGAAGACCACATCCTCCACGCCGGTCTGCAGATAGCAGGACCCCCGGGCACTGACGGTCTCCGGCTCAGATTCCAGCAGATGCAGAATCATGGAGATGTCGTGGGGCGCCAGACTCCACAAGGCATTCTCATCCTTGCGCACAACACCGAGATTCACGCGTTCTGCATACAGATAGAGGATGTCTCCCAACTCACCATCGTCCACAATCTGCTTCAGCAGACCCAGTCCCGGATGGTATTCCATGAGGTGGCCGACCATCAGCGTCAGACCCTTTCCCTCAGCCAATTCGGTCAACTCGCAGGCGTGGCTGTAGCTCAACGAGATGGGCTTCTCTACATACACATGTTTGCCCGCCTCCAGGGCCCGGCGCGCCGTCTCGAAGTGATCGATCGCCGGCACGGCCAGCACAACGGCTGTAATCTGGGAATTGGCGAGCACGTCGTCGTAGTCGGCCACGACCTGGGCATCAGGATACTGGGCGGCCATGCCCTTGCGCACCGGCTCACTCGCATCGCAGATCATCTTCAGATGTACATCGGGTAGTGAATTGAAGGTGCGGACCAGATTGCGTCCCCAGTTCCCGGCGCCAACACAGGCGAGGTTCAGGACGGACATGTTGCTGTATCTCCTTCTTGTGGAGAGGACGCCAGCAACCTGCGGTAGACATCCGCCTGACGTTCCTCTGCTTGCCTCGGGGCAAAAGTGGCTTCTGCATAGGCCCGGCCACGCTGCCCAAGTTCGGCGCGCGCCTGGGCATCACCCAACAGTCGACGGAGTGAGCCCTGGTATCCCTCGACCGTGTTATCGACCCGATCCAGCCACTCACCGGACAACTCGGGCACCGGCCGCACCTGATCGCGATTGATGACGACGGGCAATCCGAGCCACAGCGCTTCCATCACGGTCTTGGGGATTCCGGGATAGGCATTGTGGACGGCGAACAGATCGTAGTCAGTCAGAGTTTCACAGAGCTGTTCGTTCGCCATGCTCTCAATGAATTCGACTTTCTCTTCCAGTTTCAACTGCTCGACCAGCCGGCGCAGGTCCTGGTGCGCTTCACCGTCGCCAATCAACACCAGTCGCGCATCCAGATCCTGGAAAGCACGGATGAGAGCGAGGGGTTCCTTGCCGCGTATCTGCCGGCCCACGCTGACCACGCGTGGGGGGGCCGCCAGACCATAATCCTGTTTTGCCGTTTCCCTCGTAGGGCAGATCGCATTGTAGACGACCTCCACATTGCGCGCCCCGCAGGCGGCAGCATAGGTCCTCAGCGACTCGTAGACGGCAATGACTGTGTCGGCTCGAGGCATGGCATAGCGTGCATAACGCAGCTCCCACTTCATCAACCAGCGATGCGGCCCCTGTCCCAGGCGCTGCAGATGATCTTCACGATCCGCATGCAGCGAAAGCACATGGGGTACACCGATCTCTTCGCTGATACGAGCTCCCAGATAACCGGTCACTCGGTCGCCGGTGCGTACGGCATCGATATCAATCCGGCGCGCCAGATCGATGGCGCGTCGAGCCCAGCGCCCGGCCAGCACGGGAGATAGCGCCATATTCACCCGGTCATCCCCCTGCCACAGCCGGTGCACATGCAATCGCGCCCGGCCGGCAGTGATCGCAATGCGGGCAGGATCGACGAGATCGTTGCTCGTCGTCAGCAGATGCACGTCATCAAAGACGTCACCGGGGTTGTAGTACCGCGCCGTCATCTCACCCTTGTCGGCCAGCAGACTGAGGCGGTCGGCCAGGATGAAGAGCAACGTCGCCATCTACAGATCCTCGCTATGGAAAGGGTTCGGCAAACCGATCGAGTTCAGCTCGCGTATGACTCCACTCGGGTGCGCCCAGATAAGCCACACCCCACGCCAAGATAGCGACATCGCGCTTCAATCGCCCGACCCGAACGCTCGGCCTGATCACCCGGACCATCTGCTCGGATCCCTTGCCCAGGCGGGACTTCCGGACCTTCTACGGCCCATCCTCAGCTTGGGGCCGGTAGGCGACGAATTCCTCCAGCAGATCGCCCGAGGGTTGCTTGACCACCAGCCGCAGACGCCCTCCGTCCGGCACCCGCGCCTCGAGCGACGGATCCAGCAGTCGAAGCTGCCCCGGTGCCGACCGGGTACTGGCCGGTACCCGCACGACACGATCCTCGACGGCCAGATCCAGCCACATCTGCTCCCATTCAGCACCGGGTGAGACATCCAGCCGCTCTGACACCAGAATCTCCAGGCGAATATCCTGTTCAGCCGACGCGTGGTTGTAGAGAACCCCGTCAGCCAGCACGATCGATGTGGGACCGAATTGGAGTTCGCCGAAGTCGACGGCCGCTCGGAATCCTCCCCGCGACCAGACCGAGTTCTCGCCACCCGATGTCTTGCGCTCACGCGCCGCATCAAAGGCGATGATGCTACCGCGGCTCATCGCATCGGCGTCGATCCCCAGATCCACGAGGGGCACGGACAACTCCAGGGTCCAGGCGTCAGATTCGCGCCCACTCCTGGCGACAATGCGTGGTGACCAGTCCTCGTCACGCCAACCCTCTCCCCAGTGATCCAGGATCGTCCGTTCTGTCTGCACACGAGCATCCGCTGCCAGGATGAGATGCGCGAAACTCGTGCGGCCATTGGCCGGATCGAACCACAGTTCGATACAGTCATTGCGCCACAGGGCCTGATAACGATCCACCAGGGAGTCCAGATGCGTCTCCTCGGCGCGGAAGGCCATATAGAGGAGACCATCGTGCACGCCCATCATCCCCTGCGTCGGCAGCCTCGGCGTGCCCTCACCGGCGATATTCGTCCAGGACGTGAGGGGCGCCGCCCAGGTCCAGATGTCATCATCAAGCTGGCCATCCAGATCTGGTGCCTTGGACAGTCCGGGCACGGCGAGCCGCGTGTTCTGCGTACGCGACCACTGGATCCTGCGATCTGGCTGCACCGCCAATCGGTCCAGATTCGTAGCCGGTGGCACGGGAGATGGCGCAACTGACGCTGTCGGTGGCTCCGGATAGGAGTAGCTGGTAACCGCCGGATCCATCCCGGCTACGAAGAGCAGCACCTCATAGGGCCGCAGGTCAAGGTGCAGTGTGCCCGGGTCGAGGAGGCTACCGTCGGCGCCGGTCGGGTGCTCCCCCAACTCTGTCAGGTTCGGTATATGCTGTGGCAGAGCGATGCGAGCCTTCGATCTCTCACTGCGCATGTTAACAACCACGAGCAATGACTGGCCGGCCTTCTCCCAGAGGGCGGCACTGATCTGTCCCGGCCGGGCGTCGACAGACAATCGCTGTTTGGTGCCCTGGCGAAGGACGGGTGCCAGAGCATGCAACAGATGATTCGTCAACCTCATCTCAGCCTGAATCACTTCAGGGATCGCTGCCGGCCCACCGCGATACGGATTGAACTGATGCGGGAAATAGCCGATCCCATCGGCCCCGTGCACGATCGACATCCACACCTGTGCGCGCAGTTCGTATGCATGGGGCGCCCGATTGCCCGCGCGTCGTTTGCCACTGTTCAGATCTGTGCACTCCAGCCAGATCCACACCGGTTTGTCAGGGCCGGCAAATGCGCGAAGGCGTTCCACTCCCCGAGCGGTCAGATGCAGTCGATCGACACCGCGCTCCTGCGTCGAGGTGGGATAAACATCGTAACAGACGATATCGGCCGTATTGCAGAAGACGGGATAGACACTGTCCGGCGTGCTCTGGGCCAGTCCGTTGGCCAGGCCTTGACCGAGATTCAGATACATCGGTGCGGGCGTGGTGGATGCCCTCATCTCGTCATAGGCATCCTGCAAACTCTCAGGAGACCGGCGGGTGATGCGGAAGACATCGTCGATGACCTCTGGATTATCCGGCTCGTCACCGTGCATCCAGCCCAGAAAGCCGGGACTGCTGGCGATTCTTTCTGCCTCCTCCCGGGGGCGCGACGAGCTCCAGTGCATGTAGCCAGCGACCCCGCTCTGCGCGAGCGTGTCACACCACCCGACGCCGCGTCCACCGGCGACGAAGATATTCACCCCCATCTCGGCGAAGGCGGGCGCCGTATTGGAGGGCATCGCCCAGACAGCGATCGGATAGATGTCAGTGTCGTCGATGGGATTCACGACGGGGTGCGCCACATTCTCCGCCTGCAGGCCGCCAACGCAAAGGAGAAACAACACCAGCAGAAGCCTCGACCTCATCATCAGTCCATCACCCTTTCTACTGTCAGATACGTTGCCGCCGTCTCCAGGCCGCCCCTACGGGCCGAAAGGTAAGATGACCAGCCCTGACCAACAGTATCCTGCCTCTTCGTCAACGCGTACCCGTTTTGCCTGAGACCTCTACAGACCCCAGACGAGATTGTCCATCATCCCCACAAGACCATCGATCACGACCCACCCCGCCATCGACAGGAACTGACCCACCACAAGACCGATGAACAGAGGTTTGCCTCGTTCGTACAGGCGGGGCCCACCGTAGCGCAGCAGCATCAGCTTGATCAGCCACGAGAGGAACACACTGAGTACGATCGTGTCCGTCATCCACATGGAGCTCACGGGTAGGCTGATGGGGTGAATCGGCCACCAGACAAAGCGTTGGCGCGCCAGCATCAGCAGGCCCATCAGCGCACCACCCCATGCGGACCATCCCCAGCCAAGCCAGTTGATCGGCGTGGTATTGTTGAGATTTCGTGAGATGAAGTTGAACGGGTAGTTCACCAACGAGGTGTGGAACGTACTCAGGTTGATGCCACCATAGCGGTAGCAGAGCGCCAGTTCCATCCAGACAGAAGCAGCGACACTGAGGCCGATGGCCATCGCCATCACCCACAGCAGGCGCCGCTGATTCCCACCGATCGTCTGCGCTACCTTCAGTGCATTGGCACAGGCGGCCATGACGAAGATCCGCATCTCCCCCACCCAGACGAAGCTGTAGCCCAGTCCGGTAACACCAGCCGTGCCCAGGGACTCCACCCCGAAACCGGAGATGATGGCATTGCCGGGATTGATCGGCGCGCGCGTGATGAAGAATCCCCCTTCCGTCACCATCCTCGTCAACCCCACGAAGATGATCATCCCCAGGATCAGCACCGCCGCCGCCGCCCACGGTGGCATGCCCGTACGCCACAGCCACCACCACAGCGTGGGGAATCCCAACAGCAGGGACAGCCAGGCACTGCGGTAAGACATAATTTCGTCAGAATCGGCGGCACGCCGATCGCCATCGCCAGGGGCGCTGGTCTGCCGTTGCAGCGCAGTACGGACCGTCGATCTCAGATGACGACGCGCCGTCCAGAGCCCCCACAGAACAAGCACGACCATCGCCCCGAGACTCTGATGGGCCAGGTAGGGAACCGTCACCCACTCCATAGTCTCAACACTGGCGATACCGAGCACGTTGAAGGCACCCTCCTGACACTTGGCCAGGACATTGAAGACCCAGATGCCGAGAGAGATATCCGATGAGAGGAAGTAGGTGAAACCCAGGGTGGTGAAGCTCAGGGCGGCCCGTACCGTCGTGGTCTGTCGGAACAGCGCAAATCGCTCTTCCAGTTGCAGCATGGGAATGAACTCGTAGTAGGCATGCAGCCCGTTGATGAGGCCCACCAACAGGGGGATCGCCATCCCCACCCACAGTGCCGGCGACCGACACACGCTGGGCAGCAATGCACCCGATTCACGCTCGATCAATGCGAGGGAAGGCTGCATCAGTGGATACAGCAGCCGCTCGTGCTCCATCCACTGGCGTCTCAGCAGGACACAGATGGCAACCATCACCAGATACAGGATGCCGAGGAAGATCCCCCAGGCGACGAGGGGTTCGATCCAGGCACCCCAGGGGATGCTCACGACCCCCGTCGGATTGCCCTCGAAATAGCGCCGAACGGCGACCGGATCCTGCACGATCATCCACGACGGTACGTGTTCGAGAAAGAGTGTGGCCCACTCATTCTCCGGGCTGGCGTAATACTGAGCCCCCGTCAGATAGCTGAGGAAGAATCCGGTGAGCCCCATGGATGGAATCGCCGTGGCCAGCAGGGCCATGATGTACACGACGGCGACTTCGCTGCCACTCAACTGCCAGCGTCTGCGAACCAGCCCCAGCACAGGATTCAGGAACAGGACGACGACCGCCAGCATAGCCAGCGCTGCCGGCGAGCCGAAATCCAGGGCGAGATAGGAGCCTCGGATCGCATTGTCCGCATAGGCCACACCCGCACCGATTGCGACACTGATGGCGCCGCCCACGGCGATACTGCGCAGAGTCACCACAGTCTTTCCGGGCCTAACGCAGTGTCTGCGACCAGTGTTCGGCACGCTGGTCCTCGTGTCGCATACGCCAGCGCAGCAACTGCTGGGTCAATACCAGCAGGGGGCCAGCACAAGCAGGATCTGCCGCGACATCGTTCAGTTCGTCAGGATCCTCGTGCAGGTCGAAGAGGATCGGCGGCATCGTGGGATCAGCGAAGTGGATGAGCTTGTGCCGCGCATTGCGCACGACCCACAGCAGGTGTTCATCCGGATCACTTGCTCCGGCCGCAAGGGCTCCCTGGCGGTAGTCGAATTCGTAGTGAATGCTCTGCTTGTGTTCAGCCTGGTGACCATGCAGAACGCTCAGGACACTGGTCCCCTGAAAACGATCGGGGATCGGCTCGCCGAGCCACTCCATGATCGTCGGCGCCGAGTCGATGGCTTCGACGAAGCTCTCGATCTGCTGGCCTCGTGTCGCGTCCGCCGCCGGTCGTGGATCGCGCACGAGATACGGAATCCGCATTCCCCCGTCGAAGAACTGACCTTTGCCCGTGAGATAGTGATCTCCAAGATGCTCGGCATGATCGGCGGAGAAAATGATGAGCGTGTCCTCCCACTGACCACTCTCATCAAGAGCTGCAAAGAGGCGTCCCAGATTGTCATCGACTTCCGTGATCATCCCGTAATAGCAGGCCTGGTATTCCTGCAGATGTTGCTCATCGACCAGATCGCTCGGTGCCAGACGCGACAGATACGGGTGACGCGGCGACAACTCATCGGCAACTCGCGCCGGGGCGGGCATCGATGCCGGATCATACATCTCGTGATACGGTTCACAGCAGATGTTTGGCGGATGGGGTTTGATGTAGTTGAGACTCAACACCCAGCCCTTCTCCTGCGACGCCTGTCGGTCACGGATGTAGTCGATGGCCCGGTCCGTGACGTAGGCGCACTCCGAGTGCTCTGCCGTGTATTTGGCTGGGAAGTGCTGCGGCAGATGAGAACCGGGGCCATCGGCCGGCACATCCGGTTGATGGATGGCTGCATGACTGAGCAGTTCCTCGTCGTATCCCTGTTCCCTGAGCCAGTCGAAATACTCCACACTGTCGTATTCGTGATAGTAGACCCGTTCGAACCCCGGTAGGCAATTGTCGTATCCCAGACGGGTACGGCGTTCGTCATCGGCCGGCAGAATCCCCGGGTCTGGCGTGTAGCCATTGTAGCCGATCAGGCCCGGATTCCAGCCCGCATCGTGCAGATGCTGGGGCAGACTCTCGTGGGCGTCACGCAAGGGCGTCATGTTGTTCACCGCCCGCGTAGAACACATGTAGCGGCTGGTGTAGATACACATACGACTCGGGCCACACGGCGCCGCCTGGTTGAATCCCCGCGTGAACGAGGCACCCTCGCGTGCCAGTCGATCCAGGTTTGGTGTACGAATCACATCGTTGCCCATGTGCCCCAGGCAATCGACACGAAATTGGTCAGCGAGAATGAACAGAACGTTCATGCCATCTCCAGGTCCAGGTGGAACGGTCATCGACCATTCCGGGTCATCGGATGCGGTATGGCAAACTACCAACCGCACAGACCCCGCCGTCAAGCCAAACGGTTGCTTGACAACCCCACTGAGGGCGCCATCTTCTCCCGGTCAGGTTGCTGTGTGCAGGACAGATTTCTGACATGCCGCAGCCTCCCCCCCACCAAAAAAAGAGTTGCCTTGCCAACGCTGATCTCACGTCGCCGCTGGTTGTTCCTCGGCGTCATTACCGCCGCCATCATCGGTCTCGATCTGGGGACAAATGGTGTGCCACCCAGCTTCGTCATCACCTCCCTCGACTCGCAGGACTCCGGTGGCGAGCCGCTACAGGTGGATGGTCTCCCCCTGCTACGCCCAGGGACGCTGACCCTTGGCGAGGGACATCCCGTCGTTGCCGTGGCGACCTCCAATGATCCTGGCCTCGACGCACCGGCCCCCCTCGATGCGCCTCTCACCTATGCCCAGGTGAATGCCATCGTGCGCCGTGCCCTCGACCAGGACACCTCCGGACACTCTCTGCGCGACGTCATCGATCCGGGAGACCAGGTGCTGATCAAGGTGAACAGCGTCAGCAATCGCGGCGATCTCGGTTCTCAGGGCGACTGCTGCTCACGGTACACGCACGACAGCTCAGAACACCCGGGGCAGATCACCGATCTGCGTGTCGTGAAAAGCGTCGTCGACTATCTCCTGGATCACACCTCGGCGGCGAGCATAACCATCGCTGAAGGCGGTTCGGGCTCACCCCGACGTGACAAGCCAGGCTTCCCCAGTTACGCCACTGAAGACAGCTGGTCTGCACCCTACCCCGTCTTCGATGACCTGTCCTACCTGCGCATCGTCGAAGAGGCCAATGCCCGTGGCACCTCAACCGTCGTCGATACGAGTGATTTGAACTACGCCTCTTATCGCCGCGAACCGATCCCCGGGGGCCCTGTGTCGCGACTGGGTGTGACCCGTTCGACCTGGCAGGGCGCGCAGTATGGCTTCCACGTGGACGGCTCCGGCACCTTCCGGAATGAGGGCTTCTACGTTCCTGAGGTCGTCCTCGACGCTGACAAGATCATCTCCATTCCGGCCATGAAGACGACGATCTTCGGCGCTACCCTCGGCATCAAGAACTACGTCGGTGTCCTGGCGCCCCTCGCCTATGGGTCGGGCATCGGTAAGGGGGCCCACGCCGCCAACAACCCCGAGCAGGGATACGTCGACCTGTTCTCCTACAATCCCGCGGCCTACACCGTCATCGAAGGATTCTGGAGTACCGAGGGCAATGGGCCTCAGCGCGGTGACAACGTGCAGCACAATGTCATCGTCGCCAGTGCCGACCCTGTCGCCGCCGATGCTGTGGGCAGTTACCTGATGGGCTTCAACCCCCTCGATCTCGAACATCTCTACCTGGCCGCCGCCAAGGGTTTCGGCACCCTCGACATGGGTCGCATGCACCTGGTCGGTCCCCCGCCCCACACGATCCGCCGCAACTTCGTCAAATCCCGCGCCGTGAATGCCGCCGAGGGTCGCACCATGTATTACGGCCGCGGCATCCGCCGCTGGTTGCTGGCCGGCCCCTTCCCAGGCATGGATATGGAACTGCAACCCCTGCCGAACGAGGCCGACCTGCGCCCCCTGGCTGGCCAGCCCGCCGGTGAAGGACAGTGGCAACAAATAGAACACCTCGGTTATTCGGCCGAGCGCCTGCAGATCAGCGAGATCCACGGAACGGGTTTCGACATACAGAGTCTGGCCTTCACCCTCGTCGACTCCTGGCAGGACCAGGATGGCTTCATCTGGCTCGGCTACGATGATGTGACCAGGGTCGTGCTCAATGGCGAGACCGTATACACCGATGCGGAGCCGCGCGGTTTCCATCTGGGCGACGTACAGATTCCCATCCGCCTGCGGCAGGGAGAGAATCGCCTGTTGATCAAGGTGGGCAACCGGGCCGGTCGATCGGCCATGGCCGCCCATGTCGTGGATGAGGATGGCGATCGATTGCCGGGCATCAACTTCCGCTTGCCGGGAGAGGTACCCACAGCGATTGAAGAAGCCGATGGTGGCGTGCTGCCAACCGCATCCAGGCTCGTCAATCTCTACCCGAATCCCTTCAACGCTCAGACCCGCATCCGCTTCCGTCTGTCCGCTGATAGCCAGGTGGATCTGGCCGTCTGGGATGTCCTGGGCCGTCGCGTGAAGAACCTCGTCACCACCACGCTGTCGGGTGGTGAGCACGAGATCGGTTGGGATGGCCGTGCCGATGACGGTGCCCAGGTCGCGACGGGCGTCTATTGGATTCGCCTGCAGACACCGGGCGCCGCCACCTCGGTTCGTCCACTCACGTTGCTGCGCTGATCGCGTGAAGAAACCCCGCTCTTCCATCGCCGCCCTGGGTGGCCTGTGCCTGGCTCTATCCCTTTGTATCGGCCTGGCTCTGGGCAACTCCGGCTGCAGTTCTGAATCGGAAGTTGACGACGAAACGATCGTCCTTGAATTCTGGACGATCGCACTGGGTGATGCCTTCGCCGACTACATCAACGGCATGATCGCCGACTACGAAGCCCAGACGCCGGGCGTGAAAGTCAAATGGGTCGATGTCAGCGGTGGTGAAGTTGCAGAGAAGTTCATCGCCGCTCTCGTCTCCGGGGATCCGCCCGATCTGGCCAATGTCTACGACCTGCCCCGGTTCCTCGACTACGATGTCCTGGCCAATCTGGACAGCCTCGTCAACGACGAAGAGCGTGATCGCTATCTGCCGAACTTCTGGCGTGGCATGGGGCAATACCAGGGTGCAAACTACGCCTTTCCCTTCTATGGCGGCGTCAGCATGATGTGGTACAACAAGGAGATCTTCGCCGCCGCTGGCCTGGATCCGGAGAAGCCGCCCACGACGATGGCCGAGATGATGGCCATGGGACGGCAGATCCGCGAACGCACGGGGAAATACGGTGTCTCCTGGCGACTCCACCCCTCGCTGGGTTCACCCGCCTGGTTGTTGCTGCGCCTGGCAGGCGTCTGGCCGCTTTTCGATGAGACCCGGTCTCACACGACGATCAACTCCCCCGAGGCTCGAGCCATGTTCCAGCAATGGATCGATGCCTACGAGGATGGCGTCATCCCACCTGAAGCCCTCGCGGCTGCTCATCGTGATGAGGTGAACTGGTTCATCGAGGGACGCGCCGCGATCATGCCATTCTCAGGGGGCTGGATCACCCGCTACTTCGACAGGAACTTCGAAGCCAAGGCCGGCATGGCGCCGCAGCCACGCGGTCTGTCGGGTCGCGTCCCGGGGAGCAGTCAGGTCCTTGTCGTGCCACGCATGTCGCCCCATGTGGAGCAGGCCGTCGATTTCGGCCTCTTCGTCACCAGTCCGAAATACCAGCTTGAATTCTGCTCCTACGTGGCGATCCTGCCCACCACGAAGGCAGCCGCTGCCGATCCCTTCTTTCAGCAGCCACCCCGCGATCAGTCAGA
>JABHDC010000207.1 GCA_018673255.1 Gemmatimonadota bacterium
CGCGAGCCAGGATCTGCCTGATGAGGGGGGTTTCAGCGAGGGCTGCCTGGGGCGCCGGGTCAGCGGCCGAAGCTGCCTGGCCCGCCAGCAGGAGGCCGAGAAGAAGGAGGATGAGATGGCGCGGGGTCGACACGGTCGGGCCGATCGCAGGTGGGAGGAAGTCACAGTGTAACCAACACAGAGGACAAGACATCGGCAACGATGCGCCCTCGCCTGTCACAGCGACTACCCGGACAGATTCCTAGGGCAGGACCAGCTGGCAACTGGCGGCGAAGGTGTCGGCGGTTGCTTCGTCGAAGTCACGTCGCATCGAATCGGGTGGCTCGCTACGCAGCAGGCAACCGGCCTCTGGATAGGGGTAGATGTCGTCGTAGCGGCTTACATCAACCATGCTCGTGCGACGATTGATGTGCCAGCGTCGCAGGTCACCGGAAGCAAATAGCCCTGCAGCGGCAATCAATTCGGCGACACTCTTGACGGTTTCGCCATGGTAGTTGGCAATGCGGACCGACTTCTCTTCCGGAACCAGTCCAGCCGTCAGATTGGGATCCTGCGTCGTGATTCCCGTGGGACAGGTATTCTTGTTGCACTCCAGGGCCTGGATGCAACCGAGGGCGAGCATCATGGCCCGCGCCGAGTTGCACATGTCGGCACCCATTGCCAGAGCGCGTACCAGATCGAAGCCGGTGATGATCTTACCGGAGGAGATGATGCGAATCTCGCGCTTTAGATCGTAGCCGAGCAAGACATCGGCGACGAAGGACAGGCCCTCGCGCATCGGTGCCCCAACGGAATTTGTGTATTCCGGGGGCGCGGCACCCGTGCCCCCCTCACCACCGTCCACGGTGATGAAGTCCGGCCGTACACCCGTCTCGATCATTGCCTTGCAGACGCTGATGAACTCGCTTCGCACACCGATGCAGGCCTTGAAGCCGATTGGTTTGCCGCCGGAGAGTTCCCGCAGGGTCTTGATGAACTCCATCATCTCAAGAGGTGTATGAAAGGCCGAGTGGGCGGGCGGGGAGATCACATCCGTGTAGGGTTCCACATCACGGATGCTGGCGATGAAGGGTGTGTTCTTGCCGGCGGGCAGGATGCCGCCGTGCCCGGGTTTGGCGCCCTGGGACATCTTGATCTCGATCATCTTCACCGAGTCGAGTTGGGCTTTTTCGGCGAAGGTCTCGGGGCAGAATCCACCGTCCTTCGTGCGACAGCCGAAGTATCCAGTGCCGATCTGCCAGACCAGGTCACCCCCCGGTTCGAGATGGTATGGGCTGATCGAACCTTCGCCCGTGTTGTGGGCGAAGTTGCCGATCTTGGCACCCCCGTTCAGGGCCAGGATAGCCTGTTTGCTCAGGGCACCGAAACTCATGGCCGAGATGTTCAGAATGCTCGCCTCGTATGGTTTCAGGCAAGTGGTGCCGCCGACACGAACGCGCAGATCGTGGTCGACCTCATGGGGATCGAGGGCACCCATCGAGTGATTCAGCCACTCGTAACCGGCCCGGTAGACATCGAATTCGGTACCGAAGGGGATGGTGTCCAGGTCCCGCTTGGCACGCTGGTATACCAGATTGCGGGAGATTCGGTTGATGGGCGTGCCATCGACATCAGACTCGACGAAGTATTGATAGATCTTCGGCCGCAGATCCTCCATGATGTATCGCCGCGCCCCAGGATCGGGAAGTTGCGCATGATCGTGCGCTTTGTCTGCAGCATGTCGTAGAGACCGAGCAGCACGATCGGGGCGATCAGGAGAAAGGCCCACAGGGCAGGGAGCCAGTAGTAACCGGCGGCGGCAGTGCCACCGACCGTGACGACAGCGAAGAGAAGGAACTTTCTGCGCATCGAGTCTGACTCGCTTCAATATGGAGAGGGGGTCCAGATCACAGGGCCAAGTTTACGATGGCGGAGAAGAGGAGGCGAGGCACGGTCCGCGCAGAGTGGCCCAGAGTGGGGTTTTACCGGCACGGGATGGCACCGAAAGGTGACACCCTTTCTACTGGCCTCTGTGTGGGAGAGTGGTACGGTGGTTGCGATTGGATGGCAACCGCTGCTCCCCTATCTTCCCTGAGAGTGATCGATGCCTGAACCCGACGTGAAGCCGGATCCGCCGACGACTGACGATATGCACTGGGCTTTCACCTATCTGCAGAATGACCTCAAGGAGGTCAAGCAGGATCTGCGCGATCTGCGCCGGGAGTCCCATGACTTCCGCAAGGAAACCGCGCAGGACTTCTCCCATGTGCGGCAAGAGATGGGACAGCTGGGCGCCGGACTCCGACAAGAGATGGGGCAGCTGCGAACTGAGGTGAGGCAGGATCTGCGCCATCTGCTCATGGCCATGATCGCCATGAGTGGGGTGATCGTCGGTGTTCTGATGGCTTTCATCGAGTACCGACTCCCAGGCGGATGATCCGCCAGCCGATCTTCAGCACCGTATGCAGAGCCCCTCGTCGTGAAACGACGGGGGGCCTTTTCATTGACAAGAGCTCGAACGATACCAACCCTTCCGGCGGCCCTTTCCTTCCATCTACATCGAGATGACCGCCATGAGCGCTGTAACGATCAAAGATGTCCAGACGATTCTCACGCAGCCGGCCGGTTCACGCCTGATCATCGTCAAGATCATCACGTCCGAACCCGGTCTCTACGGCATCGGCTGTGCGACCTTCACGCAACGCTTCCGCGCCGTGCACACCGCCATCGAGCAGCATCTCAAGCCATTCCTCATCGGCCGCGATGTGGATCGGATCGAAGAGATCCACCGCATGGCAGCGGTGCACAGCTACTGGCGCAATGGTCCGGTGCTCAACAATGCCATCTCGGGTGTGGATCAGGCCCTGTGGGATATCAAGGGCAAGCGCGCCAACATGCCGGTCTATCAGTTGCTCGGTGGCAAATGCCGCGAAGCGGCCGCCTGTTATGCGCACGCCGGCGGGGCGACGAAGGAAGAAATCGTCGACTCCATCCGCGGCTTCATGGAGCAGGGTTATCAGTACATCCGAGTACAGAAGGGGGGGTATGGCGGTCTGTCGCCGGACCGGCCCTCACCCGAGGGGTCACCGGAGGGCGCCTACTACGATCCGCGCGGCTACATGCGGGCTCATCTGGAGGTCTTTGAGCACGTCCGTGAGGAATTGGGCTTCGAGATCGAGTTGTGCCACGACATTCACGAACGGTTGACCCCGATCGATGCCGTCGGGTTTGCCAAGGACATGGAGAAGTTCAAGCTCTTCTTCCTCGAGGACCCGCTGGCGCCAGAGGACATCGAGTGGTTCAGGAACATCCGGCAGCAGTGTTCGACGCCGCTCGCGATGGGGGAGTTGTTCAATCATCCACTGGAGTGGCAACCCCTGATCGAAGGACGACTCATCGACTTCATCCGCATGCACGTATCGCAGATGGGGGGCATCACACCGGCAAAGGCCGTGGCCTCCTTCGCGCAGATGTATGGGATTCGCACCGCCTGGCACGGTCCCGGCGACACCTCCCCCGTAGGCCACGCAGCGAATCTGCATCTGGACCTGTGGGCGCCAAACTTCGGTATCCAGGAGTGGTGTCGATTCAATGACCTGTGCTACGAGATCTTTCCGGGGTTGCCGGAGCTGCGCGGCGGATACCTCTATCCCAACGACAAACCTGGTCTCGGGATCGACATCAACGAGGAACTGGCGGCCAAGTATCCCTGCCAGGATACGGTCGACACGTGGACTCAGACGAGATTGCCGGATGGCTCACCCGCGCGGCCTTAACCGGAAGAACGGCAGATGAAGACGGCGATCATCGGCGCCGGGGTCATGGGGCGCGTGCACCTCAAGTCCCTGGTGCAGCTCGCCGATGTCGAAATCGTCGCCATGGTGGACCCGCATGTCGAGGGAGCGGAGGCGGCCCTGGTCGAGGTCGGTCTGTCTGATGCGCGGGCCTATGCCGAGATCGGTGACATGCTGCGGGAGACCGTCCCCGAGTATGTCATCGTTGCGTCGCCGGTGCGATTTCACGCGCAGCAGACGATCGCCGCCTTCGAGGCGGGGGCCCACGTGATGTGCGAGAAGCCCCTGTGCATGAGTGTGGCAGAAGCCGAGGCGATGCGGGACGCTGCCCAGAAGGCGGATCGTCTGTTCACGATGGGGCTGCAGTTGCGGCAGTCTCACGTGAACCAGGCGCTGCGACAATTCATTGCCGGCGGCGGGATCGGCGATGTCTACCACACCCGTGTGTGGGGCGGACATATCATGAACTACCCCTGGGGACGGTATTTCCACCGCAAGGACCAGTCGCTGGGTGGCGTGCTGGCGTCGACCACCGTCCATCCGCTGGATGCGGCGTACTGGATCATCGGCGCACCCGAACCGGTCACGGTGAGTGGATCGACGTTCTGCCGCCTGCGGCGGATGCCGAAGCCGCCGATCGACTTTGAAGGTGATCTCAGTGAGGTGACCGTGGAAGACTTCGGCCAGGCCCATGTGCGATTTGCCGATGGTTCGTCCATGTCGGTAGAGGGCAACTGGCTGCAGCATGCACGCAGTCGAAACCATGGCATGGAAATCCTCGGCACCCTGGGTGTCGGCAGTGATGTCGATCCCCTGGTGCAGGTCTGGGATCCGGACGCGGGTGAGGTGGTGCCAGTCGATCTGGCCATCGAGCCTGAAGGAGAGAGTCGAACGCTGGCTGAACACCGCGGGTTCATCGATGCCATCGGTGGTGCCGAGGTGCCGCTGGTCAGTTTTACTGAAGCGATCAATGTGCAGCGAATCATCGAGGCGATCTACGCCTCGGCCGAATCGGGCGCCGAGGTGCGCCTGTGAAGCGGGTGATCGAGTTTCCCGCGATCAACCAAGGGAGTCAGCCATGAAGATTCTCGTGTCGAATCTGGGCAGCACCACCTTCAAGTACAAACTCTTCGACATGCCCACGGCGAGTGTGCTGGCCCGGGGTGGCATGGATCGAATCGGTGATGATGGTGGCGAATCGGTGCACAAGTATCAGCTGGGTGATGCCGAAGAGGTGGAACTCACGCTGGACCTGCCCGACCACGGGGTGGCCATCGAGGAGGCCCTGCGTTGTCTCACCATGATCGGCGGCCCCCTCGGATCGGTGACGGATCTGGAGGCGGTGGGTTTCAAAACCGTTCATGCCCGGTCGATCACCGGTGTTGTCGAACTGGATGAAGATGTCATCGGCCGGATGGAAGACTTCTTCCGCCTCGCCCCCGCTCACAATCCGGCCTACGTGGCCGCGATCAGAGAATTTGCTCGGTTGGCGCCGGCGGCGCCGCGTGTGGGTTGTTTCGAACCGGCATTCCACGGTCAGGCGCCACTGCGACGTCAGCTCTATGCGATTCCGCAGAAATGGGAGCAGGAGTATGGGATCCGTCGCTACGGTTTCCATGGTGCCAGTCACCGGTATGCGGCAGAGAAAGTGATCGAACTGGAGGGCACCTCCACGCTGCGTCACGTCAACTGCCATCTGGGTGGTTCGTCGTCACTGTGCGCCGTGAAGGACGGGGTCTCTCATGGGGCGTCACACGGTCTGAGTCCGCAGGGCGGTGTGCCACAGAACAACCGTATCGGGGATCTGGATCCCTACGCCCTGCAGATCGTCTGCGATCGCGAAGGAATCTCACTGGATGAGGCGCTGGAGATCTGCGCTTCCGAGGGTGGACTGCTCGGACTCAGTGGCGGCGTCTCCAACGACATGCGGGATCTGCAGGACCGGGCCGAGGCGGGTGATGAACGCTGTGCGCTGGCCATCGAGGTCTACACCTCATCGATCCGCGACTATCTGGGCGCCTATGTGGTGGAGTTGGGAGGACTGGATGTCATCAGCTTCACCGGTGGGATCGGTGAGTATTCGCAGATCGTGCGCGAACAGGTGCTGAAGGGACTGGAGTTCCTCGGCGTGGAACTGGATCCACAGAAGAATGCTGCGGTACAGGGCGAGGGTACACTGCATGCCACCGGATCCCAGGTGCGACTCCACGTGCTGCGCACAGACGAGGAATTGATCGTCGCCCGGCAGACCTACGAACTGCTGACTGAATAACAGACCGCGTCGCCTGGTCAGACTATCGCTGCAGGCGAATTCCGGTGAAGACGGTGCGGCCAGGTGCCGGCTCGAAGAAGCGGTCGCCGAAAGCATTGGGAACGACGGAGCCGTTGTAGGTGGCGTCGAAGAGGTTGTTGATGCCGAGGAAGAGATCGACATCCCATGTGTCGAGATAGCGCTGGATGGAGGCGCGCAGGTCGATGACGGTGTGCGCCTCCTCGACATAGTCGGCTAGGATGGAATCGGACCCCGGCGCTGGTCCATTGAGGTCATTGGCCATCATGCGGCCCTGATGGCGCAGGCTCACGCGTATCTGAGACCGATCGGTCGGTTGCCATTGTGAGATCAGGGTCGTCGACCACGGCGGCACGGCGGGTACTTCGTTGCCGTCAACCGATACAGCTTGGCCGCCGGACATCACCGAATGATCGGTGAAGACGAAATCGGTCACATGGAGGCTCGCGTCGATGCGAAGTCGAGCGCGCGGTGTCCAGCGCAGCCGAAGCTCGGTGCCCCGATTGCGTGCAGCGGCGGCATTGCGGTAGAAGATCTCGTCCGAGTCGGCCATCCCGAAGGGGACGAGCATGTCCTCCAGATCGAGTTGATACACCGCCAACTCACCGTCGATCCGAGCCCGGGGCCAGACGAAGCGGCATCCGGCCTCCATGCTGTCATAGTGTTCGGGGTCCAGGTCGGGATTGAAGCCGCCTCGCCCATCGGCACGATTGCCGAGCTCGACCGTCGTCGGTGTCAGGTAGGCAGTAGCCAGATTCGCATACAGCGTCAGGCGCTGTGAGGGCGTGTAGGTCAGGCCGAGTGTGGGGCTGAGCTGGATCAGATTGCGATCGCCCCCGTCGTCACTCTCATCTGCCAGACTCTGATCTGTCAGGTCGGCCCGGGCCAGATCGTCGTCGATGGTGACATCAAAGTGATGGCGATCCAGTCGCGCTCCCGCGCTCAGTGTCCAGAATGGCCGCAGTTGCCAGCGGGTGAGAGCAAACAGGCCGATGCCCGTCGCGGTCTCCTCCTGATCGATCTGTCGTTCCCCCGTGAGCAGACGCTCGAAGATGGTGTCATCACGGAATCGGTCCACATCGGTTCCTTCGAGGCCGTCATTGCCGAATTCCTCGCGGTGATCTTGCTGCCCCTCGATCTCCACTCCTGCAACAACATCCCATGTGGGCCGCCAGCGGTGGTGGCCGACGACCCGCAGGCCGAAGGCGGACCTCTCCAGGTCGATGATGCGCCCCGGAATCGGATTGGCCAGAGAACGGCCGATGACATGGCTGGCGATCTCGAGACCGGTGTCGTTGCTGGGGGCCCAGTTCAGGCTGGTGCCGATCTGTGCGTGCCGAACCTGTTTGGCAGCTCCCTGCTGACGTACAAAGAAGCGAACACCCTCCGGGTTGCTGTCGGCACCGGCCCGATCCAGAGAGGAGGGGTTGTAGAGCCATGGCGCGTTGTAGAGATGGCCCGTGACGGCCCATTGCCAGTGCCCGGCCAGTTGTCGCTGCCATCCGGCCTGCAGTGTGCGCTGGCGACTGAAGGCGTGTTCGCGGAAACCATCGGCGTCGGTGTGGGAGCCGGCCAGGTGGAAGCGATTCTCGCCCTGCACGATATCTGCTCGGAAGCGCGCCTGCCGCAGACCATCGCTGCCGGTCAGGGCATCGATCCGAAATGCGTCTTCGGTTACCGGTCGGGATCTCAGATGCAGGACCCCGCCGGCTGCATTGCCGTAGAGAGCCGCGGCGGGGCCGCGAACGACGTCGATGGATTCCAGTTGGGACAGGTCCACGACGCCCGGCTGTGACTGTCCGTCGGCCATGGTCAGGGGAATGCCATCGATCAGGATTCTCAGACCCCGGACGCCGAAGGAGGCACGAGCGCCGATGCCGCGGATGGCGATACGGTCGCCCTGGGACAGATTGTGACGTTCAACGACCTGAATGCCCGGGATTCCCGTCAACGCTTCGCTCAGACTCAGACCCGGTGTGTGGGCGAGAATCTGCGAGACGGGTACAGAATTCACACTGTAGGGCACCGAACCCAGCGTTGCAGGTGTTCGCAGTGCCTGTACGGTGAGTGTGTCGACGACGTAGAGCGGCGGCGTGGGGGTTTGAGCCGCTCCGGCCATACCGGTGGCCACGATCCAAGCCGCCATCACACGGCCGATCCACCGTGGGCAAACAATACGTGTGAGGGTCTCCATGACCTGAAAAGATAGGCGTTGCCCGAGCCGGGTGCAGCTCTGATCTTGGCGAGATGCAAAGGGCGTAGTATCTTGTAATGCTTGCAGTTACGCCCAATTTCCTTCCCGATTGCAGCCGTGCTCACACCGCTTCGCACCCGTCTGAATCCACCCCAGCGACGTCTGTTGACGATTGTCGTTGCACTGGGTGTCGTGATGCTGGCGGATACCGTCTATCTCCTGCTGCATCGTCTGGCGGAAGCGGCAGGCTGGGTCGAGTTCGTTGGCACCCAGTCGGTCCTGCCGAAATTCTACCAGGCTATGATCCTGTCGCATACCGGTGTCGGTGTGCTACTGGTCGTGCTGGCGGCGGCCTTCGTCGAATGGCATCTGCCGCAGGTCTGGCGCCGTCACCGCCGCCGGGCGATCACGACGGGGCTGCTCACCGTCGTCTTCGGCGCGACCTTGCTGATCACGGGGCTCTTCATCCTCACCGAAGCCAACTCACGCGACAATGCGTGGGCCTGGTGGATGCACGTGCTGTGCGCGGCCCTCGTGTTGCCCGTCTATGTGGCCCATCGCCAGGTGTCGATCTGGAAGCCGTCCGGACTCAGTTACCGGGTGGTCCCCGCCGTGACGGCGGGCCTGACCGCCCTGGCCATTCTGGGTCACGTGGCGACGTTCGATGACAGCGAGAGCAACCGGCAGCGGGCGGCAGCCGGTGCGGGGCCTGGTTCCCGGGCCCGGGAGATCGGCGGAAGTTCGACCGAATTTGTTCCGGCCAACTTCGTCCCTCACGACAGCCCATTCTTTCCGGCGGCGACGACGACGACGACCGGTGGATTCCTGCCCTCACGTATCATCACCCGCACGGGCCTTCCCGAGCAGGAGATGCTCGATCAGGAAATACGCGATCGAGGCTTCGCCATCGAGCACAAGGTGGGGACCCAGGCCTGTGAGCGTTGCCACGCGGCCACCGTGGCTCAATGGGAAGACTCGGCGCATCGTTTCGCCTCCTTCAACAATCCCTTCTATGAGGCGACACTCAACGATCTACGGTCCAGCGACGGCGGCGGCAATGCCGAAGTCTCGGCCCATATCGACCACTTCTCGCGGCTGGCTCGCGCCCAGGGCGAACCCGGGCTTGAGGGTCGTGAGGGGATGATCAAGTCAAAGTGGTGCTCCGGCTGCCACGATCCGGCTCTGATGCTGGCAGGCAAGATGTCGGCCCCCATTGACCGACGCACACCCCAGGCGCAGGCGGGTCTGACCTGTCTGGCCTGTCACGCCATCGATCATATCCACAACAACACCGGCAATGGCAACTACAACATCGCCGACGAGCAGGACGATCCGTATCTGTTTGCCGAGGCGGATGAAGGCATGCAGCAGTTGTTCCACGATACGGCGCTCAAGGCGCGGCCGACCGTGCACAAGCAGCAGATGTTCAAACCCTTCTTCCGCAGTTCCGAGTTCTGTGCCACCTGCCACAAGGTCAGCGTCGATACGCGCATCAATGACTACCGATGGTTGCGTGGCCAGGACGAATATGACAACTGGCATGACTCCGGTGTTTCCCTCAATGCATCACGCACGTTCTACCTGCCGCCCTACAAGCGCGTTTGCCAGGACTGCCACATGCCGCCGGAGCGCGCCGTGGAGGGTGATGTATCGGCGAAGGGAGGCTATATCCGTTCCCACCGTTTCGTCGCGGCCAATACGGCCCTGCCCTATCTGCGGGGCGACACGGACACGATCGAGCGCATCGAGCATTTCCTGCAGGATGAGAAGCTGCGCATCGATGTCTTCGCCCTGCGACGGGCGGATGGGCAGGTGGTACACGATCTGGATACGACTGCTGTCGTGGCGCCCGGGGAGCAGATCGAGGTGGATGTCGTCGTCCGCAATCAGGGGGTCGGCCACACCTTCCCGGGTGGCACGAACGACTCGAATGAGGGCTGGATCGAGTTCACCGTTCGCAACGCCCAGGGCCATGCACTGCGTGTCAGTGGTGCCGTGGGCGAAGATGGCCACGTAGATCAGGCTGCCCACTTCTACAAGGCGCTGCTGGTCGATCGCAACTCCGAGCCCATTCACCGACGCAATGCGCAGGCGATCGTCGCGCCCGTCTATACCCGTGTCATCGGTCCGGGTACGGCGGACATCGCCCACTATCGACTGACCGTACCATCCGGCCAGCAGCAGTTGACCGTGGAGGCACGCCTCTTGTGGCGCAAGTTCGACCGCACATACACGGAATTCGCCTACCAGGCCAATCCCCTCGGATTTGCCGCCTTCGACAGTGTGCCGGACCTGCCCATCACCGAGATCGACCGTCACAGCGTGCAGTTGCGCATCGGATCGAGTGAGGTCGATGCTGTCGCCTCCGCGCATGACGCGAATCAGGATGCCGGCGCACCGGAATGGATGCGCTACAACGACTACGGCATCGGTCTGTTGTTGCAGGGAGACACCCGCGGTGCGGCGCAGGCCTTTGCCACCGTGGCCCGTCTGGCGCCCGAGCGTGTGGACGGGGAGCGCAATCTGGCTCGTGCGGCGCTCCGTGATGGTGATCTGGATCGAGCCTGGGAGCATCTGGAGCGGTGTGAACAGATCGTCCCGGGTAATGCGCAGACCGCCTGGTTCTGGGGTGTGGCGCACCAGAAGGCAGGCAACTACAACGACGCCGAACGTGCCTACCGACACGTCCTGCAGCGCTTCCCGGAGGATCGTGCGGCGTGGAGAAATCTTGGCCGCATACTCTACCTCGACGAGCGGTACGACGAAGCCCTGCGCGCCCTGTCTCGCGTCCTTCGGCTGGATCCGGAAGACCGCAGCGCCCACTACCATCGCATGCTGGCCCTGCGTGCGCTGGGACGCGATGATGAGGCGGCGGCGGCGGAAGAGGCTTACGCCTACTACCAGATCGATGAATCTGCGCAGTCGGTGACGCGCGAATATCGCCAGCGTGACGGGGATGCGAATCGCGAGGCGCAGTCCATCCATGCACACGAGCTGGGAGTTCAGAAGATGGCCTCCGGAGACGGCGAGTGAGCCAGCGGCGGCGGTTGCCTGTGGTGTTGGTGGCGCTCCTGGCGTGGGGCTGCGGGGGCAATGAAGAGGAGGGGCCGGCGCCCAGTCCTGAGTATGCCACGCCTGCACCCCCTTCGTATGCGCGGCTGCGGACGGCGGTGCCCGTGCCGACCATGCCCTTCACCGAGATTGCGGCAACAGCAGGACTCGATTTTGTGCATTTCAGTGGCGCGACGGGTCACAAGTGGATGCCCGAAACGATGGGTGCTGGTGTCGCCTTCGATGATCTGGATGGCGACGGTGATGCCGACATCGTGCTGGTCAATGGCACGTGGTGGCCTGAACCGGCAGATTCCTCTGGCGCACGCCGTCAGGGCGAGCCCCCAACCAGTGCCGTGTACAGCAATGACGGGATGGGTCAATTCACCGATGTGACGCGTGGGTCCGGGCTCGATGTCCCCGTGCAGGGCATGGGCATCACGGCTGCTGACTACGATGCGGATGGTGATACAGATCTCTACGTGACCACCTTGGGCCCGAATCTGTTGCTGCAGCAGAGATCGGCGTGGCAGTATGCCGAAGTCGCACCGCAGGCTGGTGTAGAGGGCTCGACGTGGACGGATGAAGAAGGCCGATCCCACCCGGAGTGGTCGACGTCAGCGACATGGGTCGATGTGGATGACGACGGTCTGGTCGATCTGTTCGTCGCCAACTACGTACAGTGGTCGCCGGAAAATGATCTGTATTTCTCCTTCGACGGTGAGAACAAGTCGTATGCGACGCCGCCCCAGTACAAGGGCTCGACGCCACGGCTCTACCGCAACCTGGGAGATGGCCATTTCGAGGAGATCACCGAGGCGGCGGGCGTATTGCTGCCGAATGCCAAGTCGATGGGCGTCGCGGTCGCCGATTTCGACGATGACGGTCGCGCCGATCTGGTCGTGACCAATGACACGCAACCGAATTTCCTACTGCACAATGTGGGCGGCCGCTTCGAGGAAGTAGGGATGGCGGGCGGCATTGGCTACGACGAGAGTGGCCGGGCGCGAGCGGGCATGGGCGTGGACGTCGCCCTGCTTCATGATGATGCGGCGCAGACGATCGGCATCGGCAACTTCAGTCGCGAGGCGTTGTCACTGTATCGGCAGACGCAACCACAGGCGACGGTGTTTCTCGACGTGGCGGGTCGCACGCAACTGGTGGAGCCGACCCTGTCGACTCTCACCTTCGGCCTGCGATTCGTCGATATCGATCTGGATGGCCGGCAGGATCTGATGCTGGCCAATGGTCACATCGAGCCCGACATCAATGCCGTGCAGAAGGAGATCACCTACGCCCAGCCGCCGCAGTTGTTCTGGAACGACGGCGAGGGACACCTGGTCGATGCCAGCGCTCAGGCAGGTGCGGGTTTCAGCGAAGCACTCGTCGGGCGCGGCTTGGCTGTGGCTGACCTGGAAGGGGATGGCGACGCCGACGTGCTGCTGGCGACCAATGCCGGCCGTCCCCGTCTCTATCGCAATGACGTATTGCCTGCAGCCACGCAGGATGCACCCCACGTGCTGGCGATTGAACTGCAGGGCACGGCACCGTCGACGGATGCCCTCGGCGCGATCGTCGAAGTGCGCTCGGGTGGCGGCCGTCAGCGACAACAGGTGCGCACGGGCTCTTCCTACATGAGTCACTCACAGCGCCGGCTCCTGTTCGGCCTGGGTGAGGCGGCCACGGCAGATCGGGTGACCATCCGCTGGCCCGGCGAACGGGTGACGCATCTGGACAATGTGTCCGCCGGGTTCCTCTACCGCGTGAACGTGGATGGGATCACTGACCGCAGCGTCCTGACCGGAAGCCGCTGAGGGCACAGCGGGCTGAATAACCCGGTCGAATCTTCCTCCCGGAGAACTCGATCTTCAGTGTCGTTCTCATCCGCGCACCAAGCGCACGGGTAGCCGGAGTCCGGCCGGATCCTCGTAGAAGACTCGAGTCTCAGCACCGTCCATCCGCCCGCCAGGCAGACCGCTTCCAGTCGGCGACGGCTCGTTGCATGTCTTCCCAATCCCGATCACAGCCCTGTCGGCGTCTCGCCAGTAGATCCGGCAAACGTGCCAGCTGTTGAACGCCCAGGTCCGCGGCGAGCACGGGCGCCACGTCATCCAGGACGTGCTGCATCGTGTCCAGACGTGCGGCCCCATCCAGGCCGACCCGGACGCCGCCACCCAGTCTCACGAGCATGGGCGCGTAGTTCACCCAACCACACAGGGCCGCAGCAAATCGCTGCAGATCGGCCCGCGGATCCTCTGAGCGCTGCGAGAGGACGAGGGGTTCCCCGACCTCATCGCAGGACATCTGCTGGAAGGGATCATGGAAGCTGCAGGAGCTCACACGTCGCACTGGCAGGTGCCGGATGCGGGCCCCCAACAGTGCATCTTCACCGCGCGCGCCCGGTGGATTTGAATAGGGTGGGATCCAGCCGGCGCGCACGGCCTGCAGATCGAGGGTGAGATTGCTGCCCGTCAGTGGCAGGATGCCCCGTCGGGTCAGCATCGGCGCATCCAGACGGCAGGAGGGCTGCCAGTGCCAGCGACCGGCGTCCTCCACGAAACTGCGGCGATGCAGGAACTCACTACCCAGGCGCATCACGTGTCCCAGTTCTCGCAGCATGCGCTGATCGGTCTGTTGCGGCAGGCAGGCGGGGATCGGTGAGCGTTGCCCCAGAATCGCCCCGCATGTGATGACGGCCCCTGCACAGAGACTGGCCAGATGGGGCACGAGAGGATCGCTGTGGCGCCACGGGCGCGTGGTCAGATCAGGTGGCGAGGGTCGGACCCAGTGCTCATCGTCATCATAGAAGAAGAGATATCGCGCATCGCTCTGCAGGGCTGCGGCCAGGGCGCGATTTCGACGGGTCGCATAGGATGGTGTGTTCTCTTCGACCAGACGCAGGGCCCGCAGAGCCGTCGTCCCCGGCAGATCCTCAGTCGCTGCAATCAGATCATCAACTGCGAGCTGGTTGAGGTCGGCATGTACGACGATCAGGTCTATGTGGTAGCGGTCGAGCAGACCCTGCTGTCGCAGCCGCCGCAGCAACTGGGCTGTGACGGCGACGAAGCTGGGTCGCGAGGCGCAACAGGCCAGTGCGATGGCGGTGCCCGATGGGGGCAGCAGATGACGCATGTTCATCGCAGCCTCCGCAGGATCTGACGCAGAAGAAGACGCTCGGTCTCAGCGACACGCTCGATTCCCGAGGCGACCTGCTCGGGCCCTGTCTCGTGACACCGGTCGGGGCTGCTCCGGGTCGAGCGACTGTGACGCAACGCGATCAGCCGCAGACGACCCGCCTCCCTTGCCAGTTCAGCCATCTGCTCCACTACTCGCTTGTGTGCCGATTGTGCATCATTCAGGTTGGCCAACCACCGCACCCGCTGCGCCATGACGCGCTTGTGTTCCCACCACAGTCGCAGGCAGATCACTGGGATGTGCCCCGACTGGCGGATCGTCATGGCCAGGGCAAGCTGGGCAGCGTGTCCCCAATGCGTATCGACCGGGAGTTCATCGATCCCGGCTCTGGCGGGTCTGTCGTTGCCGAGATAGAGGGCGAGCTGATCCAGGACGGTTGATGCATCAGGTCGTGCGCGAGGATCATCGGCATCCTCGATCACAGGATCCGACACACCGTTGTTGCCTCGTGTCCCATCAGGGCGCTGCTCTGTCGTGAACTGATGCAGGATCCAGAGAGGACGTGCACTCCAGTCCTTGATCAACCACCGGGGCAGGTCTTCACCCCGTGACCTGGCCGCATCCAGCAGTGCCGGCCCGTCGATCTGCAGGGCGGCGAGCAGATCGGCCTCCTCGATCCACCATTGGCGCAGTTGCCACCCTCCGCGCAGCAGGCCGTCTCCTTTGAAGGCGTAGACCTCGAATCGAGTCTGATCGGTGCCGCAGATGAGGATCTCATGGAGCCATGGTCCACCCCTGGATCCGGGGTGAAGACGATTCATGTCGACGTCGACCTGCGGGTAGATGCCATCGCGCAGGTGTCCGCGCAAGGCCGCCAATGGACAACCCGACTGACGACGGGGATCGACCCGCTGCTGTCGCATACCGGGGAAGTCGGCATCGTACACCCGATGCATCAGGGCCGATGTGCAGGCTGCGTGCGTGTGGACCTTCAGGCCTCGTTCAGGCACGAAGTACAACTCGACAAATCGCTCCAGCAGCCAGCGCTGATCCCACGACTGGGTAGCCAGAATGGCCAGGGGATAGGCGAGGAACAGGTAACTGGATGCAACGGGCGTGGACAGCGGCAAGCGGATGGTTGCCGGATCTGACGGAGCCACACATGTGCTCTGGCTCGCCGCCGGAACCGTCTGTGAGACCGGGTTTCCCGTTGCAATCACCTGTTCAGGCTGCACGACGGCACGCACACAGAGAGTGCAATAACTCCAGATACCGATCGGCCTGCTGTTGCACGGGGAAGGCACGTTGCACGTGCCGTCGACCGGTGGCGCCCAACCGGCGGCGCAGGTGTTCGTCCCCGAGCAAGGTCAACAGGCACTGGGCGATATCGGTCGGCTCACGCGAGTCGACGAAGACGCCCCCGGCGCCATCGGTGAAGACTTCCGCCATTCCCTCCGTGCGAGTAGCCACGACAGGCGTGCCGCAAGCCATCGACTCGGCCAGAGAAAGGCCGAATCCTTCGGTGCGACTCGCCATGACACAGACGTCGGATCGGCTGTAGAGGGCGGGCATGTGGTTGGCAGCGATGGAACCCCGGGCGAAGCGGACGGAGTAATCCAGTTCCTTGAGTGCGACCCGCTCCTGCAGGTACTCGTAGTAGGGATTGGCCAGACCCAGTTCGTGGCAGATCGAGCCATTGCCGGTGATCAAGAGCGTCGCATCGGGTCGCAGGGCGTGGAGGACGTCGAAGGCATCGATCAGCAATTCCACGTCCTTGGCCGGATCGAGCCGAACCGGTGCGGTGATCAAAGGGCCCGGCAGATGGGCCGTGGCGGCCAGGCGTCGTGGCCGCACAGGACGGAAGAAGGCCGTGTCGATGCCATTGTAGATGGTCAGTGTGTGGAGATCGAAGAGCCGCCGGGCTCGCTCGCGCATGAAGCGAGAGACGGTGACGAAGACATCGGCATCACAACGCAGGACATCGTCGAAGCGCCGATCGCCGATGTCGGGTATCCCGGGAAGCACCGCGATCAGTGGCAGGCCGAGACGAGCCTTGAGCAGGCCGCCGGCGATGGCGGGAGATGCACCGAAGGTGACCAGCACATCCACATCGGCCAGTTCCCGGGCCCATCCCGGGACCAGCTTCCGATAGGCGTCGACCGGGATCTCTGGCTCTGACAACGGATCGGTCGGAATAGAGGGGCGCAATACCGGTGCGCGCCGGACCTCGATCGGCGGGAGTGCATCTCGATGACGCGGCCCGGTGCTGGCATGTCGCACCGGCATCTGCTCACGTGCGGGTAGCTGGGATCCTTCGCCGACGATAGAGAGCACGCGCACCTGACAGCCGCGTCGTACCCAGCCGATGGCACAGTCCTGTATCTGTCGTTCGAGTCCTCCTACGAGGGGCCAGAAACCGTGCCCGATGGCGCCGATGATCATGTCTGCTCTCCAGATGGTGAGCCGTCACAGTCGTCAACGTGTTGCTGAAGGGCGGGCACGTGTCGACATGAACGGCCGGAATGGGAATCGTCGTTGCGACGATCACCATGCTGGATCGCAAGGCGTGTGCCAGAGCTATTTACAGAGGGGGGCAGGGCGTGCCTGCCTGCCGCGTGTCACCCTGCCGGGTCAGGGCTGAATCGGAATCGACTCAGGTGCGAATTTCGGCGCCCTTGAAGCAGGGGCCGTTGAGACACCACGTCTGGCGCTCTTCATCGCTGAAGGCGAGGAAAGCCCCCTTGCCGGGTGCCGATCATCAACCTCTCCATCGGGGTGGTTACTTCGCGTAGAAGCCGATCAGCACAGCCAGGAGAGGGACCGCTGCCACCCAACGACCCCAGACGACATCGCTCGTCCTGCGCAGGATCAGCAGTCGTAGCGATTCGGCACCGGCGGCGATCGCGACCAGGGAGAAAGGGACCAAGTAGACGTAGACACGCGGCTCAACCTGTATGCCGAGGGCGAGATTGAGTACCAGGGGCAGGCCGAGGAGAGTGCCAAGGAACAGACCGGCGCCGCGGCGTGCGCCCTCGAGTGTAATCAATCCCCAGGCAGCAAATACGTGCATGAGCCAGCCGAGTCGTGGAGGGCCGATCGCGCTCCACACGCCGGCGACGCAGTCGGCAAATCCGGTAAGGGTCAGTGGTTCACCGAAACGATCGGCGTGAGCGTGAAGATGCTCCAGGTGGGGCAGATAGACGAGGACCGTGTGAAGGCCGATGGCGGCGGTAGCCAGCAGCAGGGCAACCAGTGTAGAGGTGACCGATGATCCTCTGGTGCGACGAATCAGCAGCATTGCACCGATGGTGCCGGCGCCGATCAACAGGGCCGCACCGGGGATCGTGAGGATAGCCAGAGACCCTGTGGCGGCGACACCTATCCAGGACCAGTCTGCCTCCGACCTGGGGCCAGGGCGAGCGTCGTGTGCCGTCGTGTCTTGTGTCGGGGTGACGTCGGCACGAGTGGCGGCCGAATCGAGGCGTGCTGCACCGAGGCTGCGCGTGAGAGCGATCCACAGCGCTGTCGCATAGAGCGTGCCGAGCAAGACGAGGAGTGTGTAGCCTTGAGCCTGCTGCGAGAAGCTGACGTGCAGGGTGTGACCGGTCAGCAGCAATGCGGCCAGCAGGCCGATGGTCGGTGCGCCGGTGAGTCGGCGGGCAAACCAGAAGATGACGGGGATGCCCATCAGGCCAGCCACCAAGGCGGGTAATCGAAGAACCCACTCGGCATCGCCGAAGACAGACTGCATGAAATGCACGCACAGCGTATGGAGGAAGTGGTTGTTCGGCAGATCGTGGGCTGAAAGAATGTCGGACCAGGACTGGGAAGCGAAGAGGATCGTATTGAGTTCATCGTGACCGAAGGAGCGTTCGATCCCCGGCCATCGCAGGGTCACACCCAGGGCGATGAACGAACCCAGTATGGGCAGGATGAAGTTCGGCGGGACCATGCTGGCTTGGGAACTGCCGCCTTGGGATCTGGTTGTGTGGGGTTCGGACACGGGATCTCTCAGAACAAATCGAGTTGCAGGTGGCTGCGACGGCGGAAGTGTTCAGTCGCCAGCTCGTGATGGTGGCCATCGAGACCGTAACGCTTGCGTGCAAGAGTGAAGAACCTGGAGATCAAATCGGCAAGTTCGCCCTCGCCCCGCATGCGGGAGGTGAAGCGGGGATCGGAGAGGTCACCCTCGCGCACCTTGCGCAGACGGCTCTGGATCTTGCCGGCCCGATCAGGCATGTGGCGCTCGAGCCAGTCGAGGAAGAGGGGCTCCACGGCCCCGGGCAGACGCACCATGATATAGTTGGCCCACTGCGCGCCCGACTGGGCTGCGGCTTCAAGGATATTTGGCACTTCCTCGTCGTTCAGGCCAGGAATCAGGGGGGCCACATTGATACCCACGGGTACACCCGCGTCCGCCAGGGTACGAATCGCGTCCAGGCGCTGCATGGGGCGTGATGTACGTGGTTCCAGGACACCCGTGAGCTCGGGCTTCAGGCTCGTAACCGACAGGGTCACGTGCACGAGATCGAGTGCTGCCAGCTGTTGCAGGATCTCTGTGTCGCGCGAGACCAGCTGATTCTTGGTAATGATGGTGACGGGATTGCGGAATTCGAGGAAGACCTCAAGACACTGGCGGGTGATCTCGAGTCGCTTCTCGACGGGCTGATAACAGTCCGTATTGCCGGAGAGAGCGACCACCTGCGGCGACCACGATTTCTTGCGGAAGGTGTCACGCAATAGATCGGGGGCATCCTGCTTGACGAGGATCTTCGTTTCGAAGTCGAGACCGGCCGACAAGCCGAGGTATTCGTGGGTGGGACGGGCGTAGCAATTGTGGCTGACGACGCCATCGGCGATGAAGTCCCCCGTGCCTGTGGTGATATCGAAGAGGGTCATCTTGCCCACGGGTTCGATGGAGACAATGCCGAGGGGTTCGGCCGACTTCAGAGCGGTGCCTTCGATATCACACTTGCGACGGATCGCTGGACGCGTCTGGTGGAGGAAGCGCAGATGCTGATGCATGCCGCCCGGGATGCGGAGGATCCGCTTTGGCTGCTTGCACTTTCTCTTCTGCTCTTCGACGAGGAATGGAAACGCCAGACGGTGCAGGGCCCACTCGGCCTGCGCCATGATCTGGTCGTCTGCGGTGGAGATGCGCAGGGTGTTTCTCCTGAAGTGTCCTTCCACGTCGAAGATGCCTGCCAGATACCCGCGACTCCAATTGGCGGCCGGCGCGTGGGGCCACATGACCAGCTCACGGATCTTCTCGACGGAGGCGCGCGAATGGGTAAGGATGCCGTGGATCGGCTGGCGTTTGGCAGTCGCCTCCCGGAAGAGGAATGGAGAGGTGTCGACGCCGATCTGCCGGAGGAAGTCAGCCGTCCTGGCCAGTGCTTCGTCGTCTTCGAGAGCCAGTCGGAAATGACATTGCGTTTCGATCCTCCGGCTATGCCCGTTGTAGGAGTATTCGACCGACCCGGCGGCACGAATCACCCCGCAGAGATAGCCGTGGCGGTAGTGGGCGTCCGTCGTCGACACGCTAGTGAATCCACCCGACCCCACGAGCTTGTCTTTCGGGCTCAGGTGAGGTCGCCTTCGTGAATCCGCCCCGGCACCGGTGACGAACTTCCAGCCACGTGCCGTAAGGAATCGGTGGTCGGCGGCGGCGGCAAGCTCGGTGCCGTCCTGTAAGGTGATCCTGTAGGCGGGCTTCTCAATTTCCCAGTGGGCCAGGACCTGTGTCCTGATGTAGCGCCGGGCGCTTCCCTGGCGATGGGTGCCGAAGATCTCATCGCCTGGGGTCAGTGTGGCGAGGGTGCGGGTCGTGCCATCGGCGAGCAGGATCGGGGTTTCACCATCGACGCAATACACACACCCGTGTTCGCAGCCTCGATACGGGTTCAGGCTGTAGTTGAATCCCACATCGGGACTGTCATTCTTCGCCAGGATGGAGCGCGAGGCGTCGTCGAAATACTGCGTCGGCTGTTTGCGCTCGAAGTCTTCCTCATCTGGCTCGATCGTGTCGGGTTCGAGGTGAAGGGGTTCGAAGCGATTGGGTGTGTTGGTGGCAGAGCCGCGGCCTCGGGCTTTGGCGGGGGTGGTTTGGTGGAGCATGGGTGTCCTGGGTGAGTGGTATTGGGTTGGTGTCGGGTGGGTCTGCTCCGATGTCTCCGGGCCCGCCGCTCGGGCTTCGGACTGTCTCGCGAGCTGACCGACGCCACATCCTGTGGCTACGGTCAGCGCCCGCCATCCCTGGCGGGCGCCCTTCGGGCTCAACTGCTCGACATTCCTGCCCTCCGCTCCTGGGCCCTGCGTCATCGGAGCAGACCCACATCGAGAAAGCCACTTTCCACACACCTTCTGCTACCGGCGCTTTGCAGATCGCTGAAGTCATCGGCACAGGCCCACTTCGAAAAAGAGAGGCCTCTCTCCCACACACTCTTTCTGGGTGTCGGCGCCTCTTGGCGCGTCGAATTCGATGGTGTGTGTGGCGCCGAATTTGTAGTGGGTGATGGCTGAGGTGCGGGTGGTAATTGCCACAAGTCCGGTAGGTGTGGGATCAGCCAATCCAGGTCTTCCTGTGTGAGGGAAGCTGTGCCACGCTACCAAGTAGGTGGAGAATCTCCCTGCTCTCTGAGTCAGATGTATGACAGCGGGAGCACTGGCACTTTGCCTCAGGATGCCATGATGGACTGCAGGTCTGATGAGTCTGTGTTGATGGCGTAGGACCCATTGAGCGAAGGGCAGACTTTCCGAGCATGGGGCCCGAAGGGAACACGCCAGGACGGCGTGTTCCGACCGTAGCCGCAGGATGCGGCATCGGTCGGCCCGTGAGGAGAGTCGTTGACCGAGCGGAGGGTCCGGAGGCATCAACACAGACTTCATGGATACAGGCACGTTTCTCAACCTGTTCTTTTGGTTCGCGACTTGAACACATGCCCCGCTGCGATCTTGGCCAGGTCGTCGCCCGCGGTGCCGTCCCCTTCGAGTGCCTTGCCGGTTCGCACGGCCTCTTCACCGGCATCGACGGCGTTCTGGTGACCGGCGGCTGATGGGAATCCGGCGTAGCCACCGAAGATGCCTTCCAGGGGCCAGACCTCTCTGGCCATCAGGGCACGCCATTCGCCGGTGGCCTGGAGTGGGCCCTTGAAGAGCAAGGCCGGTTTGATCAGCAGGTCGTAGTGCTTCTCGTAGACCTTGGGGTGTACGATGACCTGGATGAAGCCGGTTTCGTCTTCCAGCGTCACGAACATGAAACCCTTGGCCGTCGGTGGGCGCTGGCGCATGATGACGATGCCGGCGAGGGTGACCACCGGTCCCTGTAGATCATTTGGCGTGCTCTTGGGACTCGTGCCGTCGCCGGCCAACACCATCGTGCGCTGGCAGCTTTCGATGGTGGGGATGCCGAGATCGTTCAGGTGTCTTCGGGCGAGTGTGATGGGGTGGACACGACCGGCGCCGATGGAGCGGTAGTCCCAGGACAGGCGTTCGGCGGCACTCAAGGTGGGCAGGTCGGGGACGTCTTCTTCGGTCAGCAGGGGCATGTCGAACAGAGAGGGCTGCGCGCTGCGATCGCCAGCAGCTTCTCTTCGATTGGCGACGACCCCCGCTTCCCACAGGGCCCGCCGGCTGGTACCGGCCAGCGTGTCGAGGGCACCGGACTTGGCCAGGGCATCCAGATCGCGGCGGTCGAGATCAGGGACTCTGGTGGCCAGGTCTTCTACCGATCGAAAGGAGCCGGCGAGTCGTGCCCAGAGGATCTGCTCAATCGCTTCTTCGGCGAGGCCTTTGATCGACGACAGGGGCTTTCGGATGCCGAGACGGCCATCGTCGAGGCGCACGAGGTCGTAACGGGCCGTGGATTCGTCGATCGTCGGCAGGAGGGTGGGAATGCCAAAACGTCTCGCCTCTTCCTCGATGGTCATGAGGTTGTAGAAGCCGGGGCGGTGCTGCATGAAGGCGGCCAGGTGGGCGGCGGGGTGATAACGTTTCATCCAGGCCGAGTGATAGACGGTCATGGCGAAGGCGGCTGCATGAGAACGGCAGAAGCCGTAGCCGACGAAGTGGGAGACCTTTTCGAAGACCGATTCGGCGATCGGTCTCGGCACACCTTTGGCGACGGCGCCGTCGATGAATTGCCCGCCCATCTCTCCCATGCGCACCGGGTCGTGGCTCTTGGACATGAGTTGCCGGAAGTCGTCGGCGTCGGCCATGGACATGCCCGCAAAGCGGTGCGCCACATCCAGGATCTGTTCCTGGAAAAGGATGACGCCATAGGTGTCGGCGAGGATCGGTTCGAGGCTGGGGTGTTCGTAGATGACAGGTTCCAGGCCGCGGCGGCGTCGCACGAAGGGGTGGACCATGCCGGACTGCAATGGGCCGGGGCGGAAGAGGGCGACTTCGGCGACGAGATCGTCGAAACACTCGGGTTGATTCTGCGCGATCAGATGCATCTGGCCCTGTGATTCGATCTGGAACAGGGTCACTGTCTGCCCCGAACAGATGAGCTCATAGACACCGGGGTCGTCGAGAGGGAGGGTCATAAAATCCACCTCGATGCCTTCGTGTCGTTGGATCAATTCGGCGCCTTCGCTCAGGCAGGCCATCATGCGCAGACCGAGGACATCGAGCTTCACCAGCCCCATCGCTTCGACGTCGAGTTTGTCGAAGGTGACCATCTTCACGCCATTGGCGGAGACCTGGATGGGGGTGAAGTGGGAGAGGGGTTTGCGCGACAGGATCATGCCGCCGGAGTGCAGGCCGAGGTGGCGGGGGCACAGGTGCAGGTCGGCGACACGTTCGAGGAGCAGGTCGACCAGCGGTGCATCGCCGAGGACGCCGGTGATCTGCTCGCGGTAGTCGGTGACTTCGTTGGCCTGGCCGGAGGGCACGGTCTGCGACAGGGCGTCGACTCTGGGCATGGGCCAGCCGAGGGCCTTGGCCACATCGCGCAGGGCGAGACGCAGTTTGTAGGTGATGAGGGTCGCCGTCATCGCCGTCTGTTCGATGCCGAAGCGACGTTCCATCCAGTCGATGACTTCGTCGCGGCGATCAGAATCGAAGTCTACGTCGATGTCGGGGGTGCCTTTGCGACCGCCGTGCAGGAATCGTTCGAAGAGCAGATTGTGGCGGATCGGATCCACGGCGGTGATGCGTAGCAGAAAAGCGATGATGCTGTTGGCCGCCGAACCGCGTCCGGCACAACGGATGCCACGTTCCCGTGCGACGGTGACGACTTCGTGCACGACGAGGAAGAATTCCTCCAGCTCCAGATCCGTGATGACCTTCAATTCGAGGTCGTATTGTGCCTGAGCCTTGGCGCGTTTGTCGGGCGCATAGAGGTCCCGCAGGCCGGCATCGCACAGTTCGGTCAGATAGCTGCGGGCGGTCTTTCCTTTTGGGATGATGGCCGCCGGCGGTGTGATGTATTCGGGCACAAGATCAACGCGACAGGACTCGGCAATCTCCACGGTGCGATCGAAGGCTTCCGGGTAGGGGAGCAATCGCCGCAACTGCGCTTCGGATTTCAAATACGCTTCCGCATTGCGCGGTCGTTCGGCGTGAGGCTCGCTGACACGGATGTTGAGGCGCGCGCAGGTGAGCAGATCGTAACGCTGCCAGTTGGCGCGTGTGGCGAAACGCACCTCGTTGGTGACGACGGTGGGCAGTTGGAGCGTGGCGGCCAGCTGGTGGAGACGGGCGGCGACAGTGCCGTCTTCCGGTAGCAGGCCGTGGATGAGTTCCACGTAGAGGCGGCCGCCAGGTCGGCCGTCGAAGATCTCGCGCAGCGTGCGCAACCAGGCGATGGCGGCATCCTCCTGGCGATGGGATGCCAGTTGCCAGAGCGTGCCCAAACGTCCGCCCGTGAGGCAGATGAGATCCTCGGCTTGGGCGGCGAGTTGTTCCATGCTGACGGTGGGCGTCGGTCGTTTCGGTGGGGGAATGATGTTGAGTGGCGTGGTGTCGCCCGAACCGATGAAGCGGACGTCCCCGATGTTGGGTGCCGTGCGGGGGTCATCGTGGGTGAGGTCGTCGGTGGATGGGTCGCAGTCAAAGGGGGCACCAGAGGTTTGGGCGTCACCGATGAGAGATCCCACGTCGGCCACAGTGCGCGTGCCTGAAATTGCGATGCGTTCACCGAGCAGGGCGAGGTCGCCATCCTGCAGTCCGGCACTGGCCAGGTGGGCGCGGGTCAGCAGGGAACACAGATCGCGATAACCGGTGGGTGAGCGAGCCAGCAGGATCAGGGGCGCACCATCGACGAGAACCTCCGCACCGACGACGGCATGGAGATCCATTGCCTTGCAGGCCTTCTGGAAACGCACCATGCCATAGACGCCATGCAGATCGGTGAGGCCCAGCGCCGGCTGGCCGAGTTCGGCCGCACGGGTGGCGAGGGCTTCAGGCGAAGAGCCGCCGGCGCCGAAAGAGAACCAGCTGCGTGTGTGGAGGTGGACGAACACGAGAAGGGGGAGCAGTCTGGCTTGTGGTTCAGTCCACCACACGAGCCAGCATCCACTCGGTACCGCGTAGATACAGTTCAAGATGCTGGACGGCGTCGCCGACGCCGAGGGTAGCTTCGACCAGCACGTAAAGGCGCCGCTCTTCGCGCGCCCACCAGCGATTCTGCAGCACCCAGCGATCGAGGATGCGGGAGACGTGGTAGGTGTTCGAACGCCAGTAGAGACGTACGGGTCGGCAGAGATCGTCGGTGTCGACGTCGATGGGACTTTGGATGGACTTCAATTCGCGTTTACCTCGTCAGCGGGGGGATGAGAGCCTGTCAAAAGCGACAGGCTCTTTGTGCCGGGAGGTGGGGAGCGCGAAGACCCTGGGGGTCTTTGTAAACCCTGCGGGTCTTTAGATGATACTGAACGTTTGTTCAGTATATCTCAGAGATGGGACGGGGTCAAGGTTCAGGAAGATCGAACAGATCGAAGTGCAGATGGGGAGGTTGCGGCTAGGAGCTGGCCTGCAGAATGCCGGTGCACTCACGGCGGAGCACTGGCACATCGTGCTCGATGATTGCCCAGACGATTTCGTCGTCCACAGTTGGGTACTGGTGGGTCAGCTGGTTGCGGAAGTCGACAATTCGTCGGGCGTGAGTCACGCCCGCAAAGGTTTCGGGCGAAATGCGACCAAGGGAGAGGAGAGCCTCACCGATGATGATGAACTCGCGCTCAACGGAGGACCGAACGAGTCGCGTCTCCTGATACGTCGGCAGGTCCAGATCTGTGACAGCGGCGAGGATCGCATCGCAGGCGCCGATTACATCGGAGAGGTAAGCTCGTTCATCACGCGGCATACAACATCTGCCGGGTCTTCTCGATGTCCTGGGCGATGTAAGGGTTCTTCACGGCACTGGACATGACAAGGTCTACCTCGCCGCCAAGAATCGTTCGCAATTCTTCAAGCAAGCCGAAATAGGCATCCACGCGAGCGTAGCCCTCCAGCGGCGCGAATTCTACGAGCAGGTCGACGTCACTCTCGGATGGCTGAAAATCATCGCGAAGGGCGGATCCGAAAATGTCCAGCCGGCTTACAGCATGCCGACTGCAGGCTTCAGCGATCGCATCGCGCTTGCTCTCAATGAGATCTGTCACCGGTCACTCCACTCTGCGAGAATGAAACCACGTTGAGTGAAATGTACAACATGAAGGTCATCCGAACGGTTTTGTGATTCAGTCTACAAGAATCAGATTGTGCGAATATGTCATATGTGACATATTCGCGAGGTCATGAACCAATCCAAACAAAAGAAGCTGGCAGCCGCCGGCTGGAAGACAGGTACATCGGAGGAGTTCCTCGAACTCTCACCGGAGGAGTCTGAATACATCGACATGCGACTCCGGCTTGCCGATGGTCTCAAGCGACGTCGCAAGCAACGGCATCTCTCCCAGATTCAGGTCGCCAGTCTCCTGAAGTCCAGCCAGTCCCGCGTGGCCAAGATGGAAGCGGGTGACCCGTCTGTTTCCCTAGATTTGCTGGTGAAGTCCCACCTCGCACTGGGGAATTCACCGGATGACCTTGCCAGGATCATCACTTCGGGCACCAAAACACATCACGGAGACGCCTCTTGAAAACGCATGACGTGGGCAACACCCCCCAGCTCTTCGTCGACGACCACCTTGTCGACAATCGATGGGGAGTGGAGTATCTCACCGAGACGGTGACCCGTGTCTTCCATACCCCCATCAAACACGAAGCCAACCCGCTGGTCTCCGGTACGGGCGGCATGCTCAACGTGGTGTGGGACGAAGAGGCCCAGCTCTTTCGGATGTGGTACCAGGATTACTGGGATCAGAGTCTCGAGCCGCGTCTCTATACCTACGCGATCGCCTACGCTGAATCGCCGGACGGGCTCGACTGGCGGTTGCCGACGATCGGCGAGCACGAATTCAAGGGCACGAAGGACAACAACATCGTCCTCCTCGGACCGACGGGAGGGCGCGCAGAGACACCCTGCCTGATGGATGTGCCCGAGCGCTTCAAGGGTGGCTACAAATATGTGTTGCTGTATCTGACGGACGATCCCAAGTCCTCGCGGATGATCGGCTCGCAGGACGGGATTCACTGGGACGCGGCCAGTGACACGTGCATCGCCACCGACTACACGCCAGACGCGCCGAATACGATCGTGTGGGACCCGCAGAGGGAGCGCTTCGTATGGTTCACGCGGGCGACGAACATCTATCGAAATCGCGGCGAACGGCGGAAGGTGGGGCGTCTGGAGCACACGGCCCTGTGGGAGGAATGGCCCCTACGCTCCGAGAACATCCTGCTGCCAGATCAGCTCGATGCCGAGACGAAGCACAACTACTTCTACGGCATGCCGACGCGCTATTACGCCGGCATGTACTGGGGCTTCCTGTGGTCGTATCAACACCAGGAGGACATCCACGTCTGCCTCGCCTTCAGTCGTGATGGGTACGACTTCAAGCGACCGGCCGACCGGCCGCGGTTCATCGATCTGGGTCCTGAAGGCAGCTGGGACGGCGGCATGGTCTCTGCCAACAGCTGGATCGAAGTCGGCGACGAGTGGTGGATCTACTATGTCGGCACCGATGGGCGACATAACGTGCGCGAACCCGTGCCCGGGATCGGCCTGGCCAAGCTCCGCAAGGAGGGCTTCGCGTCGCTGCGGTCACCGGCGGGTGGTGGCTTCGTGGTGACGAAGATCTTCCAGTGCCCTGAAGGGGGTCTGCAGGTCAACGCCGATGCGTCGAAGGGGGAGCTGCGAGTGCGGGTGACGGATTACGAACGCCAGGTCCTGCCCGGATTTGAGCAGAGTGCGACCCTCACCGGGGACGGAGTCCGTCAGGATGTGGTCTGGGAGGGTGCGTCGCTGGAGACGCTTGCGGGCCAGGAGATCCGGCTGGAGTTCGAGATGAAGGGCGTCGTCGATCTCTATGGATTCTGCTTTTCGGCCTGATTTGTAGGATCGGAATCTTGTCGAGTAAGCTGGACAAGGCTCACAGTGTCCAATGCACTGGCCAGAATGGCCACCGGAGGGCACTTCTCCGACATCATCGAGTGGAAGCACCGACCGGTTAGGGCCAGGGAGTCTGGTCGCTACAGCTTCATCTGAAGCTGCTTGTCCGCGCTATCCAGAGTCGTCTGCCAGAATTCTTCACCCAACGGATGGCGGCTGTAGAGCACCAAGGCATACAAGAACACCCCCATGCCGGTGACTTTGACATTCGCTGCGCCACGCAAAGGGGTCGCCCGGTAGCCAAGAGTTGTCATGGCCGAATCAAATTTCTGAAGCAGATACGGCACGAAGTGTCGCCTCGAGCGCCTCTGGCCACGCCACTCGTCACGCCAATTGGGTTCATCGATCAGCCCGGCAACACGCCCGTCGCTCTCGTCCTCCAGATACCTCGTCAGATTTCGCCGCAGGTCGTAACCGAGGGGCAGCATGATCAGAAAATCCATTCTGAACTGACTGAGTCGCCGGATCACGTCGAACCTCAGGTCCGCCCGAAATGGATCGATGAAACACAACGAGATCAGGCCATTTTCGCGCGAGAATAGAGGAATGTCCCTGATGATCGAATCAAGAGAGTTGTTGACATCGCCTTGGACAAAACTCACATCATGCTTCTGCTCAAGAGCATCAACTCTCGCACGAAGGGCATCCAGACAACGCTCATCTGCGTCAACGAAGATGTATTTCGTGAACGGGGTCTCCTGTTTCAGCACGGCGAGCGCAGAGGTCTCTACGATTTCTCCCGTGTCCTCAACGACAGCCTTTCCTGCCCCGCTGTACAAGCCGATATACAGGCGTTGCGGCCACTTCCTGCTCATCGCCTTGGCGAAAAGGGCGGCATAGAGGTTGTGCCGCCTGATCTTCTCCAGTGAATGAGTCTTGATTTTGGGCAGGAAGTGGCCATCCTCCACGGTTGCCATCTATGCAACCTGCAACTGGCGCATTGGCATCTGACTCCATTCCCTGCCGTCGAGGTCTCGGCCACCGGCCTTCGGAGTCCTGCCACCCCACTGCTTGAAGAAGAACGGGACGTCAGCTTCCAGGCATACGTCACGCAAGGTTCTTACCCAGGTTGGATCGACTGGGCGTCGCTCGATGCCGCTTTCACCACCAACGATGACCCAGTGAATCCTGGTGAGGTCGATTGTGTGTATGGGGCCGATCAATGGCTCGCATGACAGGAAGCGGGTCTTGGCGGGCACCCTCCTCAGGTGCTCGATCCTATACGCCACATCCTGATTCTCGACAGAAGTGCCGAGCCAGATATGTGCCGGCACTTCCCCGTCGGCGAAGAGGTCTGGATTTCGCGCTACGAAGCCACTCGCTCTGGCTGGACGTTTTGTGAGCACTTGGTAGGTGTGCCAGTCGGCGACGAGCATCACTTCGAAGACACTCCGTATGTACTCCTCCGGAATGTCGCGATGGAAGAGGTCACTCATACTGTTGACGAAGATCTGGCGAGGCTTCGACCAATCGATAGGATCGTTCAGTCGTTCTGGCCACAGGCGCAGTGCGAATGGATCAGCGGTTGCCTCCGGTGATTCTACGACCGGTCTCTTGGCCAGGTAGATGTCCGACAGCAGTCGATTGGCGAGGGTGGCAGCATAGCAGTTATCGCAGCCCGCACTGACCTTGGTGCACCCCGTGACGGGGTTCCACGTCGCGTCGGTCCATTCTATCGATGATTTCTGAGCCACTTTGTGCCTCCTTACCGCCGTGTCAGGGCCGTAGCGCTTGTGGGGTTGTCAGGCGCGATGCGCAGAGACGTGTGAGGTTTACGAGAGCTTCTGTGTAGATCTCGACGCATGGCAATCTCGTGAACATGACGATCGAGCATGCTTGGGAGAATGCCAGTTTACCAGAGGTGGCACCTGAGGTGATGGCCAGCGACAGACACTCATCACACCGTCAGTCCACCAGCGCTTCAGCGACAGCACGAGGGTTCTTGGAGGCAACCTTAAGCAAAGCGCGGGCCGGTCCCTCGGGCTGACGTCTTCCCTGTTCCCAGTTCTGCAGCGTGGAAACACTGACACCGATCATCAGCGCGAACTCTGATTGAGATTTCTCAAGACTTTCCCGCACCGCCTTCACATCTGCCGGTTTGAACTCAGTGACCCGTGTAGGCTCTGATTCGCCGCGGTGAATCTTGCCGGCCTGGCGAACACTGGTGGCCAAGCGGTCGAAGGTTTGATCTTTCAACTCTTCCCGTTCTCCATGTGACACTGTGCGCCAATGGCGTATAGTCTAATGTCACACCGAGATCGGCTCCAACCGATACTCCTCCTCCGGAAAGAACGGATCCGCATGAGCATGCACGGGTCGCACCAGTTTCCCCGGAAACCGCGCCTCCACGCGTAAGACCACCGGCTTGAGCTCTGGCCGCTGCCGGAACAACTCCGCCTGCACCGACGCCACCTGCGTCAGCCCGCTCATCGTCACCGACACCCGATCGACAGATCGCCCCGTCGGCGCCCGCCTGGCCACCATGTCGCCCGCAGTCAGGGCCTGCATCAGCAACGTGTCCCCGATCGTGCGCAGCGTCTGCACCGAGCGTGTCGGGTCCTTCAGAATCCGATGGGCAAAGCGGTCTTCGCGCCGGCGGTGATGGAGCCGCACCTCCAGGTGCCGTGAACTGTAGCCCCCCATTCCTTCGATCAGATCATCGAGCAGTTTGTGCAGCACCGGTTGCAGATCCCCCGGTTCAAAGACGGGCCAGTCGAACTCATACTCCGCACTCAAGGTGCGCGGATCGTAACTGGCGACGGCCGGTTCCTTGTCATCCGGATGCAGCAGGTCGAACAACCGCTGCCCTTCGTCGACGAACTGCGCCACCAGCTGACGCTTTGTCAGGCCGAAGATGTGGTCGATCGCCTTGAGGCCGAACAGGTGCAGGCGTTCAACGAGTTCGGCCGAGAAACAGACCGTCCGCAACAGTTCGACCGGTGCCTGGCGCAGAAAAGGTGTGATCATCGGTTCAGGCACGGTCGTGATCTGGCCCGCTTTAGAATGGGCGGCGGCGAGCATGGACCAACTGCGGCGATGACCGCGACCGACCTGGGCCCCCCACTCGGTGGCCAGTTTCTCGATGCTTTCACAGCTGCCTTCACCGTTGCTTTCCCCGTAGGGTCCCTGCAGCACGGCCCAGGCGCCATTGTCCCACAGGCCCGTCGCTTCCTCCGATTCCGTCTGGTCTTGTTCGCCCATCCGTGAAAACAGGTCGTTGGGTTCGGTGCCACGTCGGCGCTTGGTCCGCTTCTTCCGAGGCACAGGGCGCAGGGGATCGGGGATGGGCTGGACCTGCGGGGTCAGTCCATACAATCTGCTAAGGATGCTCTCCCACAGGGCCCGTTCCACATCCGGATCTCTGAGCAGGAACTGGGCCCCCGGGGCCAGGCGGCGGGCGCGGTCCACGGGGTCACCCAAACGAATGCCGCTGCGGCTGATCCGTGCATCGATAAAGGACAGGACACGGCCTTTGTCGCAGACGATGATCGGCCGGTGTTCGGTGCCGGTTTGGCCGGTGGTTTGGGCCGGGAGGCACCAGCGCTGGGAGAGGGACCAGGCGGCGAATTGGGGGATGTGGAAGGTGGTGAGATCCATGCACGCACGTTTGGGTGTAGTGAACGTTTGTGCAGTATATCCGAGTCCTGATACCTGGTCAAGGCCGGCGCCGATCGGTGGGTCGTTTTTATTACGGACCTGGCGCCTTCAGACGAGAATCGGGCGATCGGAGATCGCTAAGCGATTCTCTGAGGAAGTTGCCGGTACTGATTGGGGAATATTTTGGCCGGCCCTGGGAGGTGGGGTTGGGTTTTTTGGTGAGTTCAGGCCGGGTGTTGATGAGGGTTGGGTCTGGTGGCTGGGTGGAGGGTGCAGGACTGTGTTTGAGCGGTTCAGCGCCGACGGCTCCGGGCGCTGGAGCTACGGTCGCCGGCGCCCACCAGTGGATCTCATCAAGCGCGAGCCCAGCGCCTTGAGACGAGAAGCGCAAGCGCTTCTCTATGCCGATGTCCACTGGTCTGCGGCTCTCCTCGCGGGCTGATCGAATGCCGCATCTCTGGGCGCCGGCGCCACCACAATGTGAACTATCAGGTGCGGATCAAGCGCCTCGAGACGAATCGCTACGCGATTCTATGAAACGACTGAATCGCACGCCGTCCTGGCGTGCGCCCTTCGCTCATGCGCCCTGCGCCGTCGGCGCTGAGCCGCTGAGAATACTGTCCACGCACACACACATGTTGCTAGCTGCCGGCGCCTGTCGGGGAGACGATGTCAGGGAGTGGGCGTGGCGCCGGGTATCTGGCGTAGACCTGTCAGTGTCACGCTCCACACACTGCTGTGTCGCCAACCACCCATCCAGTCCTGACGATCCGGTCCTTCTCTCTGAGGTGCGCGCGGCCCGTGCCTTGCACACAGCTGCGGCATGCCCACCGTCGCCTATCGCCGCCGCACACCCGAAACCGAGCCACTGTATCGCGCCATGTCCGGTCACCTGGAGACCTTCCTGGCGCAGCTGCAGGCCACCGATCGTCAGCTCCCCCGGCACGTGGAGCAGGAGATGCGTGCCTACCTGGAGTGCGGGATTCTTGCTTATGGCTTCCTGCGGGTGCGCTGCGAAGACTGTGGCGAGAGTCGAGTTGTCGCCTTCTCCTGCAAGAAGAGGGGCTTCTGTCCAAGTTGCATGGGACGGCGCATGGCCGACACAGCAGCGCGGCTAACGGAAGAGGTGCTGCCCCTGGTGCCCGTGCGCCAGTGGGTACTCAGCTTTCCTTTCGAGATCCGCTATCGACTGGCCTGGGATGGCGCCCTGGTCAGTGCCGTGCTCGCCGTTTTCCTGCGTGTCGTGCAAGGCTGGTATCGACGCCAGGCCAGGGTCCAGGGTTACCAGGGCGGTTGTTGTGGCTCGGTCACCTTCGTACAGCGATTTGGGTCATCCGTAAATCTCAACCCGCATCTCCATGTGCTCAGCCTCGATGGTGTCTATGTCCGCGATGATGATGGGGCACCGTTCTTCGTCCCGGCGCCGCCCCTGACCGATGACGACGTGCGCGCCATCGTCGAGACCACGGCCCAACGTGTCGTGCGCCTGTGCCAGCGACGCGGCCTCTTCGAGGAAGGATCCACCGATCCCTTGTGGGAGCAGGAGCCCCTGCTGGCGCAGATCTCGGCCGCCTCCGTACAGGGTATGGTGGCCACCGGCGATCGCGCCGGACGCAAAGTGCGGCGACGCCTCACTGATCCCGAAGATGGCGTCAGATCCGGTGCGCTGTGTTATGCCTCGCGGGGGTTTTCACTGCATGCGGCAACGCGCATCGAGGCCACCGATCGACGCCGACTCGAGCGACTCTGTTGCTACGTGATTCGACCGCCCGTGGCCCACGGCAGACTGCGCTTCTTCGATGAGGAAACGCTGGTGTTCTCGTTGAAAACGCCGTGGGCGGATGGTACATGCCAAATCTTGCTCTCCCCCCAGGAATTGCTGGAGAAACTGGCCGCCCTCGTGCCGCCGCCGCGACTCAACCTGGTGCGATACCATGGGGTGCTGGCGCCAGCCTCGCCTGATCGGGCCCAGATCGTACCGGGTCCCAGTGTCCTGACGCAGACCGAAGGTTGTGAGCACGCCGACACCGCTGGGCGCCGTGTTCATCGCGTTTCCTGGGCCAAGCTTCTGGCTCGGGTCTTTCAATACGACGTCACCGTCTGCCCCACTTGCTCGGGTCGGATGAAGGTGATCGCCGCCCTCACGGAGCCGGCGGCCATACAGGCGTTCCTGAACGCCGTCGGCCAGCCATCCAGAGCTCCACCCATCGCCCCGGCCCACCTGGATCGCCAACTCGAATTCGACGAAGCGGCCTGAGTTGTCGGCGCCCTGGGCGCCGGCTGCAGAGGATGGGGCTGTGCCCGAATCCAAACGTCTGGGCCGACCGTCAGGGGCGGCGCCTTCTGGCCCACCAGAAAATGGCTGTTCAACAATCAGCC
>JABHDC010000208.1 GCA_018673255.1 Gemmatimonadota bacterium
ATGCGCATGAAAGACTTCGGTGACCGCTACCCACTGGAATTGTCCGGTGGTCAACAACAACGGGTCGCCCTGGCCCGGGCTCTGGCCCGACGACCTCGTGTGCTGCTGCTCGATGAACCCTTCGCCGCCCTCGATCGCGTCTTGCGCGAACGCCTGCAAGCCGAACTGAGGCAGTTACAACGGGATCTGTCGCTCATCGTCGTCTATGTCACCCACTCTCTCGACGACGCCTTTGCCGTGGGTGATCGAATCGCGGTGCTGCACGAGGGCCGGGTTCTGCAGGAAGGGACCCTCGATGAGGTCTTCCAGCACCCACAAGATGAGCACGTCGCCGAAATCCTGGGAATCCGCAATCTCTTCCGGGCCGATGTGGTCGACGGCGAGATCGACTGGGACGGACTGCGGCTGCGGGCGCCCCTCACGACGCGCGACACGGGATCTGTTGCTGTATACATTCAGCCAGCAGAGGTGAAGATCATCTATCCCGATGCACCGGTTGCCGAGGCACTGGGAGACAATCTCATCGATGGGGAGGTGATCACCCGTCAGCGCCACACGACCGGCTGGTCACTGCGCGTTCGACTGGGCAATGGCCACACGATCGAACTCCATCACGCCATCACCGCATACGGCGAGCTTGATCTGACCGCCGGCCGCAGCATCCAACTGGCCCTGCGGCGTGAAGCAATCCAGATCCTGCGTCGCGGGGAACCCGGCGATGCGGCGACCCCAACCCGGGATGAGTCTGCTTGAGCGAAGTCACACACTCCAACGGTGGTCCACGACAGGACGTCGAGAGTCATGACGTCGTCATTGTCGGCGCCGGTGTCTCCGGCCTGGCGACGGCTCATTACCTGCGCCGCCACGGCATTCAGGATGTCCACCTGATCGAAGGCGCTGAGCAGGCAGGCGGCGCCATCCAGACGCAACACCTGGATGGCTTCCTCTTCGAGCCGGGCCCCAACAGCCTCCTCGACAATTCGGCGGCCATGAAACGGCTGGTCTCTCAGCTGGGCCTCGACGACCGGGTTGTCGTCGCTGCCGATGTCGCCAAGAAACGTTACGTCGTCCGGGACGGCCGGCTGCAGCCACTCCCGATGAGCCCACCAGCCCTCATCAAGAGCAAGCTGTTCTCCTGGGGGACTAAACTGCGCCTGGCGCGCGAACCCTTCATCTCACCGGCGCCTGTCGACGCGGAGGAAACCCTCGAGGAATTCGTCTTGCGCCGCCTGGGGCGCGAATTCCTGCAGTATGCCATCGATCCCTTCGTGGCCGGCACCTTTGCGGGCCGACCGGAGGATCTGTGTGTGCGCTCCGCCTTCCGTCGTCTGTGGGATCTGGAACAGCACCACGGATCGCTCATTCGCGGCGCCATGGCGATGGCCAAAGAGCGCAAGGCCGCGGCAAAGGCCGCCGGCAATGCCAGTGGGGATGAGGGCGAGATCCAGGCCGGTCCCAGTGGCAAGATGCTCTCTTTCGACGGGGGCCTGCAGACCCTCGTAGATGCGCTGGCCACGCCCTGTGGTGACCAACTGCATACGGGCCTGGCCTATCTCGGCCTGCGACGCCACGATGAGGGATTTCGCCTCACGAGCATGAGCACTGAGGGTCCACACGAGATCGATGCCCGCGTCGTTCTGCTGACCCTGCCAGCACACGCCTATCCATCCCTCGAATTCGGCGACATCGACATGCCCGTCGCCGACATCGGGGCGATCCCCTACCCACCCGTGACGGCGGTCTTCTTCGGCTATCATCAGCCGTCGAGCGAACAACCTCTCGACGGCTTCGGCTTCCTCACACCACGCCTCGAAAATCGGCGCATCCTCGGCACCCTGTGGAATTCGGTTGCCTATACGGGACGCGCCCCTGAAGGGGGGCTGGCGATGACCACGTATGTGGGCGGCACACGCCAACCCGAGAATGCGTCATGGTCAGATGAAGAGATCGTGGACGTCGTCTATGAGGAATTGCGCGACCTGATGGGGATTCAACTCCGTCCCGATGTAACGTGTGTGCATCGCTGGACGCAGGCGATTCCGCAGTATGTGATGGGCCACCGCGAATTGACTCAGGCCATCGATGCAGCCGAGGTCGAAGCACCCGGCCTCTTCATCGGTGGCAATTTCCGAGGGGGGATCTCATTGGGCGACTGCGTCACGCGCAGTGAGGAACTGGCAGGGCAGATCGCCAATTTCCTGCTTGAATAGGAGCAGGCCCAAGCGGGCCCGGGACAGGCTCCTACGGCCAGATCCCACCGGCGTCGAATCCCGTCGACAGACCCACAACGTATTGCCGTCCTGCCGGGAAATTTCGCCCGCCGAGACTGCTGCGCATGGCCGCTTCGAGCCAGGTGTCGCCGTGGACACGCACGCCGATGGTGGGCGCCAGGTAACTGACTCGCTTGATCAGAGACGCCGTGCGAATCCCGAAGGTTTCGCCCTTCCCCGATCGCAGCATCTCGTATTTCAGCGCCACCGACAACCACGGGCGTGGCTGCGCACCGATCTCGGCATTCACCAGCCATTCGTCACCAGGATCGCGGTCGATCTCGTCATTCTTCGTACGCACGCGGTAGCCCACATCCACATTGGCATAGGCCGGCAGCGGCCACAGCGAACGACCAGCCTGCACGATCACGTCGAAATCCCACTGTCCTTCGCCCACAGGGATCAGACCATCTTCATTGCGAAATTCGCCCGTCGGCATCTTGGCACCGAGTTTCAGCGTCAGGATCAGCGGTTTCTGCAGCAGACGCGTCTTGGCGAAGACACGCAGGTCACTTAGGCCGGCAGCAGATGGTGCCTCTGTGCGGGTCGCGTCATCGAACACCTGATCGAAATATGGCACCTGCACACCGAGGTCGAGCCAGTCAGTGAGACCGACGAAACCCTCGAAGAAGATCGCCCGACTGTCGTATTCGCCATCGAACCGGTAGGGACGACGCTCGCCGATGGCGTGTTCACCAAAGGTGCCGTCACTGCGCAATACCGGCTCGGGGGCATCGATATACCACTCCTGCGTCGTCTGCCGGAACCACGAAACCTTGGTCCAGACACGTCCGGACGGCAGGGTCCAAGCCCCTGCCTCGACCGGATCCGGGGCGCTCAAAGTGGTTCCGATCAGTGCCAGCAGTACCGCCTTGAGAAGTTGATTCGTTGCCGTTCGTACCATCCCTGCTTTTCTTCTGATGTAGTTGGACACGCGCCATCGCCGTATTTCCCGCGCTGATCGCCGTATGCCGTCGCCTTCTTTGATGCGTGACGCCCTGCGAAGGATGCGCCCCCCGCCGCCATCGGCTGACCTTTCGTGCATCTGCTCACCCTGGGCCTCAATCACAACACCGCCCCCGTCGAGGTGCGTGAGCGCCTGGCCTTTGCCGAAAGTGACCAGCCCGATTCACTGCGCCGGTTGCGCGAGCACTACGGGCTGGCCGAGGCTGCCATCCTGTCGACCTGCAATCGCTCCGAGATCTACGCTGCCAGTGAGGAATCACATTTCGATGGCGTGCAGGCCTATCTGGCTGAGCATCATGCCGTAGATGTGGGCCACATCGAGCCCTGCCTCTATCGGCATGTCGACGCCGAGGCCGCAACACACCTGTTCCGCGTCGCCTCCGGTATCGATTCCCTCGTGATCGGCGAGTCGCAGATTCTCAAGCAGGTCCGCGAGGCACTGGAACTGTCGCAGAACACCGGTTCGGCCCGCCTCGTCATCAATGAGGTCTTTCAGCGCGCCCTGCGCGTCGGCAAGCGGGCCCGCACCGAAACCGACATCGGCCGGGGCAGACTGTCTGTGGCAACGGCCGCCGTCGAACTGGCCGGGCAGATCTTCGACCGCCTCGACGATCGACAGGCTCTGCTGCTGGGCGCCGGCGAGATGATGGAACTCACCGCCCAGTATCTGGTGGAGGCCACTCTGACACGCTTCACCGTCGCCAATCGAACCATCGAGCGAGCCCAGGACCTGGCCCGCCGCTTCGACGGCAGTGCGGTTGCACTCAGCGATGTGGAAGCGCAGCTGAAGGAAGCCGATATCGTCATCGCCTCGACGGCCGCCCCGGACTTCGTCATCAGCGAAGATGCAGTACGACGTGCCATGTCCGAACGTCGGGGCCGGCCGCTGTTTCTGATCGACATTGCCGTACCCCGTGACATCGACCCTGGGATCCGCGATCTCGACAACGTCTTCCTCTTCGACATCGACGATCTGGAAGGTGTCGTGAACGCCAATCGGAGCGAGCGCGAAGGCGAGATCCTGCGTGTTCAGGAAATCGTCGACGACGAATTGGGTCAGTTCCTGCACTGGTTCAATGCACTGGGTGCCGGTCCCCTGATCAAGGCCCTGCGGCAGCAAGTGAACGATTTGCAGGGCGAAGAGCTCGACCGCTGGCATGGCAAACTCGCGCACCTGAGTGAGAGTGACCAGAAGCTGGTCGAATCGATTCTGCGTGGCTACGCCAACAAGCTGCTGCACCAGCCGCTGGTGCAGATCCGTGAACTCGCCAACCGTGACGATGGATACGTGCGACTCGATACCGTGCGTCAACTCTTTCACCTCGACGACAGTGTCGACGTCGATAGCGCCTCGGACCAGGACCGGTCATGACCACCTCCTGCCTCGTCTTCCTCGGCATCTCGCTCGCCCTCTATTGCCTTGCATCCCTCCTGCTGCAGGGGCGTCTCTGGTGGGGTCACGCATCCTGGGAAACATGGGGGCACCGCAGTCTCATTGCCGGTGTCGTCATCAATACGGCCGGCATCGGTCTGCATGTGTATTTCTCGGGGCAGTCTCCACTCACTCACATGACCTCTGTCATCTCCCTCATCGTCGTCGCCTTCCTCATCGCCGGGCTGGCGATTGAACGGCGGACCTCGGTGCGGAATCTGACGCTGTTTCTCGCCCCGATCGCCTTCCTTGGGCTGCTCTATCCGCTGTTGATGCCCGTGCGTTTCGAGGATGCCGGATCGATGCTCGTGCGTTATCCGTGGTTGGGTGTACACGTCTTCGTCACCCTCCTCGGCCACGTCGGATTCGCCCTCTCTTTCCTCGGCGCCGGCGTCTATCTACTGCAGCGCCGGGCCCTGAAGCGCGGCCGGTTGAATCACTACCTGCCCGCTCTCGACTCCGCCTCACGCGTCACCTTCTACGGTGCCGGAGGCGGATTCTTCTTCTTCACCATCGGCCTGGGCATGGGCATGATCTGGCTCTTCGGCGCCCCCGGTGAATTCCTGGGGCGTGCCGACCCGAAGATCATTCTGGCGATCCCCACCTGGGTCGGCTTTGCGCTCTACCTCTACGCCCGCGGCGTAAGAGGCATGCACGGCAGCAAACTCAAGTGGATTGTCATCGCCGCCTTCACCGTGGCGATCCTGAACTACGTCCTGGTCCCCCACCAGTTCTCAATAGAAGAGGACACCCTCCATCCGGAAGGTGCCCTCGGTATCGCAACAACTGTATCTCAGATGGCCGGCTGATCACACCGCAGGCTCACTGCGAGCCATCGAGATCTCAGCCTCGATGCCCGCGAAGCGAGGCTCGATATAATTCGCCTGCGTATCTCACCCACGAGTTGCGCAGCAACTCGCTATAATCCGGTTTACCGGATTACAACTTCCCGCTTCTTCTCAGCCGACGCGTAGATCCCGTCGAGCATCTTCTGAACCATCAGGCCATGCTCGGCCGGCGCCATGGTCGGCTTGTTGTAGAGACAGTGCTCGACGAAGTTGCGCATCTTGAGGGCGAAGACATCCGTCTTCGGCATCCAGCCCGGCTCACTGTTCATCATGTAGCCGCCATCATCCGAGAATAGAGCCGGTGGATCCCATTTGGCTCCCGCCTTCTCGCCCATGAGGGTGAAGTTCCACTCTTCCTTCTCGATGTGGGCAGCGAAGGACGCTTCGATGCTCAGGATCGCGCCATTGGCGAAGCGGATCTGCCCCACCGCCAGATCTTCGACGGTGTAGTTCTTGTGATCCCAGTTCGGCCACATGGAAACGACGTCGGACTTCTTGTCGCCCAGATACGTGAAGATGCTGCCACTGGCGGCAACCGGCTTCGGTGATCCCATGGCGTAGTGCGTCATCTCCAGCGCGTGCACGCCAATGTCGATCAGCGGTCCGCCACCCTGTAGATCTTTGCGACCAAAGACACCCCAGTTGGGGATCCCACGACGTCGCAGCGCTTGAATCCGGCCATAGACCACCTTGCCCATGCGACCGGCATCGACGGCGCTCTTGATGAACTGCGTGCGTGCGTCATATCGATGCTGGAAGCCGATCACCAATTTGCGTCGTGCCGACTTGGCGGCCGTGATCATCTTCTGCGCCTCGGCCGCCGTCATGGCCATGGGCTTCTCGACGATGACGTGGGCCCCTGCCTTTGAGGCGGCGATCGACCCTTCCGCATGCAGGCCATTCGGTGTACACACACTCACCGCGTCAGGCTTCACTTCCCGCAGCATCTTGCGGTAGTCGGTGTAGGCCGCATCGATGCCGTATTCTTCCTGCCGCTGCGCCATGCTCTTCTTGGAGATGTCCGCCAGGGCGACAATCTCCACGTCATCCATCTCTGCCAGGTAACGCATGTGAGCACCGGCAATTCCGCCGGCACCGATGAATGCCACGCGCAGCATCTTCTTGCTACGTGCCTTCGCCATCCTCTTCCTCTCTACTGGTGACCCGTATCCTGTCGCAGACAGGACACGTAGTGAAGGCCCCTTGCTTGGGCCACTTGCATTGTGAAGTCTCAGTCATCATTGAGTGCCGCCCGATGCAAATCGCGGATACTGGCCGCCAGGAATGCCCAGGTATCGTCGGCATCACAGATCGACGTGCCAGAAGAGAGGATCGCCCACGAATCGCGCGAAAGCCAGGTGCAACTGCATCTGCTCAGTCTTGCCTCTTCAACGTCACACTCAGCGACGAACGGGCCTTCAGCACGCGCCGCCGGGGCAGGCGGGTTTGACCCCAACCGGTGAGCACGATCTGACGCACAGCGATTTCACCTCCCAGCACCTGAAGCTCCAGGTTCATCTTCGTCCCACGGCGGCGCAGACGGGCCGTGCCCCAGGCGTTGCCCGTGGATATGAACCAACTCCCCTCTCGTGCCGCCAGACGCAGGCGTGCTTCATCGGCGGTATAATGAAATCCGGTCCAGGCCAGATGCGCCGCCCACGCGATCATCGCCCGAGCATAGTGATGGCCACATTCGGCTTCATCGAAGGGATTCCGCTTCCGGCCGTCGTACCGGTCGCGTATGTCGCCCATATGACGCAGCCCCGTTGACTCCTGCCCTTCGTAGAGCATGCCGATCGCCGCGGTGTATTCGAAACCCGTCATCACCTCGGTGAAATACGGGAAGGGATTGTCAGGACGTTCGCCCGGATAACTCGCCATCAGCAACGCCGCTTCGTCGCCCAGGGCATACGAGCGCAGCACGTTGAAGTGACCTTGAAGTGACGACCGCCCATTGTATCTGGAGATACTGCGCAGCGTGCGACGCACATTCCGAGGCTTCAGCAGATATCCCAGGTCGCAGACGTGGGCCAGCAGCTGGCCGATCAACTGATCCACCAGGCAACCTGAGGCGAGCTGGTAATCCGGGTTCGTCACATCAGCGGCCCCGGCCCCGAGTCGCAGCGCCGGTGCCACATCAGCCTCGCGGCGGGGCGGACGCACTTCGTGCTCGTAGTAGTCGCCATTGAACAGATGCTCGTCGAGCCAGGCAGAGCCACTGGCAAACAACGCTCCACAGCGCGCCGCGAAGGCCTCATCACCGAGACGTGTCGCCATCTCCTGCGCCGCCCGCAACGCCGCCAGATACCACGCACCCATCTGCGGATTCGGTCCGTAGTATTCCACATCCATCGTATTGTGCTGACAACCCTCCATCACCCCATCCTGATCGGCATCCCAGCCACCGGGAATCCAGCAGAATTCGAGGGCCCGGCGCACCGATGGCCACAGACGCTGGAGCCATGCGTCATCACCACACAGCTGCCACTCACGATAGACCTTCACGATACAGCCCATCTGGCCGTCAGCAGCCCCCTTGCTGAAACGCTGCGCCCGGCTCAGCGGCAGGTCGACGCGGAAACTCATCAGCCCCGAGTCGTCTGTGGCATGCTCGAATTCGATCTCCCGCATCCCACGGGCCAGATCGCCGAAGAGGAAGGCCAGGCTCTGCTCGTAGTTCCACACGTGTGTGCATGACCCGTGGCAACAACCACTGTGATCGTGGTATCCCTCGAATCCGTACAGATGGCCATCCGGTGTTCGGAAGCAGGTCTGCGTGCGCAGCGTGCTCAGGTTGAACAGGGCCGCCTCTTTCACCACCGCCGGCAGATCGCTCGAGCAGAAGGCATCGACGAATTGCACCGTGCGGCGCTCCAGATCCTTCAGCCTGGGCAGGACACGACGCACCACATCCCACGCATCGCTGTACGCTTCAGTGTATGCATTGCCGATGAGATCTTCGCTGGCATCGCAACCGGCCTTCTCCCCACAGGGTGTCCAGGTGTATCGATTCGGGAAGTGCCAGGCGATGAGGAAGGTGAGTGTGCGCTCGCCGCCGGCGGGCACACTCGTTTCCGCCGCCAGGGAAGCGATCGGCATGGGCTCGCCTTGAGCGGTGCGGTCGTCAAGTCGCCCATCGCCGTGGAAGTCATCCCAGAAATCCAGGACCGACGTGCCCCAGCCGGCACGTTTCCAGGCCAGTCGGGATGACACCTTCTTCCCCGTCGTCGCCAGCGCCAGAGATCCCCATTGTGCAGCCTGCGGATCCACACCTTTCGAATCCATCAGGATGCCCTGTGCACCGGTCACCTTCCGACGCCGATTCCGATTGCCCTGACACTCGCCCTCGGCCCCATCGTGCCCGACGAAATTGGGCACCGACAGACAGATCGAGGCACGCACGCTGCGCTTCGTCGGATTGCTCAACACGCAACGCACCACGGCCAGTGGCAGAGAGGAGGACTCCACATCTGCCGGGATGAGCGGATTGAAAGCCTCCAGACGCACCTGCAGGGGAACATTCGGGTCCTTCAGGTGCACCTGGCCGAGGGGGTAGGCCGTGTCGAAACGCGCTTCGGCGAAGCGGGGCCACCCGTGGTTGGCTGCAACAGAGCCTGAGGCCCCCTGGATCTCATGGGCCGGAACCGGACCTTCCAGAAGGCGGGTGACCGCCTCACCGCCGGCAGGCTGGGCGCGCAGACATAGAAATGGCGCGCCACTGAACTGCGGCCCCGGCACGAAACCCTTCGCGGGGCGGTTCATCACCTCCCAGTCGCACAGATTGCCGCGGCCGCCCAGAGAGACAGTCCCCGTGCCGATTCCCCCGAGGGGCAGAGCGATGCGCTGCAGGTGTTCGCCGGTGTAAGACCGTAGAGAAGGCCAGTTGCTCGATGACATGCTGGTATGTGCTCCAGTCAAAAAAAAAGCCCCTCCGTGTTCGGGGGACTTCATCGGGGGTTCTGGGATCGACAGCGACGAAAGCGATCGCTGCGTCCCGTTACTTGCTCATCGCCGCCGCCTGCTTGCTCAAGGTGTCGGCCCGTTTCTTCAGTTCGCCCGCCTGGATCTTCAGATCCTTGGCTTGTTTGTCCATCGCCTCCCAGGCAGCCTTGGCCTCATCGGCCTCCTTCTGCAGCACGTCGTAGGCCTCCTTCAATTGCTGAGCCTTGGTCGCCGCCCTGGTGGCTGTCGCATCCATCAGATCGGCCTGATCAGACAGCTGATCAGCCTGCTGCGCCACCTCTATGGCCACCGGCTCGCTGTCACCCATGCCAATGAGATCACAGGCTGGCAACGTCACCACGATGAGGGCCAATGGGATCAGGTATCGGACGGCAGGAATAGGCGATCGGTTCATGGGGCAGCAGTGTACGTCACCCCGTGCCAGGCGGCAACCCATCCTGAGGAGGGAATCCGACACATAGGACCCGCGTCGTGAATCAGAGCGCCTGCCATGGGCATCGGGCAATCGGGCAGCGAGTTGCTACGGTGACTTCGGCTTCCGGGTCGCACTCGGCCCGGGGCGAGGCCGCAGCGCAGGATACACCTGCCCTTGCCCGAGGGTTTCTTCCGGCATCGCGGACGGGATATCGTAGGAGATGACTTCCGCCACCCAGCGATATGTCGGCCCCGTATTCATTGGCCAGTCACGATCGACGAGCTCGCGGTCCTGGGGCCCTCTCACGCGGGAATAGTTGGAGAGAGGTCGGCGCAGGTTCACCAGGCCGTCACCCCCCATCTGCCGCGCCCGGTGGCGCATGGCATTCAGCATTTCCCGCTGTCCGAGGGTCCCGAGACTGTTCGCCGGATCGGCTTCCACGAGGCCAATGATGGCAAAGGGTCGCTCGATCGAAGTGGTGTCGGCGATCATGGGGATGGGATGATCCGATGGCTTGGACATACGCGCCACACCATCATAGGACATGGAGCTGATTTTCCAGGCGCATGAACTCAGACTCAGCCCGATCACCGATGAGAGCACCAGGCCTGTCAGCAGATGAAGCCGTTGTCGCCGTGTCATCTCTCGCCTCCCTGACTGGCCGACGCTTCACCATGGCAGCTGTTCCTGCAGATGAATGGCCTCAGCCGATCCACTGCACCGCCTCGCGCTGACCACCGCCCATACGCAGCCGGGTGTCTGGCCCCTTACTTGTAACGCTACTTGTAACGCTCTTCGAAGACCGAGACCGCCGAACGTACGGTTGTGAGCGCCAGGTCGACACGGCCATCGAAGGTCCCATACATGCCCATCTCCGTACCGAAGGCGAGACCGTAGGTCACCGAGGCGAAATCCATCAGATTGTAGCCCTCGCCACGACGGGTCGCATCCAGCCAGAAGACGCCGTCTTCAGAAGAGGAGTCGAACCAGCCGCCCAGCGCATCCACATCGGCCTGATTGGCCAACTTTCCACCCGATGCGACGATCGCCTCGATGATCGCATTGGCCCCCTTCTCTTCCCACTTGTCATCTTCGGGATCCGGTTGACGACGCGCCGACAGGAAGTATCGATCATCCATCAGTTGTGATTCGTGCAGGTCGAAACTCAGCCCTGGACGGATGCGTGCCATCAGATCTCGCGTGACGCGTGGTTCGACAGGCGACCACACGGTGTCGTGGAACCGGTTGATGTGGAGGACCTCCCCATCCAGCGAGATGATGAGCGTGTAGGCCCGCCCAAAGTCACCCGTTCCTGCCACGTCCGTCTGCCCCGGTGCCATGTACACCCGACGACCCCGCAGCGACTCGAATCGCGCCGGCTCGTCGGCCCGCAGTTTCTGCAGTCGCTGATAGAAGTAGTATTGCGGACAGGCACGACCGGGTGTCGGACGCGACATGGCGTAACCGTAGTCACCGATGAGCACGAGCAGGAGATCATCCTCTTCAAAGAGGATCTCACCGTGCTCACGAAGCAGCGATTCAACCTGATCGAAACTCTGGGTCTCAGGTGTCTCACCCAGGCCCAGGGACAGGGCGTGAGCATACCCCTGGAATCCGACGGGATCACGCGTGGGGATCACGTAGACGGCATGCTCCGTATCCAGACCATCGATCAGTTCGACGGCAGCACTGACACCCGCCTGTTCAGTCGAGTGGGATCCGGCGGTGATGAAGATAGCAGGCGTCTTGTCGCCACCACCCCGTGCGACCACGACCGGTGAGCCGTCCACCGTGCGACCGAGGGTCGTGACACTCGTAGCCCGACGCTCGGCATCTTCGAGCAGTTCGTCATACTTCCAGTAGATCCGTGCCATGTCTCTCCTGTGATGTACTCGGGATATCTGATCCATACGGTGAGCCAAATGTCATCAACGGCGCGCCGCCAGGCCACCAGGTTCCCGATGACTACCAGTCGGCGACGCTGCCATCGCTCTCGTAGAAGTATTCGCCACCCAACTCTTCCGAGTACTGAGTGTGTTTCGACACGGCTGCCTCGTTGATCTCGAATCCAAGACCGGGCTTTGTCGGCAACTCGATATGTCCATCGACGACGTCCCAGTCCTGCTCGAACAACCCACCACCGAGGCCCTGGTCGATCTGCTCCTGGGCCAGGAAGTTGGGGATGACGGCATCCACCTGAAGAGAGGCCGAGAAGGCCACGGGACCGATGGCACAGTGCGGCAGGATGTGCATGTAGTACACCTCCGCCATGTTCGCAATCTTCTTCAGTTCCGTAATGCCCCCTGCGTGCGACGTGTCCGGCTGCAGGTAGGCGGCTGCCTGTTTTTCAATGACCTCGCGGAACCCCCAGCGCGTCAGCAGACGTTCCCCCGTCGCGATCGGAAAACTCACTTTGTCCGACACCTGCTTGAGGGCATCCACATTCTCCTGCGGCACCGGCTCTTCAACGAACATGGGACGCATGCCCTTCAGTTCGTGACACACCTCCACGGCCATGGCCGGTGTCATCTTGCCGTGAAAATCGAAGGCCAGTTCCACATCCGGGCCGACCCATTCACGCATCAGATACGCCCGCTCGATGAATTCGTCGACCATGGAGGGCGGCTCATGGGCACGCCACTTGCCACCGGGGCCCGCCTTGAATGCCGTGTAACCGCCCTTAGAGCGCAGCATGTCGAGTCGTTCGCGGCTGCTGGCCTTGCCCTCATCCGTCAGAGAGTTCAGGCCCCAATGCGCGTACACCCGAATTCGGTCACGCACCGCTCCACCGAGCAAGGCATGCACGGGAACACCGTAGTGCTTGCCCGAGATATCCCACAAGGCCTGATCGATCCCTGACAGTGCCGTCATCAGCACATTGCCGCCCCGGAAGAAGGCCGAGCGGTAGACATGCTGCCAGTGGTGCTCGATCCGCAGCGGATCCTTGCCGACGAAATACTGTGCCAGCTCATCTACGGCGGCAACGACCGATTGCGGCTTGCCTTCCAGTGTCGTTTCACCCCAGCCAACCAGACCATTGTCCGTCGTGATCTTCACCAGCCGCACACGTGGCAGGGGGCAGAATTGCTCGATCGTCGCGATCCTCATCTCACTCAGTTCCTCTATTGTGAGGTCATCTTCAGCTTCATCTGGCCCCAGCTCTTGTCACCAATCGCTGTCACCGGCTTGGGTAACAGCGTGCCTGGAGGCGCGACGGTCAAGTGGGCACGATAGGTTTCTGCCGTGGGCGGGGTCTCGAGAGAGGCTGCGGGCGTGACCGAATCCAGGCGGATCGTGTATCCGTCGACCTGTCCGCTCACCTCGATCCCATCACGCGCCGGAAGCCGCAGGACCAGTTCGGTGCCTTCCCTGCCAGTGGGAACGACCGCGAGCCGGACCTCGACTTCGCCAGCCCAGACACAGACGGCGTCGGTGGGACAGCGCGAGTCGGTGACCTGAGCCCACGTCAGTGAAAGGCCGTGACCCGCGTCAGTGAAGGAGACATCGCTGGCCTTGTCGAGCTCCAGATCTACGGCCTGGGGCTGGGCCGCTGCGGTGGCCACCATAACCATACAGACTGCTGCAACTGCGAAGATGATCGATCTCATGTCATTTCCCATCTGTTACCGCCAGCGTCAGGATCGCGCCGCCGGGGTCAACTACGCTATCATCCAGTAGCCTGCGGCGAGGCCGGTGGTGCCGAGTATTGCGCATCACAGGCGCGGCAGGGTACTTGTAACACCACTGCAGTGCAGAACTGCTCCTGAGACCGAAGGAAAGTCCAGATCATGAAGATCACCGACATCCAGGCTGTCAAACTCCAGATCCCCAGCACCACCCCATCCACGACCCGCGCTGCCGCCTCCGTCACCTCGCCCCAATACGCTGTGGGCCACCCTGGGGGGGCCCAGAAGACACCCCCCACGCGCACCGGCTGGGCAGAGGATGCGGAGGTCGCCAACCCCATGTCCCGTTACCCGCACGTGAAGCGCCATCGCAGTATGTGGCTGCCCAAGACCTGGGGTGCCGTCTGGTGCAAGGTCACCCTCGAGGATGGTACGTGGGGACTGGGATCGACCGCCCACGGACGTCCGGTGGCAGCCGTCATCGAAGATCATCTCGCACCGCAGTTGATCGGTCAGGACATCATGGCCGGAGAAAAACTCGCGGACATGATGTTCCGCCTGACCAAACCCTATGGCACCGTGGGACTCGCCTCCTACGCCATCAGTGCCGTCGACCTGGCCTTCTGGGATGCACGAGGCAAGGCGTTGGGGAAACCCGTCTATGAGTTGCTCGGCGGACCACAGAAAGAGAGCCTGCCCTGTTACGCCACCGGCAACGACGTTGACTGGTATCTGGAACTGGGCTTCAAGGCCTTCAAACTCGCCTGTCCCTACGGGCCAGCAGATGGCCTGGACGGACTGAAGAGGAATGAGGATTTCATCGCCAGTGTCCGTGAGCAGATTGGCCCCGAGAGTGAACTGATGCTCGACTGCTGGATGGCCTTCGACGTGGAATACACCGTGCGACTGGCCGAGCGGCTGCGACCCTATGGCCTCAAGTGGATGGAGGAGTGCCTGCTGTCAGAGGACTTCGACGGCAATCTCGCCCTGCGCGAGCGGCTGCCGTGGCAGGGCCTGGCTACGGGCGAACACTGGTACACCCACGTGCCATTCCAGTGGGCCTGCGCCCATCGCGCCGTCGACATCCTGCAACCCGACCTGCAGTGGGTGGGCGGTATGAGCACATGCGTGAAGATCGCCGCTGCTGCCGATGCGGCAGGGATCACCGTACTGCCCCATGGGGGCGGTGGCACCGCCTTCGGTCAGCACTTCACCATGGCCATGGGTTGTTCGCCCCTGGCCGAGTACTTCATCGGCTCGCCACCGGGTGTGCCCTTGGAGGAGTTGTCCGGCATGCCGGGTGTGGCGATTGCGAAAGACGGAGTTGTGGTGCCCAGTGATGCGCCCGGCTTCGGCATGGAAGTCGAGGAGAGCTGGTTGGAGCCTTTCTTCGGCTGATCCCCGACGCAGCATCGCCCTACGCTTTACTCTCTCTGGGCCGGCGACAGTTCCTGCACCGATTCGGCTTCCGCCTCGATCTGCGACCAGTCCCACAGCATGGGGATGTATTGCAGATCCGCCCAGCGTTGCGCCTGATCTACATAGTGCGGGCTGGCTGGATGGCCGGACGCGCCCAGCGGTACGATCCACCGACTCCGCGTCCAGTCGGCTGGATCCATCAGATAACGATTCACCGAGCCACCGGTGACGGTGAACGAGTTGAGCCCGAAGGTACCGGCCAGGGGGGTGTCGCCGTCACCGTGCACGGCCATCGGTGCCGGATCCAGCGCATCGCGCGCCTCAGGGAACACCACCGACAATGGGTGCTGATGCTGCGTGTGGTGCAGCCGGCCCCACTGCCACTGGGTCACATCTTCACCCAGGCGCTCGGTCAGATCTTCGAGGGCTGCATCGAAGGCACTGATCAGCAGATCCTCCCACTGTCGGCCCTCCGGCAGGAGTTCGGCCCCGTCGACCTCTTCGTTCAGGGCGCGATGCATCTGCTGCTGCACCAGTCGCACGTGCGCCTCGCTGCCGACCTCGCCGGTGAGGATGCCATCGGCTGCGGCGCCCCCCACGCGGATCAGCAGTCGGCGCGTCAGTGCGCGGCGGGCCACCGAATAGATCGTGGGCGCCACCTGGTCGCGATCCATCTGGTAATTCCAGGCCCGCAGGGCGGCCAGGGCCTGCACACGGTGCTCAGGGGAAATGTCACCGCCCGCCATGACCAGATCCGGTACGGCTGCCAGCAAGCGCTGCACGAAGACCCGCGCCGGGAGTGATTCGCGCTCAGCATGCACATCGGCCATGTCCTCGATCGTCGCAGATCCCATCTCGAGGGCCAGCAGGCGGTCGCGCACAAGACAGGCACGGTGGTCGGATGGGAACACGAGGCCCACGTAGTAGGGATACTCAGCCCCAGCGACGCGCTGATTGCAGGTCACGGCCCAGCCCGTGTCCGGGTCGACGGCCTTCGGTAGTTCATCGTGGGGAATCATGCCGGTCCAGGCGTGCGCCGCCTGCCACCCCGGCACCACCGACCAACCATTGGCGTCACTGCGCACCGGGATGCGCCCTTCGTGCAGATAGCCGAAGTGCTCACCCGTATCGGCGACGGCGTAGTTGTTGATGCGATCGGTCCAGTTACGGAAGGCGTGGTGCAGTGTTTCAATCGAGTCGGCGTGCATGGCATCACGCGCCGCATCGAGCCAGGGCGTGCCTTCGATCAACCCCGGATCGCTGATCGCCACACCCCACCCGGAACTGACATCACCGGCGATGACCGGCCCGTGATCGGTGACGGTCAGATGCAGTAACACGTCGTCATCATCACGCACACGAAGCACCTCCATCCAGGTCCGGGCCTCCTGCCAGCCATCCGGCACGGCCACTTCACGACCCCCATCACGGAAATGCTCCAGATACAGATCCTGCGTATCGGCCACACCGTGGGTCATGCCCCAGGCGACGTGCTGATTGTGACAGAAGTGCAGCGCGCCGGGCACACCCGGTACCGAATGGCCGATGACATCGAAGTCGGGACAGGACAGATGCACCTGGTAGTAGACATTGGGCGTATCGAGGCCGCGATGCGAATCCCCGCCCATCAGCGGCTGACCCGTCGCCGAACGCGCACCGGAGATCGACCAGCCATTGGATCCAGGCTCAAGGTCCGGTGCCGTATCGGACTCATCGTCTTGCGACGTTCCGGATTCATCGTCCTGTGCCGTACCGGACTCGTCATCCAGCGGCATACCGGGTAAGGCACCCGGCGACAGCAGATCGGGATCGACAGCCAGTTTGAGCAGGGCCTGGCGGGCTGCTTCCAGATGATGACGGCCATCCAGTGGCGGCCCGTCGTATTCAGCGCCGGGTGGCACACTGAGTAACTGACCCGGTGCGGATCCGCCACCAACCAACGCGGCCACCTCATCGACGCCTGCCTTCAGCAACCAGCGCGATCGCCACAACTTCGGCTCGAATGTGCCCAGCAGGGAGTTGCGCATCTTGTAGACGGCAACGCAGTGCCAGGACTCCCAACGTTCAGGGGATTCACCCAGCAGTGTGTATTCGATCGGCAGGCCTTCAGTGGAATCGATGAAGGCATTCACCCCCGCTGTGTAGGCAGCGACCATGGCCCGCGCCGCATCGCTGCAGACTTCCAGATCCAGTTTCGCCGTGCGTCCCATGCCGGCCGCCCGCAGCAGGCGATCACGACCCAACCCTCGTGCCCCGACCCACTCCGACCAGCGCCCCAGTGCCTGGTGACGATCTGCATCCATGTGCCAGAGGCGATCCTGTGCCGTGACAAAGCCCTGCCCGAAATACAGATCAGCCTCGGTCGTGGCGCGTATGTGGGGAATCCCCCAGGCATCACGGTGGATCGTTACTTGCGCATCGAGCGCCTCAAATTGCTGCGACGTGGTGACATCGGGCAGCGCCGCCTGCAGTGCCGCGGACAGATCACGTTCGGTCATGGATCACAAGCCCCGTTGATGGATCGGATCGGTTGGCCAACCCTGGAAACCCAGCCCTCAGCAACCGCTGGCGAGATCGCAGGAACGGGCCAGTCCAGGAAGTCAGGTCGATTCAACGGGTCAATGTAGCGTAATCGAGACCGTCGCTCACCAGGGAACTCAGGCCTCACGGTTCGACTGCTCCGGGTGAGAGAGGCATGCCGGTTCCCCGGCCGAGATCTGCTGTGTCGTCGCCGCACTTGATGCGACCTGCCCCGTTGCCGTGCATTGTGCACCATACGACGCCACCACTACCGAAAAAAGAAAGAAGAGCATGAGACGGTTTCTGGGATCCTTTGCACTCCTCCTGCTGCTGTGCGGCCAGATCGCTGCCGAGGGCCCAGCGGGGCTGGTCCTGTATTTCGAGTCGGGTGGCGAAGTCTACCTGCTGCTGGCCGAACACGCTGGATCCCAGCGCGGCTGGGCCGGATTCGGTGGTGGCCCGCGTGACGGCGAAACGGTCGTGCAGACGGCGGCTCACAAGGGCGAAGAGGAATCGCGTGGCTACTTCAAGCAGGCCGATCTGCTCACCATCCTCAAGAACCAGTCGCCGGTCATGGATGGCGACTTTGCTTCGTACTTCGCCGGGGTCCACTTCGTGCCTGCCCCGGTTGTGATGAATCACCCGGTGCCGGAAGAGAACGACGCGTATCTGGAACGCAGCACCTTTGCGTGGATTCCCTACTCGGCCGTCGAGGGTTACCTGGCCGAAGAGATCGACCGCAAGAAGAAATACATGATCGATCCAGCGTATCTGCCGGCCGGCAGCGAGACGGCCTGGTTCTGGCCGATCTGGTTGAGCAATATGCGCAAGGCTGCCGCGACCGGTGACTTGCCATGGGCCAAGACGCCCTAGTCTGATCAGGACGACAAGGGCAGGCCATCACAGCAGGTGCCGTCTACGTCTCGTAGTGGCGTAGGCGGCTACCGCTGGGGCATGCTTGTTTCGCGCCCGGGACTGTGCTGTCCCCGGCGCCATGTCAGGTGCATAGCCAGTTCCTGATCCGTCTCCGGGAAGTCGGTGCGACAATGCGTGCCACGACTCTCCTGGCGTTGCGCCGCGGCGCGCGCGATCAGGCTGGCCACCCAGAGTAGATTCTGCACTTCCCAACTCTCCCGTTCTTCGAACACGCCCTCGAGACTGTAGCTGGCCCACAGGTCGAGCCGGGCGATGGCGTCCGCCAATGCATCACCGGATCGCTCGATCCCCACATGACGCCACATCACACTCTTCAGAGACTGAAAGATGTCGTCCAGATCGACAGGACGATCTGCGCCGGTGACATCCGACACGATCCGCCTCGGTGCACGACGCTCCTCCTCGACGGCAGCACGACAGTGAAGCCCCACCTCCTCACCACACACGAGCCCTTCCAGCAGACTGTTGGAGGCGAGGCGATTGGCGCCATGCAACCCCGTGCAGGCCACCTCACCACAGGCGTAGAGCCCGGCCAGATTCGTGCGACCACTCTCACCGACCCACACACCACCGATCGCGTAGTGAGCGGCGGGGCGAATCGGTATCAGATCCGTGGACGGTTCGATATCGAACTGACGCAACATGGCCGTGATACTCGGGAAGCGTTTGTGGAATCTCTCGGCCCCGATATGACGGGTGTCGAGGAAGACAGAGGTGTCACCAGAGTCAGCCAGCTGTCGGTAGATGGCCCCAGCCACGATGTCACGGGGCGCCAACTCGGCCAGCTCGTGAATACCTGTCATGAAACGCTCGCCCTGCGAATTCACCAGCGTGGCCCCCTCGCCACGCACGGCTTCGCTGATCAACAGGCGTGAAGCACCGGCCAGATAGAGCGCCGTGGGATGGAACTGGTTGAACTCCAGATCCGCAACCTCTGCACCAGCCCGGTAAGCCATGGCCAGACCATCACCGGTGGCCACGTTTGGATTGGTCGTCTCCCGATACACCTGACCACTGCCACCCGTGGCCAGGATCGTTGCCGCTGCCCAGATCACTTGTAACCCGTGTCGCGGATGGTGGGTGATGACACCGAGACAGTGATCCGGCTCAGCCTCGTCGGTCAGCAGATCCAGCGCGAAGCAATTCTCGAATACACGGATCGATTCGTGATTCCGCACGGCTGTGATCAACGTGTCGGACAGGGCCCGGCCCGTGGCGTCGCCATGGGCATGCAGAATCCGCGCCGCCCGGTGGCCCCCCTCACGCCCCAGCGCCACGCGGCCGTCCGCGTCCAGATCAAAGGGCATCCCCAGCTCTGCCAGCTGGCTCATCTGCTCAGATGCCCGCGAGACGATGCGGCGCACGACCGCCTCGTCACACAGACCCGCGCCCGCCACCATCGTGTCACGCAGGTGCCCTTCGATATCATCGTTCTCGGTGTCCGCGACAGCGGCGATGCCACCCTGGGCATAGGCCGTGTTCGACTCATCCAGAGATCCCTTGGCCAGGACCACAACATCACTGTGCTCGGCGGCCGTCAGCGCAGCCTGCAGGCCAGCCACACCACTACCGACGACGATGACATCCGTAAAGAGATGCGGCAGCAGGGCCGAGCGGAAAGGGATCAGATAGCGACGTTCGTCGGCGATCGGGTGCAGTGGATCATCTCCCGGGCCAGGCGGCCCGCTTCAGGTCTGGGTTGATCGAGAACAGGTATCCAACAACCTACGGAGATATCGCCCGGGACGGCGACCCGGCTTCTTCACAGATCCGGGCAGCTATTGAGTTCCACCAGACGTCTTGCGAAGACCTTCCCTTGCACGCAAGGCACCAGTACCACGCACGGGGCGAAGGCAAACGCATGGACGAGATAGGAATGATCGAGGGGCATGAAGAGCGCCACGGCCCCGACCACAACGAGAGCAGCGCCCCACGGGATCATGAGTCTGCCACAGTGGGCGTTGATCTCATACCAGTTCTCTTCTGAGACGAAGGCTTCGCGATAACGAAAGCCATAGTTGTGGTTCATCTTCACCCGTCGTCGAATCAGAGGTATGGCTAGACCGATGAAGAGACCGCCACACAGAAGATTCGAACCACACAGCAGGAGATTGGGCCAACTCATGGGTTCACCTCACGACGCTGCTGGATGTCTGTCCGGAGGTCTCCCGTGTCATTCCCTGCGGCTCGTCGCGCTGCTTTCACTGCAGTTGCTGTTGGTCGACTTCGCTGCGAAAGTAGTCACCCAGTCGATCGGTGCCACAGGGAGGACCAACCATGTCTCTCGTGATGACTGTCACTGTAAACTCAACCGGGCCATAGATGTGGACCGGCGTGATGACCCTGAGAGTCGACAACACGGCTCTGCCAATGGAGACGGGTACACAAGTGATCTTCGCATCCATGCCCAATGCGGAGAAGGCTTCCTCTGCAATTTCCCGGTGTGTGAAGGTTTCGGGTCCACCGAAACTCAGTTCCTCCACGTCAAGATCAATGGCATCCAGACATCTGGCGGCAACATCTCTCCCGGAGATCGGGTTGATCTGAAAGTCGCCGCGCCCGAAAAGGTATACTCGACCTCGTTTCGCCATGTCTGAGAATGCACGCATGTCCGAAAAGAAGCCGTTCGGTCGGATCACCGTGTAGCTCACTCCGGAATCACGAAGTATCTCAACAAAGCGTTCCTTCGCTTCAACAATCTTCAGGTCTCGCATTTGATCTGCGTGCAGAAGTGACACATAGACAAACTTCCTCACTCCGCTGGCGAGCGCTTCATTGAGAAGGTTCAGATTCGCCTGGAAGTCAACATCCTCGTACGTCAGCCCATCCTTCTGTCTGGTGATGCCGATAGACGAGATGACCACGTCCATACCTTCGCTGATACCCCTCAGGCTGTCAGGCTCTGTGATCTGCCCAACGACCACCTCATCGATTTCTGATTCCACATGCAGCAGCTTCTGCTTGGAACGCGTGAGCGCCCGAACGCGGTGCCCGCGTCGCTTCGCTTCTCTGAGAACGAAGCCACCCAGGTATCCGGTCGAACCTCCGATCAATACGTTTCCCACGCCCTATTCTCCATACACATGACTACAGAGTATCTTGAATTACCCATTTGCCGAACCCAGACCCTGTGGTTCGCTAGTAGTGACAAGACTCTGGTGATCCCGGTCAAACAGGACCCATGCTGGGCCCGCTGATTACCTGGTCACTCGAACTCCCGCATTCCATGGCTCGTCAGTCATCACCGGCTGCATAACCCCGGTAATACCCGGCTATGCAGCCGTACACATATCCAGCTGTCGCTTCGACCAGAGCTGCCTCGCAGCCCCATGTCGTCGGCTCCCCGAATGCCGGAGGTGACATGACGCCGCCCATACCCCGCACTGGAACAGCGAAGGACCCAGAGCCCCAGCGAAGCAGGGCTCAACAGACTGCGGGAATCTCAATGGAATCGAATCAGTGTAGACGCGAAGGTGTCCCGTCGCCGAAGGCATACGGGAAGCCAGCGACATGAAGCAGCAACACCTGCTTCTGCAGACCACCAGCACACCCGGAGCCGCATCACCGCCCGGCATTAGTCGCCCTGCCAGGCGACGGTCAGAAGAACCAGGAGTAAATCAGCGCACCAGGTGTCGCACCTGATCCTCTGATGACAACGGAGGACTCAACACTGCCTGATCATCGAATGCACCCAGCGCACCCATGACCGCATTCACCGTGCCTTGCGTCGAAGCGCCCACATAGATCAAATGCCGCACCCCATCGACGACGAGGGATGAGGGCGACGCCAGTTCCTCGGCGTCGGCTGTACCAGGCACGAGCCCGAGCAACCTGCGACACGCGCGGGTCAACGTGCGACCATCCTCGGCCAGATAGACCTCATACAGTTCGCCAACTCGCGCGACCGGCCCCGAAGCCCGGTTCCCCCCACCGCAGATCGCCACATACTCGCCGTGACCAAGTGGTGTGATCGACCCCGGATCCATCTCGTGCCAGATCAGGATCATCTCCTCATCTGGCATCGCGTGGCCCTCGAAGGGCCGCAGCACATCCAACACTTGCCAATCGACCGCATCATCCGATGCCCAGATCGCCGAGTGGTAGTCATCACCACCCCCGTGGAGGGAGTATCCCACGTATCCCCGGGCAATGGCGGAGAATGGATTGGGCCCCCATCTGAAATAGCCCGTGTGGCCATTGCCCGGTCTCTGGCCCGGTGCGTAGCGCAGGATCACGGAATCTTCGTCGCCGCGAATACGGTCGAACAACACACCATCCGTTGACGTGGCCAGCAACGTGCGCTGCGTTCTCTCGATGCCATTCTTGTGATACGTCATGTAGACGACACCATCGATGACATTCGCGTGAGGTGTCTCCGTGTGTCCTGTACCCTGATGGGGATCGCGGAAGATCGGATTGCCGGCCGGCCGATCCTTCACATGATCGAAACGACCTGCCGCCGCCGCTTCATCATACGACTGCCAGGCGGCCGGATCCGTCGGTGATCCATCGCAGACGTAGAGCCAGATCCCGCCGTCACCATTCTCGTGATCCGTCGAGAAATAGAGGGCGTAATCGCCGGGGAATCCTACCACCTGCCGCATATCGACGAGGCACGTGTAATACGGGCCGGGGGCTGGCATGACCGGTGGGTCGAGAATGGCGCCCTGTCGAGTGAGCTGGAATTGTGTCATCGTTCTCCCACCTGATAGGTCATCTTGTGAGTGAACACATAGGTCTGTGATCTGCACCTGCGGCCTGGTGTCGTCGGCTCCCCGAATGCCGGAGGCCACATGACGCCGCCCATACCCCGCCATCGCATAGCAGCGGACCCAGAGCCCCAGCGAAGCGGGCTCGACAGACCGCGGGCATCGTGATGAAATCGAGTCAGTAGCAATGCGAAGGCGTATAGTGGCCAAAGGCATACGGGAAGCCGACGACACACCTCACGCCCGGTGCCGCATCACCCTCCATCCACTTCACCACGATACACCGCCACAATTCGGGTCGCGATACGATCCCAGTCCAGGGACTCGGCGTGTACACGTGCCGCTGCGCCGATCTCGACCGTATCCCGCTCGCGAATCATCTTCATCGCCGCCGGCAGTGCATCTGGCTTGGCCGGATCGTAGGCGATACCAACACTGCCATCGACCAGTTCCGGCAGGCAACCCAGGGCCGGCACGATGAGTCCGCGCCCGAAGCCCAATGCCGTGATCGCCGAGCCTGAGGTCAGCACCTCAGAGAAGGGCAACACGACCACGTCGGCGCTGTTCAGGTAGGTCTGGAATTCATCATTACCAAAGAAATCGGAGGTCCACACACGCACGCGTCCCCCGCTGGCCGCCGCGCGTTCAGTCAACTGCTGACCGTAGGCGGGATCAAAGGCATTGCGCATCATCAAGCCCAACACGGCGTCGGGGGCCTTCAGACTGGCGAAGGCATCGATGAGGGTTTCCACCGACTTGTAGCCACGGGCATTGCCGAAGAACAGGTAGACGAAATCGTCGGCCGCCAGATCCAGCTGGCGTCGCGCATCCTCCCGCGTCACGTCGTTGGGGAAGACATCGATGAAGTTCCCATGGGGGATGACCCGCACATTCCGGCAGTAGAAGCGGTGCCGCACCAGCGCGGCTGCATGTTCGCAGTGGGCGAGCACGACATCAGCATGGTCGGCCACGAGCAGGCGCGCCATGTGATCGACTTTCGGGAAGGGCCGCTCGTGCGGGTAGAGATTGTGCACCGTCCACACGATCCGGTATCCCAGCCGTTTGGCCACGTGAAGACTCTCAGCAAAATCGTGGCACGCAGCGACCGTCGATTCCAGATCCTGCCTGCGGTAGAACGCATGCAGCCAGTTCAGATGGATCACATCGTGCGTCGCCCGCTGCGCTTCAAGCCACTCAGGCGAAAAGGCGTCGTCGCCCAGCGTCAGGTGGACATCGTGGCTGTGCAGGGCGCGATCCAGGAGTCCGGCGTATGGATTGCAGCGATGCTCGAGGGTGAGCCCGCCGACCGGTTCCCAGAAGAAGAGGACATTCATTGGCGCTCTCGGGATGGGTGGGATACGTCGGGGCTACTGCTTCTCCACCAGCCGTCCTGACAGGTACTTGTGAACGACGCTCGACAGCAACGTCTGATAGGGAATACCCTCTTCCCTTGCACGTGAATGGGCGAGACTGTAGTCGCGCTCCGTCACACGCAGGTTGACCCGCCGTGTCTTGTTGAAGGTGTTGCGAGCTGCCTGCTTGGCGTCCTCAAGTTCCTGTGCCGCGTCGGCCTCGCCCTTCATTTCGTTGCGCTCGAAGGAATCGATGATATCGCGCTCTTCCGACGTCAGGTTGGTCTCATCCATCGTGTGTCCTCCGGTAGTCTCGTGTCGCCTTGCGACTGGGGATGATCGTCTTCAGGAATCGCACGCCCGCTGGGTCCCTTACAAAAGGAATGAGGTGGATGTAATCATTGAGATCCACAGCGTAGACCATCTGACCTGGATACTTCTGCTGATTCGGATACTCAAACACGTCGACCAGTCGCCCTTGCTCAATGGCAGACACGACATGCTCGAACGAGATCCCCCGCTCTTCGATGAGTTGCTGGTTCTTCCCTGGATTCCAGTCGAAGACGATCATTGCTCAATCGTCACACAATGTGTGCGTTTTGTCAACACTCCCAATCTTGAGGGATGATCCAGTCCCTGGACAAGGAAGCCAATCGGCTCGGGGTACCTCGACAATCACTCATCAAGGTGTTGATCGCTGAGCATCTTGAAGATCAGGGCCAGTAGAGGCCTCCGGCCCTTCAGCTACACGCGCAACGCAGCCTCGACGATGGCGATGGCCGCGGCGTGGTCATCACCATCGATCCAGTGCGTGGGCGTGCCACGCCGCTCCATGCCCCGGAAGTAGGTGTCCTGACGTTTGACCAGCTGGCCGATGGCCTGCCGCAGATCGGTGCGCATCTGTTCGAAGCTGGTGTCGCCTAATACGTGGCGGCCCACGTGGCGGAATTCCATCCCCAACTGGTCCAGACGCGGCCTGGTGATACCGGCATCAACCAGTCGTTGGACCTCCTCCACAAGACCGGCTTCGAGGCGTTCGTCCAGGCGAGTGGCAAGCCGTTGCCGCAGCACGGTTCGATCCCAGCGGATGGTCAGCACCAGTGGGCGCAGGTTGGCACTGACACCGCTGACGCGGACCCGCCCGTTGTCTTTCTCGCTCAAGGCAACTTCGAGAGCACGAACCAGCCGTCTCTTGTTGCAGTCTGGATCCAGCGTCCGGTAACGGGCCATATCCAGCTGGCGGAGTCGTCGATCGAGGGCGACGTGCGATTCCTGCATGAGCTCGGCGCGTAGCGCTTCGTCGGCTGGCTTCTCGGGCACCTCGTAGCCGCGCAGGACAGCTTCCAGATACAGACCGGTTCCCCCCACGGCGACCGGCAGGTGACCTCGTCCGGTCACCTCCACAAAGGCCGCATCAAAATCTCCGATATAGTTCCACAGGCTGTAACCCTGCTGTGGGTCGACGATGTCGATGAGGTGGTAGGGAACCCGACCATCAGGGGTCTCATATTCGTGGAGATCCTTGCCGCTGCCGATATCCAGCCCGCGGTAGACCTGACGGGAGTCGACGGAAAGGATCTCGCCGTCATATCGTCGGGCCAGTTCCACACCCAGACGGGTCTTGCCCGAAGCGGTGGCGCCGCAGACGACGACCAGATTGGGTTTGATCTCGGGATTGTTCTCGATTCGGTCCATGATGACAGTGTAGCGGGTCCCGTGCTTTCCGGGTAGCCACTGCCTTCTGCGATTTGCATTCTCTCTGGCACCTTCGAAACAATACCTCAGTATAGACTCCCCGGCGGTCGGACCGATGTCGTCCGACAACCGGCGATGCTCACAGCAGAAGAGAGATCAAGATGCCAGGCACATACGATTGGGAATTCCCCCTGCCGCGCACCCACACGGGGATGCTGCAAGGCAATGGCAGGTTGGGGCTGATGATCTGGGGAGAGGGCAGTATTCTGCGTCTCACCCTCGGGCGGGCCGACCTGTGGGACCATCGTGGTGGCCTGCCGTGGACGCAGAAACAGTCCTACGGCAACATCCGCGACTGCCTCGAGCGGGAGGACGAGGCGCAGCTGCGCGAGCTCTTTGAGGAGACCGATCGACCTGAGGGCGTACCGCGTCGCCCCAGTGTCATCCCCATCGGCCGTCTGGAGCTGGAATTTGGCCGTGGTGTCGAGTTGACGAGCGGCACGCTGAACACGGCAGACGGTACCGTGACCGTGCGCCTGGAAAAGGGTCGGCGACACTTTGACGTCTCAATCCTGCTCGACATGGATGCTGATCTGGCATGCATCTGTGTGCCCACCGGACTGTCGCTGCCCAAGGTGAAGCGGTTGCCTGCATGGAAGTGGGTGGGCGACGAGTTGGCCGCCATCTCCTTCCAGCCCCCGCAGCGTTTCGCCTCAAAGGATGCGACAGGGTGGTTCCAGATGCTGCCCGTCGATCCGGGTGTCTGCGTGGGATATCGGTGGGAGGACCGGTCTCTGCTGGTCGGTGTCAGTCGTGGCGACAGCAAGAGTGAGGCGCAGCAGGCCACGATCGCCCTGCTCGCCACTGGCTGGCCAGGTAGCGACGAGAAACTCCAGCGCCGCATTGAACGCTGGTGGAAGGGATACTGGCGCACCGCCGCCAAGCTCGATGTACCAGATGAGAATTTGGCCTTCCTCTACGACTATGGCATGTACAAGTTCGCTGGTCTGACGCAGCCTGATGGGGTGGCGGCGACGCTGCAGGGACCGTGGATCGAGGAATACCAGATGCCGCCCTGGTCCAGCGACTATCACTTCAACATCAACGTGCAGATGTGCTACTGGCCGGCGTATCACGGCAATCGTCTCGAGCACCTGCGACCACTCTTCGACATGATCAGCGGTTGGACGCCCGTCCTGCGTCACAATGCCCGCGCCTTCCTCGGAATCGATGACGGTCTCATGCTGCCCCACGCCGTGGATGATCACTGCACCTGCATGGGCGGTTTCTGGACTGGCAGTGTCGACCATGGCTGCACGGCCTGGGTCGCACAGATGATGTATCGCTACTACCGGTATACGGCGGATCGAGAATTTCTGGCACAGGTGGCCTGGCCCTTCATGCAGGGTGCCATGCGCGTATACGAAGAGATGCTGGAAGAGGACGGCGACAGTTACACGCTGCCGGTCTCTGTGTCTCCGGAGTATCGTGGCGCCAACATGGATGCGTGGGGGCGCGACGCCAGTTTCCAACTGGCCTGTATCCATCGTTTGTGTGAGGACCTGTTGGAGGCAGCGGCCACGCTCAAACAGACTCCACGGCCTATCTGGTCGCGCATCATCAAGCGATTGCCCAAGGCATGCCTCATGGGGCCGGAGGGTGCTGAAGAGATCGCCCTGTGGGAGGGTACGCCCCTGGAAGAGAGCCACCGGCATCACTCCCACCTGGCAGCAATCGCGCCCTTCGATGTGCTCGACCTGGATGACGCCGACACGGCGGGTCTGGTGGAGCGCAGTCTGCGACGCTGGCTGGCAGAGGGACCCGGATTGTGGAGTGGGTGGTGCGTGCCCTGGGCCAGCATGATCCAGACTCGCGTAGGCAACGCGGATGCAGCCGTCTTGTGGCTGGAGATCTGGCGCCGCGTCTTCACCAATCAGGGGCACGGCACACTCCACAACATCGACTTCGCCGGTGTGTCTCTCATGGGCGGCCGTTCCATGGGTGATCTCGACAAGCGACGGGAGGTCATGCAGATGGATGCCGGCATGTCCTGTGTGGCCGCCCTGCACGAATTGCTCGTGCACGAGCGTCGGGGTGTGACTCACCTCTTCGCTGGCGCACCCTCCGAGTGGAAGAAGGTGGGCTTTAAGGATGTGCGTACCGGTGGCGCCTTCCTGCTCAGCGCCGGGCGAGCGCGTGGACACGTTGGCAATGTGCGCATCGAGAGCCTCGCCGGTGGTTCTCTGCGGCTGGCCAACCCGTGGACCGGGGCAGCGAAGCTGCAACTGGCTGATGGCACCGAACGTCGTGTGACGGGTCGTGTGTTGCGATTGTCGGTGCCGAAAGGGCAGGTGGCCACGTTGCTGCCGCCAGCGTGAGCTAGTCTCCGGAGAATCCGAAGAGCCACCTGATTTCAGAAGTAGTGGGCAGCACGAGGGACCAGCCCGTCTCCATGGGCCACCAGTTGTCGGCAGAATCGACAGAGAGGTAGAGTCCGTGTTGAGGCGTGCCTCCCTCGGAACCGATGACATTCACTCCGTGCCCAAAACGGAACCGCTGTCCTTTCCAATACTCAGCCTCGTCACAGGCCCCGCGGTCTCTGTATACCGTCAGCTTGCCGAGTTCGAATTCCCAGGCGAACAGACAGTCCGGACATGGCTCGAGTGGTGTCGCCTCGATAATCTCATAGGAGAGTTCACAGGTGGCGCCCGTGCCCACATCTCGATCGTAACGCAGCCGGCCCCTGCCGGTATCCAGATCCAGGACGCCTGACCAGGCATTGCGATCGCCGCAACCCCAACATTCACAGCCTGAACAGGGCGGTGAGCCTTCAGGCCGCACGAAGAAACCGAAGGAGTCCACTGCGGCAGAGGCGAACAGTCCAATCCCATTCTCGACATGGAACAGGGGCCGCTGGAAGCTCTGCCCCGCTTCACCGCCCTCCCGATCTGCGTCGACATTGTCCGTGCGTACCAGATCGAACCAGTTCTCGTCGACGGCGAAGACCTTCACCTTGTGGCGACCGGCGTAGTTGATCCCCTCCCAGGAGAGGAACAGACCCTCGTCCTCCAACCGCAGCAGGCGAGAGGTCTCGTCACGTTCCAGGTCATCCAGATCGTCGTCATCGAAGAGGTCGCCGGAGTACAACAATGGACTCGCGTTCTCCAGATTGTTGATGCCAAACTGATAGGAGACCGCTTCTGACTCTGACTGGAGTCGGACATCGAGAAAACCAACGGTGTGTTCCAGCTGATTTTCAGACACCTCGAAAACATCCTCGCCGATCTCGCTGAAGAGTCGCAGCCGACGCAGTTCGATTTTCTCCTGGTCTTCATCCAGATCGAACAGGACCAGTTCCGCAATCCGCATCCGCGGCGGTGTCGTCGTCGTCGCACGCACGTCCAGATCCCCGGCCGAGATCACGAGCAGATCGTAACGGGTCGCACTGGCGACCAGCGGCGCGCTGGCAGGTGGCAGATACCGTCCTGAGATCATCGGGTCTGCCACGTAGTCGTATCTCGTCTCCCCTTGGAGGATCGATACACTCGCCCCCGTCAGCGCCGCATCCGGCGCCCAGTAGAGCTCACCGGGAGCGACCGTGCGACGCAGATCAACCGGTGGCAATGGTGCATCGACAAAGAGAACGGCATCCACGACGATGACATCGGCCTCGCTTGGAGCAAACAGATCATCCGGATCTCGGTCGGCCTTGAGAGGACCCGGCGTGTAGCAGGACGTCAGGGCAAACAGTGCCGCAAGCAGAGCGAGTGTCACTGCCGCCAGAGGGCTTCCTGGAGTTTTCGAGCGACTCATCATGATCAGAACCTGAAGTCGAAGCCGAAGGTCGGCAGAACGGGGAGCATGTGGGCCACGTTCGGTTTCCTGCTGGAGTCGCCTGGGTCGTATTCGACGAACCATTCATTGCGACGGTTGTAGAAGTTGAAAAACTGCAGATAGACCTCTGCATCGACACCCTCACCAAACAGCTTCAGGGTGCGACGCACACCCAGGTCGAGGCGGTGATATGGGAGCAGGCGACCTGTGTTGCGGCGTGCGCCGAGTAGACGATCGACGGGCTCACCCTTGGCGGGGTTCGTCAGCGTATAGCGCGCCGCGGCCGGTGTGAAGGCCTGTCCCGTGCCATAGACGAAGCTGAAACCGAGACTCCAGCGTCCGCAGGTGTCACACACAGGCTTGAATCGGTAGGTACCGGTCATCGACACATCATGGCGCCGATCGTACTTCGGGGCGAAGGATCGACCCTCGTCTACTTCGGCGAACTTGCGCCGCGTCCACCCGAGTGTGTAACCGAGCCAACCCGTCAGTTTCCCACCGCGTTTCTCGACAAACAATTCCAGCCCTGTCGAATACCCTGTACCACCGGTCTTGAATACGTCCTCAGAATTACCCCGCTCCACGTTCTCTTCAGACTCCTCATCGAGCACGACCAGGTTGGCCAGATCGGTGTAGTAAGCCTCGGCACTGAGGCGATAGACGCCGGAGGGTTCCCACTCCAGACCCGACACAATCTGCCAAGAGCGCCCGGGTTCGACGGTCTCATCCAGTGGCACCCATACATCGCCACCACTGAATCCCTCGGAGGCCACCAGTTGCATGAACTGCTGGTAGCTGCCCCCGCCCAGTTTGACGCGCAGTCCCTCCTGCAGCAGGTGACTGACCGAGAATCGTGGATTCACCACCAGTCGGGAGCCCTCTTCGTAGTAGTTCGTCCGCAGTCCGAGTGTGGCTTCAGTCAGGGCTGATATCTGCCACTCATCCTGCACGAAGGCCGACAGCAGATACGGCTCGGTCTTCAGATTGTCTCGATAGTTGTCGAAGCGCACGCCGTAGTCGAATCGGAAGAACGTGAGATCGACGCCGCTGCGGAGCGTGTGATCTTGCGTAGCGAAGTAGTCGACATCGGCCTTCAGCGTGGTCTCACGAACCCGATTCCGGATCGCGATGGGCGTGTCGAAGAAGTTGAGGGTGATATCGCTTCGATACTTGCTGTACACGGCGATCAACCGGCCGAACAATTCGGGTGAGAAGACGTGTGTCCAACGACCCGTGAGCGCCCGATTACCCCAGACCATATTGAAGGACAGACTGTCCGTGCCTTCGCTCAGGGCAAAGTTGAGATTGTCGTCACCGCCGTAAGCACTGATCATCAGATTGTCGTTCGGCGTGAGCTGCGTATTGGCCTTCCCGTTGAGATCGAAGAAGTGGTATCCCAGCCCATCGAGTTCATCTGAGGCGCCGCGAATCGCCTTCAGCACCGGGTCGATATAAGTTCGCCGCCCCGCGATCATCCAGGAGCCCTCGCCCAATGGGCCTTCGGTCATCAGACGACTGGAGATCAGGCTCACACCACCGCTGGTGCTGAACTCCTTCCGATTCCCATCGCGATTCTGCACATCCAGAACTGCCCCCAGGCTGCCGCCATATCGAGCCGGGTATGCACCCTTGTAGAAGGTGACGTCCTTGATCGCATCGGGATTGAAGGTCGAGAAGAAACCGAAGGCGTGAGACGGATTGTAGAGGCGCACCTGATCGAGATAGATGCCAGTCTGGTCGGGGCCACCACCACGCACATAGAGACCGCTGCTCAGATCCGATGCCGTCTGCACGCCGGGCAGCAGTTGCAGGGATCTCATCAGATCCGGTTCGCCCATGGCGGGCATGCGCTTCACACTCTGCATGGGGATCGCCACCACGCTGGTGAGTTGACGCAACTCATCCTTGGAGGCGTCGGCCTCGACGACGACCTCGTTCATCCTCGTCGTCTGGCTCGCCAGCTCGATGTCCTGGCGCCGATCCTCTCCCGCGGCGAAAGAGATCGTATCGCGGTAGACCTTATGGCCGACGTAGTAGACGGTGACCACGTGATCGCCGGGTGCGACACCCTTGATCGCGTAGTAGCCCTCTGAATTGCTCTGGGTAGCCAGGCCTTCGTCGGCCAGGGCGACAGTTGCGTAGGGAAGGCGCTCGCCATCCGCCTTGCTGCTGACGAAACCGCTTAGTGTCGCCGGGTGAACATCGCGCAATGATTCGAGGGCACTTCGCGTGCCTTGCGCTGCGGGAGATGGATCCTGACCCGTTGACGGTTGTTCCGCCTGCGCCGATGACACGGCTCCTGACCCTGCCAGGATCGCGCCGGCCACGAGCGTGACCCATCTACACGGCATACATCACTGCTTCTCCCACTGGCGCGGCGTGCCTGCGGGAATTCCCGTCGTCGTCATCGACGTTCCGCTCACCTCGAAGCGCGTGCTGTGCCGCTCGCGTATGCCATTGAAGTCAAAGGCCGTCGTGAGAATGAGATTGCGCACGAGCCACGTGCCTGCAATGCGAAATTCGTTGCCGCTCTGCGTGAGGACGCCTGTGAATCTGCCATTGGCGTAGTAGGTCAGCGCTCGGCCATAGTTGATGCCCGCATCGCTGAAGGCCGTGCGCCAGGTGCCGATGATCGATTGAACCGCAATGCTGTCTCGAGCCGCAGGGATCTCGTAGTCCACAGACACATCGAGGACAAACAGGTGCTGCGTCGGATCGAGTTCACCAAGACCGGGCTCGTTCGTGCGCTCCCGTACCTCCTCATGCAGGATCGTCGCAGCGGCCGTAGACACGCGCAGCTGGTGGATCCACAGCTGCGAGAGATCTCCCGTCTGAGGTCTGGCGATGCCATCATGATCGGTGAAGGCATCCAGCTCAGCGGAGGCGATGTCACCGACGTCACCAGTCTTCTTCGGCAGATCCTCGGTGGCGTACTGAATCTGCACAAGCAGTCCCGGAATACCCGAGCCAGCTGCATCCAACACCTGGATCTCACCACTCCAGGGCCCGGCGACCAGCAGCGGGCCCGTCGGGCCATCGTCAGATGAACAGGCCCCGAGCAGAAGAGTTGCGAGGAACGCGACACCGAAGGGCCATGGAGGAAGTTTCATCATACCTGTCAGTATCCGGTCGCAGAGATGCGTTGACAAGGTTCATTGGGGCAGCCATCGACAATTGATGATGGATTCTCCACATTCGGCGCCGGACAGATGGCCATCGCCCCCGCAAGACAGAAACCCGATCAGGGCAAATGACAGATGACTGCAGCAGAAGTGAGATCAGCCATTGCCGCCGCCACATCACCTGATGACAAGGCAGCTGCGATCGAGACCATGTTGTGGGACTTCGGACGCTCGCCAGAGAATCTCATCTACTGCTTCACCATGGGAGACACTTTCGACCGCGTCAGGATTGGTGACGTCGCAAGTGGTGCGCCGGATCCCGACAAGCTGACACCAGACGATCTGAAATATGCCAGCGAAACGCTGACCGTCCGCTGGCAGGGTGACACGCCGCAATACCTGATGCAGGGCCTGCCCCTCGAGGACTGCGAAGCCTACGAAGACAGCATGCTGGGCACCGGTCAGATCCTGTCAGCCTTCGTCTTCCAGTACCTGGCGACGATGAATGAAGCGGTGTTGGAAAAGGCGGGCATCGCCTTTGCGGCGCTCGAATCAGTCTACAAACTGGGCCTTCAGGAGGAGCCCGGTTGGCTGCCCAAACCCTATGGCTTCACCTGCTCGGGGCAGAGCAGCATGGACAACCAGTGTCCTTACTACCTCGGATTGCTGCGTTACTACCGCATTGCGCCGCCCGACCATCAAGATCGAATACGCCGGATTCTTGCGGACGAGATGGACTACTGGATCCGGCATCGCTACGCCATGCACCGTGACTACTTCGGTCTCATGGTCGACTACAAGACAGAGAAGTTCTACCCCGGGCACTGGCCGCTGCTGTTCCTGCCCTTGTGCCACGGTGTCTGGCGTATCACCGGGGATGATCGCTACCGACAGGAATACGCCTGGCTGCTGGATCGCCTGGATCTGGCCCCGGGCAAGGATCCCGAATACCTGCGCAAGGACATCCGCTGCCTGCACCGCTGGTTCTACCAGTTTGGCTCGCTCCTCGAGATCGGCGCCGAACCGCGATCACTCTTCCTCGAAGGCCTGCGCTATCAGGTTGCAGCGATCGTGGGTGCTGACACCGACTCCCCCACGTCGCTCTACGACGTCCCCCACCACGCGTGGATCTGGCTGGAGCCCCATGACGAGGCTCTGCGTGTCGATGCCCTGGAACAGCTGATGGCCCAGACGGTGGAGAGTTTCCTCTATCGCTGGCCGAGCTACCGCTACGGGCCGATGCTCGATTGGCGCGAGCGGGCGATGTATTGCTACAAGACCACCAATTGGCTGGAGATGTTCTGGAAGGGCCGCTGGCGCGGTGACTGGTAGGTCAAGCGAGCTCGACTGCGCCGGGCAGCAGGCTGGCGGTTCCGCCTCTCCTGTGAGAGAATATGGCGTATGAATGCCAGTCCCCTGACCCATCCCGTCTTCCGCCGGCTCTTCGCCGCCCAGGTGATCGCGCTGGTCGGCACGGGCTTGAGCACGATTGCCCTCACGCTGCTCGCCTACGATCTGGTTGGCGGGAACGCCGCCGTCGTACTCGGCACGGCCCTGGCCTTCAAGATGATCGCCTACGTCGTGTTCGCACCGATCGCGGGCGGACTGGCTCACCGCTTTCCGCGGAAGCCCTTCCTCATCGCCATGGACGTGGTCCGGGCCGCGATTGTCCTGCTGTTTCCGCTGGCCACGCAGGTCTGGCAGATCTACCTGCTCATCTTCCTGCTGAATCTGTTCTCTGCCGGGTTCAAGCCCGTGTTCTCCGCCACAATCCCCGACATCCTGCCAGATGAGCGTCAGTATACTCGCGCCCTGTCCATGTCTCGCCTGGCTTATGACCTGGAGAACATGCTCAGCCCCCTGCTGGCCGGTTTGGCATTGCTCTTCGTCAGTCATTCTGCCCTGTTCACCACCAATGCGATCGCCTTCATCTTCTCCGCCGGCCTCATTGCCATTACCCGGCTGCCGGCAAGCCCACCCACTCATCGCCTCGGTGGCCTGACCCGGCAGATCAGCTTCGGCGTCCTGGCCTATCTGAAGACACCCCGTCTCCGCGGATTGCTCGCTCTGTATCTGTCGGTGGCCAGTGCCAGTGCCATGGTGATCGTCAACACCGTCGTCTACGTGCGGCAGACCCTCGGTGGATCGGAGTCGGACGTGGCCATGGCGATGGCCGTTGCCGGGGGCGGTTCGATGATCGTCGCCCTGGCCCTGCCTCGCATCCTCGACAAGTGGCCGGATCGGCCAATCATGCTGGCCGGGACCTTCTTCATGGCAGCGGGGCTGACCTGGCTGGGGACGAGCCCGCGCTTCGTCTTTCTGCTGCCGGCATTGTTCCTGGTTGGCGCAGGGTTGTCGGTTGTGCAGACACCGGCAGGCCGTCTGGTCAATCGATCCTCAGCACCCGGGGATCGTGCGGCCTATTTCTCTGCTCAGTTTGCTCTGTCTCACGCCTGTTGGCTCATCTTCTATCCCATTGCCGGATACCTGGGTACCTGGCTGGGGATCGAGATGGCGGCCCTGGTGTTGGCAGCCGGCATCATGGTCTTTGCGATCCTCGCCACCGTATTGTGGCCGACTCAGGATGACGCGCCACTCGTGCATGTCCACGAGGAAGTCGACCATGAACACGAACACCTCCACGACGAACACCACGACCACGAGCACGAGCACGACGAAGGGGATGCAGACCAGCCTCATTCTCACTCGCACCGGCATGCGCCCATCGAACACACGCACAGCTTCGTGATCGACGATCACCACAGGGCGTGGCCGAAATACACCGCCCCAACCTGAAGACGGTTAAGACCGGCTCGGAGCCAACGAGGAATCAGTCTCGTGGAGGTCTCTTCAGACCAAGCCGTTGCAGTCGTGAGCGCAGCGTGTTCGCATTCAGGCCCAATCGAATGGCAGCCCCCTTGGGGCCCTCAATCCGCCAGTTCGTTACTCCCAACACATGCAGGATGTGCTGACGTTCGACCTGTTCGAGCGTCACATCCTTGTCCTGTGGTCCAGGCGGGCCCTTCAGCAACAACTCTAGACTCTGATCGAGTCGTAACGTCTGATCACGGGTCAGGATCATGGCCCGCTCCACGATGTTCTCCAACTCTCGGATATTTCCCGGAAACTCGTAATTCTGCAGCGCAGTCATCACCCGTTGAGGAATGGCCGTGATCCTCTTGCCAACTCTGGCACTGGCCTTGTCGACGAAGTGCCGGACAAGCAGCGGGATGTCTTCAGCTCGCTCGCGTAGCGGGGGCAGCCAGATCGGGAACACATTGAGCCGATAAAACAGGTCTTCACGGAAATCACCTGCTCGGGCCGCCGCTTCAAGGTCGCGATTGGTCGCTGCAATGACTCTGACATCCACCTCCAGGGTCTGCGACCCACCAAGCCGTTCGAACTCCCCCTCCTGCAACACTCTCAGGAGTTTGGCTTGCAGGTCCAGGGGCAAATCACCGATCTCATCCAGAAAGATCGTACCCCGATGTGCCAGTTCGAAACGCCCCTGTCTGCGAGACAGGGCGCCCGTGAAAGCGCCTCTCTCGTGCCCGAACAGTTCACTCTCGATCAGATTCGCCGGCAGGGCGGCACAGTTCACCTTGACCAGGGGCCTCTCTTGACGCGGACTGAGCGTGTGCAGGGCGCGAGCGATCAGTTCCTTGCCCGTTCCGGTTTCGCCGAGAATCAGTACCGTCGATTCAGTGGAAGCCACCTGCTCCACGCTGCGCAGCACGGCCTTGAAGGACTCGCTGCCGCTGATGATGTTGTCGAAATCGTGCTCCAGCCGAATCTCTTCCTGCAGATAGGCGTTCTCTTCCTGCAGGCGGTCTTTCAGTTTCTCGACTTGGGCCAGGGCCTCGCGCTGGCCCTGTTCAGCTTCGATTCGTCGGGTGATATCGCGGAAGGTCACCACGGCGCCGGCGGGCTGACCGGTCGCATCCCGGATCGGCGTACTGGTGTATTCGACGGTCAGACTGGTTCCATCCTTCCGCCAGAAGACCTCGTCGTTCACAGTGTGAACCTGCCCATCCTTAAGGGCAGCATAGATCGGGCATTGGGACCTGTCGTACGTGCTGCCATCTGACCTGGTGTGATGGATCAGGTCGTGCTGGGGTCTGCCGATGAGATCTTCTGCCTGCCAGCCAAGCAACTGTGCCGCCGCGGGGTTCACGAAGGTCGTCCGGCCATCCTGATCGAGCCCGTAGATCCCCTCTCCCGCGGATAGAAGGATGAGCTCGTATTCCGACTGACTCTTCCTCAGATCCTCGTATAATTGCGCGTTCTTGATCGCCACGGCCGCCTGATTGGCAAACACGCCAATCCGATCGAATTCAGTCTGTTCCATCTGTCGACGACTGAACAGGGCGAGAACCCCGAGTGTCTCACCACGAAAGACAAGGGGATGCCCGGCGAAGGACTGCAGACCCGCCTGCTTGAGCCAGGCCTTTTCCGGCACGCGCTCATCACCGGCCAGGTCATTTGTTGATACGGAGCATCCATCCTGGGCGATGAGGCCGATCTTGCGCACCCCCAGTGGAACACGTTGATGCTCGCCATCGGTACGGGTGTAGATCCCGGCACTCGTCGTGAGATGGAGACAGCGTTCACGATTCTCACAATACGGCGCCATGCTGCATGTGTCACACAGATCACCCGGACCCATGAGCCAGATTCTGGCGAAGGCGGCATCGAAGTCTTCCACCAGTCCCTGCGTAATCGACTCAAGCACCTCGCCGAGACCGAGATGTGATGTCATCTCCAGGGCGATCCGTTCCAGACTGGCTCTACTGCGGTCGTCGGTCACACGGATGCTTTCTGTCGATCGACACGAAGCGCATTGCCTTCAATTGATGCCAAGCCAGAACCCCATCTGAACACATCCGTTTCTCCGTGATTTTCTATGAAATATCGTGGGCACCACGATATACAAAGGATTCCTGCTGATCAACCAGGCTTCACCGGATCTCGATCGAATTCCGCAAATATCTGTTTCTATATCGCTTACAAGATATCGCATGGCATGTAAGTGTCTTGGCATCTGCCTTGCAAACCATCGAGTCGTGAGATGGACTCACGCTGGTGTCTTGATGGTCCGATCTGCACAAACAACTCGCACGGAGATGACAGATGACACAGCTGACGAAGTATCTGGCAGGTAAGACTCGAGCTCTTATGCTGATCGTCGCAGGTACCGCCACCATGTCGCACGCGTTGCCCAACCCCGGCATGGAGATCGACCCAGAGCATACAGCGTTGCTGATCACGGATCCGCAGAACGATTTTCTCAGCCCTGACGGTGTCACCTGGGGTGTGGTGGGGGCCAGCGTCACAGCGAACAACACCGTGGCCAACATCGAGGCCCTGTTCAAGACGGCGAAGGAGAACGGCATCCCCGTCTTCGTGTCACCCCACTACTACTTCCCCACCGACCACGGATGGCAGTTCGAAGGCGCCCTCGAGAAATTGATGCACACGATCGGCATGTTCGATCGGACCGGTGCACTGGATCTTGAGGGATTCGAGGGATCAGGTGCCGACTGGCTCGAGGCCTACAAGCCCTACATCAACGATGGTGAGACCGTCGTGGCGAGTCCTCACAAGATCTATGGACCGGAGACCAACGATCTGATGCTGCAACTCAGGAAGCGCGGCATCGACAAGGTCATCCTGGGTGGGATGTCCGCCAACCTGTGCACCGAGTCCCACATGCGTGAACTCATGGAGCGTGGCTTCGAAGTCGCCGTCGTCAGTGACGCCACGGCTGCGGCCATTGTCCCTGAAGGCGACGGCTACGAGGCAGCCCTCGTGAACTTCCGTTTCATCGCCAACACGGTGTGGACGACAGACGAAGCCGTCGAGCGTCTGAGCCAGATCAATAACGCAGACTGACCAATCCACGGATGCCGGTGCGATGCCCGACGAAACCGTCGCACCGGCGCCACAATGGCCCACGGAGGATGAATCTGATGACGCAGCAAACCCTTGCCCCACCCGCTGACAACAAAGCTGTGCCCCAGGCTGGCTCCGCTCACGCAACGCAGCTCGAACCGCTGGCCGGTCGGCATTCCGATCTCCCGGTTGCACCAGTCTTCCTCGACCGATGGTCACCACGGTCCCTCGACCGAAGCAGAATGCCGGACAGGCACTTGAGCACGATTCTGGAAGCAGGACGTTGGGCGCCGTCAGCCTTCAACGTGCAACCCTGGCGTTTCATCTATGCCCACCGAGGTGATAGCGCCTGGGATCTCTTCACCTCCTTCCCGGACGCCTTCAACCAGACATGGGCCGACAGCGCCTCCAGTCTTGTCGTCCTCCTGTCCGATCGGGTCATGCCAAGCCGGGATCCCGAGCATCCTGGTCACCCCTCTCGCTACAACAGCTTCGATGCTGGTGCTGCCTGGGCACAGATCGCTCTGCAGGCAACAATCCTAGGGTATCACGCCCATGCGATGGCGGGCATCGACCAGGCAGCCCTGCGCCGCGAACTGAACATACCTGAGCGCTACCGCGTGGAGATCATGATCGCCATCGGTCGCCGGGATACACCCGCACACTTGCCCGAAGAACTGCAGGAACAGGAAACCCCGAATACCCGCAGACCCCTGGACGAGGTCGCCTTCGCTGGCGCCTTTCCCGCCTGACATGCCAACAACGCACAGTCGTGTTGTGAAAGCCCATCTGTCAATGCTGGTCGCGACGGTCCTGGTAGCGACCTCTTTTCCAGTCGGCGCTGCGATCACCCACGGGTTGGACAGTCTGGTCCTGACGTTCCTCCGCTTCCTGCTCGCAGCGACGATCTTTGCCCCCTTCGTTGCGTGGCGATACGGGATCCTGTTACCCGGCCTGAGGGATCTGGGTCGATACTCGCTGCTGAGTGCCTGCCTCGTCGCCTTCTTCTCAGGCATGTTCGAAGCCCTGCAGCGTACATCGGCGTTGAATGCGGCAACGATCTTCACACTCGCCCCGGGTATTGCGGCGCTGGTTTCCACCGTCGTGCTGCGTGAACGGATCAAGCGCACCACAATGGTCGCCCTGCCCATCGGAGTGCTCGGTGCAGTCTGGGTCATCTTCCGAGGAGATCTGTCCGCCCTCCTGGCCCTGGAGTTCGGATCGGGTGATGCCCTGTTCCTTGCGGCTACATGCGCCATGGGCCTCTACAGCCCCCTTGTGAAGGCACTGCATCGAGGAGAACCGATGGCGCAGATGACCTTCTGGACGCTGACGACGGGCGCCGCCTGGCTCTTGCTCCTGTCCGCCCCCCGTCTGGGCGAGGTCGATTGGACCGCCATACCCGGGGCTGTGATCGGTGGGATCGCTTACCTGGCCGTCTTCACGACGATCATCACATTCTTCATCATGCAATGGAGCACGACGGTCTTGGGACCGGTCAAGGTGATGTCTTACACCTACCTCAACCCTGCACTGGTTATGATGATCGGCATCGCGATGAGGGCTGACGGTCTCTCCTTCGCGGTAGTTCCTGGCCTCATCGTGATCACAGCGGCGACACTGGTCCTGCAAATGGGGCCAGATGGTCGACAGACTGCACGACCGATGAGATCATCAGACGACTCTCCAGATCACAACCCTTCAGCTCCAGTTCCACTCTCGAAACCAAACATGGCAGCAGCTCATCCAATGCGCGCCCGAGGAACGATCGCCCGCCTCATCGAGGACTCTCTGGACCACAACGTCAACCAGGCACTGTGAGATCACTATGGAACGCTTCGACGCCATCATCATCGGCACAGGGCAAGCCGGCCCCTCGCTGGCAGACCGTCTCAATGACGAGGGCCAGCGTGTCGCCATCATCGAACGGGGCCTGGTGGGCGGCACGTGTGTCAACGTGGGCTGCGTCCCGACCAAGGCACTCGTGGCCAGCGCCCGCGTCGCCCATGTTGCCGGCCGCGCCGCTGAATTCGGTATCAATCTGGGTGCCCCCTTCTCAGTGGACATGAAGAAGGTGAAGGCGCGGAAGGATGAGATCTCCGGCTCGTCAAACCGGGGTCTCACCGCATGGTTGGAGGGTCTCGACCATGTCACGCTGATCCGCGGTCACGCGCGTTTTGAGGGCCCGAAAACCATACGCGTCGAGGATCGTGTGCTGGCAGCAGACAAGATCTTCCTCAATGTCGGTGGCCGCGCCTTTGTGCCACCCATCCCGGGCATCGAAGACGTCGATGTGATGACGAATGTGGAAATGATGGCCCTCGACACGCTGCCGGAGCATCTGGTCATCGTCGGCGGCAGCTACATCTCGCTCGAATTCGCCCAGATGTACCGGCGCTTCGGCAGCCAGGTCACGGTAGTCGAAATGTCCGAAAGAATCATCCCCCGCGAGGATGAGGATGTCTCGCAGACGATCCGGGAGATCCTCGAAGGCGAAGGCGTGCGATTCGAGAACTGCTCCCAGGTATCCAGGATTGAAGCGACAGCCGGCGGATTCATCGCTCATCTGGAGCAGAGCGACGGTGAATTGTCTCTTGCCGGCTCGCACCTGCTGATGGCGGTGGGGCGAAAGCCCAACACCGATGATCTCGGACTGGACACGGCAGGTGTCGAACTGGATCCCAGAGGGTATGTCGTGGTGGACGATCAGCTGCAGACCACCGTCGCCGGCATCTGGGCCCTCGGTGACTGCAACGGCCAGGGCGCTTTCACCCACACCTCTTACAATGACTTTGAAATCGTCGCCGCCAATCTCTTCGACGATGATCCGCGCCGCGTCAGTGATCGGATCATGTGTTACGGGCTCTTCACCGATCCGCCCCTGGGACGCGTGGGCATGACCGAACAGCAGGCACGCGAGTCTGGCCGCAAGGTGCTGATGGGAAAACGACTCATGGCCAATGTGGGCCGGGCGCGAGAGCGATCTGAGACGGCGGGCTTCATCAAGGTCCTTGTCGATGCCGACACGAAACAGGTGCTGGGCGCCGCCATTCTGGGCATCAACGGCGACGAGGTCGTCCACATCCTGCTCGACATCATGTATGCGAGGGCACCCTACACCGTGATCCAGCGGGCGATGCATATCCATCCCACCGTCGCTGAGTTGATCCCCACGGTATTGGGCGACCTCGAGCCACTTCAGTAGTCATCTGCTCCCGTGCAGACCCTGACGCTGGAGGTAACCGACAGGAATTTCGAGCAGGTGGTCCTGCACAGCCTACGACCTGTGACACTGCTCTTCGGAGCCGACTGGAGTGGATCGACCTGCATCATGCAGACGATCATCGCCGAGCACGCGGACGAACTCGATGAGATCGTGACATGTGCCAGGATCGACTTTGCCCGGCACGCCCCTGTCGCTGCGAGATTCGGTGTCACCTCAGTGCCCACGATTCTCATCTTCAGCGCCGGTCACGTGACCGACATGATAGTGGGCATGGTCTCTTATTCAGAACTGACGGACAGAATTCAAACAGCACTCAAGAGAGAAGACTGACGATGGCCCGCCGCTATCCCGAGATCATGTATACAGACAGCGTCAAGAAGGCGCAGGAGCACTACGGCTCTCGCCGGCAGGGCGAAAAGATGGAGAAGATGGATTGGCCCGATGTTCACATCAGTGCACGGGAAGCCGAGTTCATCGGTCAGCGCGACAGTTTCTATATGGCCACTGTCAATGACACCGGTTGGCCATATGTTCAGTTCCGCGGCGGCCCACAGGGCTTTCTCAAGGTGCTGAACGAGGCAACCCTCGGATACGCCGACTTCAAGGGGAACCTCCAGTACATCAGCACCGGCAATCTGCGGCACGACCAACGCACCGCGCTGTTTCTGATGGATTACACCCAACAGAAGAGACTGAAGATCGCCGCAAAGGCCGAGGTCTTCGATATCGCCGAGTGCCCCGACCTGGAGAAGCTGCTGGTACCAGTTGGTTACAAGGCGAAGATTGAGCGTGCCTTCCTGTTCCACGTCGAAGCTTTCGACTGGAACTGCCCGCAGCATATCACGCCGCGCTACACCGAACAAGAGTGGTCTGTGCGCGAGCAAGACCAGCATCAGCAGATCGAGGCCCTGCAGGCTGAGGTTGAACACCTGCGTACAGCGGCCATGGCATCATAGAGTCGACCACGAGTCAGCCCAGGACACAGCAGGAGTCGATCATGCAGGAAGTCGCCATGCAGGAGGTACCCATGCATGAGACCTTCGCCCCCCTCGCTCAGGACATCTCCTTTCTCTCCAGCAACGAGATAGCGGAGCATTCCTATCCCTTCTTCGCTGATGGCTTTGCGGGCCTCATCTACTCCCGGTCGGAGCAACCCTTCCGCCTCAAGCCAGGCGACCAGGAACTCAGCGATTTCTACCTGTACGGACAGACCGTCCACCCCATCTCACTGGATGTGAGCGGCCCCTTCCGCTTGGTGGTCATCCGGCTCTATCCCTTCGCCATCCGCATGCTCCTCAACGTCGACCCACGAGAACTGAAGGACGGCTGTTACGACCTGCGTCAGGTGGACGGTGTCGACACGGACTCGACCCTCTCGCGCCTGCATCAGACCGAGAGCACGGCTGAGGTCGTCGAGATTCTGGCGCAGTATTTCTCTCAGCTGCTTCGTCACGCCGCGAGCAATCCCGACTACAGAGTGCGCCTGGCAACCAACCTGATCCTCAAGGCCAGCGGTCAGATCGGTATGAAAAAGGTCCGTGAAACGCTCGGCGTCAGCGAACGAACGCTGGAGCGCAACTTTCATCAGGAGATCGGTGTTACGCCGAAGCAATTTGCCCGCATTGTGCAGTTCCGTTCGGCCATGACGGCGATGACGGATGCGGACTACGTGAAGCTGACCGACGTCGGCTACGAGAGTGGGTACTCCGATCAATCCCACTTCATCCGCTCCTTCAAGGACTACACAGGGCGCACGCCCAGGCAGTTCCTCGAGCTTCTGCCTCAGAGCAGATAGCACGCAGGAAACGAGCCAACGCCTGCTCTATCCGGCCGCCCGGCCGGGGTCGTGCATGCCCATCCTCAGCTGATCGCGCTTGTGAGCAGCCCTGCCGCCAACAACGAGCAGACCGTCCGGCAGTGGTTCCACCATGTCCACTCGCGCTGATAGGTCTGCCAGTAAGCGTCGGCCTCACTGGTACCTGTCTCGAGCCCGTCCAGGTGATCATTTCGTGGCACATTGAAGGCAATCGTGACCCCGAAGGTGCCGACGAGATAGAGCAGACACCCGGCGATCAACTGCGGCCCCCCATCGATGATTCCCAGCAGGGCGCCAATGACCAGCAGTCCACACAGCGCCGCGGTACCGAGGAATCCCGCCATGAAGGAAGTGTTGATGACCGTCACATTGATGGCCTTCATCACTTCCATACCTGCTGCGGTTGGCACCTGACCCAGGGCCCGCATGACGAAGGACGAAAACGTCAGGAACACACCCGCCATCAGACCGCTGCCGATCGCTGCCACCGGGATGGCAATACTCGTGACGAATTCCATGGTCTACTCCTGTCTCGATGCAGGGGGTGGGTCACCAGAAACGCGAGCCCGAGGCTGAATGCCCCGGGCTCGATGTGTGTGGATCTCATGCCCCGGCCGCTGCGACCAGAGCCTCATCCCAGACCCCGGTTGTGGCCGCTTCACGCGCATAGTCGGTGAAATCCCGCGCCTCTCGTCCCAGGACCTTCCGGACATCCTGCGTGACCACCGAGTTCTCGCTCGTCAGGACCTCGGTGAAGAGATACTTCACGAGCCAGATGGTATCCTCCGGCACCTGGAACTCACGCATCATGCCCTCGTAGGCCTCCATCGTGATCGCCGAGAAGATGATATCACGCCCTGTTGCCGTGGCGATCTCTCGGGTTGCATCAGCGAACGTCAGCTGACGGGGGCCCGTGAGCTCGTATATCTGGCCCGAGTGTTCGTCGCCCAGCAGGCAGGCCACGACGACGTCGGCGATATCATCGGCATCGATGAAGGGAATCAGCGCCTCTGCACGCGGCAGGGCAACGTGACCGGCAAGAATCGGATCCCGGAAGAAGCTTTCGCTGAAGTTCTGATGGAACCAGCTGGCCCGGACAATCGTCGAGGCCACGGGCGCCGCGGTGACGACCTCTTCACAGCGCTCAGCCTCCTGCTCTCCTTTACCCGAGAGCAGGACCAGCTTCTCGACCCCGGCCTGGACGGCGAGTGACGTGAAGTGCTCAATGCTCTGGCGAGCACCGGGGACGGCCAGATCCGGTTGATAGGTGATATAGACACGGCTCACATCCAGCACGGCCGCTGCCCATGTGTCCGGGCGATCCCAGTCGAAGGCCGGACTGGCGCCTCTCGAGCCGATCCGCACCGGCTGCCCCAGACCCGTGAGCTTTTCTGCCACCCGTCGACCCGTCTTGCCCGTTCCGCCCAATATGAGATTCATCTGCGTTTCTCTCTTGTTGAGATACTGTTGAAGGCGATGCTTCCATCGCGTGCATCCACAAGCTACCTCGAGAGAATTGATCTGAATTGGACAAAACCGTCACGGGTCTGGAATTCTCCGTGAATCATTCTGGAGTTCCGCCAGAACGGTCGAAGGCGGAGGCCTTACGACCCCCGCCTGCACGAATCCGTCGGTCCCGCAACAGGGCCGACCTGGCGTCTTATCGCCTTGGTCAGAGCCCCAACGAAGAGGATCTCGGCGAAGGTACGACCGATGGTGCAGCGGATATGGTGTATTAGGGGCATGATCGGGAGAAGGTGCTGCGTTGGCCCGGTAGGCTGGGTGCGCCCCGCCTGGGTTTGACCGCTTGTCCTCGCCGACGACCATCTGCTGTGATAGCGGTCAGGTAGACTTGACGTCCCGGAGCCGCACTGTGAACTGGGTGCCCTTGCCCACCTGGCTCTCGACGTCGATGGTGCCGCCGAGGAGTTCTACTGAACGCTTGGCAATGGCCAAACCCAACCCCGTGCCCTCGGGTGCGCCGGCGCGGCGCGCCCCTACCTGGCGGAACTCGTCGAATACTGTCGACAGATCGCTCTCAGGGATGCCGACACCGGTGTCAGCGACAGCCAGTTCCTGCCACTGTCCGTCGGCGCACAGGGATACGGTGATACACCCTTCATCGGTGAATTTCAAGGAGTTGCTCAGCAGGTTCATCAGCACCCGACGCAGCCGATCGGCGTCGGTACACAGAGGTGGCACGTCCGCCACGTGCTTGACCAGTCCGACGCCCGGCTTGGCCAGTGATGACACGGCGCTGATGCACTCGTCAATGAGATGAGACACGACGACCGGCTTCGGCACGATTTCGATGCGCCCCGCCTCCACCTTCGATAGATCGAGAATGTCGTTGATAAGAGCCAGCAGGTGGTCGGCGCTGACCTGGATATTCTCGAGATTGCGGTATTGGCGCTCGTCGAGGACGCTGCGGCAGCGGCGCAGCAGGATTCCAGTGTAACCGATGATGGCATTCATCGGTGTGCGCAGATCGTGCGACATGCGCGCGAGGAATTCCGACTTGCGTCGCGTGGCTTCCTCCACGTTGCGGTTCGCCACCGCCAGGGCCGCATTCGTCTCGTGCAGCCGACGGTCACGCCGCACGACTCGCACCGTCTGCCACAGCACCAGCATGACCGCCGTCACCAGCACCGCGAACCAGGCGATACGTTCGTAGGCGCGGTACACGTGTACTTGCACTGAAGCGGATTCTGAGGCGTTGAGGTCGCGGTCTACAGCACGCACCTGAAAAGTGTAGTCACCCGGGGGCAGATGATCGAACGCCACACGACGGTGGCGTGTCGTGCGCCACATCTGCTGGTAACCGGTCAGACGGTAGCGGTACAGCATTTGATCGGGGCGGGTGCGGAAACTGCCACCGAGAAATTCGAAGGATACCCGTCCCGGCGACGACGACATCTCGACCCTTTCCGCCGGGTCATGGTCTCGCTCTGTCGTCACCGCGGTGACCGACACCGCGGGCACCACGCGGCGGGGCCGATAGCGCGTCAATCCACCTTCGGTGGCAATCCAGAAGTCACCCTGCCGATCCTGCAGCACCTGCTGAGTCGCATCGTGAGCAAGGCCATCACGTTCCAGGAGGGTCTGAAAGTCGGTGCCGTCGAAGCGGCTGACGCCGCCGCCGTAGGTGGCGAACCACAGCTGCCCGTCCCGGTCGCACAGGATGTGGACGGCCTTGTTGTTGCCCAGGCCATCGGCGGTCGTGAAGCGGGTAAAGGTGTCACCATCCAGGCGGCTCACGCCGCCCCCCTCAGTGCCGGCCCACAGGTTCCCGTCGCGATCGCGGGCCAGGGCCGAGACCCGGCTGCCCGGCAGGCCCTGCGCCGACGTCCAGGTCGTCCACCCTGAGGCAGAGAGCCGCGTCAGCGCCCCCTCGCCGGCGCGGCCGCTGGTGCCGTCGGTGCCGAACCAGACCGTGCCGTCCGCATCCGCCAGGATCGCCTCGACGCCGATGCCGCCCAGGCCATCGGCGGTGGTGTAGGTCCTGAAGCTTGCCCCGTCGTAGCGCGAGACGCCGCGGTAGGTGCCAAACCACAGGTTCCCCGTGGCGTCCTCGGCCAGACTCTCTACCCAGTCCTGGGTGAGGCCGTCCTCTGTCGAGAAATGCGTCAGCTCGCCGTCCACCTCGCGACGCACCACCCCATCAAGGGTGGCGAACCAGATCCTGCCACTGCGATCTTCGAGGATCGCCCGCACGTTGGAGGTGACCCCCTTCAACGGGCGGAAGCGCTGCCCGTCGAACCAGGCGGCGCCAGCCCACGTCCCCACCCACAGGCGACCCTGACGGTCCTCGGCCAGGCACATCACCTCGTCGGCCGGCAGGCCGTGGGCGGTCGTGAAGGTGATCAGCTCATCCCCGGTGTAGCGGGTCACGCCGTTGCCGGAGGCATCGCCACCGCCACCACCGAACCACAGATCACCGTCGCGGTCTTCGAGCATCGACAGGACCCGCCAGTGCGCCAGGCCGTCGTCGGTGCCGTAGCGGGTGAAGGTCGTTCCATCCCAGCGCGTGACACCGCGCGTCAAGGTGCCGAACCAGAGGTCGCCGGAGCGATCCAGCAGGATCGAGGTCACTTGATCCTGCCCCAGGCCGTCGCTGCCGACAAGGGGCGTGAGGGTGTGACCATCCCAGTGCCCCACACCACGCGGCGTCCCCACCCACACCTCACCGTCGCCGGCCGGCAGGAGAGCCCAGATGGTGTTAGAAACCCGATCGTCGATGGCAGGCAGGTGGGTGAACCGCGCCCCGTCGCGCCGACTCAGGCCACCGCTGGTGCCCAGCCACAGGGTTCCATCGGCGGCGACGGCCATACTCAGGACATACTCGCCCGGCAAACCGTCGGCCCAATCGACGCCTGTGAGTCGCTCGCCGTCGTAGCGCATGGCGCCGCCGGTCATCGTGCTGATCCACAGGCCGTCGCCAGCCTCGGTCAGGGCCAGGACGGTGTTGTCACCGAGACCATCGGCGGCGGTCCAGTTAGCAAAGGTGTGACCGTCGAAGCGACTGAGCCCGCCACCGCGGAACTTGGAGCGGTAGGTGCCGGTGCCGAACCACAGGGCCCCGTCGCGATCCTGCACAATGCTCGAGACGATGTTGTGCACCAGGCCGTCGTCGGTGGTCCAGGTGATGATCTCCTCGCCGTCGTAGCGGCTGACACCACCACCGTCGGTGCCGAGCCACAGGTTGCCCTGTCGGTCCTGGAACACGCAGATCACCGCCGGGTCGGGCAGGCCATCGGCGACGCCGAGAATGTGCCACACTCCCTTGCGGCTGCCGCCCCCGGCTCGCACTCGATGCCCCGGACCAGCTGGCGTGACGCGGCCCGGTGGCATGGGTGCAGACACGAGAATCAGACTCGGAGGGTGGCTGCTGCCGAAACGCTGTTCCAGGTCTCGCATGACCGCCTGCAGGCGACCATCGGCCACCATTTCTCGGCGCCTCTCGACGAAGTCCTGGGTCGAGGCGAACTCGAAACGCCAGCTTGAGCTACTGTCTGTGAGCATCTCGGGACCCGCCACCGCCGCCAACCCGTGGGCCTCGAGCAAGGGGGCAAGGGTCCGGTCGTAGGCCTCAAGCAGTTCGGTGCGGCGCGATGGAGGCACCGCAAGCGTCAGGCGTGCCACGGCAAGTTCAGCCGCGGCCGGACAGTCCGGCCAACTGACGACGGTCAGAACGAGGAATACTGCGCACCGGGGCGCACGCAACATGGCGGCAAACACGACGCGAAAGAGGTGAGGTGGCTGGGACGCATGGCCCCTATCGGTAGTTTGACCTGCCGTGGGGTCTTTGGCAACGCCGATTGACCGATCCGCCGAACTCTTGACTACTCGACACGCCCCACCATGTCAGAAAGAACAGCGAAGCGGGGCATACGACACTCGTGGCGAACACGCCTCGTCACATCGTCTTGGTCAGGGCACCGACAAAGAGAATCTCAGCAAAGGTGCGATCGAGGGTGCTACTGTGGAAATCCTTCATCACCGCCCCGTCCTGCCATCCTACAACATCACCAACACTCAGTTGCGTCTCAGGTGCAGCGAGCCAAACTGCGGATTCACCGGCATCAGGCGAGGCCATCCAGCTCAGGTCTTCACCCACTGTCACCTTGGCGTAGGTGTAGCCAGCGACATTCATCGTCTCCGTCACAGTGCCCGTGAATGAGTCCGTTTCCACACCGACAGGTCGGAATTTGTCGATGAAGTAGATCGGGTCGAAGATCCTGTCGAGCGTCTTGCTCTTGAAGGGCCCCATATTGTCGGCCCCGGCGAGGGACACGGTATCACCGACAGCAGTCTTCGACGTCGGCGACGCCATCCAGATTTCCCCATCCGGTGTGGCAACCCGGGCATAGGTGTAGCCCCCGGAGTTCATCGTTTCCAGCACGGTGCCCGCCGGACCACCTTGGCCGCGGGACGCGTTCAGATACGGTTGCTGGACCTCCGTGTTGCCCTGTCCCTGTTCAGGCATCCCATCGCTGAGATCGGGCTCCGCTTCGCGTCCGCTGCAGGCACAGATCAGAAGACCGATCGTCAGAGTGCTCCCCTGGAGGAGCCGCCGTCCCCACTTCATATGACCTCTCTTGATTTTCGTAAACGTTGCATCGATGCGACCACCATTGGTCGATATCCATCGGTGTAATGTAACGCGTTCCGACCACCCTACCGGCTGTCAGCATCCTGAGTCGGACCATCGCCGGGCGCTTGATCACCGTACCAGTCGACATTTCGCGTAAGAAACATGACCAGGGCCAGGGCGACAAACAGGCCCAGTGCCCCTGCGAGAAGGGCGTAGTCCTGACTGCTCAGCAGGATGTAGAGGAAGCTGTAGAGCAGACCGACGACGAGACCCGCGATCCCAGCGCGTGCTGTCGTACCGAGCACGAAGCGGGAATACGAGGCCATGAGGGATACCACCATGGAGCTGGCGACCACGTAAGCGCCAAGGAAGCCGATATGCTCCGCCAGGGAGAGCTCCAGCAGGTAGAACAGGCACATCGCGGCGCCAAGAAGCAGATACTGCAGGGGATGGATTCGCACACACGAAAGCACCTCAAAGAGCCAGAGGGTGGCGAAGGTGAGGACGAGGAAGAGGAACTCATATTTCACACTGCGATGCGCCATGCGGTAGTTGTCGACCATTGTGACCAGTCGAACGCCGAACAGCGAATCCCCCACGACTTGATCCACCGACTCATCACTACGCCAACGCTGCGGGTAGTTGCGACCGAGAAATGGGACGTGCCAGCGAGCCGTGAACCCATCGCCCCTGATCTCACGCGCGTCGGGGAGCCACTGACCATCGAACCCGGGGTCTGGCCAATTGGAGGTGATATTGACACTCGTCTGTTTGCCGTAGGGAGCAAAGAACAATCCCTCGCTGCCATTCAGCTGCAAGTCGAAACTGAATGCGAAATCATCGCCTTTTAGTGCCCCTGTCAGGGGAACGTGGATCCCCGCCTGGTGGCTGTATCCCTCGCCTACCCCTGGATGGAAATCGATCTCCCGATCGTTCCACGAGATGCTTGCTTTGTTGAGTATGGCACCCGCATCCGAGACGCGGAAAGCCAGGAAGGCACGATCCCAGCGCTGAGCGCCCTCGGCTACAGACCACCCCGTGAAGGTGGGTCGTGCAAAGCGACCGCTGAACTCGAGTTCGGTGCGGAAGACGGGAACCTCGTAGATGCCCCGGTAGCGCTCTTCTCCAATCAGGCTGCCGCTCACGTCCAGCTGGTCCGGCAGAAAGCTGGCATAACGCGTCACGCGTCGTTCGACCGGGCCGCCATCGCCAACCTCTTCCACCGACACCACGTCGTAGGGCACGACGATCCACGGGCCGATGAGGACCTGCTTCCCTCCCCATTTCGAGGTCACCTCGCCCACGGCGGCATCTCTGGTTTGCTCCCTGTCGCTGATGACCTCAGCGATCATCAGCGTGGGAATCTGCAGGATCAGGACGAGGAATCCGAGCAGCAGAACTCTCAGAAACAGGTTTCGACGCGTAGCTGCAACAAGGTCTTCAAAGGGCGTGGAAATGGGGTCACCTCCGAGTCTTCGATCATGAGTGATCGATGAGTGCGTTCCTGCCGGTCATCATCCACGCGACGCCTGAGTGCCGGACCTGGTTTCGCTGATGTTTACTTCCAGCTCACCGTCAGAAACAGGGGTTGGTCAAAGGGCACGGTCTCGCCCCTGGTGACCAGCACCCGGCCGCCCTTCTTCAGGGCCGTTGCCTTGCGGGCACGCTCCCACTTGCCCGCCGCCGTCAACACCTCGACAGTCCCTGGCTGGCGACGGCTGGCCAGTTCAAACTCGATACCCTCCCATGGATCCAAGGTCAGGTTGAACATGCCGAGCAGTGTGCGGCCATCATCCAGATCCTTTCGGAGCGCCAGGGGATACACTCCCCCGCCCTGCGTCATCAGGGCCGGTCGCTGCCGCGCCAGCCAGCGCACGGCACCCTGGAGCATGTGGGCCCTGAAGGTGTGGTTGAAGGCCACACCATAGGCGCTGCCCAGGTCGAGCAAGTGCACGAAGACGCGGCCCCCTAACTCGTTCTCAAAGGCGTACGCCGACACGTGACCTCGCTTGGCATCCGGGTCGGCCAGGTGACTGACCACCTGGGCCCCTTTTGCCAGCTTCACATCACTCATACTCGGACGACCGGTGAGACCAGGCACGGTGAGCGTCAGGTACTTGCCTTTGGCACCACCGAACTTGCCATTGTGGAATTCCTCCGCCGAATACGGGCCACCCACCTCGTCGATGCAGCGTGGCGCTGCGATCGACTTCAGACCGATCAGGTGCCCCAGCCCCCTCTCGGCCACGACCTTGGCCGCCGACGCATCCAGCAACATCCCTCCCGCCAGCATCGACCGGATCTCGTCTACGGTGTAGGCCCGCAGGGTCTGCCCATCCGTGGCCTTCACCGCCTCGTCGCCATACGCGGTCGCGATGCCATGCGCCTCCAGCATCTGCATGGTGTTGCCCCCGTCGGCTCCGAGGGCACCGTAGTCAGCGTTGCGCGGCAGGCGGCGCTTGTAGCTCTCCTTCTCATGGTAGAGCAGTTGCACACCGCGATACGTGCCCGGCGCCTGAGCCCGTGCAGCCAACGCGTCCAGATACCCCTTCTTCTGCCGCAGCATCCGACCAAAGGCCGGCTCACCCTCCATGGGCGTGCCGGCGTGATCGTACAGGTTCATGGTGACCCCGTGGCTCCCATACGCAAATGAGATGGCCATCTCCAGGAAGGTGAATGCGGCGCTCTTCGAATACTGGGTGAAGGGCACATTCTCCACCTCGGTCTGCTCGATGGTATCGGTCGGCATGCAGTGGCGGGTGATCTTCATGGAGTCGTGGGAGTAGTAGAAACCTCGCAGGGACGCCTCGTTGTAGTTGCCCATGGGTGGTCGGCTGTACAGAGGACGGCCATCCGCCATAGCCTCGGCAAATGCATCCCAGCTGCGACCTTCCAGACAGTGGGTACGGGGGCCGCTGGACATGAGGCCCAGGCACGACGATGGCGAAGTGGCGTGCACCACCTGGCCCAGGAAGCCCACGGTCTCCACCATGATCTCGGCCTGCATGTCCAGATACTCACGACGCCAGCGATGCGGCGCCCCAGGTTTGAGGATGGCCGCCACCAGATCCTGGCGGCTCACCTTCTCGCCCACCCGCTCGCTGAAGCGCTTCATGTGGGCCGGGCAGAAACACCCGTATCGCACAGGCTGGTGGTTGAAGGTGCGGATGTCGTCCTCGACCCAGACGATGTGGGGCTCGGTCTCGGCGTAGAGGGTCCACACCTTCTCAACGTGCTGGCGCCACGCCTCGGACATTGGGCAGGCGCAGCACGTGCAGTGTGTGCCGTCATGGCCCTCCACAGTCTGCAGACCGCGGATCTGCTTGCGAGCATCACGTCCCCGGTCATTGTGCCCTACGGTGATCCACGGATTGAGGGAATACACCACGCCAATCTCTTCCATCGCCTCCCGCACGCGGATCAGATTCTTCTGATAGCGCCGGACCCACGGCAGGGGCGGCTGGCCGTGGGTGAACTCCTCCGTATCCACCTTGATGATGACTTCGTCGACGCGATATCGGGGCAGTTGCTCTACCAGCTCCTTCAGGTTCGCGTCGAAGCTCCAGGTGGGCAGGGTGCGCCGCAGGGCATACCAAGCATGGGGGGACGGACGGCGGCGAAACTTGGCCATGTCGATTCTCCAATGTGGTCGGTGACGAGAGAGCCTGGCGATACTGATAGATCAGGGTGAACGGCAAGTCAACGCAGAGCAGTCCCCAGGAAGCGATTGGGTGAATCTGAGGTGCAGCGAGCTACTGAGGCTGCCGGGACGGGAGTTGACCTGCTCGCCACGAATCAGGCGGGTGATCAGCTCCCGATCCGGTCGCATTGAAATGGGCCGCAGGTTACCCTTGCTGATTCACGGGCGACCAGGCGTGCACAATTGACCGGTTGCTCTCCGCCCAACGCGTAGCTCCTATCGCCGAGAACTCAACTCCATGAGCAAGGATGCCGTCGACCGATCGGCCACTCCCATCACGTTGGCCGACGTCCGAGCCATGCAGTGGCTGCAGCGTGGCTTGACCCACTACCTGCACCGCGTTGAGGCGCCGGATGTCGACGAACTGGTTGTTGAGGTCGACGATCTCTGCAGCGCTATCGTCGATTCGTGGGAACGCGGCGACCCGTCGACCCTCGACCATGTCCAAGCATTCATCACGCGCGCCCTCTCGATCCGTACGCAGCCCGTTTTTGTGCTGATGGGATTCCACGGCGCGATCCTTTTTGAGGATGACGAACATGGCTACTTCGAGTTCGACTCTCCCGAAATGGCTCGTGACAAGGTCTTGGAGATTCTGGACCTCTGCCGCGAAACTGGCGTCCCGGTTAATCTGGAGTTCGAGATTTCTTCGCTCAAGATCCTCGGCGCTCGTTTTCCTGAGATCCTAGCACAGATCCGCAAAGCCATTCACGCCGGTTTGGCCGAGATCATCAACACAACCTATGCCCATCCGTATCTCCATCTCGTGGGTGCCGAGAGCAACATCCGCCAGTTCGAGTATGGCGGCGCCCTTTTCACAGAAATGTTCGGTTGCCGTCCCAAGGTCTATGTCTGCAGCGAATTCGCCCTGCATCCCCAGATTCCGCAGATCCTGCGTTTCGCCGGAATCGAATTTGCCTCGCTCCGTTCGCGTCTGTCCGGGAATGGACCCTCCGCCCCTTATCCGATCATTGAATGGGAGGGCCTCGACGGCACGTGCGTGGGGGGCCTCGCGCACCAAACCAACCACTTCGTGGGCGAGTACTATGCGTCGGTTTTCTACAAGGAGATTTTCAGCCAGTTAGTCCAGGCGAAAATGGGCCCTAACCGCAAATACGTCGTCATGAGCGCGTTGGTCGATCACACGGTCCAGATGGAGGACGACGTACAGGAGGCATATCGTGTCTCTCGATTCGGCGCGGTCCTCGGGCGTCACATGACCTACACTCAACTCCGCAACGAAGGCCCCGAGCCGGCTGGCATCTGTCGCTTCGCCTATGACCAGTTCGAGGCGACACGGGTTCCAAATCAGCAGGGCGAAGGACTGGGTCGCCGCATCCAGCTCGCCTGTGCCGCACTGGAGCGCCGCCTTCTGCAAGTCGAGGATCTCCTCTCCCGACTGACGTTCACTGGCAACGATATCTCTGCCTGTCTTCCGCCCCTCGGTGATGTCTGGCGAGATCTTCTCCTTGCGCAGAACCATGATTCCTACACCGTACCCTACCACCGACCCGGCGAATTCCACCGCCACCGATTGCATCTCAACCCCGCCGAGTTTGGGCCCTACATCGACAAGATTCCCCTCGATGGCCCGCGCATAGGTGACCGAACCCTGGGTCTCATCTCACGCGCGACTGCGCAACTCGAGGAGATCGTGGATAGTGCAATGGCCCGTGTGTCCCTCGCAGATAGCTCGAAGCAAGCGAGCACGGCCGTCGAAGCAGACGACTCGTCTGCACTCTTAGCCTGGAGTATCGATCCCTCCGAAGGCTGCCTCCGGGTCAGCGAAGATGGAAGGCTGAATCTCAAGCTGCGATTGCTCAATCCAGATGGCCAGCCCGTAGCACTGCTGCCTTGCTCTGCGGGCAGTTGCCGCACAACCGATGGCAAGGCCTCGATCAACATCACACTTGCTTGTGGCCGACTCGGCATCCACATCGACACGAACGAGGACAACTGGGCATTCGGCCTGACCGGATTCACCACCGGTGCACGCATCTGGCGCAACTACCCAATGGGCGCAGAATTGACCCGCAACGCCGAATTCAACACGACCGACTTCATCTGGGTCGAGGATGAGTTCCTCGTACTTGGCGACGCCAATTACTACTGGCGGGCCGATCTTGGCCGCTCACGGCTCGAAGAGATCCTTCACGAGCGTGGCAGATACGATCTCTTCCTCATCCCTGCCGCGGGGCGCGACATAGGCTGGGTCGGAGGCCAGCTCGCCTGCCATCAGGCTCCTGAGGTCGTGTGGCCAGTGGGAGATGCGCTCCGCTCTCAGAGGTGGACCCCATCCTTTGGACAGCCGGGCAGCGATGTTAGGGTGGACTCCAT
>JABHDC010000209.1 GCA_018673255.1 Gemmatimonadota bacterium
CCTCGTCATCGTCTGGTGGCCCACAAGAGCTCTGTATCGTGGTGAGAAGCCCCGGATTCCGGCCCGCAGAGACAGCTTCGACGAGAGCAAACGCTCGGGTCGTTACATCCTGCGGCTCTATCGGCCCCTCGCGGTGTCGGCTACTCTGACGGCCTGCATCGAGCCGGTGATTCAGGCCGCTATGGCGCGTGCCCCGGATCCCACCATATCGCTGGCGGCCTATTCGGTCAGCGTCTCCGTCGTCTGGCTCATGCGGACCCATCTGTGGAACATGCAGCAGGTCGTCATCGCTCGCGTTCACGATCACACCAGCTACGCGGCCGTGCGACGCTGGATGCTGTCATTGAGCCTGGGTTCGACGGCCGTATTGGCGATCTTCCTGTGGCCACCTGCCGGGGAGTGGTTCTTCGGCGACGTGATCGGCCTGACGGGACCCGTACGGGACTTCGCCTGGAGGGGTTTTGCCTTGCTGATCATCATGCCCTTCTTCCAGGGCTGGCGATCGCTCTATCACGGCACGCTCATCGCACTGGGAACGACCCGGAGAATACAGACGGCCGCCCTCGGTCGTGCCGCTGTGCTGGTGCTCTGTCTCGTGATCGGTGTCGCCCACGGCAGACTGGCTGGTCTCTACGTCGCCGTGGGAGCGACGCTGATGGCCGAACTCACAGAAGTCCTGTCGCTGCATGTCGCTGTGCGACGACAGTGGGCGCGGCGAGCTGCCGCACTGCGAACCAACGAATTGGGAACCAGCGAATGAGAAATGTGATGACGACAATGGCACTGCAACCACACCCCCGCCTCTACGCTGCGACCGAACAGATCGACAGATTACGCAAGGCGCCCAATTCGCCACTGCTGAAGCAGGCACAGCAGAGACTGCTGGCCACGGTCGACGGTTATCTGGCATCGCCCGACTTCGACTGGAAGCTCAACACGCACAATGCCCACCTGTTGCGGGCACGAACGATGCAGACCCGCGTCGTCAGCCTCCTCGTCGCCTGGCGCATGACAAGTGACGAGCGCTACCGGCAGGCGGCCGTCGAACACGTGCTGGCCATGGGTGATTGGGAATACTGGTCCTGGATCACCTGGCGCCAGGATAATGCTGATCCCCTGGCGATCTTCGACCTGTCTTACGGCGAGAACGCAGCCACACTGGCCATCGCCTGGGACTGGCTCGTCGACACCCTGACCCCGACACAGCGCAAGCACTTCGTCCGGATCGCCAGGGACCGCGCCCTTCGACCCTTCCTTGCCCATTCGGGTCGCAGGAACGCCGCCTTCTGGTTTGGCCGCCCCGACTCGAACTGGAATACCGTCTGCGCCGGTGGTGCCGGTATGCTGGCCCTGGCCATGCACGAAGAGCTTTCCGAGGCGCGCCGTGCGCTGCCTCGAGCCGAGGCCTCCTTCATCCCTTACATGGAGGAACTACGCGCCACCGATGGGGGTTGGACGGAAGGACTGGGCTACTGGAACTACGGCATGCGTTACGCCTTCATGTATCTGCTCAGTCATGAGCGCGCCACGGGCCAGCGCCATCCTCTTCTGCGGCAGAAGGCCACACGGCAGACCCTCTCATTCCCCATCGACCTGGCCCCCCACGGGATTTCCTGCGGCTTCGGTGACGCCAACAGCTGGAAACCCATGCCCTTCCACTATGCCACCGCCGTCCACCTGGGCTGCGATGAACTGATCCCGCGCCTCGACACCATGCTCGAGTCACGGGGGATTCAGGATGGCGGCTGGCCTGACCTGGCCGAACTGCTGCTGTTTCACCCCCGCAAACGCAGCAAGGCCGGCAAGATTCAGAAACCTGCCCGCAAGCTCTATCGCGGCATGGACTGGGGTGTGCTCGCCGATCAATTGCCCGATTCGGGCATCTACGCCGCCATCCGTGGCGGCACGACCGAGGTCCCTCACGGCCATCGCGATCTGCTCAGCTTCTGGGGTGTCATCGGCGACGAGGCCCTCATAGAGAATCTGGGCGTCGGTCCCTATCTGGACACGACCTTCGGCCCCCGTCGCTACGAACTCTTCGAGACCATGCCTGCCTCAAAGAACACGCTGCTCATCAATGGCGTCGGCGTGACGGGCAATTCCACCGTGAAGACCCGCACCATCGACATCGGTCCCCACGCCGGCATCCGGCTCGAAGCCACCGACGCGATGGGCACCATGCGCGACGGACCCGTATGCAAGTTCTGCGGACGGCTGTTTCTTCTTTGGGGTGATGGAATACTGATCGTAGATCGCGTCGAGATGGCGCAATTTGGCCGGCCCGAAGCGCGTTTCCACACGCGAGCCGATATCACCCGTCGCACGGCGAGTGCCACCCTGAAAGGCGAGCGGCAACGGGGCGCCATGAGCTTCGCAGCGGATGTACCATCGGTCCTGCACGAAGGTGTTGTCACTCCGACTGGAGCCGACCAAGGCGCCGGCGTGCTGCGGTGGTGCACGAAGGACCTGCATCGGCAGGTCACACTGGCGACACTGTTGACACCTGGTGCCAGGGCGGCGCGCCTGCACGTGGTATCATCGGGACACGGCATTGAAGTCGCCGCCGGCACATCGACCCGTCGTCTCAAGTTGACGAATCACCTGACGGCGCCGCGCGGGTGATCGCTTCTACTTGCGAATGTCAGTATCGATGGGCCTTCAGGATCTGCCAGAGCTCAGCCATGGAATGCCGCGGGCCTGACACGACCGCAATGGGCACATCCGTCTCCCGGGCGTGAGGGTGCTCGACCCGTGACCGGACCTCGACCTTCTCGAAGAAAGGCTGCAGGTCCTGGGCCTCGGCGCCAAGGATGACCATCTGATCTCCCGTCGCATCGCCATACCCCCACAACCAGAAGCTGCTGCCCTTGCTGATCACAGGCGGCAATCCCAGGTCCGAACCGTATCGCACCAGCGCACCAGCCTGGCCATAGTTCATGGCAGCCACGTCGGCGCTACCGATCTCCCCGTACACCCGCGCCACTGCCTGTGCCTGCTCTTCCCAGCCGAGCATGTCCGCAAAATCCTGGGGCAGTTCTTGACGTGTGCCGTCTTCCCACGCCAGGGCGCTACCCATGCCGAGATACTGTGCGCCGAAACGGCTGTAGGAAATCGTGTCGTTCACTGACAGAATCGGGATCGAAATGGGAATCGTCCCCAGCGAGCCGATGACGACGAGAATCGGCATGGCCACCATCAGCTGGCGGGCCTGGCGACGTTCCAGATGCCACTCGATGGCCAGGGCCCCGGCGGCCAACAGCATGGGATATGCAGGCGCCAGGTAGTAGATCTTGCCGCTGAACAGCAGCAGGACGGCCAGATTACCGAGGTAGAGCCAGCCGATGGAACGCAGCTTCCTGGCCGACGGGGACCGCAGATACCAGTAAAGGCCGTAGAGCCAGATCGGGGCAGCGGAGAGACTCACCAGCAACTGGCTGAGCAGGAAGGTGATCGGGTCGACGTGGTCGAGTTGACGTTGCGCCAGCACGGCCATGTGTTCGACGACGGGGAATCCCTGCTGCCACTGCCAGTGGAGATTCGGTGACCAGATCACCAGTGACACGAGCGCCGCGAGCCAGGGCCAGGGCGTGGCCAGCTGGCGACGCTGATCGGTGAGCACGAGGCCGAGAAATGCACCCCCGACAAAGAGCAACATCGTGTATTTGGTGAGGAGTCCAAGACCGATGGTCAACCCCAGCAGGAGCCAGTCCGTCGGCCGTTGATGTTGCAGAATTCTGATCAGCAGCCACGCCGCGATGGCGTAGGCCAGCAGATCGAAGCTGACGGGCTGGAACAGCACATTCACCCGGAGATTGATGACCCCCACCAGATACCCGAGACCGGCCAGCAGTTGCCCCCATCGGCCCCCACCCAATTCGGCCACCATGCGGGTTGTCACCCACAGACTCAGGGCCCCCGCAATCGCCGGCAGCAATCTCACCCCAGCCACCCACGTCCCGAATAGGACATCGGCCACCGCCCCCAACAGGGCGATCATGGGGGGCACCTCGAGATATCCCCGGGCCAGGTGATCCCCCATCGCCAGATACAGCAACTCATCGCGATGGAAACCCCAGTCATCGTGCAGCAGCAGTGGCAGGATCGCTTTGAACAGGACCAGGGCACCGATCACCCAACCCAGCGGATCACGAACCCATCCTCCTGCTGAGCCTGCTCTTGTCGGGGAAGCCGTCGACTCGTCCATCCTCACCACGATCCTCTTTCATTGTTGAACCCGGCATAAGAAACGGCACGATCCCCGTCTCTGAAAGCCACTTCGCCACGCCTTGCGCTCACGAATGCCTCCATACAGGCCCGTACTGATGAGGCGCTGAATCGGACGAGGTCCACCTGGCACAGAGGGACAGTTCTGTCATGATTTGCGAGTAGAAGATGATCGAGTGGGACCTGAAGGCGACTGAACAAGGAGGCGGTGATGCAACCCGGTAGAATCAACCTGATCGTCGGTGCTGTGGGCATCGTGCTGGCCAGCGTGGGTGGACTCGCCCTGGGAGCGACCTACAACGCTCTGTATGAGGAAGGCTTCTACATGATCGATCTGACTCGATCACTGCTCAAAGCCGGGCATACCCACGGCCAACCTCTCGCCATGTATAACCTGATCTTCGCCCTGCTGATCGGCAGGGTCGCACTTTCGGAACGCTCGCGGAAAATCGCCTCCTGGTTGGCTGCGATGAGCATGATCATGCCGATTGGCCTGCTCCTTCGCGGGTTGACCGATGGTGCCATGACCTTTGCACCCGTGGCCCTGCTGGGTGGTCTGTGCTTCGCCGTCTCGGCCGGCTTTCTGTTGGCAGGCAGTCGTGAATGGGGCGCTGGCACAGATCAGCCACGAGCACGAGTCTGAATCACATCCCGGAGAGCTCGGCCCTGATGGAGTCTCAGATCGGCCAGTACCGTCATCCTCTCTTCTGTCCTGGCCGCCGCCTCTCGAGACTGTCAGTATCGCCGACAGGACTCACCACCACGTCGAAAGGACGTCGCATGCGCCCGATCTCCTTCTGCCTGCTCCTGATCTGTTCAGACGTCGCTTCCGGCGAATCTGGTGGGGCTGGATATGCCTGGACTGGAACAATCTGTAATGCATGATTCCACACGCTGGCTGGAACGTTCATTGGGCGAGGCTGGGATTGGCTTGGCACGTGCGTTGCAAGTTGACACACTGGGCGGCGAGACCCGCCCGAGAGTATCTCCTTGACGCAGGCGTGGACCCCTCTCTGATTGGAACGGTCCTGAGAGACCACGCATGTCGCGGATTCGGCAGTCCTCGAATTCGTGGCGCAGGGAAGGAGTCCTCCTTTGACTGATCGACCGATGACGAGGCCGGATGAAATGCTGGCCGAGCACAGAACCCGCTTCTTCCATTCCTCCACATTCGTGGAACTGGAAGACGGGCGAATCCTCCACAACGCAGGAAGCACCTTCACGATATCGGCAGACGCTGGGATGACCTGGTCGGACCCGTCCGGTCGCCAGGACAAGGACGGCAACCCGGTCGAGCCAATGACCGAGCCTTCGCTGGTGAAACTGGTGGGCAACGGCGTCGGACTTGCCGGCAGGATGTACGACCGCGACGCCGAACATGCGGGCGAGAGGATGCGGAGCAACCATCTGCTCTTCTGGCGGTCGGAGGACGGCGGCGACACCTGGGAACCACCGATCAGGATCACCGAACCGGGCATGATCGGAACCGCTGGTTACCAGAACTCCTTTCTTCGCTCCTCATCCGGGCGGATCCTTCTGCCCGTGTTCCTGTTCTGCGGCCAGGACACCGGGCCCTGTGATGAAGAGCTACCTGCAGGCGGGAAGCTGTTCCGCAACCAGTGGATTCCAGTCAGCGATCACTCCTTCGATCCCACCTTCAGCTGTGTCTATATCGTCTATTCAGATGACGACGGACGTACCTGGAAGCGGAACACCAACGGCGAATTGATGATCCCCCTGGGGATGGCGTGCGACTACAACGGTGTGAACGAGTCGACCCTGGCCGAAGTGTCACCGGGAAGACTGCTGTTGTTCATGCGGAACGGTTTGGGCCGGATCTTCCAGTCATGGTCGCAGGACGAGGGTGAGACCTGGGGAAGACCACAACCCACGGCCCTGGCCTCATCCAACGCGCCCGCATCCATCAACGCCCTGCCCAACGGGCATCTGTTGTGCGTGTGGAACCAGGAGAACGAAGAGGAAGTGAACCTCGGGTACAATCGCACCCGGATATCTTCGGCAGTGAGTCGCAACGGCGGCGGCGTGTGGGAGTTCTTCCAGAACGTGGAATCCCTGCACGAAGAGACCCGGGTGGAACCAGGGCCCATCCGTCACATCAGCCAGAAGGAGATCCACTACCGGACGCTCGGCACACCGGCCCCGGTCAGAGACGCCGAACATATCGAGGAGACCGATACGTTCGGCCGGTGGAGCTATCCATCCGTACTCGTGCTGAAGGACCGGGTCCTCATCGCCCACACCTTCACCCAGTGGGAAGAGGACGCTGAGAAAGCTGTGCCTCTGCAGAGCAGCCGCCAGGAAGGCGGGTTTAATCAGAAGCTCAAGGTCCTGCCCCTGACCTGGTTCTATGGCGGCAAGGAACCAGCCGACAATCCCTTCCTGCCCAGAGCCTACGAACCGGCTCAGCCCTGATGGAAATGCCGGTGGTCGATCCAAGCCGCCCCGTCTGATGGAGCTGGTTCAGCCAGACGGCAGGGACGAACCGCCCAGCACACTACCCGCCAGCCAGAATCCCATCCAACCGCTGCAACTCCTCAGCCGTGAAATCCGGCGCCGACAGGGCGCCTACATTCTCCTCGATCTGCTCCGGCCGACTGGCACCGATCAGCGCCGTCGTCACCTCGTCGTGACGCAGCACCCAGGCCAGGGCCATCTGCGCCAGCGTCTGCCCGCGCTCGGCGGCGACCTCATTCAGTTGCTTCAGCTGCGTCACTTTCTCAGTCGTGATCGTGTCTTCTTTCAGGAAGCCGTGCGAACTCGCCGCCCGTGAGTCCTTGGGTATCCCGTCCAGATAGCGACTGGTCAAGAGTCCCTGCGACAAGGGACAAAAGGCGATGCAACCGATCCCTTCCTCCTTCAACGTGGCCAGCAAGCCGTCCTCGACGTTGCGATTCAGCATGCTGTACGAAGGCTGGTGGATGAGGCAGGGCGTACCCAGCTCGCGCAGGATCTTCGCCGCCTGTGCCGTCAGCTCCGGTCCATAAGACGAGATCCCTGCATACAGCGCCTTCCCCTGGCGTACGATGTGGTCCAGTGCCCCCATCGTCTCCTCCAGCGGCGTATCGGGATCGGGCCGGTGATGGTAGTAGATGTCGACATAGTCGAGCCCCATCCGGAGCAGACTCTGATCCAGACTGGCAACCATGTACTTCCGCGAACCATAGTCGCCATACGGCCCCGGCCACATCTCCCATCCCGCCTTCGTCGAGATGATGAGTTCGTCGCGATGAGCGATCAGATCTTTCGCCAGAATCCGACCAAAGGTGTCTTCCGCTGAACCCGGTGGCGGCCCGTAGTTGTTGGCCAGATCGAAGTGGGTGATGCCCAGATCGAAAGCCCGACGCACCATCGCTTTGGCCTTCTTCGCCTTATCCACACCACCGAAGTTGTGCCAGAGCCCCAGCGACAGGGCGGGCAAATCCAGGCCGCTGCGACCACAGCGGTTGTAGGTCATGTTATCGTAGCGATCGGCCGCGGCCGTCCAGGTTGCCATCTCACGTACCTCCCGTGGGGTCAGTGCCCTGCTTCGAGCACTATAGTTTGGTTGCCTTCAAGATCACGAACTTCGGATTGCTGGCAATGACCTCGCAGTTGCCGAAGAGCCGCCGCAGCGAGCGGTGATATCCCAGGTGCCGATTGCCGACGACCCAGATCGCGCCCTGCTCCTGCAATACCCGACGCGCATCCGTGAACATCTGCCACGCCGTCGCGTCCCCCACCGACTGCTGCTGATGAAAGGGCGGATTGCACAACACCACATCGGCACAACCCGTCGCCACCGGGTCCAGACAGTCCGACCAGTGGAAGGCCGTCTCCCGTTCATCACCGAGGATGGCGCTCACATTCTGCCGCGCCGAGTCCACAGCCATGGCAGACTCGTCCGCGAATACGAGGGTTGCATCGCGATGGTGACGGCCGGCGACGATCCCCAGCACACCATTGCCACAGCCCAGGTCCACGATGCACTCAGCCTGCGGGGATCGCGGCAGGTGTTCGATCAGCAATCGCGTACCGTGGTCCAGCCGTTCGTGGGCAAACAGCGCTGCATGATTGCTCAACTTGAAGCCCGTACCCTCCAGCGGATAGAGCGTGGGTTCCGGTTCAATCGGCACATCGAGACTTGGATCGAAGGTGCAGCGAATGAGTCGTGCCTTCTTCTGCGCCAGCGACGTCGTCGTGGGACCGAGCCAACGCTCACAGGCCGCCAGCGTCGAGGTGTGGATCTGCTTCGACATACCCGCACCGATGATGAGCGTTTCCGGGCTCAGATGCGGGCGCAGGCGCTGCAGTTGGTCCTCGAGCACGGCCAGAGTCCTGGGTACCTTGAAGAGCAGCACCTCGAATGGCACGCTCGGCGGTTGCAGAGAGTCGAGGAATGTGACACCTGAGACATCGGACCCATTGGCCTCCAGATTCGCCCGGGTCGCCGCGTGGGCCAGGAAGGAATCTGACATCATCTGCACCTGTCCCGGCGTCGCAGTCGATGCCAGTGCCGTCGCCAGTGCCGTCGTCAGTGCGCCGGATCCGTCGTTGAGAATGAGCACCGACGCCAGAGGGATCTGCTCCGTTGCCAGATGCGACAACAGATACTCATCCGCCGCATCCCAGGCGCGCAGTTGTTGTTTGCGCCGCATGGGGTAACGATCCAGGGTGAATGTCCCCTGAGGAACAACAAACTGCCTCTCCACCTCAGGACTCATGTGGTGCTGTAGCCCGGCTCGCTGTACACAGCCTGCTGCAATCCCCGGATGTAGCCCACGGCAAAAAGCTTGGCCAGCCCCAGTTTATCTTCATAGTCATCGTCACCCATCTTCGGGTAGTGATCGGGACGGCAGACCCCGTCGTAACCCACGTCGCGATACGCCCGCAGACAGTCAGCCAGATCGTGTTGCCCATCATCGTGGAAGGCCTCCTGGAAATCGGCCGGTGTGCCGCGCACATCACGCAGGTGCACGAAGTGAATCTTGCCCTGGCCGCCGAAGTGCCGGATCGCCGCCGGCAGATCATCCGTCATCAGACCAAAGTTGCCCTGACAGAGACCGATCCCATTCATCGGGCTGGGCACCATGTCCAGCATGCGCTGATAGTTGTCGATGCTGCTCATAATGCGAGCCACACCGCGAATCGGTGACAGGGGCGGATCGTCCGGATGCATGGCCATCTTCACCCCTGCCTCTTCAGCGACGGGCACCGTGTGCTCGAGGAAGTATTGCAGATTCTCCCACTGCTCCTCCTCGCTGACCACACCATGCTCAGTCAGCCCCTCCTCCACCTGCGACACATCAAAGCCGCTGACACGGGCACCGGCTCGGGTCGGCAGCTCACGGGAGGTGCGCATGACACCGAGAATCGGCATCCACATGCTGCACCATACGGGGATGCCCACCTTGCCCATGTTGGTCAGCATCTGGCAGACCACATCGATCTGCTCATCGCGGCCAGGTAAGGCCAGTTTGATCTTGTCCATCGCCGGCCGCCCCTCGACCACCGCCAGTTCAAGGCCCACGGCATCGTAGGCCTGCTTGTGTTGAGTCAGCGCCTTCAGCGTCCAGGGCTGCTCATCATCCGGCGCCCCGTCGATCGGCTCCAGAGACCGATGACTCACGGCGTATTCGATACCGCACTGTTTCATCAGCGTGAGGGCCAGTGTCGGCTCCGGCTGCGTATTGAGGGCGATCTTCATCATCGTTGTGTTTCTCCTGCCGTGCAGCTGGTGGATGGCTGTCGCGTCCGTTGCCCCGAATGTATACTCGATCCCATAAAGGAGGGCGTTTTCATGCCAATGCTCAATGTGGGAGACACGGCACCGGGCTTTTCCGTGCAGAATCAGGACGACCAGACGGTCAACCTGGATCAGTATCGAGGCAAGTCTGTCGTGCTGTGGTGGTATCCGAAGGCCGACACCCCTGGCTGAACGATTGAAGGCAACGGATTCCGTGATAGAATCCAAGAGTTCCAACAGCGCAATGCAATCATCCTCGGCATCAGTTTCGATTCGGCCGAGGACAACAGGGCCTTCAAGGAGAAGTTCGATTTCCCCTACGACCTGCTCTGCGACACCGGCAAGACCGTCAGCATCGCCTATGGCGCTGCCGACGATCAGGCGTCGCATCCATCCCGGGTCAGTTATCTAATCGATCCGGCGGGGAAAATCGCCAAGGTCTACGAGTCGGTCACCCCGGCCGACCATCCCGACGAAGTCCTGGCCGACCTCGGCTAGATCGTCTGCAACGGAGTGGATGACCATGGTCATCCACTCCGTTTCTCTGTGGATTCCTGTGACCGTCGCCGTCCACGCCGCTGAAACTCCGTGAGTCGGCCTGCTCCGGGTGAACTGCCTGGCCCGGACTGACAGCCTGGCAATTCACACAACGCGCGCGACCGGTATCTTAACCGCCTGAGCACTGGGATCCGCCTGAACAGCTGAGTCAACCGGAACACCTGGGTTCGCCTGACCAACTGACCCCATCTGCCGATCACCGTGCCACCCGATCGGATCATCACCCGTCGACAGTGGAGAATTCCGCCGTATGGAAGGCAACGTATTTGGTCTCACCTGCAATCACCTCGACACTCCCCTGGGCATCGACTCACTTCCTGCCTTCTCGTGGAAGTACTCCCTCCCCCGGGACCGAGGCTCGCAGGTGGCTTACAGAATCGGCGTCGCCTCCACACCAGAGATGCTCGACAATGGCAACTTCGACTGCTGGGACACCGGTGTCGTGGACTCCGGCCTGAGTCAGTCCATCGAGTACGCCGGCAACCCGTTGGCCTCACGAACCGGTTACCACTGGCTGGTGACCGTCTACGATATCGACGGCCACACGGTGACAGGCCATGGTCAGTTCGAGACGGGGAAACTGACAGAAAGCTGGCAGGCACAATGGATCGCGGCGGCTCATCAGCAGCGCGCCGATGACGCGCAGGATGCCCCACTGCTACGCAAGTGTTTTGAACTGAAGGACACGCCACAACGGGCCAGGCTCTACATCTGCAGCCCGGGCTACTTCGACGCCTTCATCAATGGGCAGCCTACCTCGGACGAGTTGCTGACCACGCCATTCACCAGGTATGACAGCACTTTGTTGTATTGCACCTACGACGTGACGGATCAGGTCCAGTCGGGCAGCAATGCCATCGGTGTCACCATCGGCAACGGGTGGTACAACTGCTTCACAGCCGACATCTGGAATTCGCGTGAGGCCACCTGGCGTCACGTTCCCAAACTCGTGGCCGAACTCCACGTGGCCTATGCCGATGGCACCCAGCAGATCATCGCCACCGATGGCACCTGGAAGAGCACCCGCGGGCCAATCACCTTCAATGGCATTCGCAATGGCGAGCACTACGACGCACGGCTGGAGAGGTCCGGTTGGGACGAACCCGGTCTCGATGAATCAGACTGGGATGCCGCAAAAGTCATCCGCTCCCCCGGTGGATTGCTCTCAGCCATGGAGATGGAGCCGATTCGGGTCACCGACACGATCACCCCCGTCGCTCAATGGGAGACCCCCGAGAAGGGCTACGTCTTCGACACGGGGCAGAACATGGCAGGTATCGCCCGGATCACCGTAAGTGGATCTGCCGGTGATGAGATCGTGATTCGCTATGGCGAACGACTTCAGGAAGACGGTGTCCATATCAACCTGACCGCCAATGCCGGCTTCATCAAGAGTGGCGAATTCCAGACCGACAGATATTTCAAGAAGGGTGATGACCTGGAAACCTGGCAGCCGCGTTTCGTCTATCACGGCTTTCAGTTCATCGAGGTCTCAGGATGCAGCCAGGCGCCCGTCGTGGCCGCCCTCGTTGTGCACACGGATGTGGCCGATACGGGAGACCTGTCCTGTGAAAACGAGACCATCACTCGCCTCCAGCATGCCACGCGATGGGCGACGCGAACCAATCTGCACGGCCTGCCGACCGACGATCCACACAGAGAGAAGAATGCCTGGACCGGTGATGTCGCCCTCTCAGCCGAACAGATGCTCTGCAACTTCCATGCAGCACCGCTGCTGAGGAAGTGGCTCGCCGATATTCGCGATGCCCAGCGACCCGACGGCGCCCTGCCCTGCGTCGTGCCATCGACGGGCTGGGGATACAATTGGGGCAATGGCCCAGACTGGTCGAGCGCTCTCACACTGATTCCGTGGAACATCTACGTCTACACCGGTGACAACCGTATCCTGCGTGAGAACTACGATGCCGTCGTGAAGCACTTCGCCTACATGGAGAGCATGGCCGAGGACTTCATCGTCAACTACGGCATCGGTGACTGGTGTCCGCCCTTTGAGGGCCCCGCCATCGCCGTGTCCATGTCTTCTTTCAAGTCGCCCACGGCGCTGACCGATACGGCCTACTTCTACAATGCCGCCGTTATCCTTGGCAAGATGGCAGCCGTACTCGGCAAGCCCGATGATGAACGCCACTACCAGGCGTCGGCGGCGCGAATCAAGCAGGCCTTCAGGGACCAGTTCTACGACCACGCATCCCAATCAATCACCGGTGACTGCCAGACATCCACTGCCTGCATGATCTACCAGGGCCTCGCCGAAAAGGACGAACAGCAGCCGTTACTGGATCTGTTGCTACAACAGATCGAGGCCACCGGGCACCATCAGGACACAGGGATCCTCGGCAACAAGTATCTCTACAATGTGCTCGGTGAAGCGGGTCGCATGGATGTGGGCCTGAAGATGGTCCTGAATGAGACGTATCCATCCTTCCGGAACTGGATGGATCGCGGCGCCACGACCCTGTGGGAATGCTGGAACGGCGAAGGCTCTCAGAATCACCACATGTTCTCTGACATCTCGGCGGCTTTGCTCAAATATGTTGGCGGCATCAAGCCCGACGAGAACGAACCCGGCTTCCGGCACATCATCATGAAGCCCGCCATCGACTGCGGCCTCACGTCGGTCCGCTGCCATCACGAGTCACCCTTTGGCCCGATTCGCAGTCAGTGGGAGATCGATAACGAGGCCGTGCAGATCCGTCTGGAAATCCCCGATGGCAGCAGGGCGAGTTTCGAGTTACCACCGCAGTATCGTGAGCAAGACTACCCCCGCGAATTGGCGCCCGGGCAGTACCGGCTTGAGGTGGTCCTTCAGGCATCTTGAAGCAGCCCCTCGCTTCGATCTTTGGAGGGGGCGCAATCAACCGACAAGCGACCGGTCGCCCCGGCCCCTGCGACGGGGAGACTGGCCAGGCCCATCCCCCCGTCAGCGAGGCCCGGCCTTCTGCGAACTCGCTTCGCCCGAGCGCGTTCACTGCCGCGCCGTCCCTCGTCTCACCCCTCAAGGACCGCGTCGCGTAGCGCCAGGTAGTTGGCCAGGGGAACCTCGTCATTCAGTTCGGTCGAACTGCCCACCATCAGTCGTCCTTCGCAACGATCAACCGAACGACGTACCACGTCGCGGATCTCGGCCGGTTCGCCAAAGGGCAACAGCTGAGATACATCGATGCCGCCCGCCAGGAACAGATCCGGATACCGCTCGTGTACAATGGTCGGACACATACCGGCCAGCACTTCCAGTGGATTGAGTCCGTCGATCCCGGCCGCAACCAACCCATCCATCAGCGGCAGCAGATTGCCATCCGAGTGAAAGAGGATGCGGATCCCCTGACGGTGATATGCATCGCAGACTCGAGCCAGTCGCGACATGTAGTGCGTATGGAACCAGGTCGGTGACAACAGCGGGCCCGTGTTGAAGGCGATATCATCGCCGCAGAATATGGCCTCGATGCCGTGGCCCTCCGGCAGATGATCGATCCACGCCACCGCCTTGCAGGTATTCATCTCTAGCAACTCTTCCACGATCCCGGGCACATCACTCAGGTAGTAGGAGAAGGCCTCCAGGCCGATCTCGCCGATGATCCCCATCAGCCCCGGTGCAGGCCCCCCCGGAAAGAAGAAGACCTCACCCAGTTTCTCTCGCGCCGACTGATGCGATTCCAGCGTTCTGATCAGGGCCGCCTGCTGATCCGGCGTCCACGCGGGATCGAAGTCCCTCAGCAGTTGCTGCTTCTGTCGCTTGTAGTCGGCCGCATCCACGTAGGTGTGATGTTGGGTCCAGATCGTCCAACGGAAGTGACGCTGCTCTCGCCCATCCGGCAACGTCACCCTTTCCTCCCGTCCCGGCGGTCGCACCGAAGGCCGCGTTGCATCCACTGCCGGCCCATAGGCGCGATACACCAGCTCTGCACCATTCTCCACGGTGAGTATCTCACCGGTGAAGTGATTGATCACCGCGTCATTGCGGAACAACTCGTACAGCGGCGCGCGATCAGGCGTGTCGCCCCGGAGTACGGCTCGCACCCGCTCGATGGAGTTATGCATGTCGTCACATGCCTTTCGTCGTGTCTCTGTTTACCGGTTCACAAGCCAAGTCGCCTCGTCGACCCGTCTCCGGGCGCGGGGAATCGCTCATGAGCAGCTCCAGGGGGCGGGCGATCGGCTGCCTGATCTTGCCTATTGAGTGACATATGGAATACTCTTCGCCTTTTCTACTTACATGGCGAGGAATTCACTCTTTGGTAGAATTGGTCTTTGTTTTCTACCACAACCAATCCAGAATCTCTACAAGAATAGAATATGGCCCTGTTTTCCATGTGCATGCACGCCGACGCGGAGCGGTCGGCGCGCTCCAGGCTGAGCCAGATCAACAGGCCGACGAGCTTCATCCCTACGACAGGAGTCACCCCATGACACAGATCACCGCTACCGTTGACTTCGAGGCCGATGGCAAACAGATCGGCTGGTTGCGAGTCCCCCATTCGGTGACACGCTCGGCCTATGGGACGTTGCCAGTTCCGATCGCAGTGATTCGCAGTGGCGATGGCCCGAAACTCATGCTCAGTGCCGGCAATCACGGCGACGAGTATGAAGGCCAGGTCGTGCTGACACGGCTGATCCAGACGCTACAACCGGAGGACATTCGCGGCACCCTGTTCATCCTGCCCGCCCTCAATCTGCCGGCTGTGCTGGGCGCCACTCGCGTGAGCCCCCTGGATACCGGCAATCTGAATCGCGTCTTCCCCGGTGATCCGAATGGTGGCCCTACGTGGAAGATCGCTGACTATGTCGAGAATGTGCTGCTGCCCATGGTCGACTTCGTCGCCGACTTCCACGGTGGCGGTGCATCGCTGGAATATCGCCCCCATGCCAGTACGCATTTCGGTGCCGACGCATCGGCTGAACACAAGCAGAAATGCCTCGACATCGTGCGCAAACTCGGTGTGCCCCACGTGATGATCTTCGAACGGCGTGCCAGTGGCGGTGGTTTGCCCGATGCTGCCGTTCGCCAGGGCGTGGTCTCCATCGGTGGCGAATATGGTGGCATGGCATCCGTGGCGCGACCAGGTGTGGCCCTGGTGCAACAGGCCGTGGACCGACTCCTCGCCTGCCTTGGTATGAAGGGGGAGTTGCCCGCGGGCATCCCGACACCGACGACCATGCACGTCTTCGGCCCCACCGCCTACGCCTATGCCCCCGAGCCTGGGTTGTTCGAACCAGCCACCGAGCTGGGTGACTCCATTCGCCAGGGTGATCTGTGCGGTCACATGCTCTTCCCGGAGAATCCCGCCCGTCCACCGATCGCCGTCACCTTCAATGGTGAGGGCGATGTCGTATGCAAGCGACACCCCGGGCGTGTCGAGGCGGGCGACTGCGTGGCGCACCTGGCGGCACCTCTGGACATCTGACAGGAGACTCAAATGCATCGCATGTTGGAGAATATCAAGGAGCGCATCTGGAACTCACCGAAGGGTGATTTCGGTGTCGTGGATCGCGAAGTCTTCGGTGTTGAGGAGACGAAGTGCCCCTTCGACATGGAGCACGTGACCCTGCCACCGGGCAAGAAGAACTACCCCTTTCACTCACATGGTGCGTTGTGGGAGATGTACTACGCCGTGGCCGGTGCAGCGAAGATGCGGACCGACGAAGAGACGGTCGATTTCAAGTCCGGTGAATCCTACCTCTGCCGGCCCGGCCTGGCTCATCAGATCATCAACGACACGGATGCCGACTTCGTGTATCTCGTGATCTCCAACGATCCACCCTACGATGCCTGCTTCTACCCCGACAGCGGTAAGATGCTGCCACGAGCCAGCAAGGTGTGGAGCTCAATGCCGGAAGACCGCGACTTCTGGCAGCCGAATGAGGCGGCAGACTACTTCACGGGCGAGGAATAGATCAGCCCCGTATCAGTCCCACACAAAGACCGTGCCGAACAGATCGCTCGGTCGATCGCGTAACATATCGTACGTCCTCACGATCTGGGCTGCCGGTACGATGTCTTGAATCAGCGGGCGACTTTGCATACGCCCCGCGAGGAAGTGGTCGAGCACTTCCGCCAGGTGTTCCTGCAGGCAGTGGGTGCAGTGATAGATCGTCACCTTGCCGCCCTGCGCGGCATTGCAGTTGTAGCGGACCTCACCTCGGCCGGCAACCAGCACGAGTCGTCCGCCACGCGGAATCAACAGTTTCGGTGTACCGAAGCCACGACCGATGATCCCGTCGAGATTGTCGCTGCCACTGCACTCCGCAACGACGTCGAAGGGACCGGCATCCCGCAGATCCTCGTGGTCTGTTGAAGCGGCGACGATCGTGCGCACAGGGCCGATCTCTTCAGCAATACGAAGGCGGGCCTCACCACGGCTGGCGAGGGTGACCTGGGCCCCACGGATACGCGCCGCCTGCACTGCGAACTGGCCGATAGGACCCGCGCCGATGACGAGGAGGCGTTCCGACGGCTGCACCTGGGTCAGCGACACGTCATTGAGAGACACGGCCGCGACGGCGAGGAAGACCAGCGCCTCCAGATCGGCATCTGCCGGCAGGGGGATGATCAGACTCTCCTCTGTCGCCACATGGAACTGTGCATGGGTGCCAAAGGTCGCCGTGTAGACGAGGTCGCCGACTTGGAAACGCTCGACGGCGGGGCCCACCTCGACGATCTCACTGATCGCCTGGTATCCCGGGGTCACTGGATAACGTTTCCCCTGGTTGTAGGTCTCCCCCATCATCTGCGCCCGTTCGGTGCCATTGCTCAGACCCGATGTGCGCGTGCGCAGCAGCATACCATCCGCCGGCACACTCGGAGGATCGACGTCGAGCAGTTCCGGCTTTCCGACAGCGGTGAAGTGCAGTTGTTTCATGCCGTGTTCCTTTGGTGAACCCTTCGCACGATGAGTGGGTCGATGTCGATCAGCGACGAACAGCGAGTGCAACTCGAGCGCGACGGCTACTTCATCGCCCGGGGTCTGCTGACGAGGGATCAGACCGAAGAGATCCGCGCCGCCCTGCTGGGCCGGACACGTGAGTTGGCCTCCTCCGGCGACTATGGCAATGACAAGATCCTGGAGGTTGCCGCACAGGGCGATCCTGACAGCGTGCCCCTGCACGAGCGTTTTCGCAAGCTCAATGCCCTCGACACACTGCCCGCCCTGTGGAACCATTGGTACGCAGGCCCGAGCGTACTGGCCATCCTCAGCACATGGCTCGGCCCCGACGTACTGCGTAAGTATGCCTCGGCCTTCCTCAAGCCTGCGCGTGTCGGCGGCCCCACGCCGTGGCATCAGGATATCGGCCTGTGGCGTGACACCAACTGCGATGCCGCCAATGGCTGGCTGGCCATCGATGCGGCTACCATCGCCAATGGTTGCCTGAAGTGTGTCCCGGGTTCGCATCAGCGACCGGTCATCGAGCACGTCGAATACGAGGACTCGCTCCATGCCGAGTTACCGCGGGATCGCTGCCAGGATCTCGAGATCAAACACATCGAACTGGACCCTGGAGACGCGGTCTTCTGGCACAGCCATCTCTGGCACGCCTCGGATGCCAATACCTCCAATGCGAGCCGCATCGGCGTGGGTGCCGTGTGGGTCAATCCGGCTCAGATCAGCCAACTCACGAATGTCCGGCGCCTGCGATGGGCCGTCCGGCACGGATCACGATTCCCCCACCCCGCGCCTGAAATGATCGTAATGACCAACCCCGAGGGAGAGGAAAGATGACTCGCACGACGAACTCACTGTCCCTGGGCCTCTCGACCTGTATCGTGCGGCCCAACAAGTTCGATCCTGCCACTCATCTACCGGCCTTCGCCGCTGCCGGGTTTGAGTGGATCGAGCTGAATTGTTTTCTCGGATCCGATGACTTCTCCTGGGATCGACCGGCTCAGGTGGCCGAGCTGGCCTGCATCGCCGCGGACGTCGGGATCGGTGTGTATTCGGTGCATGCCGAGGGCGGAATCGGCGGCTATCGCGGCAGACGATCCGAGCAGTTGGCCGTCGATGTGCTCAAGTGTTTTGCCGATCTGGCTGCCGAACTCGGTGCCCGCGTCGTGCCATTCCACGCAGGCCTCGACGCCACGCAGGATCGCGACCGTGCCGAGTGCGAGCTGCGGTCCTCGCTCGACATGTTGTCGCACCACGCCGCCGGACTGCCCTGCAGATTCGGTTGGGAGAACGAACCCATCGGCCTGTCCACGACCGAGCATCTGACTTGGATCCGCGATCTCGATCCAGAGACCTTCTGCTTCGTGCTGGACAATGGTCACTCCCACATCGCCGACACGACCAACGCCTACCGCGAGGCCTGCGGCGACCTGCTCGGGTCTCTCCACCTGAACGACAATGACGGTGCACGCGACGGCCACGTGATGCCGGGCGCAGGAACCTTCGACTGGAATGGATTCATGCCATGGCTGGCGTCGACCGTATATGAAGGACCGCTGATGCTGGAAACCGAAGCCCGGGACCAGCAGGACGATCTGCCCGCCGTGTTGTCTGAGACCTTCACCGCCGTGGAGCACCACATCCTCCGTCGATGACACGGATTCGATGTCACAGCCTCGTTTCGAGCGACCACCACCCACTCAGGCGCCTGAAGGCGCCACACGACAGACAAGGATCAGAATCATGCGCATCGCAATCGTCGGCGTTCACTACGGGCACATTGGGGGCATGGTGCAATCTGCCCGAAAGGCGGCCGGATCCGAGTTGGTCGGCTTCGTAGAGGCGGATGACGTACTCTACGAACGCTACACGAAGGACGGTCCGATCCCCCGCTACGACAGCGTTGACTCGCTACTGCGCGAGGCGCAGCCAGATGTCGTGCTGGAAGGCGTCGTCCACAACGCCAAGGCGGATCTCATCGAAGCCTGCGCTGCCGCCGGCGTGCATGTATTGCTGGATAAGCCCCTGTGTCGCACGCTCGAAGACTGGGATCGTATCCGCGCCGCTGTCACCGCCGCCGGAACGAAGCTCTCCATGTGGTTCACGTCGCGCAGTCACCCACCCTTCGTCGCCCTTCACGACGCCGTGGCAGCTGGCAAGCTGGGAGATCTGGTGAGCCTGATCTCCACCCATCCCCACAAGACATCTCGGGCCTCTGCGCCGCCGTGGTATTTCGACCCCAATGTGTACACCGGTCCATTTCACGACCTGGCCTGCCACGGCGTGGACCAGGTCCGTTGGATGACGGGTGCGGAGTGTGTGGGCGTGCACTGCCTCAGCACGTGCAGGAAGTACACCGACGATCCCCGACTCGAAGACCACGTGCAGGCATCATTTCAGATGAGCGATGGTTCGCTGGCCACACTGACCGCCGACTGGCTCACGCCACAGAAGTCACCCTCCTTCGGCGACACACGATTCGTCATGATGGGTACGAAGGGCTCAGCTCACCTGCGGGCCTATGCTGAAGACGACCTGCTCCTGGTCACCGATGACGAACCGCCCTGCCGACCCGAATTCCCGGCCCCACAGGGTGATCGCTTCGTCGAAGCCATGATCGGGGCCTGGGAACGCGGCGAAGAGCACTTCATCAGCACACGCGACGTGCTGGCCGTTGCACAGGCCTGTCTGGTAGCCCAGGCCTCGGCTGCACATGGTGGTGAATTCATGAGAATTCCAGCATTGTAAACTCAGCGCGTTCCGCAGGAGGACGGGTCAGATGAATCAGATGAGAGTCGCCGTAGCCGGCGCCGGTGGACGAGGTCGTTATCTGGCGCGTGCCTTCGACCAACACCCCCACACCCGACTCGTCGCCCTCTCCGACCCGGCGGGCAGCGCCCTGGGTCTGGCCCGCGAGGAATTCAGTGAGGACGTCGAACTCTTCACGTCCCAGCAGGAAATGCTGGACAGCGTCGACTGCGAGATCGGCGTCGTCGCTTCCTGGGACCCGGCACACAGGGAGAATGCCGTCGCTTTCCTCGAGCGTGACAAACACGTCTTCCTGGAGAAGCCGATGGCCCAGACCATACAGGACTGCGATGACATCCTGCGTGCCTGGAAGGCCTCTACCAGTACTCTCATGGTCGGGCTCGAACTGCGCTACTGCACCCTGTGTCAGGAGATGCGACGCCTGCTCGATGCAGGCGAGATCGGCGACGTGAAACTCGGCATGGCCGTGGACAATGTCTCCGTCGGCGGCCAGTACTACTACCACAACAATCGACGCCGCAAAGACTTCATCCGCTCTCTCATGCTGGAGAAGGGTACCCACACACTGGATCTGATGAACTGGTTCATCGGATCCGAGCCGGTGCGTGCCTTTGGCGAAGGAGGACTCGATGTCTTCGGGGGTGATGCGCCCGACGACAAGCGCTGTCGCGACTGTGACGAGAAGGATACGTGCCCCTACTACCGCGATGTCTCCGGTTTCGTCATGGACTATGGTGAAGAGCTGAAGCAGGCACAGGATGGCTGTGTCTGGGCCCGGGAAGTCGACGTCGACGACAATTGCGTCATCACTGTTCGGTATGCCAATGGCGCCAAGATGACCTACACCGAATGTCATTTCACACCCGACTACAACCGGCACTTCACTCTGATCGGTGATCGCGGTCGCATGTACGGCTTCTATAACAACGAGCAGGAATTCCTGATTCGGGTTGAGAAGCGTCACGCCACCAAGGTCGATGAATACCATCCACCGCGCCGGGCCGGCGGGCACGGTGGCGGCGATCCCGCCATTCTCGAGGCCTTTGTCCAACTGGCCCGGGCCGGCGAACATACCTGCCCTGGTGCACTGGACGCACGCAACAGTGCAGCCATCGCCATCGCTGCCGCCGAATCATGCGAGACGCAGCATGCTGTCGCGATTCCTCGGTTCGCCCTTGGCTAGTGCCCTGTCAGGGCGTCAGCCTTTTGGAGCTCGGGCGTGGGGGATCCGTAGAATCTCCGGCGACTGGGTATTCGTCAGCTTGCAGTAGCTCAGCGTTCGGCGAAACGCTCCAGCAGGATCTCAACCTGCTTCTGCCTTGTTGCAGGTGAGCCGATCAGATCGTATTCCTCTGACGTCACCGACCGATCGAGGATCGCTTCCACGCCCTGCAGATGACGCAGGCGCACGTACGCATTCTCATCGCCCAGACCAGCGATCACTCCTGGCAATACATCTGACCCCAGTTCCGAGCGCGAATAGGCACCTACGGCGACGGTGCGCACCGACGAGTGCCTGTGTTCGAGCCACGCTTCGCCCGCAGGCCGCTCGAATTCGGCGCCAAACAGCTGCCTCTGCGACCAGGGCAGTGGCACGCTGGCGCCCCACTTCTCCTCCAACTGCGCCCGCGTCCAGGCCAGAGACTTGTCGAGATGGCAGAGGTTGCAGGCATTCGGCATGCCCGTAGCGAGAATCGTATTCTCGCTCGGCATCGAGATCCGATGCGACCGATTGTAGGTCTCGAACCCCTGCACGATCCGCGGCATGTGACAGTCGAGGCACGAAGCATCCGTCGCCTCGTGATGAGCGTGAGCCTGGGCTTCGTCCGGCGTGGCTTTCTCCACATGACAACCGACGCAGGCCTCCAGATGTTCGACTTGATCCGGCGACCCCGCCTTCGGGCCGGCAATGTGCGTATTGTGGCAGTCCGTGCACTTGATCTCACTGGCACAGGCACCCTGACTCAACTCAATCGACTCCATCGAATTCACGCCAGCCGATCCATCAGGCCAATTATCCTGGGCGGATTCACCGGAGTGGTGGCACTGAAAGCAGATGGCATTGATGACAGACGGACGCTCCCGAGCGCCCTCGTGATCAGGTGACCAACCGGTCAGATTCGGATGGGTCGGCACGAACCGAACCATGGTCTCCTTCGAGTCGTCCGCATGCACACGTCCCCCGAAGTGGCAACTCTCACAACTGATCCCATCCGTGACGAGCCGATCCATGGGCAAACGCGCGCTGCGCAGCAGCGCCTCATCATCCGCCTCGACTGCCATCTCGTGAACCATGCGGGGCGTGACGCCCGGAAACGGCGGGAATCCCGAGAACATGCCGAACTCGGTGAGGATCTTGTAGAAACGTAGATCGTAGGGATAGGTATTGTGGCAATGAGCGCAGCGCTCGCTGAAGGGCAGCCGATCCGGCTCGAAGGGATCATAACGCAGCCGGCCGTCTACCAGATGCTCCGAGCCTGGGTATTCGGTCGGCTCCAGATAACTCTGAGGCAGCCAGCGCTGTGCCACGATCGACCAGGCAAAACGCAGCCTGATCTCCTCGGTGTAGAGGGCATCATCCGCAGGCTCCGGCCCCGAGACCTGGACGGCGACGTAGTCCTGTTCATAGCGCGAACCGACGGTGCGAACCACGCGGAAGGTGCGCTGCAGCACCTCGCCACTGAAATAGTCGACGAGATAATCGGACCCATCTTGCCGGAACACGGCCCGGCGCCCGGCATAGGAGAGGGATACACCTGAGAAGTCGCCCACCACCGACTGGCCATTGGCCAGCTGGTTCATCTTGCTGTGAGGGTGTTGGCGCCACCTCTTGTAGTTCTTCAGGTGACACTCACCACAGGCTTCGGGACCGATGTAGTCCGCCGGCCGGATATTGCTGTAGGCGGCCGGGTCTGCCTGGCCGCTGCCTGGCACAACATCGGTCGCTTCCGCCTGCCCGAGTGCGGGGGCCATTGTCGTGGCGACACCCTGACTGGACGCCGGTGGCGTAGCCACATGACGCAGGCACGAGACCAGACTGGCGATGGTGAGGATGCCTGCCAGGCGCAGCAGGAGGAGTCGGTGAGGTCGTCGTGGCATGGTCTTCGGTGGGTTTGGGGATCGTCGGTAAGGCCTGATGGAAGCACAGGATCAGCCTCATCGCAAGATCGAATTCTGCCGGCCAGGTCACATCAGGTCCGGCGACCCTTCCTATATTGGGCATCGTTGAGTACCCAGCCTGGAGATCCTGCATGCGACACCTGTTCTGTTTCGCCCTGTTGTGCCTGCTGGCCGCCTGCGGTGGCCCGGCAGAGATGGAACGCACCACGATCGTCGTCATCCCCAAGGGAACGACGCACGAATTCTGGAAATCCATCCATGCAGGTGCCCTGCGCGCCGCCAGGGATCTGGACGTAGACATCATCTGGAAGGGTCCGTTGAAGGAAGACGACCGTGAGGCACAGATCGCCGTCGTCGAGGACTTCATCAGCCGCGGTGTGTCCGGGATCGTGCTGGCCCCCCTCGACGATGCCGCATTGCGCGTTCCCGTCATGAATGCCACCCGATCCGGAATCCCGGTCATCATCATCGACTCGGGCCTGCAGAGCGACGACTACATCAGTTTCGTCGCCACCGACAACTATCAAGGTGGGCGCATGGCCGGCGCCGAGATGGCACGCCGCCTCGAAGAACGCGGCCGTCTGATCGTGTTGCGTTATCAGGAGGGATCAGCCAGCACCATGAAGCGCGAACAGGGCTTCCTGGATGCGATCGGCGAATACCCCGACATCGTCGTCATCAGCTCCAATCAGCACGGGGGTGCCACGACCGAATCCGCCTACCAGGCCAGCGAGAATCTGTTGGCTCCCCTGCAGGATGGTGAAGGGAGACTCACGATTGATGGCATCTTCTGCCCCAACGAGTCCACGACCTTCGGGATGCTCCGGGCCCTGCAGGACCGCAAACTGAATGGCCAGGTTCGTTTCGTGGGCTTCGACAGTTCACCGAAACTGGTCGAGGGATTGGCGGCTGGCGATCTGGATGCCCTCGTATTGCAGAATCCCGCGGCGATGGGTGAGATCGGCGTGCGCACCATGGTCGCACACCTGAATGGTGAGCCCATCGAGCGCCGCATTGACACCGGCGTCAGTCTTGTCACTCGCGACAACATGACTGACCCCGAGATCGCCGCCCTTCTGGAGCCACCGACCGACGACTGATGACGGAAGGTTTCTCCATCGATGGCGTCGGCCACCACTTCGGTGCCACGCGCGCCCTTCACGATGTCTCCATGCAGGTGCAACCAGGGTCCATCCACGCGCTGATCGGTGAGAATGGCGCAGGCAAGAGCACCCTCGTGAAGATCATGTCGGGCGTGTTGTCCCCCGATGCGGGCACCCTGCGCCTCAATGGGGAGCCATTCGCACCAACCGAACCGAGTCAGGCCCGTGACGCCGGGGTCGCCACCGTACATCAGGAGTTGTCTCTGGCCGCTCACCTCACCGTCGCCGAGAGCCTCTTCCTGGGCTGCGAGCCGACCCGCTTCGGCTGGCTCGACCGACAGACCATGACGACGGAAGGTGGCCGGGCACTGTCCCGTCTGCAACGGGAGGACATCCTTCTGGACACTCGGATCCTTGACCTGTCGCTGGCGGATCGCCAGATCGTCGAGATCGCCCGGGCGCTGCATGGGGCTGCGCGCGTCCTCATCCTGGACGAGCCGACCAGCAGCCTGACCGGAGAAGATGCGGCTCGACTGTTCACGATCCTGCGGCAACTGCGCGATGAGGGACTGGCCATCCTCTACATCTCACACTTCCTGGAAGAAGTCCTCGACCTCACCGATCACTACACGGTATTGCGCGACGGCGAGATTGCCGGGCATGGGGCCACGTGTGAGACCGATGCTGCCGCCCTGGCAACACAGATGGTCGGTCATCCCCTGCAGGCGCGGGTGCGGCGAGAGACCACCACGACGGGCGAGATCCTGCTGAGCGTCGAACATCTCGACGGGGTCACCTTGCCCATCGACGCGTCGCTGCAGCTGCACCGGGGTGAGATCATTGGCATCGGTGGACTGGTCGGCTCGGGACGATCCGAACTCGTGCGCTCGATCTTCGCCCTGCAACCCATCCGCAGTGGCATGATCCGCGTGGCCGACATTCAGGGCCCCTCGACACCAGCCACCTGCCTTGATGCAGGCATGGGGCTGCTGAGTGAGGACCGCGCCAGCGAAGGATTGGCACTGCGTCTGACCGTCGCAGACAACCTCGTCATGTCCCGCTGGCCCCGGTCTGAGCACGGGTGGCTGGATCTGGACGCCAGAGATCGAGCCACTGAACGCTGGGTCGATGAACTCGACATCCGTTGCCCGTCCATCGACGCGAGTGTGGGGCAACTCTCCGGGGGCAACCAACAGAAGGTGGCCCTGGCCCGTCTGCTGCATCATGATGTCGATGTGCTGCTGCTGGATGAGCCGACCCGCGGTGTAGATATCGCCAGCAAGGAGATCATCTACGCCTGCATCGAGGCACTGGCGCAGACAGGCAAGGCGATCCTCGTCACCAGCAGCCATCTGCCGGAATTGCTGGATCTATGTGACCGTGTGGCCATCATGCACCGCGGGCGCCTTGGCCCCTTCCAAGCGGCAGAGGAACGCACGGAACATGAGATGATCCTCGAAGCCACGCTGGGCCACGGCACATGAAACTGCCCTCTCGTAATACGCTGGCACCCCTGTTGGGTCTGGTCGGTGTGTACGGCCTCTTTGCCCTGCTCGGTCCGGACGGCTTCTCCTCTGCCCGGAATCTCGAGACCATCGCGCGCCAGACGACGATTGTGGGCATTGCCGCCATGGGCATGACCCTCGTCATCATCTCGGGCGGCATCGACCTGTCCGCAGGATCGGTCATCGCCCTGTCCACCGTCGTCATCGCCGCCACGATGAATGCAGGCGCAAGCCCCTTGGTCTCAGCCATGGCCGGCATCGGCGCCGGTGCCCTGGCAGGACTCATGAATGGGCTCATCATCACCCGTCTCCGGGTGGTCCCCTTCATCGTCACCCTGGGTACTCTTCTGCTGGTTCGTGGGCTGGCCAAGGGCCTGGCAGATGAGCAGAAGATCGATGTCCCTCTGTCATGGCTCATCGAATTGCTTGCCGCATTGTCCCCGGAAATGCGCTGGCTCATCGTGCCCCCAGGCGTCTGGCTGCTGTTGCTGCTGGCCATCGGTGTGGGCGCATTGCTGAGATCGACGCCCGTAGGCCGGCATATTGTGGCCACCGGATCCAGCGAAGCGACGGCCCGGTTGTGTGGCATTCGTGTGGAGCGCATCAAGACCGGCGTCTACATGGCGTCCGGCGCCGCGGCGGGGTTGGCAGGCGTGATGCAATTCTCTCGACTCACCGTCGGCGACCCGACAGTGGCCGTGGGCCTTGAATTGGACGTGATTGCCGCCGTCGTCATCGGTGGCGGGTCGCTGTCGGGCGGCGAGGGATCGATCCTCGGCACGCTGGTGGGCGCCCTCATCATGACGGTGATCCGATCTGGCTGCTCTCAGATGGGGTTGCCGAATTGGGTGCAGGAAATCGTCACAGGCACGATCATCGTCGTCGCCGTCGCCCTGGATCGCTGGCGGCATCGGCGGTGACATGAAAACAGAGGCCCATCATGACTGAACGTCGTCCGCTACGCGGTTACTTCCCCATCATCCCAACGCCCTACACTGCCGATGGCGATGTCGATCTGAAGAGTTTGCATCGACTGATCGAGTATCTCGTCGACAGTGGGGCGCAGGGCGCTTCGCCCAATGGTGGCGATTCGGAAGCCCCGTGCCTGAGTCTGGATGAACGAAAAGCGGCGACGGAGACCGTCATCGCCGCCAGCGCTGGCCGCATTCCTGTTCTGGTGGGGACCTCGACGGTCACGGTGGAGGAGTCTGTCGAGCTGTGCCGGCACGCGCAGGAAGCCGGTGCCGATGCCGTCTTCGCCCACCCGGGATGGGGACGGCAGGATCTGAGCCTCGATGAGATCGTCAGCTACTACGGCGCCATCGCCGATGTGCTCGATATCCCCATCATGGTGCATGGCACGCGGGACATCGACCTGAAAGTCATCACCGCACTGGCTGACAAATTCCCGGGAATCCTCTACGTGAAGGAGGAGACCTCGCACGGACCGAAGCTTCGACAATACGTGAAGGAGCTGGGCGATCGCCTCACCGTCTTCGGCCCCGGACTCCACTACCCGGGCGAACTGGGCTGGGGTGCCCTGGGTGTCATGCCGAGTTGCTGCGCACCGCACGCCCACGCGCGCATCTTCGACCTGTGGCAGGAAGGCCGCCACGACGAGGCGCGAGCCCTCTGGAATCGCATGCTGCCCCTCGTTTTCTGGCGCTGGCACACCGCCGCCGGCGAGGCGGGCAAACTTTATCTCGAACACCTTGGCGTCCTCGACACACACTTCGTGCGACAGCGTGTGAGCCAGCCGGGGAAGTCGAACGAAGAAGAGGTGCGTTTCGGAACACTCACTCTCGATGAGGCCGACCGCCTGGAGATGCTCGCCATCCTCGACACGCTCGAGGGACCTCCCTACTAAAGGCAGCATTGACCATGATTCCACTCGAGACGTCGAGTAACGACTACCACCTTGCCAAGCTGGCCGTAGCGAACAGATAGGTTGACCTCACGATGACCATCGACCTCTCCGATCACTTTCCACGATACACCGACTTCGATCCGACCGTACCCGTGTGGTGCGTGACGCCTGAGACGGATGGCTGTTACCATCGGTTCTTCGACACCTCCCCCGTCAGCCCCAGTGGCCGCTATCTGGGGGTGACACGGATGCGGCACGAAGACAGGGCGCCCCAACCCGGTGACAGCTGTGACATCGTGGTGGTGGATCTGCAGGAGGGCACCACCCATCTGGTGGCAGAATCGCGTGGCTGGGACACCCAACTCGGCGCGCAGGTCCAGTGGGGGGCCGATGACACCCAGTTGTTCTTCAATGACATGGACTGCGACACCTGGAAACCCTTCGGGGTCGTGATGGACCCGATCGCACTCACCCGTCGCCATCTGGATGGCACGGTGTACATGGCATCCCGTGACGGCAGAGAAGTGGCCAGCCCCTGTCTGCTGCGTATGAGCCGAACCCAATCTGGATACGGGGTCCTGGCGCCCGAAGCCCACGTGCCGACCAACGAGGGCGCCCCCACCGATGACGGCCTGTCTGTCACCGACGTCGCCACCGGTTCAAGCCGGCTGCTGGCCTCGATCGCCGACATCGTCGAGTCGGTCCTGGATATCTCAGCCTACGAAGGCGGCGACTTCTACGGCTTCCATGTGAAGTGGAATCCCACCGGTGACCGGCTCATGTTCGTTCTGCGCTGGGTCGATCGCGCCGGTGAGATTCGTCGGAATCCAAATGCCATCACCATGCGAGCCGATGGCTCTGACATGGCCGTCTGTTTCTCGGATGAGATCTGGAATCGCGGCGGCCATCATCCGGATTGGGCACCGGACGGTCTGACGGGGACGATCAACCTCAAGCTCGACAGCGACCGACTGAGTCTCGTCCGGGCCAAGGCGGATGGCTCAGACCTGGCGGCGATGACGAGCGTGCAGGGTTCCGGCCATCCATCCCTCCACCCGAATGGCCGCCAGATCGTCACCGACGTCTACCTCCATGAGAAGCTTGCCTACGGCGACGGCACCACCCCAATCCGCTGGATCGACACCGAGACCGATACGGAAGAAGTGCTGGTCCGGATCAACAACGACCCGCCCTTCCCGGGGGACATCAAGCAATTGCGGATCGACCCGCACCCCGCCTGGGATCGCTCCTACCGATACATCACCTTCAATGGCTGCGACCAGGGCGTGCGCCGCGTGTATGTCGCCGACCTGCAATCAAAGATTCACCCACCCAGCGAGCCACGATGACCGAATACGAACAATTCATCTTTGATCTGAAGGGATTCCTCGTCATCCCGGGTGTGCTGACGCCGGCCGAGACCGCCGACCTCCGTGACCATCTGGCAACACTGGCGTCAGACCCAGAGAGCCTGCCGGCCCACCATCAGGCACCGATGGGCGCATCTACTCTGGCATGACGCGGGTCGTCTGGGAATTGAACGAAGTGGTGGAAGGCAAGGGAGGAACCTGCCTGGTACCCGGATCCCACAAGGCCAACATCGCCTCGGCCCAGGCAGGAACGTGGCCCGAGGAAGCGGACCGAGAGGACTCAGGCGTCTGGGAGACCTACGGTTGCCCGCCCGGATCTCTGGTCGTGTTCTCGGAGGGCGTTCGACACACAGGCGCGCGCTGGACCCATCCCGACAATCCTCGGTGCGCCATCCTCATGGCCTACAATCACGCCTCGGTGCGTTTCCACGAACCGAAGCCCTGCATGAATGAGACGGTGATCGGGGGGCTCTGTGAGGAGCGGCAGACATTCTTCCAGGATGTCTGGATCCTCGGCAATCAGCGCAAGTAGTCAGCGCCAGCGAACGTCGATCCCTGTTCCCGCCAGCTGATCGGCAACACGCTCGCCGTGATGCCGCAACACATCCGGCGCCGGGGACGCAATCTCGGGCAGCGTCGAGGCGAGACCCAGTCGCTCTCGTTTGGCGCCACCCAGGGTGTGATACCCCAGCAACTCCACAACGCGCACCGCCGGCGCCAGAGATTCGGCGATGAAGTGCGCTGCGGCATCCAGTTGGGCGTCGCTGTCGTTGATATCAGGAATCAGCGGCATCCGGACCCAGATCCCGTGGAATTCATCGTCGGGGCGATCGGCCATGGCCACTGCCAGACGCCGGGCATTGGCCAGGATGGATTCGTTGTCGACACCCGTGTATTCCTTATGCACGATGGGGTCCATCGACTTGAGGTCGAGTAGCACGAGATCGGCGTGTTCGATCGTAGCGGCCAGTGGCTCCCAGCGACCGAAGGCCGTCGTGTCGAGGGCCGTGTGAATCCCCTCCTCGTGACAGGTCTTGAGCAACGCCTGCGTAAAGGAAGCCTGGAAGAGTGGCTCACCACCCGAAACGGTGATGCCACCACCGGTACGCGCATAGAAGGGCTTGTCCAGACGGACCTGCGCCATCACTGCATCGACACTCATCTTATCGCCCACCATTTTCAGGGCGGCGGGGTAACAGGCCTCGACACAAGCACCACACTGAACGCAGCGATCGACTGCATAGACGCGGCGCGCGTTCTGCGTATCGATCTGAGGTTCAACCTGGGCATCCCGAGGAACCGTCAGGCGGCGGCCATCCCAGTCGGTCAAGTAGAGTGCTTCGTGCTCACACGCCCGGTAGCAGGCCAGGCAACCGATGCAATCGGCCGCTTCGTACATGATCTCCGGCTGAGCATGTTCCGACTCGGGATTGTGACACCAGGCGCAACGCAGATAACAACCCTTGAGGAACACCGTCGTACGTGTTCCTGGGCCGTCATGTGTCGCGTATCGCTCAATGTCGAAAACCATGCCCGTTGGGATGTCACCCACGCTGGCCGGCGCATCCTCACAGACCACCGGTGTGTCGATCCTCGTCATCTGCGGCTTAACTCTCGCACAGAATTCGATCGACAACCAACTGCCGAAACTCCGGCGACAGACTGGCGAAGTAGGCACTGAACCCGGTCACACGCACAACCAGATCCGGGTATTTCGAGGGGTCTTCGTGCGCCTCAAGAACCTTCGCTCTGTCGAGCACATTGAGATTGATCTGCGTGCCCCCCAGATCGAAGTGCGTCCGAATCAGATTCTCCACCTGAATACGCGCCTGGTCACCCGTGGCAGCCGCCGGATCCAGCTCCATCTGCATGGGCGCCGAGTTGCCATATCCGGGTTGCACCGAGGCGATCGCCACGGCCATCGCCGTGGGTGCGCCATCCTTGCGGAACCCAGGATCGGGGTTGGCACCGTGAGAGATCGCGTCGCCGGCGTGACGCCCATTCGGCGTCGCACCCAGCGCCTTGCCCAGAGGCAGGGTGTTGGCCCATGAGAAGATCCCGGGGATCATGTTGAAACCGGCAGCAGTGGACCCGGCTTTCACCGCTCGAGTGAATACCTCGCTGATGAGGACTGCCCAGTTGTCGGCGCGGCTGCCGCCCGCACCGTATCGCGTCGTGCGGCGCATGAGCAGGCGCATGCGTTCACCCTCGGCGCCAGCCCAGTCCGCATCCAGGTGTTGCAGCAGTTCTGACCACGACAACCGTCCCGCACTCTCGACGTGTTCTTCGATGGCTGCGAAGGAGTCGGCCACCGTCGCCAGTGCACAGCCATCAACACACATGTTGTAGAATTCCACGCCGCCCGCATACCCGTCGGAGGCATCCACGCCCTTCTCGATGGGGCCCACACACAGCAGATCGAGCATGAGTTCGGGAAACACATTCTTCATGTGAAGCATGTGGAAATCGATACTATCGGCGGTTCCCTTTACGGCGATCTCCATGTGCTGATCGAAGTAGCCCCACAGACGCGCAACCGATGGCTCGTCGTCACTGGCCATCATATCGCGCAATGCCACATCAAACACGTTGCCGAAACTGATCTTCACGCAGTCGTTGAGGGTGTACTCTCTGCCGGGGATCCCCGACCAGTGGCAACCTGCATAGACGCGCGCGCGGCTGTCTTCCACTCCGATCCCATTGCGTTGGAAACCTTCAACCGTACGGTCGATGCCAAGAAACTTTGGCATGCCCTGTCGGTCTTCCAGCAGAATCTCGACGCCACGTGTGAGCAACTGCGGATCGGTGGTGTCGCCGACACAGATCGCCACATTGGCCGGCACCTTCAGTCGGTGGGCCGCCTCCATGACCAGGAAGGACACGGCATGGGTCTGATCGTTGCCCTGCGCATCGGGTCCGCCGAGTTGGATATACGCCGTATCGCGCACGAGCAGACAGGCGATATGGAAGATGGCCTCCTCATCGGTGATCGTGCCATCGGCGATCTCGCGTTCGTAGTAGGGTTTGAGCAACTGATCGAGCGCGCCCAGCGATCCACTGCCATTGTACATCCGCGTCGCTGACTGGTACCACAGAATCCACTGACAGGCTTCCCGCAGCGTCATCGGCGCTTCGGTCACAAGTCGCTCGTTGATCAGGGCGATCTGTTCCAGATTCTGACGCAACGGCGGGTGGGATTCGGTCGAGGCCAGTTCGGCTGCATGCTTCGCGCCTGCACCGATCCAATGCTGCATTCCGAGGATGGCCTGCGTCAGCCCCTCATAGAATGCCTGCTGGTCTGGTGCCGTGTTCACGGTACGGTAGTGATCGATCTTCTTCTGCAGTCCCCCGAAGCCAAGTTCCAGACCGATGGCCAGATCCTGGCAGAAGTGCTGCCCGGCGCCGATGGCACCCACGAGCTGATATCGCTCGCGCACCTGGGTCAGATCTTCGGGCACCGCATACTTCGGGTCCCAGCCATTGCTGCGATAGGAGCCGAAGTTGGTCATGTAGGCACAGGCCAGTGAACTCATGGGGTCGACGTAAGGCGGATGAGCCTCCAGCAGCCGACGGAAGTTCGCACCACACAGTTCGGGCCCGTAGAAGGAGCCATTCTCGTGATTGCTCTGGATATCGACACCGGTGAGCAGGACGTCGTTGATCGGCATGCCCGAACCACTGATCGACTGCACCAGTTCACGCCGATCCTCCGGCGGCAGCACCATGGGCCAGTCATCGTAGTCCATGGCACCGATGACCTCCTGCTTCAGACGAGTCTGGGCCATCTTGGTCGCCCGCAGTGAGGCAATCCTGGCGTCGAACGAATACGGTGGTGCCGCATCCGGTGTGGGCGTCACATCTCTCGGGGGCTGCAGTATGTCGGTCATGGGGGCATCCTGGGTGGTCTCTGGGTGGGATTCCACCATTCTGCGTGCAACCTGCGTGCCGTACCAATACCCGAGGAACGGCCACCCCGCAGGTGGGCGAAGGCTTCAGACTGGGACCTGCAAGTCTCATGTCTCCTCGGGCAAGGGACGAAATCGTCCCAGAGGGGCATGTTTGGCCCACCCGATCGTGACCGATACCATCTCCCATCACGTGCACGGGGCAGGTCGGAAGCCTATTCTCACTGACCGTGATGCAAGAGGACACACCCACCAACCGCCCGGCTACGTCATCCGGCTCACTGAATCGTCGGGACTTCGCCCGCTGTGCCCTGTGCACACTGGGGCTGCCGGCCGTCAGCATCGCCGTCGCTCGATCGATGGCTCGCGCCCAGGAGACACTCGTCGTGGATCTGGCCGATCCGGATTTCCAGGCACTGAGCGCTGTCGGTGGCGCCGTGAAGGTCCCCGTCACCGGCGAAAAGTATCCGATCCTCGTTGTGCGCATCGACGCGCAACAGATCATCGCCTACAGTTCGTCCTGCACCCACTGGGACTGCGAGGTCGATCTGCCCGATGAGACCGGTCGCGTCGAGTGTCACTGCCACGGATCGGAATTCGATCTGCAGGGCAGATACGTCGACGGACCAGCCGATGGCGACCTGCGACGTTACCCGTTGCAGATCGTGACCTCCACGGTGGTTTCGACGGCCACCTGGGGCGACATCAAGAGCACCGATCACGACCGTTAGTGCCCTGTTAAGGAGTCAGCCTTGTGACAATGGATTCCGGAGAGAGAGAACACATGACACAGATCGCGACACGGACCATCGGCCGCACGGGCATCGAGGTGAGTGAAGTCGGCTTCGGTGGAGCACCACTGGGCGAACTCTTCGAGACCGTCGCCGAAGACCAGGCGCAGGCAACCCTGGCCCAGGCCTGGGAGGGCGGTATCCGCTACTACGACACCTCGCCCTTCTACGGATACGGCAAAAGCGAGCATCGGGTCGGCCACTATCTGCGGCAGCAGTCACGCGACGATTTCGTAATCTCCACGAAGGTCGGACGCGTCTTCAAGCCCACGCGCAAGCGCGACTTCGACCCGGGTGGTTGGGTCGGCGGCATGAACTATGACTTTCACTTCGACTACACCTACGACGGCATCATGCGTTCGTGGGAAGACAGCACGCAACGGCTGGGCATTCACAACCTCGACCTGCTGCTCATCCACGATCTGGACAGCTTCTTTCTGAATCAGCGACTCTTCGACACCTATATGGCCCAGCTGCTGGCTTCAGGCTGGCGGGCGTTGGACGAACTGAAATCCTCCGGCCTGATTCGTGGCATCGGGGCAGGCATCAACACACCAGGCAATATCCCCGCCTTCCTCGATTCCGTCGATGTGGACGCTTTTCTCGTCGCCATGCCGTACACGCTCCTGGAACAGGGCGTGTTGGCCGATGAATTCCCCGCCTGCGCCGAACGGGGCGTGCACTTCATCATCGGTGCCGTCTTCGCTTCAGGGATTCTCGTCACCGGGCCCGTAGAGGGCGCCAAATACGCCTACTCACCGGCCTCACCGGAGATCCTCGACAAGACCCGCCGCATCGAGGCGATCTGCAAGGATCACGATGTGCCGCTGGCCGCCGCGGCACTGCAGTTTCCCCTGGGCCACCCCCAGGTGAGTGCCATCATCCCAGGCGCCCTGGCCCCCTTCCACATCGACAGCACCCTGGAACTCTATCAACGCTCAATTCCGGCAGACTTATGGGCTCAACTGAAGTCCGAGGGGCTCATGCGAGAGGATGCCCCGACGCCGTCGTGAGCGCAGCGTCGTGACGCTGGCGTTGTGAGCGCGGTGTTGTGACCTGGGCGTCATGCTACGATCAATGCCCGTCGCATGACCGGTGTGGCCGATCCGATCGGCCCTTCGGCTCCGGGTGCCCTGCTTCGGGAGCCGGAGCTCCGTCGCCCATGTTCAGGCCACCGAGTGCCCTGTTAAGGAGTCAGCCTTGTGAAATTCGGGCATCGAGGCGCCTGGCTCACAAGGCGCGCGACCGATGTGGGTCAGTGGGACCCATCGAGGGAGCGCAACGCGGTGAGCCAGGATGGATCGGCGGCCGAATACAAGGATTACTCCTTAACAGGGCACTATGGGATCCAACGGGGGTGGTCGGCCCCCAGTTCGTCGCGTCCCTTGGCGAGGGGACGGGCGTTCTGCCCCCCAGCATCGGCGACCCAGATCGTGGGCGAATCACCGGTGGGTGCGCGGCAGAAGAGTAACTGCGCCCCATCGGGTGACATACTCTGGCGGAAGTCCCAGATACCTTCGGCGGCGGGGGTCAGAGCGTCGCTGCTATCGGTCCCGAGATCAAATCGACGAATCTGCGCGCCACCGCGAGCCTGTTCCGGCATGAAGTCCCGGTTGAAGTGGTCCACGTCCGGTCGCTCTGGCTGGTATTGCCAGGGGACGCGGGATTCAGGCAGAAAGCAGGAGGCCAGCAAGGCACCGTCGGGTGACCACAGGGGCATATTGGACCCGCCGCCGTGGCGATCCGCTGGACCATAGGTGGCAGCGAACCACAGGCTCTGTTCCGTCGTCAGCAGACGCTGCTCGGAGCCGTCCGGACGGCTGACGCAGAGATCTGCCCCATCGTGACCGGGGTCCTGCTGATAGCGGCAGGCCTGGTAGGCCAGCCATTGCCCGTCAGGCGACCACTGGGGGGCGAAGTACAGATACTCGTCATGGGCGGCGACCAGCGTGCGGTCCTTCCCGAACAGATCGCTGGTCCAGATCTGGTAACCGGATGGACTGGCCAGGTGGCAGGCCAGCCGCTTGCCATCCGGGCTGAGACTATAGCCGTAGGGCAGCCCCTCACCGATCAGAGTCACCGCGTGCGCATCCGCGCCGGTGAGATCCGTGTTGTAGACCTGTCCCCCTTCGTCACCGACCACCTGGATCAGCATACGCTCGTCGTTGAGCAGCAACTGCGGTGTCTGAAAGGTGGAGAGGCGGGGCTGGCTAACCAGCTCCTCCAGCGCGTCGCGGTCCGGATCGTAGGCCCACACATGCGTCGGCGTCTTGTGGTAGAACTCGGCGAAGGGCCTGCCAGGGCCATCGCGCCGGGCCTCCATACTGAGCAGGAGCAGGCGACCATCGGAGAAGGTGCCGCAAGGCTGCCAGGTCTCCTGGTCTGGAATGTCGAGGGCGAGGTAGTGCAGATGGCTGCCGTCGGCGTGGATCCGGGCCGTGTGCCCCTGCGACGTGAAGAGGATGTTGGACATTGTGGGTGGCCGGCTGAGGTGAGGTGAGGTGAGGAAGCAGAGGATGCAGGGGAAGCAGCAAATGCAATGGACGTGGAAAGACTGGCACACACAGGGCGCGACGGCAACCGGCGTGGCCGACCCGGCCAACCCATCGGCGCCGGGTACCGAATGCCCTGTTAGGAAATGATCCTCGTGTTCTTCTGCTGCCGATCCATCCAGAATCGCCGCGTCCCTAACAGGGCTTCAGAATCGACTCTGTTCCTTCACCAGGCCCCAGGCTCGCAGAGGCACGCCATTCGGTGGCATGGTCGCGACTCACTTGGGCCAGCTTCCTTTCGCCAATTCCCGAGGAGATCCACCAAATGCTGGCACGATGAAGATCCTGTCAGCTGCTTCCTCTACCCCGTAGTCCCTCCCGTGGTATGCCACGTAGGTGCCATCCGGCGACCACACCCCCCCGGTGGGAGCAGCGTCACTCCGACCGGCAGCGACAGACTGGACGCGACCCGTACCGACATCGATGTGATACATCCCGGCCTGCCCGTCATGGCGGGAAAAGAGAATTCTCTGGCTGTCCGGTGACCACACGGGCCAGGAAGGATCCTGAACGGCTCGGGTTCCGAAGTCCTGGATCTGGCCGGTCTCAACATCCAGGCAGGAGAAACAGTAGCCACCGCCCTCGCAGCCGGAAACGATCATCCGCGTCCCATCCGGCGAGAGCGGTGTGTCGCCATAGATCGAGCGCTGCTCGGCTACGAGTTCCTCCTGGAAGGTTGTCAGGTCAAACGTCAAGATGTCGTAAGTGAAAGAGTGGCCCTCTTTCAGCCGCGAGAAATAGATGACACCTGGCGTCACCGGCGACCACACCCATCTCCGCACCTGCTCGATCAGGAGTTCCTTCTCGACCGTCCCATCGGCATTCGCCGTGTAGAGACCGCCACCACGCTGATAGACGACCACACTGCCATCAGCAGACCGGTGAAGCTCCACACTGCCGGGGTCAGGTGCAGGCATCCAGCCTTCCGACGAAATGGTCAGGGTCGTGCCATCACTCTGACGAATCAGAACGCCATCGCCATATCTTCCGTGGACTCTGCCGTCGGTGACATACTTGAGGTCACCCGTCTCGGCATCGACTGCGTAGACACCTGGCTCATTCTCGCGGCTGAAGTAGATCGTACCCTCCTGTGCACCGGTGGGCACGATGAACCCAACCAGCAGCGTCAGAAGGAAGCTGCAGAGACATGCGAACTGGCCGTCAGGTCGACCCATCCGAGGCCTCGTGATCTTCGTCTGTCTCTTCATCACACTGGTCACCCTCCTGTCGGAAGCTACCCAGATACGAGAACGCTTTTCAACAAAGATCCGCCCAGGTGTATGCGAGAAAACGCATAGGACGGTGCGCTGTGGGCACATGGGGGCCAGGCGGTGGTGGTGGAGTTTGGTGATGGTTGAACCTGGCGGCACTTGAATTGAGACGGCCGGCTCGAGGTCAAAACCCCAAGGTCGCGGCCGGGCCCCTTGAGAAACTCGGGCGAAGAGTGCGCTGGCTGCCACCAACGCGAGTAGTTCAGATTATCACTTGCAGTTCAGATCACTGAGGCTCTGCTACTTCACACTACCAGCTGCTGGGCAGATGGCATGTGGCCGCACACTCGATGGCGGTACCGCCGATGGCGCCGGCAGCGAACCCGATGGCGCCACCTGCCAGGCCCATACCACTGTACGTTCCAACTTTTATGGCTGCCTTCTCATGTGCTGCGGTGACCGCCGGATCCCGACCCGTCGAACCGGGAAAATCATTCCAGGCGCCCTTGCCTTTGTCGTTCGCTTCCTGGTTATACAAGACGCCTGATGACTGACGGATGCGGGGAGGTTTGGTGAGCTTGCTTCTTACTTCCATGGGATTCCTTTCGACTCAGGGGAGGCGATGAATGGCAGCCAGCGCAGGAAGTAGAGGGTCATCATGAGGTTCACGACCAGGTGGAAGAGAGCCGGGACCAGAGCCGTCTGGTATCGCTTGTAGAGACTCGCTGACACGAGACCGACCACAAGGATGAAGGCGAGAGACGGTTCGAAGAGATCATCGAGATGCATGCCGGCGAAGATGGTTGCGGAGAGTGGGATCGGCAGCCATGGTAGGTGCCACCGCCCCAGAGCCGGTTGAAGAACGCCGCGGAAGTAGATCTCTTCACAGAACGATCCAACCAGTACACGCGCGATGACACTCAGCGCGACAACCCACTGCCAGGGAATCGCGGTGACGAGACGCACGTCCCAGATATCGGAGGGCGTGAGCACCAGACCGGCCACCGACCAGGCAGCGCCGAGGGCCAACCCGCTGCCGACGGAGATCCAGATCCAGCCCCATCCCGGGGGAACGCAGAGAGTGCGGGAGAGGGTGAGTCCTGCCCGTCGGAGAATCCACAGGGACAGCATCAGCAGGAGACCGTTGCGCGTCAGGACCCCCAGAGCCATGGTCACCTCGATGAACGCGTGGTGGTCGAATGTGTTACCCACTGCCTTGCTGAGCAGGTAGACACCGGCACCCAGAAGGCCACCTATCATGTCGCCTCCCTGCAGGGCGACGGGAAGAACCACCAGGATCAGCACGATGTGTATGCTCTGCAGCGAGCGCTGACCGTTCTGTGTCTGTCCCTCGATCATTGCTCGCCTTTCAAGTCTTCGCAGTCTGCAGCTTGGGGTTCTCGGTACACACAGGACCAGACCAAAGTGTCTCGTCCTTTCCTTGTCCAACCCAGATTCCTTGTCCAACCCAGATCCGCTTCGTCCAGCCTGGCGTCGCCAGACCTCAGGACGAAACGGCCGTGTGCTCTTGTTGCCCACATCATCTTTTGCAAGAGTGAGGCCATCCCTGCTGCAGCCACGGTAGTGGCGGTAACGACTGTCAGAACAGCCGGTTACACCCAGGTCCGAAGCGAGTGTCCGGGGATCGCCCTGTGTATTCAGGGCGACATCAGCGGCGACGAATCGCACCACTCGTTAAGAATTGTGTTACTCGTATTGAGTAGCCACGCACTGGGCCATATCCGATCCGGCAACCAGGGCGTCTGGCATTGACGGATCTCTACCTTCGGGAAGGTCAATCGCCATCCCTGATTCGGCAGTCTTGAATCATTCCTGAATCCGGCCGATCCGCGTAGGAGTCTCTCTTGAGCAGTCCTCTCGAACCATTGATCTTCGACAATCGCTTCACTCTGGACCTGCCAGCCGATCCAGAGGTGACGAACCAGCGTCGGCAGGTCATGGGTGCCTGCTATTCCCGCGTCCTGCCGAAATCAACACGGCAACCAGAACTGGTCGCTCATTCACACGAGGTGGCCCAGCTGCTGGATCTGACGGAGGAAGCATGTGCCTCCGAGCAGTTCCTTCGGGTGTTCTCCGGCAATGAAGTGCTGGCGACGATGGATCCCTATGCGACCTGCTATGGTGGTCATCAATTCGGGAACTGGGCCGGCCAACTGGGCGATGGTCGGGCGATCAATCTGGGCGAGATCATCAATGGTGACGGCGAACGCTGGGCTCTGCAGCTGAAGGGGGCCGGTCCCACGCCGTATTCCCGTACCGCGGATGGTCTGGCGGTGCTGCGATCATCGGTGCGGGAGTTCCTCTGCAGCGAGGCGATGCATCACCTCGGCGTTCCCACGACGCGGGCCCTGTCTCTCACTCTGACGGGGGATCAGGTTCTGCGTGACATGTTCTATGATGGCCATCCGCAGCAGGAGCCGGGAGCCGTCGTCTGTCGCGTGGCGCCCTCTTTCACGCGCTTTGGCAGTTTCGAGATCTTCGCGTCGCGCCAGGAACATGACGTACTGCGACAGTTGCTCGACTACACGATCCGGACCGATTTCCGGCACCTGCCCGAGCCCAGCATCGATACCTACTTGATGTGGTTCGACGAGGTCTGCCGGCGAACGGCGGCGATGATCGTCCACTGGATGCGGGTCGGTTTCGTTCACGGCGTCATGAACACGGACAACCTGTCAGTTCTCGGGCTCACCATCGACTACGGTCCCTATGGCTGGCTGGAGGACTTCGACCCGGAGTGGACACCGAACACGACAGACGCGGAAGGACGGCGTTACCGTTTCGGGCAGCAGCCGCAGATCGCTCAGTGGAATCTGGCACAGCTGGCTCGTGCCCTGGCACCGATCGTTGAGCAAGTGGAGCCCCTGCAGGAATCTCTCATGCGCTACTCGAAGCTCTACAACGATGGCTATCACACCATGATGGCGCGGAAGCTGGGGCTGACATCCTTCGAGTCGGCGACCGATATGGATCTCATCAGCGAGCTGCAATCGGTGCTACAGCTGCGCGAGACCGACATGACCCTGTTCTACCGGGCCCTGGCGGATCTGGAGCCGTATGACACCTCGTCGACTGCTGAACTGGCCCACGAGGGCCTGCTGGCGCCCTTTGAGGCGGCGTATTACCAGGCGGATCCACCTGCAGGAGAGGAACGGGACCGCACGCTGAACTGGATGCGCGCCTATGTCGATCGAGTGCGCAACGATGGGCCGGGCAGCGGAGGTGATGCCGGGCCCGCCAACGAGGCGCGGCGCCAACGGATGAATGCCGTCAATCCGAAATACGTACTACGCAACTATCTGGCGCAGCTGGCGATCGACAAGTCTGCCGAAGGCGATCACTCCATGGTGCAGGAACTGCTGGAGGTACTGCGCAAACCCTATGACGAGCAGCCAGGCAAGGAGGCCTTCGCCCAGAAGCGACCTGAATGGGCCCGCCATCGGGCGGGGTGCTCCATGTTGTCCTGCAGTTCATGAAGCGCGCTAAATCTGCTCTACTATCCGCAATGTCCCACTCTTCCCAGGATTGTGTCCACCCCACCCTCACATTCTGCCGGATCTGCCTTACATTCTGGGGATGATTTCAATCTCAGATCTCTCCAAGACGTACGGCGATCGAACGCTCTTCTCAGACGTGTCGATGCAGCTGAATGCCGGCGAACGCTACGGCCTGGTCGGTGCCAATGGCTCCGGCAAGACGACCCTCCTCAACATCCTGACGGGCGACATGGAGGCCACCACCGGCAAGGTGGCCATCCCCAAGCGGCTGCGTCTGGGTGTATTGCGGCAGGATCAGTTCCTCTACGAGGATCAGTCGATCCTGACCGTCACCCTCATGGGCCATCAGGAATTGTGGAAGGTGATGGTGGAGAAAGAGGAGTTGCTGGCGAAGGCGGAAACGTACTTCGACGGTGACCGCTTCGCCGAGCTGGAAGATCTCATTGAGCGGTATGACGGCTACAGTGCCGAGGCTCGGGCGGCGATGATTCTAGAGGGCCTCGGACTGCCGGCAGAGATCCACCACGATCCCCTCTCGACCCTGTCGGGTGGCTTCAAGCTGAGGGTCCTGCTCGCCCAGGTTTTGGCCTCGGAGCCTGATGTGCTGCTGTTGGATGAGCCGACGAACCACCTCGACATCCTGTCGATCCGCTGGCTCGAGACCTTTCTGCGCGACTATACCGGTCCCCTCGTCGTCATCTCCCACGACCATCGGTTCCTCGACAACGTCATCACCCACATTCTTGACGTCGACTACGCGACGGTGACCCTCTACCACGGCAACTACACACGCTTCATCAACGCCAAGCAGACCGAGCGGTCCCGGCGTGAAAAAGACATCACATCCCGCGAGCGCGACATCGCCGAACACCAGAAGACGGTTGATCGTTTCCGCGCCAAGGCCTCCAAGGCCCGCCAGGCACAGAGCAAAGAGCGCATGCTGGAGAAGATGGCCGACCAGATCGAAGATCTGGCTCCGACCTCGCGCCGCTACCCGCATTTCCGCTTCAATCAGGTACGCGACAGTGGCCGTGACGTGCTGACCGTGAAGGGCGTGAAGAAGGCCTTCGACGACAACGAGGTCCTGCATGGCGTCGACCTGCAACTGCAACGGGGTGATCGCATGGCGATCATGGGCCCCAATGGCGTCGGCAAGTCCACCTTGCTCAAGGTTGTGATGGGTGATCTGGCGGCAGACGAAGGCACCGTCGAATGGGGCTATGAGACCCACCCGGGCTATTTCGCCCAGGATCACAAGGAGCAATTCGACTCACACAACAACACGGCCGAAGCATGGATCTGGGGGTTCTGTCCGGATCAAACGATCGGCTTCGTTCGTGGAAATCTGGCCAGGGTCCTGTTCTCCGGCGACGATGTCGAAAAGCGCCTGGGTGATCTGTCCGGTGGTGAGGCGGCACGACTCGTCTTCGCCCGCCTGGCAATTGCCAAGCCGAATATCCTCGTCCTGGACGAGCCCACCAACCATCTCGACCTGGAGTCGATCGAGTCACTGGTGGAAGGCCTCAAGAAGTTCGAGGGCACCCTCATTCTGGTGTCACACGATCGCTGGTTCGTCTCCCAGTTGGCGACGCGGATCGTCGAGATCAGACCCGGCGACATCCGCGACTTCCACGGCAGCTACGACGAATACGTGCACTCCTGTGGTGACGACCATCTCGATGCAGACCGCGTCGTACTGAAAGCCAAGAGCGAGAAACGTCGCAAGAAGGAAGAGGCCGCCGCAGCAACGACCGGGACGGCAGAGGCAGCGACGAATGGCGACTCGAAGCGTGGCAAAGGCAAGGGCAAGAAGACTGACGGTGGTGGGAATGGCCAGACGAAGAGTCAGTCCAATGGTGCCAAGCGCCCGTCGAAGTCGAATCAGCAACGCGCCCAACGCCAGCAGGAGGAACTGCTGAGTCGCATTGAAGAGGCGGAGACGCGCATGAAGCAGATCGACGAGACCCTCTGCCAGCCCGGCTTCTATGCCGATACGCCGGTAGATGAGGCGAGAGACCTTGAGATGGAACGCACCCATCTCGAACGAGACGTGGCCACCTGGACCGCTGAGTGGGAACAAGCCGAAGAGGCCGCCACAAAGTAATCGGATCCGCTCACAGGAGATGCGCCATGCAGTTGCTGGTCGAAGCACACGGGACGGTCTCGATCACGGTGCCATCCTGGCCGCAGCTGCGACTGACGGGGCTGCGACCCTCTCTGCGCATCGATGGGGACGACGCCCCGTGGACCGATCTTGGCGCCAGTGACTCGACATCCATCACAGGTCGCACCGCACAGGGACTGCGCCTGGAGCTTTCGCTGCAGGTCAGTCAGGGTGCACTCCTGCTGCGCTCAATCATCCACAATGATGACACCGAACCCCACGACCTCGATGATGTCGTCTACCTCGGTACCGGTGCAGCTGACACCGCCCCCCCGGCCGTGGTCAGCTTCTCAGCCGATGCCTCCCGGGTGCGAATCCTTGAGCAGGGCAACTACTGGGGGCATGTTCGCCGCCTGGGCGAGTCACCTGACGCCAGCGTCGCCAATACGGGAGAACACGACACCAGTCAGGCCCGCGTGCAGGGCAGCTCCGATCACGTGGCCGTCGTCTACGATCCACAGGCGGACATGGCCCTGCTGGCCGGTTTCCAGACCTCGGAACGGTGGCTCGGCCGCATTCAGCTGACCGCTGACACGAGCGGCGTGGTCGTCGACTGGCGCCTGGGCTTCGATGGCGCCGGCGTTCGACTGGAACCAGGCTCATCGACTGCGCTCGAGGAGGCCGTGCTGATTGCCGGGCCGGATCCGTGGGCCCTGCTTGAGGCCTATGGCGATCGCGTGGCTGCCCGTCACCACACCACCGTATCTGACCCGCCTCCGGTCACTTGGTGCAGCTGGTATCCCTACCGCCTGAGCGTGTCCCAGGATCGGGTGTTGGAGACGGCACAGATCGCCGCCCAACGACTCGTGCCACTGGGCATGTCGACCCTCGTCGTCGATCTGGGTTGGCAATCCGGCAACCTGCCCAGTGCCTTCGAGGAGAACGAGCGCTTCGGCCGTGGTCTGCGCTGGCTGGCCGATCAACTCCAGGAACTGGGCCTGCAGCTGGGTGCGTGGTGCGCCCCCTACTCGATCTCCGAACTGGATCCCATCGCCACCGAGCATCCGGAATACCTCGTCCAGGACGGGGAGGGCCAACCGGCCGCGACGGGCACGTGGTTCTGGGAACCCCATGGCAAGGTTCACGTTCTGGATCTCACCCATCCAGGCGCTCAGCAGTGGTTGCGAGATCGCATGACGAGCCTGGTCGCACGGGGTGTGGCGTATCTGAAGCCGGACTTCATTGGCTGTGTCAGCCACCCCATCGCCCGACACCGCCACGATCGGTCCATCGCCGCCGGAGGTGCAACCCAGGCCGGGCGCATCGGCGCGCAGATCATCCAGGAGTCGATGCCACAGACGCGTGTGCTGAATTGCGGCGGCCCGGAGATGCCCGGCACCGGTGCCCATCCGCTGCTCTACACCTGCAATGACACGGGCAACACCGGTTTCATCTCTATCGACTTCCGCCGTCGCAATACGCAGACGCTGGCCTGCCACCTGTGGAAGAATCGACGCTGGGGCATCCTGCAACCCTCGTGTCTGTGTGTCGGCCTGCCAGGCACGATCGAGGAAGCTCGGCTACGCGCCACGATCGCCTTCCTCGCCGGCGGTCAGATCGACATCTCCGACACACTGCAGAGCCTGCCGGAAGACCGCTGGGAGATTCTGCACAAGACCCTGCCCCCTCTGGGGAAATCAGCCCGGCCCGTCGATCTGTTTGAGCCTCTGCCATCGGTACCCTTCGACTACGAGCAGTCCACACGTGGCGAAGATCTCGACGACGCCGAATTGCCCGATCTGCCGGCAGGTTCAATCTGGCATCTGCCCGTCGATGCTGGCTGGGATCAGTGGGATCTGGTAGGGATCTTCTGCATGCCCGATGACACAGGCAGCGAGTCACCGGCGATCACGCGCTTCATCGTCCCCTTCGATCGGCTCGGGCTGGACGAGGGTGACTCTCTCACGGGCTACGAATTCTGGTCGGGGCAGTATCTGGACAAGGTGCCGTACGCGCGACCTCGGCCCGGCAATTACTCTCATCCCGGTGACTACCAGGATCTGCTGTGCGGCGACACACCCGGTTGTCTCGATCTGGCCTTCTACGGACCGGCGGTCAAACTTCTGTGCCTGCGACGGCGCCGATCCCATCCGTGGATCGCCGGCACGGGTTTCCACCAGAGCTGCGGCACGGAACTGTCAGATGTGATATGGGATGAAGACCGCGGCGTGCTTCGTGGTGAATTGCACCGGCCTGCAGGTGGGAGTTCAACACTCACCTTCACCACAGCTGGACGATCTGTCGCTGAAGCCCACGTCGCCGGTCAGTCGGCCGTCATCCGATCCGGCGCAACGGGAAGTCTGGTCTTGCCACTGGTCACCCAGACCGGGCAGACCGAGTGGTCAGTGCAGTTCGACTGAGGCCCCAAGCGAATCGCGTCGTCTCTGCAGCCACTGCGAAAAACCGGCTGCCAGTCTCGAGCGCCTGAGGGCGCTGGATTCAGCCAAGTGCCATGACTAGGGCGCTATCGGGAAGGTGACCCGTCTGCCCTCACTGGCAGACTCATACGCCGCCAGCACCATCTCCACTGACACGCGTCCTTCTTCGGCCGTCACCGGCGCAGGTCGTTCACCCTTCAGATACTCGATGAAGGGGCGCGCCACATCCGCGATCCGATCACCCTGTCCGGCTGGGATGGCGAGTGGATACTCCGTCCACTGCGTATCCCCCTTGCGGATTGATCGCAGGGGGATGGCGTCATCCGGCCGTGGTGCAGATGTGGCCGGTGCGTCACCATAATCCTGCAGAATCGTGCCTTCGTCGCCATAGATCTCTGTCGTGCCGATCGCCGCGACCGTGGTCGAGGAATTCAGCAGAACACCGATGATCCCACCGGCGAAGCGATAGATGGCCAGGCCATTGTCATCGGGGGCCACGTCCGTGACGATGTTGTCGATCTCCGCCATGACACTGACCGGCTTACCCAGCATCCAGTAGAACCAGTCCGCCGCATGGGTCGCATCATCGAAGAACATGCCCACATTGGCCTCCGGGTCCACGTGCCACGCAGAGTCGCCCGTGGCGAAGGCCGGATTCAGCAGCACATTGATACAGTGCCGTCGGCGCACGATGGCCGGGCGCCCGACGATGCCCTCTTCCAGCAACTGCTTCATGCGCTGATTGACCGGATCCAGTCGCATCTGGAAAGCCATCGAGAAGGGCACGCCATGTTTCTCCACCGCGGCGATGATGCGATCGCAGTCGGCCAGCGTCGTCGCCATCGGCTTCTGCAGCAGGATCCCCTTGCCAGCAGCGGCGGCGGCTTCTACGAGATCGGCATGACGATTCGTCTCGCTGCCGATCATGACCGCATCGATCTCCTCATCCTCGAGAACCGCCTCGATTCGATCGCGAAACTGCAGCCCGTATTTCTCTGCCGCGCGTTGGCCCCGATCGATGTTGTCGTCCCAGGATGCGACCAGGTCGACATCCTCCTGGCCCTGCAACACACCGCAATACGTGTTGATGTGACCGTGGGCGTGACTCAACACACCCAGGCGAATCCGCTTCATCCCTTGCCCCTCATTCGATTCGCCCCTCGACACCACGCTGGTTGTGAAGCTGGAGCGTTATCCGTTCTTGTTCACCGTGACGGGGACGCGATGCCAACCGGTGCGACCATCGTAGAGATCCTCACCGGCATCCGTCATCGGTTGTGTATCGCCGGCACTGTCCGTGGCGCGGGCAACGACCTCGAAATTCCCACCGATCGGCAATTCCCATTCGTAGGCCCATGTGACCCACACATTCGGCAGCGACTGGGTCGTGATCAGCGCATCCTTCCAGCTCGTGCCGCCATCGGTACTGACCTCAACTCGCTCGACAGTGCGCTCGCCAGCCATGGCAATGCCGTGAACGATGAAAGGTTCACCCGTGGTGGACTTGATATTCTGCAGAGTCACCGTCACACCGCCATTGCCCGGATCCTTCACATCATCCCAAATAGAGACGGGCGCGTCAACGCGTGAGTTGACCGTAGCCGTTGCAGCGTTCGACCACTTGAAGGGGCGACCCTCCGGTTTGCTCTCCCAGTAGCCCAGATAGTCGTCGTCGATGAGCTCGATCCGCGTAATCCACTTCGGCATCTTCTGGCCATAGTGCCCCGGATTGATGAGACGAACCGGGTACCCATGCTTGGAGGGCAGCTGGTCGCCATTCATCTCCCACGCAAGCAACACATTGTCACGGATGGCGCGTTCCACGGGAATCGAGGTCGTATACCCATCGATGCTCGTGAACTTCACCTGCGTTGCCTCGGCCCGCACGCCAGCCAGGGCCAGCACGTCGGCAAAACGCGTCCCACCCCATTCGGCATTACCCACCAGGGGGCCACCGATCCAATTGCCGATACACTGCATCGTCATGACCTGACGCTGCAATGGCATCCGCAGGATGTCATCGTAGGTGATGCCGGTGATCGGATTCTCGACCAGCCCATCGATGGCCATCGACCAGTTCGGTGCCTTCAGCTTCGGATCGTAATTCTGACCGTTGATCGACTGCAGGTAGAACCGATCATTTCCCGTGATCGGTGGTGCCGGCAGTGTGCTTCCCGGTTCGCCCATGTCCGGCTCCATGGGGGGCGCCGTCGGCATGCCGCGGAAATCAACGTTGTTACTGTCGCACCCCAACTGCGGCACGATCGACCAGATGAATGCAACGCCTCCGGCTCGGAGGAATCGTCGCCTGGTGGATTCAGATATTTCCATTCTTTCCCCTCTTTCTCAATCGTCAGCCACCGTAGGAGATCCCGATCCCCCACGACGTACCTGCACCCACATTTTCACCGTCAGCAGTCCACTCCATCAGCACATCCAGCCACACGCCCCCGTGCAGCCGCACAGCCCCATTGAGTCCAATCTGCACGGCGTCGCCCTCTGACACCTGCTGACCGGCACCGACCACCCCGAGATTCACCTGTCTGCCGCTGCGTGTATTACGCAGACTCGTGAAGCCTTTGAGGAACACGCGCTCGTGAGGTGTGGCACCGATCTCGGTGGAGAGGACCAACTGGTCTGAGAAAGCACCACCGCGCCACCGATACCCCAATTCGGCCCCGACATACAATGGCAGCGGCCACAGTGACCTGGCCGCCAGGATCCGCCCCTCCACATCGGCTGAGCCGGTGCCGAGGGCCGGATCGTAGTCGTCGTGATAACCTGTGGGGATCTTGATCGACAGCATGGGCGACAACACCACGGGCGCATTGATGAGCTGGTATTTGAGACCCACCTCGGCATCGCCGATGCCAGTCGTGCGTTGCCGGACCAGGCGATTCGTCGAGGTCAGCACGCCACCACTCACCTGGCCGACCACCGTCAGCCGATCTCGCAGGCCGTGTTCGATGTAGAGGAAGACCTGGTCCCCCGTGAACTCGTCGTCATCCATTCCCATTTTCTGCCGGTCGCCCATGTCGTTGTAGACCTGATCGGCGACGTAGAAGATGCTGGAGACTTTTGCATAGGTTGCCCCCTGCGGTTGCGACCAGGCACCGGCATGAACCTGCCGAGCCATGATGGAACCGAGCAGGACGGCACAGAAGAGGTATCTCATTCAGCTCACTCGCTTGTAGAACGCCAGCAGGCGCTCTGCTTCGATGGACCAGTTGTATTGCTGTTCGACGAGGGCCCGGCCCCGCTGCCCCTTGGCACGCGCCTCGGATTCATTGGCCAGGAGGTGGCGGATGGCATCAGCGTGCTCGCGCGGGCAGGCGGGATCCACCAGGCAACCCCAGTCGGCGGGGGCATGAAAATCACGGATCGAGGGTAGGGCGCTGGCAACGACAGGCAGGCCGCAGGCGAGATACTCGAAGAGCTTCGTCGGCACAAAGGGGCTCAGATTCTTCACCGACACCTGGCCTGGAATCAGCCCGATACGGTGCCGTGCGATGAGCGCTCCCAGCTGATCGTAGGGAATCTTATCCGTCCAGCAGTCGATTCGGTCGGCCACGTCGAGTTCAGCCCCACGCCGCTCGAAGTCGAGACGATCCGCCTCCGTATGGAAGGGCCCGATCGACCGCAGTCGCACATGCGGATGGGTCTTCGACAGTTCGCTCATCACCTCGAGGAGAAACTGACTGCCTCGGTCGCGGGACAGAGAGCCGATGTGCAGAAGTTCGCACGAGGACTCCGCCTGAGCTGGTTCCGGTCCTTCTGTCGTCGGAGAGAACCATTCCAGACGGGGAAAATTCTTCACCGTCTCGAAGGGGCAGTGGGCGAAGCGATCGGACTGCTCATCCACGACACCCAGAACGCCGCTCAGAACGCGGGCCACCGAACACTCCAGCGCATCAATACACAGAGCCAGTGGACGTCGAAGTCGCGCCGGGACCCAGCGCCGCACGTAAGCGGTCTGCGGGAAATTCTCGTGGCAATCGTAGACCACCTTGCGGCCCAGCAGTCGCAGAGCCAGACCGACAGGCAACAACTCCGGATCGTGGAAGTGGATGAGGCGGGCAGCCGTCTTGTGGGCGAGATGGAGAAGGCGCGCCAGATTCAGCAATCGCCCGCTCACCGATCGCGGCGGCTCGATGGTGACCACATTCACACCGGCGTGTTCGCCAGCCAGACTCGCGGGGCCCGGACCGAGAATCGTGACATCGTATCCGGCCGCGGCCAGACTCTGTGCCTCTTTGTAGAAGATCCGCTGGTCGAACAGGTGATGGACGTTGGTCAGGTGACAGACACTAGGCTTGGTCAAGACCCATCATCCTTCTGGCCTTGGCGGGGCCATGATTCAGCAACAGATCGACAGCACTCATCTTCGATTCGAATCCGTCATGGCACTGGGCATAGACCGGATGCTCAAACTCGCCGAAGAGCAACTGGATGCCGGCATCCTCGAAACACTCGGGACGCAGGTAGTCACGCGACCCGCCATCACCGGCCAGGTAGGCGTCGCAATCACAGGTGCGAACCATATCGACAAGACGTTCGGTGCGATCCTGACGAAGCTCGAGTTGTGAACTGAACCTGATCTCCACATCGATGCCGAATTGCTCGAGCATCCAGCGGATCAGCTCGACATTCACGTCCAGCAGGCGATCGCGCGAGGCATCGGCGTAGAATGACTCGAGAAAATCACTCCCCGCTTCAAAGTGCTCAGCCTGGTGGTAGGCGTGGCGGATCGCCGTCCAGTGTTTCCGCTGCCAGGCGTGGTCGACGACCTCCACCTCGCCAATCCTCTGCTGTGCCTGGCCGCGGGTGCGAACCGGGATGGTCAGCCACGACCACCCATCAGCCGTTCGAATGCGATTGCGATTCG
>JABHDC010000210.1 GCA_018673255.1 Gemmatimonadota bacterium
CAGGCGCCGGCTTTGGTGGCTGTGCCGTCGCCCTCGTCGAGGCGGATGCAACACACGCGTTCTGCCAACAGGTCGAGGCCGAATACCGAGGGCGCTGCAGCAACGAACCGCAGCTATACGTGTGTGAAGCCACCGATGGTGCCGCCGTCGTGACGAGTGGGCCAGTCGGTGTGGGTGGGCAGGGATGACGGACGAAGAGGTCATCCACCTGCGGCCGAGCGAACAGGAGGCGCTGCCTGAGGATTTCCAACTGCGCGTGCAGCTGTGTGAGCAGTTGGCCAGCTTCGTTTCACCTCGACGACTGGAGCGGTTGGAGTTCGCACTGGCGCACCGCACTCGCTGGATCACCGTGGCTCTGGAGGACGTCTTCCAGACGCACAATGCCAGCGCCATCCTGCGCAGTTGCGACTGCTTCGGTGTTCAGGATGTCCACGTCGTGGATGAACGCAACGAATACACCATCCATCGTCAGATCGCCCTGGGTGCAGCCCAGTGGCTGGATCTGTACCGGCATACCGGGGCCGACAGCGCCGAGGCGGTGGATCGCTGCTGCAAGTCGTTGAAGAGCAGCGGTTACCGGCTGGTGGCCACCACGCCCCACGAGGGGGCGACCGATCTGGATGACGTCGATGTGGGACGTGGCCCCATGGCCCTGCTCTTCGGCACCGAATACACGGGCCTGACCGAAGTGGCCATGGATCACGTAGACGAGGCGATCCGGATTCCCATCGTCGGCTTCACCGAATCCCTCAACGTGTCCGTGAGTGCCGCACTGATCCTGAAACAGCTGACCACGTCGTTGCGCAATCGTGGCGATGTGGACGGCAGACTGAGCGAGTCTGAACAGGTCGACATTCGACTGGCGTGGCTGCGACGCAGTATGCGCCATGGTGAGGCGATCATTCGACGATTCCTCACCGACAACGGCGTCGAACCGGTCACGTCAGAGACTGGAGAGGTGGGTCCTCAGCAGATCGTGCCAGACGTAGACATCGACGAAGTCGCTGACATCTAACCGAGAGAAGCGGGCCATGAAGATCGAGCGTGTGGAATGGTGGCAGGTGAACCAGTTCGTCCACCAGGAAATGGTGAACAGCCCCGAATACAACGACACCCACGAGCAATGGGATCTGGTGCCGAAGTTCATCGTGCGCCTTACCACCGACGATGGGCAATACGGCGTCGGCGAGTCGGGCCGTGGACTTGGACTTGAGTCGGTGGAGTTGGGGGCGCGCCAGCTTATCGGACTCGATCCTCGAACAATCCCGGTGCGGAGGCTGCCAATGGAGGGTGCCGGCGGTGCCTACAGGGCCTACGAGACGGCTTTCCTCGATCTGTTGGGACGGATCCGTCAGATGCGCATGTGCGATCTGCTGGGCGGGGCTTGCCGTGAAGAAGTCGTAGGCAGCTACTGGGCTGGACTGCAGAATCCCACCCATTCCCTGGTTGCAGCCGCAGCCGCCCGGGATGGCGGCTACAGCTGTCTGAAGATCAAGATCATGACCGGCATGGCTGTGATCGAGCGATTGCAGGGCATGCTGGAGATCGCCCCCGACCTGCATTTCATCGTCGATGCCATGTCGCGCTACGACTCTCTGGATGAAATGCGTGAGCTGGCGAAACAGATGGCAGACCTCAATGTCGTATGCCTGGAAGATCCTCTGCCGAAGGACCGTTACGACTGGTACAAGATCCTGCGTGAGGAGACGCCCATCCCCATCGCTCTGCATCTGGGCACGACCGAGGCCATCCTGAAGGCTCTGAAGGCGGAAGCGGCCGACATCTTCAATTGCAGTCCCGGATCAGCGGTTGAGTTCGTCAGTATGGCCGATGTGGTGGGTGCAGCCGGCAAGACCTGCTGGCATGGCTCGGGTGCCGACCTGGGTATCCTCGACCTGTCCTACATCCACGCCTGTGCGGTTCCGGAGGCGGCCACGGTCCCTCACGACATTCTGTCGACGCCCCTGCATGTCGACGATTTCGTCGTCCAGATGCCGGCCCGGCAAGGTGAGCGGATCCAGGTGCCTCAGGCGCCGGGGATCGGTGCCGAACTGGATATGGATGCCGTCAAGGAATACGAGATCTCGAGCGGGGACGTGACCGACCGAGGCTAACAGGGTCTGACCTGTCACCGAGCAAAGGGGCGCGCAGCGCGCTGCCCTGGTGACATGTTAAGACCAGGTATCCGTGGCGAGATCCGCCACCCGACTGGCGGTCACAGCCGTTTGTGTCGATGTCCTATTGTGGTTGATTAGATGTAACTGATTAAATTACAGTGTATTACGTGATCTCCATTATCTCCGGTACAGCCGTTGCTATGATCACCGTCAAGTGCTGAGGGTTGTGAGACCTTCCTTCTTTTACCCACAAGACGGGGATTGGGACGAGATGAATCGCGGCTTTGATCAGGACACCATCGAACGGGTAGCCAGGGTATATCGCAGCAATGGTGATGCGTCCAGGGCGTTGGGCATCACACTGCGCAGTTTCAGCCGGTTGTGCATGAAATTCGGTATCGAGACACCTTATGCGAAGCGCCGGCGTCAGATCGCCACCAGTCGAGGCTGATGAGGTTGATGTGAGTGATGGTTGAGACACACGCCCCCCTGCCGTCACGGCCATGAGACAGCGTTGTCTCTGCTCCTGGCCGCTGGGGCCGGGGTCTCTCTGAGCGAGGGTCGGCGATTCAGGTGGCACCGGGTTTGATGGGGTTGAACCTGGATTCCTGAGTCCAGGAGGGAGGTCCCATGAATTCGTCGCGACCGGATCAGATGCGAAGAGAGGTGTCAGAGATGAGCGGCCTGTATCTGCTCGTCGTCATCCTTGTATTGGCAGGCGCGATCTTCGTGCACCTGGCTCCCCGCACCGATACCCCCGTTCGGGTGGAGTCGACCGTGAAGGAAATCGGGCCGCACTGACAGCAGACGGACTGAACTGATAGCCGGCCCACCATATGAGCGATCTGAAGCCCGCAGGCACCCGCCTGTGGGCTTTTTCTGTTCTTGAGGCGAAAGCCAATGAACGGCGAGCATCGCCAGTCAGATGGCGAGGGCGGCCACTTTTTCACCGATGCAGATGATGGGGCTACTGTCATAAGTGTATAAAAAACAACAGCATGATTGCGTGGATGTGAAGGTGGTACGGGGCTTGCAAGCAAGGGGCTGTCAGAACGGTCAGCGCCTGACCTTCCGACCCGGACCGCCCGTGCTGGCCACAAATTGGCAGCCGGCCTCAATAAGCAATGTCACGAAAGCCTCAGGAGGATGATTCCCATGATGAAGACCCTGGATCGTATCAGTCATATCGTCCGCTCGAATGTCAACGAAGTGCTCGATCGTCTCGAAGATCCCGAGAAGATGGTCCGGCAGATGGTCCGCGATATGGAAGCAGCAGCGGATCGAGCCGTCGGTGCCGTGAGCGCCGCTGTGGCGGACCAGCGCCGGCTGGTGAAGGAGCAGGCGAGCACGCGTGAGCGGATCGAACAGATGCAGGCAAAGGCTGCTCGTGCGTTGGAACTGGGCGACGAGGAACTGGCGCGTCAGGCTCTGTCACGCAAGGTTGTATTGGTGGAGGCCCTGGCCGGCATAGAGCCCGCCCTGAACGATAGTCAGAAGACGGTGGAGGAACTGCGGGGCAAGCTGACCATGTTGCGCGATGATCTGCGCGATGCACAACAGCGGCAGGGCGCCCTGATCGCACGTCTGCGCAGTGCTCGAAAGGCCGATGAGCGCCGTGGTGATCCGATCGCCGAGTCGGATCCGTACAAAGACGTGCAGAGCCTGGAACGGCGCCTGCAGGAGAAGAAGGGTGAATTCGAGCGCTTGCGTCAGCGTCTCGACCTGGCCGATGAGACCGACGCGGCCACACAAGAGGTCCGACGCGACATGTATGGTGATCCGGGTCTGGGCAAGGAACTCGACCAGCTTGAGATGCGTAAGAAAGTCGATGCCGAAATGGCCCAGTTGCGGGGCGAGGCACCGATCCGGGAGGAAGAGAGCAATGCAAGCTGAACTCTCTCCCAAGTCACGTCTGGCCGCCGGCCTTCTGTGTTTCTTCCTCGGCTGGCTCGGTGTGCATCGCTTCTATGTTGGCAAGATTGGTACTGCCATCCTCATGGTCCTGACCGTCGGTGGTTTTGGCATCTGGGCCACGATCGACCTGATTATCATTCTCGTCGGTTCCTTCCGGGACGCCGAGGGACGCCTTCTGCGTCGATGGGAAGAACCGGATGAGGAGCCGGCCCGTGTGGGTGAGTTGCAGGGCAGGATAGACCGAATCGATCATCAACTGACCGAATTGCAGGGCGTGCTCCTCGACATGAGTGACCAGGTCGATCGACGCACCGGGCACCTCGTATAATACCGACCCACCTCTACAGAGGCCTGATCATGCTCCGTCATCAAAGATCTTCTATCGAATCTGTCACAGGTTGGCTGCTGGCTGCAGTGAGCATGGCGGTGTTGCTGGCCAATGCGGCACCGGCGCAGGCGGCCTCGCAGACCGCTCTTGCCGTGCCTCTGGCTGGAATCCGCCTGGATGGGGATCTGTCTGACTGGCCTCGCGGCATGCCGACCCATCCCATTCTCAATCACTTCGACGTCTATGGACGCACCGATCTGGCCGGAGAGGATCTGACTGCAAGTCAGGATCTCACGCCCGTCATGATGGTCGGCTACGAGCCGAATACCAATCTGCTCTATCTGGGTGTCGAAGTGCGGGATGATGTGAGCTCCAATCCGCGCCATCCGAGTCATCTGCAGAGCGATGGGCTGGAGGTCTACGTATCCGGTCTGGCCGGGAATGCCCCCGGTCATCAACCGACGAAGTATGTGATGGTTCCCGGGGTTCATCAGTTCGACGGATTCCAGGGATCGCCCGCCATGAGAAATGGCGAAATCGGCGCGACCCGAACCCGTGCCGTGTGGAATCGGCAGGGGGATATCACGACATACGAATGGCAGATCGATGTCTTTGATCGACAGGGCCAGCGGACGGATCTGATTCCTGGTGAAGTGATCGGCCTCGATGTTGTGGTCGTGGACTATGACGGGCCCGGAAGCGGCAACCCTGCCTGGGTGCCCTGGGGACCGGCCATCGGTAACAAGTGGACGGGGAATGATCGTATTGCACGAGTCGTTCTGGGCGGCGGGCCAATGTATGGTGCCGGTATGGCCTTCGACACGAAGGATCTGGTCCGATCCGCCTTCAAAGCACGCCTGTCCAGCGCGAACCACAGAGGTGATTCAGACGATCTGAAGATCGCCGTCCATGGGATCACGAGTCTTGTTGCCGGGGTTCTGGAAGGCGTTCAGGAGGCGACGGACGACGAGAGTGTGATCGAGTGGATGCGCCAGGAGGGGGCCTCCGAGGAGGATCTGGCTGAATTGCGTGCAGGCCTTCTGGAGGCGAAGCAGGAACTGGAGGAGGCTCGGATCGAGTTGCGTCAAGAGCTCATCGACGTGGATGTCAACGTCGATATGACTCGCGTCGAACAAGACATCCTCCACGCCGTAACCCAGGCCAATGTGGCAGAGGTCATCGCTCGCGCCGCCGAGGTCCATGCCCTTGCCTCAGCCGACGCACGAGAAATACACATCTCCGAGATGGTGCCCCCGGTTCCGCCAGTTCCGCCAGTGGCCAGGGAGCACCGGATCGTCTTCGAGTCAGGAGATAGCGGCGGTACCGCAGAGATCATCTGGGGGTCGATGATGGGACTGGCGATGCTCATTGGCGCCGTAGGGATCACCGTGGCGATCGCGCGGCGCTCGGGCAGTGGCAAGAGCGGTGACGCGCCGAAGACGACAGACCGAATCGAGCGAATCGAGCAACGTCTGACCGATACTCAGGATGTCATGCTCGCCCTGAGTGAGAAGCTGGATCGCCTCGACGAGAAGAAGCCGAAGGGCGACTAGGAGACACCACCATGCAGTGCCTGCAATCACTGTCGAGCAATGATGTCCAAAGCCAGGGAGAATCAGTATGAGGCAACGCATGCTGAGGTTGCCAGCTGCCGTCCTCCTCCTCTGCGTAGGTCTGGTCGCCGCAGACGGTGCCTGGGCAGGATCGGCGGAGCGCACCGAACAGCTCAGTGCGCCGCTTGGATCAGGCGGACGTCTGGAGGTCGACAACACGATCGGCAGCATCCGGATCGAGGGTGCCGATACGGAAGGCGTGGAGATCACCGCCCACATGAAGGTCAGTGATTCGCGCAGTGAGGCCGAGGCGGAGGAATTCCTCGAGCAGATCGAGATCCGCGTGGAGCAGACGCCGGGCGCCGTCTATGTGCGCACGCGTGTGCCAGGTGGTTTCCTCGACAAGATCGAGGATGACTACCAGATCGATTACGAGATCCGCGTCCCCCGACACGTTCAGATTGACGCCGAACTTCAGGTCGGCAATGTGAGGATCGTGGATGTCTCCGGTCGCGTGGTGGTGGAGACCCATGTAGGCGAAATCGAGGTAGAGGTCGGTTCCGGGGCCATCGAGGCGAGTACCCATGTGGGGAATATCGAAGCCACACTTGGCCACTTCGATGGCGAGGGACGCCTGCGATTCGAAACGAACGTCGGTAATATCGAACTCAAGCTGCCTGCTGATCTGGCCGTTCGTCTCGACGCCTCCGTGACGATTGGTGACGTGGACTGTGATTTCGACGCCGAATCGGAGCGCAATACCTGGGTGGGTGAGAAGGTCTCGGGTGACATCAATGGCGGGGGGCCGACACTGAAGGCCCGTGCCAATATCGGCAGCGTCTCTCTGCGGCGCGGTCGTTAGGTCGGTCTCGATCATGACACTCGCGATCGACGAACAGTTCACGCCTTCGCGTGGTCTGGCCCTGGAGTTGCCGAACCGACCGGGTCGCCTCCTGAGGGTGCTCGCCATTCGAACCGCGATTCTGGCGGCAGGTGTCGTTCTCACGGTCCTGCTGGCTGTCCGTATGCAGCTGAGCCTTCTCTCGTATCAGGCGGCCAGCGACAGCATGTCTCCAGACTGGCTGGCCGTGGCCGGGGGACTGATGGCTGGCGGGCTGATCCTGGGTGTGGCTCTTCTGGTCGTATTTCGCACTCGATCCATGCGTCGTGCCGGCGGTCTCCTGTTGGGCGTGCCTCTGCTATTGCTGGTCATCGGTTGTCTGGCCATGACCTACTACCCGCGCGCCAACTTCAAGAGTGATGACCTGCGCGCCGAGTGGACGCATCTGCACCCGACGCTGCGACACGCCCTGTGGGTCGCCCGACTGAGTGACGAGTCGCTGGTGCTCACCGATCTGCGACGGGCGCCAGACGACTACCACCTGATGGGGCTTCGGCTACCCTTCACATCGCGGCATTTCCCGCAGACCGATGGTTATGCCCACGCCGTCGATCTGCGCGTGTCCGATGCCGGAGATCTGCGTAACTGGGCCCGTCAGGGCCTGTTCCTGCTGATGGGCCTGCACGCAGATCGGCACGGTGGTACCGCCGATCACCTGCACGTTTCTCTCCCCGGCTAATAACACACTATATTTTCCCCGCCTTTTCCCATTCGGTATAGAGCTGTTGCCGATACAGGTCCGCGCGTTCGGCATTCTCTTGTGCCCGTTCGGCAAAGTAGACCAAACCAAGGGCCCGACGCGGACGCGGGCTCGGGTTGGCATCGGCGCGGTGTACGGTCAGTGAGTGATGCACCAAGAGGTCGCCCGGCTCGGCACAGATGGGCACTTCGCATCGACGATCTTCGGCGCCATAATCACTGATCCCCTGCGAGAACCCGAGTATATCCGTGCGCTGGTGTGGGCGCATGCCTTCGCGGTGCGATCCGGGCAAATAACGCACGCAGCCATTTTCCTCGTCTACCGTATCCTGCGCTAACC
>JABHDC010000211.1 GCA_018673255.1 Gemmatimonadota bacterium
GATCTGAGTCTGGATCTGAGTCTGGATCTGAGTCTGGATCTGAGTCTGGATCTGAGTCTGGATCTGAGTCTGGATCTGAGTCTGGATCTGAGTCTGGATCTGAGCCTGGACTCGAGTTTGGGCCACACTCTGCAATTCGACCTGCGCCTCGAGTCTGTCGAGCGCACCGATCGCAGCCACACTGATCACGACGGCCAGGAATCCTCGCGCATTCATCGCAGGGCGCTTTCGGCGGCAAAGACGTAGATGGTCCCCTCCTGGGTCGTCACAGACAACAAGTCTCGCGCCAGTACGATCGGCGTCTGCACCGGCGCGTCGAGTTCGAAGCGCCAGAGCAGCTCACCCGAGGCCACATCCAGGGCCAGCAGCAACCCATCACTGCTGCCAACGTAGGTCGTAGAGGGAGTCGACGCCGGGGCGCCACGCACGACACCACCGGTGTGGTGGCTCCAAAGCTGCCGCCCATCCGTGGTGGACAGGGCGTAGACTCTTCGATCACTGCTGCCGACGATGAGGATGTCGCGAGTCAGGCTCAAGCCGGAAGCGGGTAGCCCATCGATCGGCGAAGACCACTGAATCTCCCCGCCCGGGTTCGCCACGGCCCAGATCACGCCATCGGCGGTGGCGGCGTAGACCCGCCCGCCAGAGGCCACGGCCTGACCTCGAATGGCGGCACCACTGTCTCCGAGGCGGATCTGCCACGCCAGGGAGCCATCCGTCAGATCCACCGCCATCAGCGCCCCCTCGGCGCCACCGACGATGGCCACGTCTCCTGCAACCAGGGCACCTGTCGTGGGCTGGGATGGCAATGAGGCTGCCCACAACTGCTCGCCATCGGCGCTGGCCAGTGCCAGCAACTGGGCCTCTTCGGTGACGGCCAGGACGGTATCTCCTATGCCTGCCATCGGCGCACAGGCACGGGTATCGAGTTGCCAGACCATCTTCCGTGTACGACGATCATAGGCTCGCAGCCGGTCCTTCTTGCCGACTTCTGGCAGCACCAGCAATTCACCAAGTCGACCGAAGATCGCCCCCGGCCCACAGGCAGATCCGTCAGTACCTTTGCGGCCCAGTCGGTTGCCATCGGTCAGGTCGAAGGCCTGGATCCTGTCCGTCTGCCCCACCTGCACAAGAACCGATCCGGCCAGCAAGGCGCCGCCCACAGGAGGCGAATCGGTATCCTTCGACCAGAGCAATTCCAGGGGTGGCGTGGGTCCGTCGAGATGAACCGCGACCCGTCCGTTCGGACCACCGGTCGCGAGCCAGTCACCGCGGCCACCATCCATCGGTGCCCAGAGAGTTCCTCCGCCGCAACCAATCAGAGCGAGCCAGCCAATCCAGGACCAGTTTCGCAACCGCATCAGTAGTCCCAACCGAAGAAGAAGTCCCAACGTGTTCCATTGTTGACGGATCTGAAGTCCGTCCGACGCGACGCATCCAGCCGCAACACGAAGACACCGCCCAGTGCGATCCGGGTCCCGGCGCCGATACTGCCTCGCCAATCGCCAAATTCATCATTCCATGCGTTGCCCGCATCGACGAAGAGTGCGCCCCGGAAGGCCCTGAAATCGATCGTGCCAAAGGGAAAAGCAAAGACCATCGCATCCAGCAGTGGAAAGCGCAATTCGTGATTGGCCAGAATCAGATTGCGGCCCCACATGGATCGCCAGGCATAACCACGCAACGTCCAACTGCCGCCCAGGGCATAGGATTCGGGCACGTTCCCCCGACTGTGCAGTCCCAGGTAACGAATGGCCAGCGACGTGCGCTGAGAGAGTCGTTGGTAGTGCCGAAGATCAGCGAAGACCGTCGTATTGAAGGGGCGCGATCGTTTGAAGTCGACGGTTTGTCCCACGCCAAGACTGTAGCGTGTACCCTCCAGGGGGCCCGTGGGAACCCACAGACTGTTATCATGAGTGAAGGCCAGATGGTTGGAAACGAGCCAACCGTCGAGTTTGCGACCCTCGAACTGACGATCGATATCGGAATGACGCAGTGACAGGCGGGTCTCGAGCCGATCCTGGCGATTGAAGGGGTAGCTCAGTTCGACATATCCGCCGGTCCGCTTCTCCCGCACAAAGCGCCCGAAGGTGCTGCTGAAGCGATCATTCAGCCGGAACACACCCCATCCGACATTGAGCTGGCGTGCCAGCTGGCGACGACCGAAGGCGAGATTCAGCCCATCGAAAAAACCCGTCTGACTACCGGAGATGTGGGAAAGGATGAAATAGTACTGATCGTTGCCCAGGACATCACTCAAGGCCACCTGAATCCCACCCGAGGTGCCAAAGAGTGGATCCTGGGAGATCTGACTCTGTGCCACATCAATCGACATGCGCCGCTCGTATTCACGCAGGGAGATCGTCGTCAGGGCGTCGTCCTCCAGATCGACCCATTGCGTATCCCAACGCAGGCTGCTGTCGGCCTCGACCGCTCTCAGTGCCGGCTCGGCCAGTTGATCGGCCTCCAGATCGAGCCGGAAGATGTGGAAGCGCGCAGCCTCGAAGCCGGTGACGAGCAGACCCCCACCATCGGGGGTCCAGTCGGGGTCGAAGATCCCGGTGAGGGTTTGACTGAGGCGTCTGAGCCCGACTCGGTCCCCGTGTTCAGCATCCAGATCGACGCGCAACCCGTACACATCGAACATGCCGTCGCGATTGGAGCTGAAGGCGAGCCATTGACCATCCGGAGACCATGCCGGTTGCTGATCGATGAAAACACCTGTCGTGAGTGGCCTCGTCTGGCCCGTCGCCAGATCGTGGACATAGAGATGATAGATACCCTCCCGCCCCTGACTGGCACGGTCTGAACTGAACACGAGGAGATCATCGACCGGATGCCAATCCGGATCCCGATCGTGGGCCAGATCATCGGTCAGGACCTGCAGATCACCCGATTCGGCATCCACAACGAACAGATCCATCTGTCCGCCCCGGCGCGCACCAGCCAGGGCCAGACGGTGACCATCCGGCGACCAGGTCGGCGAGCTGAGAGCAACCAGCTCTTCGTAGGCGTGCTCGCGCAACATCTGACCCGTCTCCAGATCCCACAGAAACAGGCGATCACGGCCATTGCGTTTGGCCACGAAGGCAAGTCGTCTGCCGTCGGGGGCGACAGCAAGACTGGCCTCGATGGGATGGAGCGATTCGAAATCCGTGCGACGCTCGCCCTCGACGACGATCTCCGGCTTGCCCTCCCCATCGATCCGGGCACGGGCAATGCGCGTGTAACCCTGCGAATTCCGGAAAAAGACGTAGTGGCCGGTGGAATCTGCCTCGCCCTGTGATCCGGGAATGACACTCGGCTTGAGATTGTAGCCCGTCTTGGTAAGGGCTTCGGCCATCCGGCTGGGTGGATCGGCGTCCTCGATGTCCGGCAGATACCGCTTGCGCAGATCGTATCCCCAGTCACTGTCCAGCTCGGACAGTTCATCTCCGGTCGTGGCAGCGAAGATCTCTTCGAAGGTCTCAGCCCGCCACCAGTTGTCGAGCAGACGGGCGAAGATGTCTGGTCCATAGCGCATGGCCATGAAGTCACAGATGGACTGCCCCTCCTTGTACATCTGGAAGGTGCCGAGGATCAGATTCATGCGTGCGATCGGGACGAGACGACCAGCGAACAGCGCATCGCGCACGATCATGTCACCGGTACTGTCCCAGGTTCCGGAGAGATGTTCGGCGAGCCCCTCTGAAAACCAGAGAGGTCCACGGTACATATCAGTAATCCCGCGATCGTGGAGCACGCGTCGGACTTTGTCGAACTGGAAGACGTGAACCAGTTCGTGATGAAGGACGCGCTCGAATTCCGCAAATGATCCGGACAGGGGCAGGGCGACCCGGCCTTTGAGAAATTCGGTGAAGCCGGCAACGCCCTCGGGCAACATGCCCGGAATGACATTCGTCTGCTCGAAATAGATATGTGACGAGTAGAGAATCAGCGGGATACGCCGCTGGACACTGTGCGCCAGTTGCTGCTCGACAGCACGGTAACTCTCCTGCGCAGCGCGGGCGGCAAATGCAGCCAGATCGCGCTCTTCTTCGTAGAAGTAGACGTCGAAATTCGTCGTCTCCAGCCGCTGCCAGTCGAATTCGTCGAACTGAACCTTGTTCTTGCCGAAGCGGTAGAGTTGTGCGTCCACGGTGGCCGGCGCGGTGCTGAACACCAGCAGCGCGAACAGGCACCACCCGCTGATCACCAGAGAGTATCTGCCGGTCATCTGGGCGCCTTCTGCAGATAGCCCCCGAAGCCGGAGGCCTTCTCGACGGGTTGATGGATCGTCACACGGCGGCCCTGTGCAACACCGTGATGGAATGCGTCCGTCGCGGCGACGCCACCGGTCGTGCGAGTGACGATGCGTGGATTGTGATAGTGGTAGAAGGCCTGCAATTGCTGATCGCCATTCCACACCAGCGCCGTTGTGTCTTCATCGATCTCGCGTTCCTTTTCGAGTCGCGCTTCCAGAGCCAGCTTTTCGTGAAAGCCCTGAGCAACACCGGCGTAGAATCGCATCCGCTCGCGATTATCCTGCAGGTCCTGTTCCTGCCGGTAGCGTTCCCACAAACGTGGCAAGAGTCCTTCAAGGAAGTCGAAGACGTACTCGGCCATGGCCAGATTCGTTCGCGTCCCATAGATCTCCAGCACCGTACCCGGTCGATCCCTGGCAGCCTCGTATGAGTGTGCCCACAGAACTTCGACGAAGAAGAAATCACTCAACAACATGGCCACCCAGAGCTCCCACGCCGGATGACGCCCCTTCACCTGCCCAAGCAGATGTCGATCGTAGTTGCGCTGCCCGTCTTCCTGGACCAGATCGACATTGTATTTGAGCAGAAGACGGCGCGCCTTCCGCATCGCCGCCTGTGCCTCATTTTCATTAGGACTCTGGGACAGCGACAGCAGTTTCCGCACGAGGCGGATGACCCGCTCCTCCTGGGGGCCATCACCAGCGATCCCGTTAGCGGTAGGTCCGGGCCCCGACTGCCGGGCACGGGCCGTCGCCTGACATCGAAGTCGCTCACAGGTCTGCGCAAAAGCGGCACCGTGTGCGGACTCCCCTTCAGGTTGCAGGATTTCGTCGACGAACTGGTGTGCCATCTCGTGACGAAGGGTATCCAGCACCTGTCCCCAGGGATCAACCTCGACATGCATTACACTGATGAGAATACGGCGGTGCGTGCGATCCCAGGCGCCGAGCCGTTCATGGCCCGACGACAGTTCGATGACGGGAATGCGCAAAGCGTCTCTCAAGAATTCGCGATTGTAGTGCTTCCACCATTTCGCCAGCGTACGCAACCAGGCGGTGCGCAGATCCTGCGCCAGCGGCGAGGTCATATCAGGCGATACGACTCAGGAGAGGGAACGGACAAAGGCGGGTGTGAATCGTCCCTGGAATACTTCAGCAACCGGCCCCAACATGGTCAGGTCATAGGCCTCGTCCACGTCGATCCTCAGTGTGCCACCCGGTGCCTTGACCGTTACCGGAGATGAGACCAGACCGAGGCGAACGGCCGCACTGGCCGCTGCACACGAGGAAGAGCCGGAGGCCTGTGTTTCACCGGCGCCACGCTCCCAGATCAGGATGTAGAGGCCGTGAGGTCCGGTGGGGACCGCCAACTGCACATTCGTGCGCTTTGGGAAGATCTTGTGATTCTCCAGGTCCGGTCCCAGGGCAAGCAGCTCCTCACGGGACCAACTCTTGCCTTTGTCCCGGAAGACGACGCAGTGGGGATTGCCCACACTGACACCCGTGAATTTCAGCGCTTGCCCACCAACACGAATCGGACGCTCGATGAGTTCGTCCACCTTCAGCGAACAGGGCAGGGCGGCAGGCGCGAAGGCGGCCTTGCCCATCTCGACGGTGGCAGAAGAGGCGTCGCCATGGTCGTCGATATGGAGATCGATCGCCACCAGGCCTCCTTTGGTCTCCACGCTGAAGGCACGGCGTCGCGTGCGCCGTGTGGAATACAGATACCGGGCAAAGATCCGCAGACCATTGCCGGACTTCTCCGCCTCACTGCCATCGGGGTTGTAGATCCGGACACCAAAGTCCGCGCGACGCGAAGGCGTCAGGGCGAGGATGCCATCAGAGCCGGCACCCCAGTGTCGGTCACAGACGGCGCGGATGTTCTTCGGAGTCAGGCGAAAATCGAGGTCGTCGGGGTCGAGGGCGATGTAGTCATTGCCCAGACCGTGCCCCTTGAAAAAGGCATTCTTCATCAGTCAGCTGAACGGGCGAAGGAGGGTCGGAGTCGCCAGCATCGAGTGTCTCGGACACGGCCGGCCAAGTCGAGTCAGCAACGTAGAGTTCCGGGGCCGGAACGTCAATCTGCCTATCGCAGCAACAGCAGACGCCGGGACTGCACACCCCCGCCGACACGCAACTGGTAGAAGTAGTGCCCTGAAGCGACATCCCTACCCGCCTCGTCGCGACCTTCCCAGACAATCTGGTAACGCCCCGCGCTCAGAGACTCATTCGACAGCAGCACGCGAACCTGCTGGCCCAGGACATCAAAGATCTCCAGACGGACCTTGCTTCCCACATTCAGGTCGAAGGGGATCGTCGTGGTGGGATTGAAGGGATTCGGATAGTTGGCGCCGAGTGCGGTCGAGACCGGTGTGCTCGAACCCAGATGGATCCTGCGACTGTGACCATCGACTCCAAGGACCTCGATTTCCTCTACTGCAGAGGCCCGATCCATCGTGGCGTCGTCCAGACGCAGCAGGGGTCCATCCGCGTCGAGGGTTGCCATGCCCGAAAGGATCAGTGCCAATCGTTGGCGGCCGCCCGTCTGTGACCATGTCCTGAACTCGTACTGCGTTCCAGCAAAGAGCGTGTGCTCGAAGGAGACGTCAGCCGTGGCAGGCAGCAGCAGCGTGATCCCACGAATCGGCCCGATCCCCTCCCCCTTCAACATGCCATCCTCGAGCCAGACGTGACCGGATGCGACCATCGGTCGGGCTGCACTGGACACCTGCATGCCGATCCGGCCGAAGTTGTCAGCCAGAAGAAGGAAATCGTCGAAATCTACCCGATCGTCACCATTGAAATCAGTCTGCCGGGCCACCGCCCAATCGCTGGTTGCCTGTGTGGCACCGTAGTGGCGCACGAGGACGCCGAAGTCGGCAAGATTGATGCGGTTGTCATCGTTGGCATCGCCCGCCGGTAGCAGAGCGACAGAACTCGTATCCGGGGCAACCCAGCGGAAGCTCAGATCACGACGAGAAGAATCCACCGTCACCGTGTCACCGACGACGATGCCCTGCAGATGAGTGGCAACCTTGGCAAAGACCTGGTAGTTCCCCACGGGGATCTGGTCCAGGAAGAATCGGCCCTGGTTGTCGAGGCTGACCTGGATTCCGGGCTGTAAGCGATCTTCGTCGTTGAGTGCGGAGCGCAGCGTATCATTACTGATGCTGTCGATGAACAGGAGTGTCGCCAGATCACCATCGATGGCCGTGCTGCCCCGTTGCTGCACCTGGACCTGTCCACTGACAAAAACATCACGGATCGCCAGGCGCGTCGTGTCTCCGAAGACCGGCTCGATCCAGAGACCACTGCCGGCCTCGACGATGGCTGTGCGTCGGTTTGTCGCACTTTCGTCATCGACGGAGAGGAAGGTCGAGGCCTCGGCGCTGGCCAGGAACCACAATTCGGCCACCAAAACGGGTTCAACGGAGGCGGTCAGAGGCGTCACGCCACCCGGTACGGTCGAGATCAGCGTCAGGTCGACTTTCCCCGTCGAATCGTTCAGACCGTTGTGATACCCATTGATGGCGGTCGTGAAGGAACCGGCCAGATCTGGTGCGACCCGGAAGGGTCGGGTCGTATCAGCAGGTGACGGCAGCAACTGAAGCGCCGTCGGTTCGAACGTCATGAACACCGAGATCCCGGCCACATCGTGCTGGGCCGGTGTCACATACACCTGAGCCACAAGAGTGTCCCCGCGGCTGACCCTTGGCGCGTTGGTCAATTTCACATCAACCAGGGGTGCCGGGAGACTGGTGGCGCTGGCTGGGGCGGAAGGTGCGGACCGGAGCCCGTCCCGCTCGGCGATCACCTGGTAGAAGAAGGTCGAATAGGGCGTGGCCCCTGCGTCATCGAATGAGAACGTCCCACCGGGTACGACGGCGAGCGTCTCCGACACGGCGAATTCGATGCTCGTAGATCGGACCACCGTATAGGCCGTGGTTGGGATGATCTGTTGAGCCGGTGGCTGATGGCCATAGTCGCCATCCTGCCACTCCACGGCGATCCTGCCACCCAGATCGCGGGTCACGTCGCGGGCGATGACCGCAGCCGGAGCTCGCGGCGGCACCTGCCGACCCACAAGGCGATTGCGCAACAGCTGTAATCGTGCGCTGTCGGCACTGATGGCAATAATATCGCCCACGCCGTTAGCATCGATATCCGCCACCCGGACCTGTCGGATCGGGAAGCCGATCTCGATGTCCTGACGCTCGAAGTTGGCGCCGTCCTTGTTCTCGAGAAATACGAGAAAATCACCATGTCCACCGGCAACCAGGTCAGCGAAGACGTCTGCCGTGAGTCCCGCCGCCGCCAGGGCAGAGGGTTGCAGACCCGTCGTCTGGGCCGGGAAGGAGATGAAGCTGCCCGTGCCAGTATTGCGCAGCAGATTGATCGCGCGCGAACTGCTGCTGGCCACGGAAATGTCCAGATGACCATCCGCATCCATATCAGCAAGGGACAACTCGCCCGGCGCCACACCAACGAGGTAGTGGACGGCACCTGCGAAGGAGCCATTCCGATCGTTCAGATAGACACTGACCGTATTCGCAGATCGATTGGCCACGGCCAGATCGACATATCCATCCGCATCCAGGTGTCCCGCCACGATGTGGCTGGCTCCGGCCTGGGCACCGAGCACGGCTCGCGCGCTGAAATTCCCCTGACCGTCATTGTAGAGCAGCGTGATGGTATCCGAGGTCGGACCATTGGCGACAGCGATGTCGCGGTCAGCGTCTGCATCCAGATCGACAACCACCAGATCACTGATATGATGGCCAATGTAGATGTCATCCCGGCGCCCACTGAATCGGCCTTGGCCATCGTTGGCCAGGATGGACAGAGACCGGGCGACACGATCACCGATCACCAGGTCTGCAGGACCAGTCATGTTGTAGATGGGCCCCGCATCGATCGTCACCGGCTCAGACCAGGCGTAGTAAGGCGCACCATCGTCGGGCAGGGTCGTGCGGAGACTGACGGGAAACTCACCGCCACCGTCATTGGCCAGCACATGCAGACGCCCGGTCACAGAGTCGATGATGGCGATGTCGACACCATCGACTGCATCCAGCTGCGTGACGACGAGGTCGACAGGATACACGCCCAGGTGAATGGGTGGCGTCGGCTCCAGGGACAGCGAGTTGCCCTCACCACGCAGCAACACACTCAGTTGTCCGAATCGGATCGGTGCGTCACTGAAGATGTCGAGCGTGTCGGCGAGAGCCCCACTCCGGGTTGGCCGATAGGTAATCTCGAAGACGAAGGTGCTGTCCGGCGCCAGGATCGTGCTGTCCTCGGCTGCGGCCACGACGGTGCGGGCACCGCCGACGATGATCATGGTCGTGTCGGCACCACTGACGATCCGCGTCGTGTCCGATCCGGTCACCAACAGGGTCGTATCCCCCCTGACCTCCACCTGCGTGCTGACACCCGTATCGATGGCGATCGTGGTATCGTCACCGGCCACGACGAGGATCGTGTCCTGAGCGGGGACGGTGAACACAGTGTCGCGCGGCACACCAAGAGTCCGATCGATCTGGAACTGGTCGCCCCGTGTGACGAGACGGGTGATGGTCAGTGGTGCCGTGCCCGTGTTGGCCACCTCCAGGGGCAGCCTCACCTCTCGACCAACATCCACACGACCGAAATCGAGGATCGCCGTCGACACATCGATGTCCGGTGCCGTGCCAGTCCCCGTAACGGTGAGGCGTAATGTATCGGTCGTGGCCGGTGTCGCCTCCAGAGATTCGCTGATCAGTATCAGCGATCCGGTTTCCGAGCGCGGCACGAGCGGATCGAAGGAGATCCGCATCGTCGTCCCCTGCCCCGGGGTCAGCGTGGTCGGCGCGAAATCGAGGACCCGGTAGCGACTGTTGTCGAAGCTGGCTCCCAGCAGTCGAAGACTCGCCGAGCCCGTATTGGTCAGGGTCAGCGTCGTGTCAGCAATCTGTGCCGACGACATCTGGATCGCACCGAAGTCCACCCGACTCGGGTGCACGGCCAAAACAGCCTGCGTGCCTCGTCCCATCACAGAGATCGAGCGCTCCGGTTCATCCGGATCATCGCTGGTGAAGCGGACCTCGTCGCGCAGAAGCAGATCACGCACAGCCGGCTCAAAGGTGATCTCGACGAAAGTCGAATTCCCCGATACGATGAGGAAAGAGTCAGGCAGAGCGACACCGCCGGGCAAGGCGACGGAGAATCCGGAGGAGCCCCCCATGCGTACACTGCGCACGATCAGATCAGCTGTTCCACTGTTGCCGATCTCGATGGTCTGATACTGGCGTGATCCGATCGGGACCGGGCCAAACTCCAGGCTCTGCGGGCCCAACTCAATCTGTGGCGTATCGGCAAAACGGATCTCCCACACGCCGTGGCCGGTACCTGTCCCGGTGATCCGGTTTCTGTCATCGAACAGCATGGCTACATCTCGACCCGTCAGCTGCGCGAGTCCTGTATTGACGGCCAGCCACGTATCGCCGCGATCGGTCGTGCGTTGAAATCCGCCCGTCGATGTGGCGGCAAACATGACATTGGGATTGGCGTCGTCGACGACCAGCGACCGCACCTGCAGAGGTGTGAGCACCCGATCCCCGGATCCATTCAACTCGGCCCAGGTGACACCGCCATCCTGAGACTGCAGAACACCGCGACCGTAGGTGCCGATCGTCACCGTACCGGCATCGATCGCCGGCGGCAGATGAATTGTGCGCACACTCGTGGTGGCCAGTTCATCACTCGGCGCTGCCCACGTGAGGCCGACGTCACGGCTGACCAGCAGCCCCCGGGCAGAAGCGGCGTAGACCGTCTGCCCATCGAAGGCCGGTGCGATATCGTAGACGATGGCGTCCACCACATCCGACTGGATCCAGGTCGCGCCGCCATCATTGCTGGTGAATACCCCTCGCCCAAAGGTTCCGGCATAGACGCGGCCTGCCACGCCGCCGGCTGCCAGACTCATGATGCCAGAGCCGGGCTCGACCGACTGCGTCCAGGTGGTACCAGCGTCGGCGCTGACGAAGAGACCCCGATCCGTGCCGGCATACAGCCGGCCGTCGCCATCACCCACAGCAAAACTCAGGACATTGTGGTCGGCCAATGCGCCACCGGCCAGGGCCGCCCATATCGTGTCATCGATGGCGCGTTCATAGATGCCCTGATCACTGGCCGCGTACAGCCGTTGCCGATCCTCGTCGGCTGTCACGAGATTGACGACGACATCGGGCCCGGTCGTCGTCCACCCATTTTCCCCGGCACTCACCCTGCAGCACAACAGACCCACGATGAGGGCCACCGCGCGCAACGGGTAGTGGAACCGGTCTCTGTTCAGCTGTGACATGGCGGTTCGTGGCATGGCGATTCGTCGCTGTGTTCGTGACATGTGTGCTACCTGACCAGCAGCATCGAGCGCAGGCGGACACCGCCCGCCTCGCGCACTTGATAGTAGTAGACACCCGAGGCGAGTTGCTGATCACCATCGTCGCGACCATTCCACTCCACGACCCAGAGTCCACTGCGCTGCCGGGTATCATCCACGAGGCGTCTCACACGCTGGCCCAGGACATTGTAGATCTCGAGTCGGACAGCTCCCTCCCGCGTCACCTCGTACTCGATCTGCGTCATCGAATTGAAGGGATTCGGATGATTGGAGAGACGCTGGGCGGTACGACGATTCTCTTCTGCCACTGTGCCCCTTCGGTACAGACCGGGCTGTTGCAGAGCCGCTGAGATCCAGGCAGAAGCTGTGTCGACAGCAGCCGGTACATCCTCCCACTTTGCAGCCGATGGATTCCACCGCTGCATTCCCTGCGAAGGATCAAGGACCGAGCTGCCCGCAAAGAGGCTGAGAGTAATCGGCTCATCCAGTTCATCGCCGGCGGCCACGTCGAGTTCGTAGACCTGTGCCCCATCCCCTGCCCCGGCGGGCAGGTCCTGAGGATCCATCGGCCGCAGAACGACGATCCGTCCGGTCTGAGCCGCCGCATCCGGCACATTGACGGCCGCTGCATTGTCCGTTGTCAGAACGCTTCCACCAGTTAGTCCTACACGACGCAGGATGATCTCGGCGTCGCGACGGGTCTCATTGCCGGCAGCATCGGTGGCGGTCACGATGACTCTCAGCAACTGATCATCATCATTGAGGGGAATCGGGTAGTCCACCAGCCAGGCCCCATCTGGCCCGGACTGAACTGAAGCGCTGATGCCATTGAGCTCCACCTGTGGAGCTGTCCGCAACGTCTCATCGGCCAGGATCTCGATATTCAGTTCATTCGGTGACAGCCTATTGCGCCGCGCCTGAAGCGACAGCACCGGGGACCGATCATCCTGTTGAATCAGGATGGTCAGGGGGGTCTCATCGCGGTTTCCCTGAGGATCCACGGCAGAGAGCAATACGCGTCGTGCGCCTTGTTGGCCGGCGGGAACCGAGAGCAGCAGACGACGACCCTCGACGCGAGCCGCCACGCCAGGCTCAGCACTGGCCAGCCAGGTGAGATCCTCGGTGGGTGTGTCGGCGTCACTGACATACAGGTCCAGATTCAGGGCCTGCTCCGGGGTTCCGGCAACCAGAAGCACCTGCGGCAATTCGGCGATCACCGGTGGTTCGCCGCCACGCAGCACGGTGATCTCGAGCAGGGCCAGGTCCGTATTGCCCGCCCGATCGCGGACCAGCAACTGTGCCGTGCGCGGTCCACTGGCCGACTCCAGGGGCAGAACACTGATGATGTGAGTCAGTGAATCGATTTCGACCAGAACATCGGCCGGACGACTCACCGACCACGTGAGACTGGAATCCGGATCATCATCGACAACATACTCGTCGAGATCGAGATCCGTATTCTCTTCGCCGGCCCTGACGATCACGCTCGGCAATACTCGAATCTGTGGTGCCAGGCCTCGGCCGCGAACACTGACACGTGCCGTCGCTCTGCGTGTCCGTCCCGAGGGATCGGTCGCCGTGAAGGCAAGCAACTCCGAACCGACGAATCCTGGATCTGGCGAGCTGACATGGACGCGTGATGTGGTCGAATCGATGCTGGCTGTGACCTTCACGACTGGATCCACGACCCAGGTCAGGGCGACCGGATCCGACTCGAATTGCACGTGGTCACTCAGAAGTAGTGTGGAGTTGGTCTCACCGGGGAAGACCGTCAGTTCGGGCAGAGCCTGAATGTCGAAGACCGGTGGCAATTGCACATTGAGGATCCGGCTCTGGCTCTGGCCACGTGTGTCTTCCACCGTCAACAGCAGCAACGCTTCGCTCGGAGGAGGCGTCACACCGGAATCGTCGCTGCGCTGCACTCGCAGCAAGTGGTTGACAGGGTCCAGATCAGCCTGGACACCCTCAGCCGGATCCACCGACCAGAGCAGTTCACTGTCGAAGTCTTCGTCGTCGAAGACCAGGTCATCCAGGTCGATTCGGCCCTCGTCGCCGGTCTCTTCCAGGACAACCGTCTCAGGTGAGTTCATCACAGGAGTTCCACCCGGTTCACTGACCAGAACGGGAATCGATCGTGTGTGCTGCAGGCCTTCCGGATCTGTCGCGGTCAGGGTCAGAGCCCCCACGCCGGTCAGGCCTTCCTGCGCTGTGAGGGTTACCTGACGTTGCGTTGCATCCAGTACCGCCGTGATCCCGGTGGAAGCGGTCACCGACCAGGTGATCTGAGTGACCGGCGTATCCGGATCATCCACCAGCTCATCCAGGCCAATCACAACCGGATCATCCGTCCCGCTGACGAGGCCGATCTTCGGCAGATTGCGGACCAGAGGCGACGCGGGTTCATCGTCGGAAAGGACGATGACGGGCAGTGTCGCGCTGTCCTGGTGGAGATCGGGATCGGTCACGAGCAGGACGATGGTCGAAGATCCGACAAAGTCCGGTTTGGCCGAGACCAGCAAGGTATTTCCCGTCACGGAGGGTTTGAGTTCTTCCGGTGCAACCGGTGTCCAGAAGAGGCTACCCTCGGGTGAGTCATCGGTGGCCAGACCGGTCAGATCCAGCGTCCCCGTCGTTCCCTGCAGGAAACGCAGTGGCGACAGGGAGCCAATCTGTGGTGTCACCGTCTGGTCACTCTCCAGCACAATCACCACCAGGTGGCCGGCGGCCTCCTGCTGTGAGTCGCTGACGCTGATCTGCACCAGGCCACGGCCGGAAACATCTCCAACGATGACCAGTTCGTTGCCATCATCACTCAGCTGGGCACTCAGACCCGAATCGCTCAACAGTGATATGCTCAGACTCGTGAGGGCGTCGTCGGCATCCGCGATGAGGTCCTGAAGCGGAATGCGCACCTCACCGCCAGCCCCGAGTCGGGGATACACGGGATCTCGTCGCAGGACGGTGGGCCCATCGTTGACCGGCGTGACGATAATCTGTGTGGTGATGGTGTCACTCAGCCCACTGCCATCGACAACAACCAGTTCGATCTGCTCGCTGCCATAAGAGTCCGGCGCGGCACTGAACAGTGCACGGCGCTGCTGATCGATCGTCACGATGACGAATTCCCCATCCGCCGCACTCCAGGTCAGCTCGCCGTCGAGATGATCCAGGTCGCTGACCACGTCATCTAATTGTACGAAGCCACTGAACCCGTCTTCGAGGAACGTGATGGTCGGCGGGAAGCCGGAGATTCGTGGCGGCGACAGGACGCGAACCGACACCGTGTCGATGTCTTCATTTCCCTCAGCCACTTCGAATGCCGTAAACACGACCTGTTGTTCGCCGACGATTCCTTCGGGACGCATCGTCACACGACCATTCGCTTCAATGGTCGTATTGAGTCCATCGATGAAGTCCGCAGACCAGATGACCTGAGCGCCGACCTGATCGACGAATTGATTGAGATCCGGGAAGATCTCCTGATCTCCCTCGCCTTCCACCACCGTCGTGTCGGGCAACTGCTGGATCTGGAATCCCGTCACTCGCAGGGTCATCGACCCGAGGGGCGAGCCAAAGCTCTGCTCGATCCCGGCCGCAATCGAAGAGGTGTAGTGGGACATGCGATCGCGCCCCACAGCCAGCAACTCCAATACGGTCTCATCTCCCAGAGGCCGCCGTACCACGTCAAGCACGACCCGGGCTGCAACGCCTTCCTCTGTAACGGCCTCTCGCTGCACGCCGGCAGCCTCGGCAAAGCTCAACACCGTCTGGCCATTGCTGTGCTCAACGCGATTCAACAACACGACACCAGAAAGGAATTCGCCATCAGAGAAAGGCTCGGCCTCATTGCTGTCACCAGCTGCCGGCACGAGTGAGAACACATCGTTGTCGTAGGCCAAGTAGAATGTGTATCCAGTGACCGGATCCGTCCCCGGCGTGAGAACGACATCCAGCTGCAGTTGCTCACCCAGTTCGACGGAGCTCGCAGCACCCTCCTGGGAGCGTTGCAGACGGATCTCAGCAGGACCCGAGGTCGTTCCCTGAGCCCAAGCGCCCGACGACACAGCCAGGACGCACAGGAAGGCGAACAGACGCAATGACAGAGGATGTCGATGTGCTTTCATCATGGCCTATTTCAGCAACAGCATCGGACGCGTCTCGATTTCGAGACCGGCGCGCAGATGGGCATAGTAGACGCCGCTGGCGACACGTTGTCCGTGTCGATCACGACCATTCCAGGTGACCACGTGGCGCCCGGCCGGCAGTGCCTCCTGCACCAGGCGAATCAGACGCTGCCCCATGGCATTGTAGATGTCCAGAGAGACACCGACTCGATCGCCGGCAGCAGCAGGGACGTCAAACCGAATCGTCGTCGCCGGATTGAAGGGATTCGGGTAGTTGGACCGAAGACCGAAGTCGACGGGCAGGCTGACGTCGCCCTGAATCGCCGATACCACACCGGTCTCGAGGGGAACCATCAAATGTTGTGCATCCAGCAAGAGGATATCAGCGATGCGAGGGGCTTCGGGTGCCTCTACACGAGCCACCCAGCGCCAACGCAATGGCGAATCACCTTCATTGAGATCTCCTGTGCCAAGACGGGTCACACCCCAGCGGCTGCCCCAGTCGTGGTGACGTTGGGCCACCAGTGCTCGATCTACGGTGGCCACGTCTACGAGCGACCAGTGAGCCGGATCGTAGCCAAGAGCTGCCTCAGCAGAACGAACACCGAACCAGGAAGTGGCCACCAGCGTCGCTTCGAGTGTGTCACCGGCAGCGATCTGCGATCCAGACAATGACAGCTCGACCCGAATCGGCTGACGCTGAACGGCGCGACGATAGACCGGCGCCGGTCCTCGGCGCAGGTAGTTGGCACCCACGAGTGTGAGATCGCGGATATTTATGGCTCCGTCGCCGGTGATATCAGCGCGCACGCTGTCCGGCGCCTCGTCCAATGGACGGTCGAAGAGCGACGCGACAAAATCCCAGTCGGCGAGGGTCACTTCATTATCGGGAATCGAGACCCCGGCGGGATTCAGATATCCGGCAACATCGCCGCCGAGCAGCAACGTGTCCCCCACGATCGTGGTGGGTCGGATGCTGGTGAGAATCCCACCCGGGTGGATCTCCAGACCGGCTACGCGGCCCTCCAGATACCCGTCGTGACGCACATGCAGATCCAGTCGTCCCGTCGGTGCCTGCGACACCTGGAAGCTGCCATCAGCCTGGACGGGCACCTGCACACCGGCCCGATCCGGATCGACGTCATTGCTGACGGCAAACAGGTCATCCTCGATGTCGAGAAATGAGCCCCAGTGACGCCAGGCGACATCGATGTTCGTTGACTGATCGAGGCGCCCCTCAAGAGAGATTCTGCCATCCACCGTACCACGCCCCTGAATCAGACGAGCCGTGGCCAGGGGTTGAGCACTCGGCGTCACGACGATCGCACCATTTCGCTCAAGCTGGGATGGTTGGTCCTGACCCGGGTCGCTGAGCAATTCCAATTCACTGGTGCCCTCACCGGCAACGGCGAACACCTCCATCGCCACCAGGGCCCGATCGCCGGCCAGCGTGGGCATACCCGCTGGCGCCGGGTCGAAGTATTCGCAGGTGAGCACCAGACTGCCGTCGCTGGTGACGACTGCTGAGTTGGTGACCAACTTGGAATCCGAGAATCCGGGGCGAACGGAGAAGGGTTGCACACCTTCGCGCAGCGGATCCTGATCCACGACGTCAAAGATTGCGGCATCCAGTCGGAGCGTGATAAGGACCAGGTCGACAGTCTGGTCGAAGGCATCCACGACCACATCGACTCGTTGAGGATCACCGCCGGTGCCGATCGTGAAATTCTCGGGCAGGAGACTGAAGACCTTCCGCGTGGGCTGCGTTGCAGGACCACTGAGGGTCAACGTCCCAGGCGCTCTCCAGGCCCGAGTCTCAGTACCAAAGGTGCCAGTGTCCGTGATCGACAGATACACATGGTAGGTACCCGGTTGCGGCGCTGAGGATGTGTTCGGCCCACGCTGCAGGTGGTCGGTGCGCAGGTCGTAGGTATCGGTGCTGTCATCTTCACTCAGATCGGCCTCGACATCGACTGCTGTCAGGGCAAAACCGTCGGTGGAGTTGATGACGTAGGCCAGACCGGAGACCACGTTTGAGTAGTTGGTCGTATCCCCGTGGTCCTCGGCGCTGAGAACAATCCGTAGACGCGCATCGGTATCCAGATCCATGTCCTGCCAGCTGACACGCGCACTCTGACCGGCACCGATCGTGATCGGGGTCGAGGGCTGCATGGGACGCAGGGCGGGCGGATGCTCGAATCGCAGCACTGTGGGCTGCGCGCCATCCCCCATCCGCGTCAGACGGGACAGGTCTCCATCGTCGATGGTGCCGTAGAGATAGTAGTCCTGTCCGGCAACGGGCACGAAGGATCCTTCGGCCAGACTCCACAGGTCCCAGACGAACTGATTGCTCTCGCGCTCGTCTTCGTCCTCACTGAGTCCATTGGCGATAAGGAATGCATCCGCATCCAGCTGGATGGCGGCACTGCCACCCGGAACAGCGTGGTCGGCAGATGGACTGAGATAGAGCGCGATGGTGGCAGCATCATCGGCATCGGCATCCCCGTCGGTACCGCTCAATCCCCAGCCCAGAGTCAAGTACCTCTGAGGTCGTCGCCCACCAGTGAGGATCGATTGCCCGGACGTGAGATCGTCGAGATCGTCCAATCGCAGGAACGGCGCGTGTCGCACAAGCACCTGATGATCGGAGCGATCGACATTCGCTTCGGTGCCGCCGGCAGCCACGGCATAGACGTAGTAGTCGCCCTCCGGCACCACAGGCGAGGTCGTCGACCAGTCAAAACGACGTGTCTCTTCACTCAGGCCACCGGGGGTGGTGATGGCAGTGGCACCGTTCAAACTGACCGTAGATACATCGGTGAACAGGACATCTGCCGGCCCAAGATTTGGGTCTGAGCCGTAGAACAGGTGCACGCGGGCAGCGTCATCGTGGTCGACTGTCTCCAGATCGATGACAAGGCGACGTGGTCCATCGCCATCGGCCACGCCGGCCAGGTTCAGCAGACCACCGGAGTCAAAGACAATCGCATCCTCTGCCAGAGAATTGCCCACAATGGGACCCAGTCTCTCGATCACCGGTTGATGCCGGATCTGCAGGGCCCGACTCCGTCCCAGGGGGATCCGACCCGTTACATCAGACACGACATATAGCCAGTAGGTGTCAGCCGGCAGATCGCGTGTCAGAAGTTGTGTGGGAGAGCCTGTACCCTCCGTCTCACCATAGACCGTCTCGTCGCTGACGATCCGTGCTTCCGTCGCCACGTCCGCCCCCACACCGGTCAGATCGCCCTGTGTGGCAAAGAAGAAGCGGTAGGGCGTGTCATTGGCGTCATCCCCGTCACCGTGACCGGCGCGCCGATTCGGATGCGCCTGCCCCCCGTCGAAGACGAGATCGGGCAGATCCAGCACGAGCACGGACGGTGAAGCGGGATAGACGGTGCCGCGCGCAGAGGTCAGGGTGTCTGCACCGGAGGACAGTGGTGCTGCCAGATCGACGATGCCCATCGAACCGGATGCCTGCAGATCGCCAACGTCAACAAACTGAACCACCGGGGCCTGCGTCCCCGACAGATCTGATTCACGAGCGTCGGCGAACTCGATCGGTCCATACTGAGAGAATGATCCTGAAGGCGTCGCTGTCGTCTGACAGGGGAACTGAATGTATACCTGCCCTCCTGCGGCAGCCGCTGACTGCGTCGACAGGACGATGACATTCGCCGAAGTCGCCGTGGCTGCCTCGAACCGGGGCAACTCAAAATCCACCGCGCGGTAGACGACGCGGACCTCATCGAACAACGCACCGTCACCATCTGCGTCGTGTAGAGCCAGAACGGCGGGCAACCCGATGCGTATCGCCTCGGACGAGGCCTCGTCATCGTGGCCCAGGGTAATTCGCAACTGCTGCCAGTAGAGACCCTCGCCGACATTCCCCAGCGGCACACGGGCTAATGCACTCGGCTCGATCTGAGCCGACTGCGCCGAGGCGGGCATGTGGGTCAGGAGCCCCAACCCCATGAACAATCCCACCCACGGCAGGATCTTCATACGCAGAACGCGCCCGATCGGGGTGTGTCCCACTGTGGTTTGGCCCACGATATGTGTCAGGACGGCTGGAAACATTTTTCCTTACCGACGCTCAGGCTCTTCCCGGATGATACGGACTCTCCGTACCTGGTTGGGTGATGCCCCCTGCTCCCCGGAGACCGGTTTCAGGGATGCGAGCCACTTCATATTTATGCAACGACGCCTGTGCGCGCCGGATTCCAACGATCTGTTGAGCAAACACCGGGCCATCTCCTACCTCACCAACAGGATCTTCTGCGAATCGCGACGAATCGGCGTCCAGATATCCACCAGATACACCCCGCTACCCACTGCCCTGCCTTGGGCATCCAGCCCATCCCAGATCAGGGCGCCCGGCCCGCCGGCGCGATCCATCTGCCATTCACGGACCCGTTGTCCGAGGGGGCCATAGATGACCAACGAGAGGTCTCCACCTCCATCAGGCATGGTGTATTGGAGGGTCACCTGCGCATTGAAGGGATTCGGGTATGCATTGACCGATGGCAGCGACCTAGCGACTGCTTCAGAAGCGACCACCCGATACAGGCCGGATTGTGTCACAACCCCCGTTACACCGGCCGGCTCGTCAAGCTGGTAGGATGGGATGGGAACCCAGTTCCCTGCCGTCAGCCACTGCAATCCACCGATGGTTGCGGTGCGACCCGCAGGGCCGGCCCAGGCCGGACTGGATGCGTGGGAGATGGACAGCCTGACGCCGGTAGCCTGCAACCGTGGCGACAACTCGAGACGGTAACCCTCCACCTCGGGGCAGATCAGAATGCCGCCACGCGAACCCGCGGCAATGTCGACTGAGGCCAGGCCGTCTTCGGTGACGATTCGACTTCCATTTCCTCCTGAATACGATACCGCAATCGACTGTCTAACAATACTTTGCGAGCTTCCAACTCGAGATATTGCCTCGATCTGGAATCGGTGAGTGCCCTCGGACAGCGGCAGATGCGCCGACCCGGTCGGCGATAGCCTGACACCCACGCCATCGATCGACAAGGACGCCTCGGCCTGCGGTGCCGCCTCGACCTTGAGCAGCAGACCCTCCTCTTCCAACTGGATCTCAAGCGTCGGCGGCGGTACCGGTCGAATGCTGATCGACGTGATGGCACTTTGGGCCGATCCGTCACCATCCTGCGCCTGAATCCAGAGGGTTGCCGAGGCAAAGGCAGTGACGATGACAGAGTCCGCTGACAGGGTGACCGTGCCCGAACCACCCAGAATCCTGGCCTGCCACTGGAGCCCCTGCATGATATCTGGGTCCAGGTCATCTGCATCCGAGCCACTTCCCTCGATCAGGGAGGCCAGGGCCAGAGAAGTCGACTCCCCCGCCCACGGCGAAACAATGGAGGGGGCAAGTAGTCGCCAGACAGCTGGCTGTGCTTCTCCCTGGCCCGATCCCGTCGCCCCGCTGTCGGCTGCCACGGGTTCGGTCTGGTTCGGTTCACTCAGGAGGCGGATGGTCAGAATCGATGTTGCCACAGCCAGACCGCTTCCCAGTCGGGCCTCGACATGGACCTGCCCCGGCTGCTCGGCAACCACCGTGAGTCGGCGGGCCGACGTGTCCCAGGCGGCGGTGATCCCACTGCCCACCTGGCGCACATGCCATTCGGGTGGCACCAGCAGATCCGGCGCCTGCGCATCAAGCGACAGTCGGGCCACGACACCCGGCGTCAACTCAGCCTGCCAGGAAGAGACGACAACAACCGGCGCGTCGATGCGGACGATGATCTGCATATCCTCAACACGAGCCGCAGTCGTGGCCCGCAGGCGCAGGACCTGCCGGCCAGGCAGGGCCTGCCGGGCATCGACGATCAGGCTGTCCAAGGGACCGATCTGAGTCGGAAGTTGTCCCGCATCGACGATCTGCCACCCCACCGGACCGTCTGCCTCACTGACCAGATCACCCATGGCCAGCAGTGCGTGTCGGCTGCCTGCAACCAGATGCAGATCGGGAACCGTCGTCAGGGACAGGGCAGGTAGAGGGATGATCTCCACTTGAAGGACCACAAGAATCTGTTCGAGGTCGGCAACGGCAACCAGTTGAAAACTCTGGGTCCCGGGGCCCGAATCATCGGCGACCTGCACAGTGAGCTGTCCCCCTTCAACCGTAAGGATACCGGTTGCCGACGGCGTCTGGATCTCCCATCGGGTGACCTGGCCATCCAGGACCCATGTGGCCAGATCCAGTTCGACCCGATCTCCGGGGCTCATCGTCAGTGGCGCCGGTGCCTGGATCCGCAGTGTCTGGCTCTCACCGGGTCCAACCACGACGCGCAACAGTCTCGAGGCCTGCGTGGTCCCGTCCGTCGCCGTCAGCCGCAGAGCCTCTTCGCCGACCTGCGTGGCCTTCGCTTTCAGAAGTAGAACACCCTCTTCGATATGTGTCGTCACCAGCTGGGCAGGGCCGATCTCCCAGTGCACGTTCCCACTGGCGTCGAGGGCGTAGGAGGAGAGGTCGAGTTCATGTGTTGCCCCTTGAGTGAGGCGAATGGCCGGGATCTGGCTGATGCTCAGCCGCGCCGGCGCAGCCTCGAGCTGGATCTGCAGAGAAGCCGAGACTCGCTGCTGTGCTACATACACATGGATCATCACCTCGTCATCGCCTGCGGCCGTGATGGGTGCGGTCAGCCGCAGAGTACCAGTCTCATCGACATGGGCCTGCACCCATTCTCCTCCACTGACAGCCCACAGGACATCGCTGACGGCGACCCCTTCGAGCAGATCACCCAGTTTCATGTCAATGCCCGTACCGGCAACGAGAGTGATCCTGGGCGGCAGATTCAGCATCACGAGGTCGGCGAGGCCCTGGGCGCTCGGATTGTCGTTTTCCGGTGTCCTCACGGTATCTGGCGACCCAACGCCTGCATCAGGCCCCTCGACCTCACCAGTCGGTGACGATGGTTCCGGATCCACCGGGGGATCAACGAAGTCGCTCTCAAGGTCATCGACTGGATCGTCAACCGGCCCATCTGTGATCACTTCGACGGGCAGGATCGTCGATGACGTATTCCCGCCCGAATCCGATACCAACAGGCGGACCCAGCCGCTGCCGGCTGCCAGCGCCTCGACACCGATCCCATCCGTTGTCAGCCAGACCGACACATTCCCGGATCCCTCGATGATTCCTTGAATCTCCCCGAGAGGGCCGTCATCGCTGAGCAGGCTGGGCCAGGTCCAATTCTGCTTCTGCCCGATGACCAGATGGGGCGTCGCCCAGGAAAGGAATCTCGGGCCGTGTGCCTGAGCCACCACGTGCACATCCAGAGAGAATTGCCAGTTGCCGCCGTCCGAATCAGCCACGTCGAGGAGGACGACGCCTTCCCCTGCCCGTTGGCCCTCGAATCGGAGTCGGCCATCCTGCACTTCGGCTGTGATCATCTCGTCGCCATGGACCCCGACAGAAAGCCTGCTGATGTCATCGTCGATGTCGTAGATGAGATCTGCCAGATAGGGTCCCCAACTGGGCGTGCCGACCATCGCCACCAGCGCGGCAATGCCGGTGGTCAGTTCCGGGGGATCATCCACAGGCGCCACCGTGACCAGGGCCTGCATGGAGTCGATGAGGACAGACTTGTCATCCAACAGTCGAAGTGTCAGACGGGAGAGACCCGACCAGTCCGGGGCGCCGGCGACGCTCCAGCCATCGGCCCCGGAGCCGATCGTGAGTCCCGCGTCGGCTGCCAGCAACAGTCGATGGCCGACGGGTGCCCGGGCAGAGACGACGTCGCCAAGCAGGTGAGGCATATCATCCTCCTGCAGTGTCACCGGCCCCAGCGCCAGCAGAGGCGCACCGGCCGACACAGTGACACGGAAACTGCCTTTCAGGACTTCTCCGTCGTCATCCACAGCACGGTAGGTGATCTCAGCCTCACCCGATACGCGCGGTCGGGCCTGAATCTGCAGCTGGCCATCGTCGGCCGTCGTCGACAGGAGGTGGTGCGCATCGTGGTCGATCGACCATCGCAGCCCGTCTCCCGGATGAATGCGAGACAGAGGCCTGTGCCACGGATGTTGCGCGTCCAGGGCGAGGTCTTCCACGGGAACGAAACCCTCTGCCAGTATCTGCAGCAGGATGCCTGTTCCCTGAAGGTGAATGAACTGCTCCCTTCCCGGATGCCCGAGCTCTGTGAACACGGGTCCATCCTGCCCCCCCTGAACGAGGCGAATGCGGGTGGTATTGGTGGGACGGATGACCCGCCACCGAATCTTCGCCAGCACCTGCTGGCCCGAGATCACCTGACGATCGCCCGATCGCTGGCCGGTGACCAGCACGATCCGGGCCCGTGCATCGTCTGCTTCGTTGTAGAGGACGTCATTCGTGTACACGCCGCCCGCCAGGCCGGATGTTACGGCGAATGGTTGGCTTGCAACTGACGGCCCGGCATCGATGACCTCCAGATCCTGCGGATCGTATGCCAGCGACAGACCGACCGAGGTCAGGGAGCGTCCCTGGGCGTCGAGGTGGATCTCGACACTGACTGTATCACCGAGATCAGCCGTGGTCGCACTGGAGGACACGTCGAGCCAGGCCAGTTGAGCCGTCGCAGTTGTGGCCAGCGACAGCAATAGCAGGATGGCTCGGAGGGAGTGTAGGTATCGTTGGCCGGTCATGTGGGCGACCTGGCGCCAGACTCAGCGCAGCAGGAGCATCTTGCGATCAGCCTGCCACCCGGTGCCAGCAAGGCGGGCAAAGTAGGTACCGGAGCCGACCCGGTGTCCCTTCGCGTCACGACCATCCCAGTACATGGTGTGGACACCTGCCGGCAACGTGTCGTGGAGGAGCGTGCGAATCACCTGGCCCGTCGCGTCGAAGATGACGAGGTGAACCGCATCGCTGCGGAGCAAGTCGATGCGCAGTGTCGTGTTGGGATTGAAGGGATTGGGGTAATTCTGGCCCAGGGCGAATGAGGTCGGCTCCTGCGACGACTGCCAGACAACGCTGTGTCGCTGATCCCCCTCACCGATGATGTCGGCCATCAGGAGGCGAACGCTTTCACCGGTTGCAGCAGCTTCGCCCCCAGCAGGCTCCAGCAGGAGCTGGGCCAGACTACCGGAGCTCGCATTCGCAGCCCGCACGCCCAGATGGGCAGCGCCGATATCGACGAACCCCAGATCGTCGCGATAGGCATGGATCGCCTCACCCGGTCGCTGCCAGTCACCGGGTTGGTGATCGCGGATTCGCCAGCGGGTCGGATCATACGCCACGCGCACGCCATAGGCCCGCATGCCGGCCAGGCCATCTGCGTCAACGCGAACCCGCATGGTCCCGTCCGGCTGCAGGTGTCGTCGCAGGACAATCTCCGGCACACCCTCACCTGCCCGCCGGTAGGAGGGCTCGACGCCGCGCAGATCGAAATTGGCGGCAACCATATTCAGATCCTCGACCCAGACCAGGCTGTCGCCATTGACATCCGCCAGGGCTCCGGCATGCGATGCAGTCGTTGTCACACCGAAGTAGGAGGTCACGAAGTCCACGTCGAGCTGGTCTACCTCGTTGTCCGGGCCGGCTACATCAGCCGTGTCGACCCAGCCGGTGACATCACCACCGAGAAGAAACTGGGCCTGAGACACACCGTCGCGCAGCACCGTCGGTTCGAGATCGGTGATCTCATCTCCTGGGTCCACTCGTACGACAGGCACCTGGCCATCCAGATATCGATCGACGTGCACAGCGAGGTGATAGGTACCCGAGGGCACGCTCGAGAGACTGAAATTGCCCTCTGCATCGAGGGAATCCTGCACGCCGGCTTTCGTGCTGTCCAGGTCGTTGGTCGCCTCAAAAAGCGAATCACTCACCGGTATGAAGCTGTTGCGTTCACGCAGCGTCAGCGTCACTTCCTCCGCGTGACTCGTGCGGCCCTGCAAACGAATCTGCCCGGCTAGTGTGCCCCGGGGCCGGAATTCGATCAGTGCACCCGTCTCAGGAGCCAGTGAACCGACTTCGATGCCATTGCGATAGAAGGCCGATCGCCGCTGTTCGAGATTGTCCACCTGCAATTGCGCCGTCCCCTCCCGGTTGCGGGAGGCGAGGGTGATCGTCGCCAGTGGCTGCGTGCCGTCGAAGGCAATGCCGCTCTGCTCGAAGTACACCAGGTCCATCACCCACCGACCGGCCAGAGACGAATCCGTCGCAACCTTGACCGAGTCGAAAAGCGTCTGACCCGACAGACCGGATGCGACGGAAAAGGGCTGAACGCCGGCCATGGACGTATCCTGATCGACGATGGTCGTGAGCAGTGTATCGACACTGAGGAAGACGGACACGACATCTACACTGAGTCCGTCTGTCTGGGGATGGATGGCGAAGCTCGTCGTGTCCCGCCAGGTCTCCATCGTACGACGTGCCGGCAGGACTTCGATCGCCGGGCGCACGAGACCGGCAGCCCCTTCGGGCAAACCATCAATGGTGATGCGTCCCTCGACACGATAGGCGACACTGCTCCCAGCAGGCGTTACGGCGGCCGAGGGGTCGAGAATGATGTAGGCGTGGTATTCACCATCCGTCAGCGGCACGGCATCGCCGGCCGCATTGAGATGCAGCGCCGCCGGTCGGACGTCGGTGCGCGATACAGTGTCTTCACTCAGACTGGAGCCGGAGGCCAGGGATCCGTCGCTGGACGTGGCATTCCAGATCTGTGTCCCCGCCGCTGTCTGCAGATGATCCCAGTCCAGGATCCCTGGTGTGTCCTGGGCGATCAACGCGGGCAGCAGCACGACCCATATCCGGCCATCGTCATCGACATCGCGCGCCTCCCAGACCACCTCGAAACTGCGGCGCCCCTCGACGGCAACGGCAGTCATCGGCGCCAGGGGTGTCACATGGGGGTCGTGGAGGAAAGAGATCGTGCGGGCGGCGCCATTGCCATCTTCCCAACGCACGAGTCGGTCCGTCCCACCACCGGAGATGACCCCGTACAGGTAGTAGGTGACATCCGGCTTCGGCACACCGCCACCTACGGGATTCTGGTAAGTCCACAGATCCCAGGCGTATTGGTTGTCCGACTGCACGCCATCGGTGGCTGCGAGACTGTCGACGATCAGATGTGTATCGAGATTCTCGTCGCCCGCAGCGGTTTCGATGGCATTGACGCCATTGGGCAGGGCGAAATGGTCGTCATCACTGTAATAGAGATCGATCAGTGCCGTGTCGTCACGATCGATATCGCCGTCGAGACCTGCATCCTGATTCCACGTGATCGTGTGATAGCGATCGGCCTGCAATCCACCAGTGGAGATGAGGGTGTCGGTGCGTACATCAAAGACGAGCAGGGGCGAGTGCCGAACCCGGTACGTCGTATCGGATCGAGTGATGGACAGCGTCGAACCGTCAGTGATCACCGCATACAGGAAGTAGTCCCCGGCCGTAACGACGCTCGTGTCATTTGGCGCCACTTGCCAGGTCAGGGTAGAATCGACACCCTCTTTCAAGGTCGCCGTAGAGTCCACATGAAAAGCACCGGTCAGTGCCGAGATCACGCGACTGGGAGCGGTTCCCGTGGTGGTCACCGATGAGGTGTCGAGGGTCCCTGTGGCCGAATAGAATACGCGCACCGAAGCGGAGTCATCCAGATCGACGGCTGACACGTCGATGACGAGTGCGTCTCTGGCCCCGGTCGAGAGTCCGGCCGTACCGGTGTCGAAGTCGAGGAGCCGACCACTGTCGATCCAGTCGGGATCATCACTCTCAAATGTGCCCACCTGCAACACGGTCGGATCGTGACGTACGGCCACGCCTCTGCTGCGAACCAGTGGGTATGTGCCGGTCAGGTCCGATGTCGTGTAGAGGTAGTATGTGCCGGCGGCCAGGGCCGACACATCAAGAGAGACTGCAACCGAATCGTTCTCTAAACGGGTCACGACCACCCCATCGGAGCCGAGGGCGGCAGTGGCTGTCGATGTGCTGACGGTCGTGAGGCTGTCTGTCGTCGACCACCAGAAGCGGTAGACCGTATCATCGTCGTCGGCCCCATTGCCATAGGCTACCTGGGCCGCCGTGAGGGCATTGCTGCCGAGTGTGCCCAGATCATCACGAACCAGATCCGGGAGGGCGACCGTAAACAGGGGCGAGACATTGTCCGGGTACACATCCCCCTGCGAGTTCGTTGTCGTATCCGCGACACCATCGACGAAGAGCCTGGAATACTGGACGAGATTCAGCTGGTGGGCGCTGACGAAAGAGAGCGTCACCGTCCCGGCAGGAATCCCCGTTTCGCCACCATTGCTGAAGCTGATTGGCCCGTAGATGGCGCTTGCCACCACCGGACTGGTCGGCGTCGTAATCGGGAAGTGCACGTGAATCTCCCCGAGTACACCCCCCGTCGTCGACACCAGCTGCAGGCGCTGCGAGGTGGAACCGGCAACCGAGCGATATCCGGTGGCCTTTCCAGAAAGGCCATCGATGGATATCTCATCCTCAACCGACCCGTCGCCATCGGTATCGGCCACCTCGACCGAATCAGGCAGATCGATGGTGATCACGTTGCCGGCCGAGACGTTGTTGTTCAGCTCAATAACGAGGTGCTGCCAGTAAGGATTGCTCGCCGTAGCCCCCGTGGGGACCGTACTGAGCTCCACGGGCTCCAGACGCACCGTCTGGGCCGAGGCAGATGCCCAGGTCAGCACGAGCAGGAGGATGTACACCGGAAAGACGCGGTGCAGGACGTGGATTCGATCAAGTCTCATGTTCTGCCGATCACGAACGATATATAGAACAGTCGGGCCGCTTACTTATCTATATCGCGCTTGACGCCCATTCCTTTAACTTACCGGTAGCCTGACTCCCCTCTTGTCGCCTTCTCTCTCTCCATCCAGGCCCTGCTTCATGGCCACGTCTGACCCGGCGCTCGATTCCGCTCCGCGAAAGGGGAGAAATTGGCCGTCGGACAGGTGTTCGTCTTCAGACATGTGTCCGACCTCTGACGGGGAGTTTTTCTGCTGACCATGATTGCGCGTGATTGCACGAGATGGCTTTGGGCTCTGGCTATGTGCTGCCTGGCGGTGTCCACAGCCTCGGGGCAGACCATTCAGCTCGTGGCCGGTAACGGCACCCCTGGCTTTGCCGGTAACGGACGCCTGGATGACTTCGCGCAGTTTGACACCCCCCTGGGTCTGAGCGGCGATTCGACGGGCGCCCTCTACATCGCCGACACCGGCAACAACCGCATTCGGAGCATCCACGATCTGCGGGACTCGCTCGTAACGGTGGCTGGCACGGGAACCGCCGGCTTCTCCGGTGATGCGGGAGCCGCCACCAGTGCCCAGCTGAATGCGCCCTGGGACGTCTTCGTCGCCGGCAGCGGCACCCTCTACGTGGCCGACACAGGCAATCACCGCGTCCGCAGAATCACACCGGCCGGTGTCATCAGCACGATCGCAGGCACGGGCACAGCCGGCTTCTCTGGAGACGGTAGCACGGCCACGTCAGCTCAGCTGAAATCCCCGACCGGCGTCTATGTCGCAGGGGGCGTGATCTATATCGCAGATCAGGGAAATCACCGGATCCGGGCGATTTCCGGTACGACGATCAGCACCATTGCAGGCACGGACTCCGCCGGCAGTGATGGCGATGGCGGCGCCGCCACCTCAGCACAGTTGTCGAGTCCGACCGACATCTACGCCGATACGTCCGGGACGCTCTATATCGCCGACACGGGCAACCACCGGATCCGGGCGATTGACTCGAGTGATTCGACGATCACGACCGTTGCCGGCACAGGATCCAGCGGTTATGGCGGTGATGGGGATCTGGCGACCCATGCCCAACTCGCCTTCCCACGTTCGGTCTACGTGGATACCGCCGGCAATCTGTACATCACCGACCGCTTCAATCATCGTCTCCGGCGGGTCAACACCAATGGTGTCATCACGACACTGGCCGGTGATGACTCACTTGGCTATTCAGGCAATGCAGGGGCAGCCAATCGCAGCCGCCTGGCCGCCCCCTCGGGTGTCTGGCTGCACGGGGAGCAGATCTACTTCACCGACGCCGAGAACAACCGGGTGCGCTGGATCGACACGGATAACGTGAGCAGCCTGAGTGGCACCTCAACCTCGGGTCCGGGGCGCCAGGTCAGCCTCCTGCGAGTCAGTTTCACCGGCGATGGCGTGACCGGCGTGAAAGGCGTGGCCCTGACGATTTCCGATCTGTCTACGGCAACAGGTCTTGAAGTCGCTGATTTCTCCGAATTCCAGCTCTACGAGAGTGCCGATACGACGCTGAGCAGCGATGATACTCTCCTGGGGACGCGCGCGGCTGACGAGGTCACATTGGGCAGTGTCTTCGACATTCAGACAACACCTACATCCGTCCCGTCGTCTGACACGGAGCGCCACTACATCGTCGCCGCACGCTTCAGCACCACCGCCCAGGAGGGACATGGACTGCGAGTCGGCTTTGCCACAGGCGGGATCTCGACTTCAATCGGCGGCCATGGCAATCGAATCGCCGCCTCCGATGCGAATTCGATCACTCTCGACGTCGTAGCCACCACCCTCGTGTTCACGACCCAGCCCGAGGGAGTCATCTCCGGCAATGCCCTGATCACCCAACCGGTGGTCACCGCCGTGGACGACTCCGGTTATGTCGATGAAGACTTCACGGATGTCGTGAGCCTGAGTCTGAGTGCCGGCAGCGCGGGCACCCTTCTGCAGACGACGGCAACAGCCGACTCCGGTGTGGCCACATTCTCTGGTATCATCTACATCGCTGGCGGGGATGAGGAGAATTTCGGGCTGGTTGCTGACGATGAGGCAGGTGGTGCCGAGGGTGATCTGGCGACGGTCACTTCCAACACGCTCTCGGCGAATGCGGCAAACGATGCACCCGTTGTGTCCGCCTTCAGCTTCACAATCACTGAAGATGATTCGGTGCGTGTACCCCTGGCTTCCATGGTGAGTGATGTCGACGACAGCCTCTCGACACTTCAGTTCACCTTCGTCGCCAGCAATACGGACGCAACCTTGGATGGTCTCGATCTCCTGATCAAACCACACGCCGACTTCTTCGGTGCCGATACACTCATCATCATCGCCACTGACCCCTTCGGCGCCACGGCGTCAGGAACGTCACTGCTTACGGTCAGGCCGGTGAATGACGTCCCCACATTCGATGCCCTTTCCGTCAATGAGATCGACGAGGACGACACACTCGTCATCGACCTGACTCAGTTGGTACGTGACAGCGAAACACCCTTCGGGAAGCTGACATGGCAATTCGTACCGGCCGACGAACTGGTGACGTCCTTCGACGCCACAACGGGACTGCTGTCCGTTCACCCCCTGCAAGATGCCAACGGAGCCTTCCGGCTACGGGTGTCGGTGACGGATGAGGACTTCGCCATCACAAGTCTGACCGACACGATTCACGTAGCCCCGGTCAATGACGCACCGGCCTTCCTGTTGTCGGACACAACAATGGCTCGCAGCGACACGCTGCAGATCCCATTGGCCCAACTGATCTCGGACGCTGAGGACGAGAGCACGGTGTTGACTCTCGAGATCCTCTCCGCACTGGGGCTGGAGCCCACACTCCAGGCCGGTTCGCTGCGCCTGCAGGGAACCAGTGGCTTCAGCGGCAATGGCTGGATTGCCTTGCGCGCGAGTGACCCGCAGGGGGCGGCAACAACCGACACCCTGCAGGTCGCCATCTTCACCGCCAATCCGCAGGCACCCGTCATCACGACGCTGCCGGTCCTGGATGTGGAGATCGATGACACACTCATCGTGGATCTGTCACCCTACATCAGCGACCCGGATCACGACCCTGCAAATCTGTCAGCCACGGTAGCATCCCCTGCCCAGGGCCAGGCACAGATCGAGCATCTGGTCCTGACCTACGTCGCTGAATCGACGCCGGGAACCGTGGATCTCATTCTGACGGTCACCGACCCTGATGGCGAAGCGACAAGTGCCCTGCTGCAGATCAATATCGTCGGCACGAAGCCGCTGCTGAGCGAAGTCCCCGAGGAGTTGGAGATCGGCCTGGGTGGTCTGCAGCTATTCCTGGACAACTTCGTGAGTGGCGACGATGCCGACCTGGTCACATGGTCGGCCCAGACGATTGGCGATGTGGATGTCGTCATCGACCTCGACCATCGTCTGCTTCGCGTCACGCCTCGCAATGATTCGCGAGAGGGTGGCGAGGTGATCCTCCAGGCGATAACGCCGAACAAGAGTGCCACAGACACGATCCGCGTCAGTGTCGTCAATGCGACACCCGTCGTCACGCTTCCCAATCTGTTCGTCAATGCAGGGGAATCCGCCCAACTGGCGCTCGACGGATATGTGAGTGACGACGAGGGGGCCACGAAACTGACCTGGACAGGAATCACCTTGCAGGCAGGGCTCCAGATCACCATCAATCCTGCTGTCCGGGCTGCGACTCTCACGTCTCAGATCGATGCATCCGGAGAGGTCAGTGTGGTCCTGACCGCCACCGATGCACAGGGGGCCAGCGGCCTCGACACCATGACTGTGACCATCCTCGGCATCGACGATGGCGGCACGGACACCACCATTGTGGATACGGGAGGCACCAATACGGCACCCCGGGTTGGCCCTTTCGCAGTCCTCGAATTGTTCTCCGGCGGCCAGGCAACGCTGCAGTTGAGCGATCTGGCATCCGACGACGATCCCCTGGTTGAGCTGAACTGGTCTCTCGAAGCGGGAGCCGGCATCGAGGCCCTGCTCGATGAAGCACAGACAGAGCTGAGGATCTCAACGCTGGAGGGTTTCAGCGGCAGCACGACGTTGCGCCTGACGGCGACCGATGCCTTTGGCGCCCGGGGAATCGGGACCATGGCCATCGAGATCAGTCCACTGGTCGCACAACCCGAGCCCGGCGATTTTGGCCGTGATGGACGTATCGATCTGGATGACTTCTTCCTCTTCGCAGATCATCTGGGTCTGACACGTTTCCATGCCGGCTGGGACCCGATCTACGACCTGAATGATGACGGCAGGATCGACTTCGACGATTTCTTCCTCTTCGCCGACATCTTCGACACAGTCCGTCTGTCGCGTTAGGCCCCCGCTAGGTCACTGCCGACAATGCGGCCCGCTTGCCGCTGTTACCCCCCACAGCGTAGCTTTCCCAACCAGCCTGGCCGCCTGCGGCGAGTCCAGCCCCTGTCTGAAGCATCCCATTCTCGTTACCGGAGTACCCACGTGATGCGCCGCCTGCTCTGCGTCGCTGCCACAGCTGCGACCCTCGTGTTTCTGTTCGGTGTCACCGATCTGTCTGCCCAACGCCCCCCTGCCGGTGTGATCGTGGCTGAGATTCTCACTCAACCCGTGGTGCAGGACCTGACCCTGGTGGGCAGTGTACATCCACGACGGGTGACCATCGTCGCCAGCCAGACGGATGGCATCGTCGTCGGTCGCGCAAAGGAGGCAGGACAGACGGTCCGCAGAAACGAGGCGATCTACCGTCTCGACAACGACCAGTTGCGCGCCGGTCTGATCGCTGCTCTGGCCGACGTAAAACTGCATCGTTTCCGCCAGGAGCAGAGCGCCCAGTTGCTGGCCCAGAATGCGATCTCCGAAGACGCTGCCCTGGAAACCGAGGTCGAACTCGACCGGGCCCGCTCACAGCTTCAGGATCTGCAGTCACGGCTCGATGATCTCACGATTCGCGCGCCCTTCGATGGTCACATCGTGGAACCCCTGGTCGAACTGGGACAATGGGTCAACCGTGGCGATGGGGTCGTGCGCGTCGTATCGACGGACACGGTCCGCGTCTACGTGAATGTTCCCGAGCGGCACGTATCCCAATTGCAGTTGGGCCAAGAGGTCGATGTTGTCATCGGCGCCCTCGGCACTGATATCATCACGGCGCGGATCGTCGCCATCCTCGCCCAGGGCTACGCCGACTCACACACCTTCCCCGTCGTCGTTGAATTTCTCAACCCCACCGGTCGAATCCGTGCCGGCATGGCGGCGCGCGTGAATCTCTCCGTGCAACAACCCGGAGATGTTCTGCTCGTGCACAAGGATGCCGTCGTCAACAGCGTCCGGGGCACCTTCCTCTTCGTAGCCCAGGACGGAAGTGCGGTGCAGAGAACAGTGCAGACAGGCCTGGCCCATCAGGGATATGTCGCGGTAGAAGGTGATCTGCAGCCCGGTGAGCTGGCCATCGTTCGTGGCAATGAGCGACTCCAGGACGGGCAGGCCATCCGCGTCGTCCGCAAGCTGCAATAGGCGATAAGAATCGTGAAACTCGTCAACTCTGCCATCCATCGCCCGGTCAGTGCCATCGTCGGTGTGCTGCTGATTGCGCTGTTCGGTTTCATCGCGCTGTTCCGGATTCCCATCCAGCTCACGCCGGATGTGGATCGCCCCATTGTGACGGTGACCACATTCTGGGCCGGCGCCAGCCCGGAAGAGGTCGAGCAGGAGATCATTCAGCGCCAGGAAGAACGCCTCAAGAGTGTTGAGGGGCTCGACAAGATGACGAGCGAGTCAGCAGACAGTCGTGGCGTCATCAATCTCGAGTTCAGCGTCGGCCAGGATCCGGATGCCCTCCTGCTCAAGGTCGCCAACAAGCTTGATCAAGTCAGAGGATATCCGGCCGAGGCCGACAAGCCCGTTCTCTCCTCTGGATCGGGTGCCAACACGAGCGCCATCACCTGGTTGATTCTGAATCCGCAGTCAGATCAACGCGACGACATCGACATCGAAACCTACCGCGACTATGCCGAGAATGTGATCAAGGCCTCGGTGGAGCGTGTCGAGGGTGTCGCCCAGAGCAATGTGTATGGGGGCTTCGTTCGCGAGTTGCAGGTCATCGTCGATCCCCAGGCCATGGCCGCCCATGGTGTCAGTGTCAGCCAGATGATGGGGGCCATCCAGGCGGGAAATGCAAACATCTCCGCCGGTGCCTTCGATGAGGGCAAACGCCGTTACATCGTACGCACCGTCGGCCAGTATGTGGCACCGGAGGATATCGAGCAGGTTGTCGTGCGGTCTGATGCCAATGGTTCACACCTGCGCGTCGGTGATCTGGCCCGTGCCAAGCTGGGCTTCAAGAAGGCGGGCGCCACCGTCCGCTACCGCGGCAATACGGCGATCGCCATCAATGCGACACGTGAGACAGGCGCCAATGTGCTGACCGTGATGGAGGGGATCCGGGCCGCCGTCGCCGAGCTCAACGAGGGCCCTCTGGCGCGTGAGGGATTGCATCTGGAACAGGTGTATGACGAAACGGACTACATCTATTCTGCGATCAATCTGGTTCGTAACAACATCTTCGTGGGCGGCGCACTGGCGACTGCCGTGTTGCTGCTGTTCCTGAGAAGTGTGTCCAGTGTCCTCATCATCGTCACCTCCATTCCCATCTCCATCGTCGGCACCTTCCTCGTCATGTCGGTCGTGGGCCGCAACATCAATGTCATCAGTCTGGCAGGCATGGCCTTCGCCGTGGGCATGGTCGTCGACAATTCCATCGTCGCCCTGGAGAACATCTTCCGCCATCGGCAGATGGGTAAGGATCGGGCCCGGGCGGCCTACGATGGGGCCGTCGAAGTCTGGGGAGCCCTACTGGCCAGTACGCTGACGACGATCGCCATCTTTCTGCCCATCGTCTTCATCCAGGACGAAGCAGGCCAGCTCTTCCGGGATATTGCGATCGCCGTTTCCAGTTCGGTCGCCCTGAGTCTGGTCGTCGCCATCACCGTCATCCCCATGATGTCATCACGCATGCTGGGACGGATTCGCGAAGAAACTGACGTGCACCCCGGCGACCGCCAAAGCAGCAACTTTCTGGATGCAATCGGCGGATCCCTTCGCACCTTCATCAGCGACAGTGTGTATCGAATTTCAGGCAGCACAGCCAGCCGCGTCGGCGTCGTGACCATTCTGGTCGGTGTGTCACTGGCCGCTGCATGGGGATTGTTGCCTAAGGCAGAATATCTGCCGACGGGCAACCGTAACCTCATCTTCGGAATCCTCCTGCCACCACCCGGCTACAATCTCGACGAGCTCATCGAGGTGGGACAGCAGATCGAGGACGCCCTGCGCCCCCGTTGGGATGCCCGCCCCGGCACGCCGGAGGCAGCCGCCCTCGACGATCTGCTCGTGCCGCACATGTTCTACGTCGCCTTCGGCCGATCGGCCTTCATGGGGGCCCGCACCGATGATCCGGATCGTGTGAAGGAACTGATTCCCCTGATCCAGGGCCCAGTCTTCTCGGTCCCGGGCATGATTGCCATCGTGCGGCAATCCGGACTCTTCAGCGGATTCGGCGGTGGGCGCGCGATCGACATCGAAATCACTGGCCCTGATCTGGAACGCCTCATTGGTCTGGCCGGGCAGATCTTCGGCCAGGTGACGCAGGTGGTTCCAGGGGCCCAGGCGCGCCCCATTCCGAGTCTGGATCTGGGGAATCCGGAAGTGCGGGTCATCCCGGACCGCGTACGCGCCGCCGAAGTGGGCCTGACGGCTCGCGAGATCGGCATCGCCGTCAATGCACTCATGGATGGCGCCATCGTGGACGGATACCAGTATCAGGGCGAGGAGATCGATCTGACACTGCGAGGTGATGATGACTGGTTCCGTACGCAGGACATCGGCCAGTTGCCCCTGTTCACGCCGGGAGGCCGGCTCGTGCCACTCAATTCGGTTGCCGATGTGGTGGTCACTTCAGGTCCGGAGCAGATCAACCACATCGAGCGGGACAGGGCGATCACCATCCGCGTCGTCCCACCCGAGACACTCGCCCTGGAGACGGCCCTGGAGGATATCCAGACGCAGATCGTCGATCCCCTGCGCTCCTCGGGCCAGTTGCAGCCACCCTACGATCTGGTGTTGTCCGGCACAGCAGATGATCTGCGCAAGACCCGCGAAGCACTGCAGTGGAACTTCCTGCTCGCCCTCGTCATCACCTACCTGCTGATGGCGTCGCTGTTTGAGAGCTTCCTCTACCCTGTCGTCATTCTGCTGAGTGTGCCACCTGCTACGGCAGGCGGGATTCTCGGATTGGCGGCGGTCAATGCGCTGATCTCTCTGCAGCCACTGGACATGTTGACGATGCTGGGCTTCGTCATCCTCATCGGCGTGGTGGTAAATTCTGCCATCCTCATCGTCCACCAGACGCTCAACATCCTGAGGGAAGAGCCAGAATTGGATCGGCGGGAAGCGATCCGTCGATCCGTTGCCAGCCGGGTGCGCCCAATCTTCATGTCCACCATCACCAGTGCCTTAGGCATGTTGCCCCTGGTGCTGTTTCCCGGTGCCGGGTCCGAACTGTATCGCGGACTGGGATCCGTCGTGATCGGCGGCCTGGTGGTCTCGACTGTCTTCACCTTGTTCCTGGTGCCGACATTCCTCAGCCTGGCCATGGATGGACAAGCCTGGCTCCAGCAGAGACGCCGCGCGACCTGACGACCAGATCAGTCACAGATCAGAATGGGGCCCTCCGGTATCATCCGAAGGGCCCCATTTTCATGGCTTGATCGGCCGTGTGTCTGTTGTCGCTGAAGGCGCTCGATCAGCGATGCCAGCGTAGGGCCAGGACCGTTGGTGTGGATGAGACCGGTGCCATCAGGGACGCTGAGAGACGTCTTGTGCGGGCATCCTGCAGAGCCTGATCGGCTCGCACTTCATCGGCAAGATGGCCGAGGGAGTACAGTTTGAGCCAGACGCCGAGTGGAATCCAGGCGGCCGCCGTATCCTCACCGGAGGCCATTGCCGTGGCACCCAGTGCCGCCGAAGCCAGCAGGATTCGCAGACCCTTGCCACCCTCGCCCATCTGGAAGTATCCCGCACCGGGGATGAGCAATTCCATTCCCAGGACCAGCGGCAATGAGGTTGCCCCCTGTCGTGGCGACATGCGCGGCTGGATGCGTCGTGGGCCCAGGACCCGAACCGATTGCACTTCATTCAGAGAGTACGTCGCCGGCCGCACATGAAGGGCGCCGATCACTTCCGTCAGCATGACCTGGCCGTCTTCGACCGCGTCGACCTTCACCTGACGAATCTGGCCATTCCCGAAAGCGAGTTCACCCCAGCTGGCCTGAACTCGCAACGAATCGAGTTCCGCCGCCACGTCAGCAGCGACCGCCTGCGGTATCGACAGGGTCCACATTGCCAGCAGCGCCCATGTCCAGCCGCATGCCTTGAGTCTATTCAGTGTCACCATCCACCTCGTGTCATGTCGATTCTCTCGAGTGCACCGGTTCGCCGCTGCCCCAAGGACCGGCAGGGTGGTCGATTGTACGAAGAAGGGTTGGAGAATTCCACCGGTGCCGCCGATACAAAGTAGGGGCACGCTTGGGACACACATCGTCCGAGCCTGCCCTGCCCGACAAGGAGGTCGGAGCGTAGTGCGAATGGTCGGTGATGACTCGGCTTCGGCCGAGAGCCAGTATGGACTCGTCGCGCAACCCCACAGGGATGTGGGGTTTTTCTTTGTACGCTTCGGCGTGAATTTGCCCGATGACCTCCTGGGGACGGTGGCCGACCCCGGCGACAGAGAGTATCTTGCTCTCCATGGCTAGAGACGAACTACAGGCCGCCGTCGATGCGGCAGGCGAAGCGGGCAAACTCATCCTCCAGTTCTATGGGGGCGACTACGATGTTCGCAACAAGGGTGAGGATCCATCGAAGGGGAAACTCACCGGAGACGCGCTGCGTTCCTCGGATTACGATCCGGTCACCAGCGCTGACGAGGCTGCCGACGCGCACCTCAAGAAGGCGCTCAGTGATGCCTTCCCGCAGCACGGCTGGCTGTCGGAAGAGACGGTGGATTCTCCCGAGCGCCTCTCGGCATCTTCCGTCTGGATCGTGGATCCCATCGATGGGACCAAAGAATTCCTGGAAGGCATCCCCGAGTTTGCCGTTTCCATCGCCCTCGTCGAGGATGGCGAACCGACCGTGGCGGCCCTGTATAATCCGGCTGCCGACGAGATGTACACGGCGATCAAGGGAGGCGGCACATTCCTCAATGGTCAGCGCGTCTTCTGCAGCGAGCTGGTGGACCTGAGCGACGCATCTCTCATCGTCAGTCGGTCGGAGAAGGCCCGTGGCGAGGTCGACGCCATCGAACCCTTCCTTGGCGAGGTCCGTCCCGTAGGATCGGTCGCCTACAAACTGGCCGTCGTCGCCGCCGGTGGTGCTGATCTGAATGTCAGCGTACAACCCAAGAACGAGTGGGATGTGTGTGGCGGTGATCTACTGGTACGCGAGGCCGGCGGGCATATGGTCGACCTGGACGGTGAGGTCCGCCGCTACAATCAGGAGAATCCCCTGATCGAGGGTGGCCTGGCTGCAGGCAACAAGCATCTGACCACGGCCGTCCTCGACGTCGTGCGCCGTACGCGATAGCCCCATCGCCGTCGATGACCGAATCTTCGACAAGCGCCCAGATCATCCACTTCCTGCAACGACACGCGTCGTTGATGGAATTATCTGGCGCCAACGCCTTCCGTGTCAGGGCTTTCGCCAATGCGGCCCGCATGCTGGAGGAACTCGAAGTCGACATCCCTCTCATGCTGGATTCCGGCTCACTGACTGAGATCGACGGCGTCGGCAAGGGCGTTGAGGAATCTGTCAGAGAGTTTGTCGAAAAGGGGTCAACCGCTGCGTACGAAAAGCTGACGGAGCAGATCCCCGAAACGCTCCTCGACCTGCTCCGCATCCCAGGACTGGGCACGAAGAAGGTCAAAGCCATCTACGATGCCCTGAGTATCGCCAGCATTGCCGATCTGGCCGCCGCCTGTGAAGATGGCCGACTCGATGAACTGCCCGGCTTCGGCGCCAAGACCCAGCAGAATATCCTCAAGGGCATCCAGCGCATTGAGCGCTTCTCAGGCCAGTTCCGCTACGATGTGGCCCAGGCAGCCGCAGCGCCGCTCGTCGAGGCACTCACGGCACACCCGGCGACATTGCGCATCAGTGTCGCCGGCTCGCTGAGACGAGCCAAAGAGATCGTGAAGGACATCGATATCGTGCTCAGTTGCACGGATCCGGCCGCCGTCTCTGCCGCCTTCATCGGGCACCCCGATGTAGTGGATGTCATCGCCCAGGGCGAACGCAAGACCTCAGTCACCCTCGCCTCGGGTCTTCAGGCTGATCTGCGCCTCGTCGACGACGAACACTTTGCCACCATTCTCCATCACTTCACCGGCAGCAAGGACCACAACGTCCAGATGCGCTCACGGGCCCTGGCCCGCGGGTTCAGTCTGAATGAATACGGTCTGTTCCCCGCAGATGGCGAAGTACCTCTGGTCTGTTCGACCGAGCAGGATCTGTTCGCCGCCCTGGATCTGGCCTACATCGCACCCGAATTGCGTGAGGGTCTCGGTGAAATCGAGTCAGCCGACACCGGTCAACTGCCCGATCTGATTCAGGTGGAAGATGTGCGTGGCCAGTTGCACGTCCACACGACCGATTCGGATGGCACCGACTCGCTGCAGCAGATGGTCGACGGTGCTCGCGAGCGCGACTGTGATTTCATCGGCATCAGCGACCACTCGCAGTCGGCCGGCTACGTGTATGGCATGAAACCGGCAGACATCCTCAAGCAGCACGAGGCGATCGACGCGGCACCCCACGATGGCATCCGCATCTTCAAGGGTATTGAGTGCGACATCCTCGAAGATGGCCGCCTCGATTACGACGACGACATCCTGGCCACCTTCGACTACGTCATCGTCGCCATTCACGCCTCGCTGAATATGGACGAGGCGACGATGACCCGCCGGATCATCGCCGCCATGGAGCATGATGCTACCACGATCCTCGCCCACCCGACCGGACGACTCCTTCTCGAGCGCCAGGCGGCTCACGTCGACATCGATGCGGTGCTCACGGCGGCTCTCGATCTGGGTGTGGTCATCGAGTTGAATGCCCTCCCACGTCGCCTCGATCTGGACTGGCGGTCACTACGCAAGGCTCAGGAAATGGGCGTGCTGGTTTCGATCAACACAAATGCTCACAGCCTTTCGGATCTCGACCAAGTGGCTCTGGGTGTCGGCATCGCCCGCAAGGCCTGGCTGTCGGCCGATCAGGTAATCAACACCTGGACCGTGGCGGCCCTCGAAGAGTTGTTCCAACGCCGGCGAGGCTAACCGAGACGCACCTTCCGGCACTTTCCCGGTATCACCGCGACACGACTCCGCTCAGTCCAGGCGGACCTCTCGGGCCTCTTCCTGGCTTCGATAGATCCCATCCAGAATCTTCATCACCTGCATGGACTGCTCCGCCGGCACCGGCGAGGGTGCGCCTGCGGCGATCGCCCGCGCGAATTCCACACACTCCTGGGCATGAGGTTCGAGTCCGGCATGGTCGAGTTTGATACTGCGGTCATAGAACTGCCGCGTGTCCGGATTGCTTTCGTAGAACTCAGCCTTGGGCCAATGGGCTCCGGCACGGGTTCCGTAGAGCCACATCTGCATGTCCTCCCCTTCGGTCTGATGATGCAGGAGCCAGGACACCTCCAACACGAGGGTGGCCCCATTCTCGAATCGAACGAAAGCGGCGGCGAAATCTTCCACATCGTACTCGGCTGGAATCGGTGCCCGTCCCCAGCCTGAGAAAGCGCCCTCCTGCTTAGCCAGATCGTTGCGGGCCACACCGCTGACGGCGACCGGTTCGGGATTGCCCATGAACCAGAGGGTCAGATCCAGAATGTGGACACCGATATCGATACAGGGACCACCACCAGAATGCTCTTTGAGGATGAACCCTGGGCGAACCGGTGCCCCACCACGTCGCAGCATCCAGCTGCGGGCGTGGTAGATGTCACCGAGCACACCGGTTTCCAGTTCAGCCTTCATCGCCTGAGACTTGCCCTGGAAGCGAAAATGCTGCGCCGTCATGAGCATCTTCCCTGACCGATCTCGCGCCTCGATCATCCGCTGCACATCGGCAGGAGTCGGGGCCAGCGGTTTCTCGCAGATCACGTGTTTGCCTGCCTCCAGGGCGGCAATCGTCAAAGGGGCGTGATACATATTCGGCGTGCAGATATCGATGATGTCGATATCCGGATCGGCGATCAGATCCTCGGCCTTCGTCTCCAGCTTACTGATGCCGTGGAGATCCCCCCAGGCCTGCAACGCGGATTCGCTGATGTCACTGCCTGCGACCAGTTCAGCATCCTGAGAGGCCTGCCAACCGGGGATGTGTGTGCCGGCGATCCCGCCGACGCCGATGATGCCAACGCGTAGTGTCATGGTGGTCTCAAACTCCTGACAAGAGGTGGGCCCGCGAGCCCGATGGGGTTGTCCGGGCCAAAGGATGCTGCCTGGTCGTCCTGGGCGCCAGTCGAGGCAATTCCTCTTTCTATCATCTCATATATCAAGAAATCTTGATATTGACATTTATCAACATGCCTGTTACGTTTCGGCATTGTAGATGACCTGTCGACCAGCCCTAAACCGCCTTCTCACAACGAGTTCCGATGCCAAGCTCAACGACACTGACCGACGCCCTGCGCGAACGAATCCTCATCATCGATGGCGCCATGGCGACGCAGATCCAGGCCGCCGAATTGCAGGAGTCGGATTTCAGGGGCACGCGATTCACCGACGCGCCCGGGAGCCTGCAGGGCTGCAATGACCTGCTCTGCCTGACCAGACCACAGGTCATTTCGGATATCCACAGCGCCTACCTGAGAGCAGGCGCGGATATCATTGCGACGAACACCTTCAATGCCACACCCGTGTCCATGGAGGACTACGGACTGGGCCGGTTGGTCTCGGAGATCAACCGGGAAGCGGCCCAGCTGGCGCGCACGGTGGCAGATCAGTTCACCGCCGAGAATCCTGATCGGCCACGATTCGTCGCCGGGGCCATGGGTCCCACACGGGCGACACTCTCTCTCTCCCCCGACGTCAACGATCCAGGTTATCGTTCGCACACATTCCAAGAGATCGCCGCCGGATACTATGAGCAGATCGAAGGGTTGGTGGATGGTGGCGTCGACGTGCTGCTCGCCGAAACCGTGTTCGACACGCTGACACTCAAAGCATGCCTGTGGGCCGTATCCGAGTATGCTGATCGACACGGTGAAGCACCGCCCCTGATGATTTCGGTGACGATCACCGATCGCAGCGGTCGAACCCTGTCGGGCCAGACCCTGGAGTCATTCTGGGTCTCCATTGAGCACGCACCCGGGCTCATCAGCGTGGGACTCAACTGTGCCCTCGGCCCCAGTCAGATGCGCCCCTACGTGGAAGAACTGGCGCAATTGGCGCCCCTGCCGGTCACCTGCTATCCGAATGCCGGTCTCCCGAACGAATTCGGCGGTTATGATGAGACGCCGGAGCAGATGGCCGATACGCTGGGCGAATTCGCCCGCCAGGGCTGGCTGAACATGGTAGGCGGCTGCTGCGGCACCACACCCGAACACATCGGTGCCATCGCCACCACCGTGGCCGAAGCCACCCGGCGTGATGTCGATCTGATCCAGGGCTCGCAGCTGACACGCTACAGTGGCCTCGAAACACTGAGTCTGCGCCCCGACAGCAATTTCACGCTGGTGGGTGAGCGAACAAATGTCACCGGCTCCCGCCGTTTCGCCCGCCTCATCAAGTCAGCCGATTACGAGAAAGCCGTCGAGGTCGCGCGCCAGCAGGTGGAGGGTGGCGCCAATATCATCGATGTGAATCTCGACGAAGGTCTGCTCGACTCCGTCAAAGAGATGCACACCTTACTCAACCGGATCGCCGCCGAACCCGACATCGCCGCCGTCCCCGTCATGATCGACAGCTCGAACTTTGCCGTCATCGAGGCAGGACTCAGATGCCTGCAGGGCAAGGGAATCGTCAACTCGATCAGCCTCAAGGAGGGTGAGGATGCCTTCCGTGAACAAGCCCGGATCATTCGCCGCTATGGGGCGGCCGTCGTCATCATGGCCTTCGACGAGGATGGACAGGCAGTCGACGTGGAACGACGACTGCAGATCTATGACCGCGCCTTCCGCATTCTGGTGGATGAACTCGGCTTCTCGCCGGAAGACCTGATCTTCGATCCGAATATCCTGACCGTCGCCACGGGCATGGAAGAACACGACAACTATGCCGCCGACTACATCGCCTCACTGCGTCAGCTCAAACAGAGATTTCCGCGCGTCAAATTGTCAGGTGGCGTCAGCAATATCTCCTTCTCCTTCCGCGGCAACGACGTGGTGCGCGAAGCGATGCACTCCGCCTTCCTCTACCATGCAATCCGTGCCGGCCTGGACATGGGCATCGTCAATGCCGGACAGATCATCGTCTACGAAGACATCGATGCCGACCTGCTCGAACACGTCGAGGATGTGTTGCTGGCCAGGCGGACGGATGCGACCGAGCGCCTGCTGACTCTGGCCCATCGCTTCCGGTCCGAGGCTGGTAGTCAGCGAGCAACACAGGATGACAGCTGGCGTGAATTGCCACTGGAGGAACGAGTGAAGCACGCTCTGCTCCACGGTCGCACCGACTTCATCGAGCAGGACATGGAAGAAGCCATCGGCCTCTATGACGGCCCCCTGAAAATCATCGAGGGGCCACTGATGGCGGGCATGAGTGTCGTCGGTGATCTGTTTGGCGAGGGCAAGATGTTTCTCCCGCAGGTCGTCAAGAGCGCCAGGGTCATGAAGCAGGCCGTGGCGTATCTGGAGCCCTTGATGGAGCAGGCTCGGAGGGAAGCAGCTGCCCGCGGCGACGGGGGGCGACGCACGCAGATTGTGATGGCTACCGTGAAGGGCGACGTGCACGACATTGGCAAGAACATCGTGGCCGTCGTGCTGCGGTGTAATGGATACGACGTGACCGATCTGGGGGTCATGGTCCCCTCCGATCGCATCCTCTCTGCGGCCCGGGAATGCAACGCCGACCTGATCGGATTGAGTGGTCTGATCACCCCTTCTCTGGAGGAGATGGTCCACGTCGCGCGGGAGATGGAGCGCCAGGAATTTGAGATACCCCTGTTGATCGGTGGTGCCACCACCAGCCGACGACACACTGCGGTGAAGATTGCCCCCGCCTACTCCGGCCCGACCTTCCACGTGTCAGATGCATCACGGGCCCCCGGTGTCGTCTCCGGTCTGCTGTCTGACAAGGCGGCGCAGGTCATCGACGCCAACCACCAGGAACAGGAACGTAGCCGGGTCTCCTTTGCCAGTGGGCAGAAGGAACAGGATCTGGTCCCCTACGGGCAGGCCATCGAGCGTCGGCTGCGCCCCGCCTTCGATCCGGAGCTCTTTCAGGAGCCCGACTTCATCGGCTCGCGGCAAGCAACCCCGGAGTTGTCACAGGTTGCCGAACTCATCGACTGGGCACCCTTCTTCCACGTCTGGGAATTGCGGGGGGCCTATCCAGCCATCCTGGAAGCCGATGACGACAAAGGCGCCCAGGCTCGTGAACTGTTCGCCGATGCGCAGCGGATGCTTGCCCAGATCCTTTCAGAGGGTTGGCTTCAGGCCCGAGGCGCCTATGGGTTCTTCCCGGCCACTGCACGCGGCGACGACGTCGTTCTCTGGTCGGATGAGACCAGAGAACGTGAGCTGATGCGCTACTGCTTCTTGCGACAGCAACGGCGCAAACGAAATGACAATGCCCCCCTGTTGAGCCTGGCGGATTTTGTCGCCCCGGCAGAGGCAGCCATCGATGACTATCTCGGCGCCTTCGCGCTCACAACCGGTCTGGGTTGCGAGGAGCATGTCGCTCGACTCGAGGCCGAACACGATGACTACAGTGCCATCATGCTCAAAGCGTTGGCCGACCGGCTGGCAGAGGCCTTCGCCGAGTATCTGCACCGACAGGTGCGCAATGAATGGGGATTCGGCAAGCAGGAAGGGGCTCTGTCACTGGACGACCTGATCGGCGCCAGATACCGCAGTATTCGCCCGGCACCGGGATACCCGGCCTGCCCCAATCACGACGACAAGACCCGCCTCTTCGACAGCCTCGACGCGACGGGGGCCACCGGCATCCGTCTCACCGAGACCTGCGCCATGCTGCCAGCCGCATCGGTATGCGGCCTGTACTTCCAACACCCTGAGGCGCGCTACTTCGCCGTGGGCAACATCGATCGGGACCAGGTCGAGGCGTATGCCACTCGACGAGGCACACCGCTGCAGGCGGCCGAACGGGCATTGGCACCAAATCTGGCCTACACACCGACTGACGACCGGACCGGCTAGCGCGCCAGCGACCGATCCAGGGCCCCACACGACCTGAACGACCTACGCGGGAGAGGTCTCCCGCCGGGGGTCAGCCAGCAGCAGTTCGTCACCGCGCACATTGACCCGTTCGATGGCGACCGTCAGACGATCACCGGCCTGTGCCGTCATCTCGCCCCCTGCCGGTACCCAGGCCGACATGGGCAACTCGTCGAACAGGATCAGATAACCGGCGCCTCGGCGCGCCGCCACCCACGCCCCCAATCGGTGATCCTGGTGCGCCGCCAGCCAGCGGAGACACCAGTGACGCCGCCCTGCACGAGTCGCAGTATCGGCCGCCTCCTGGCAGGCTTGCTGACGCTGAAGCCATGACTCCATGGTCCTGGCAGTCCGGACCTTGCCATCTCCGACCAGCGCCAGCAGTTGCTGCTGCATCAGCAACTCGCCATGGCTGTCTGCTGGCGACACCCCCAGAGCTCGCGGACCGGATCCGGTACCTGAGTGACCGGCTGCATCCAGTTGCAGACTCTCCGACGCCACGTGCCCCTCCATCTGCCAGCGATCATAGAGCGCGCGAGCGTCCCCTTCCATCTCCAGCCATGCGTCCGGCCACGTATCTGACAACGAAGCCGGGTTCAAATCCGGCACCGCGGGTGTCGCCGCCATCGCTGGAGCGCGTGTTCGATAGATGGTTGCCACCTGCGCAGATTGGCAGATGCGAGCAGCCGCCTGCTCCCCTATGAAGAGAATCTCCCGGTCGATGGCGGCCAAGTCCTGGACCCCGACCCGACTGCACGTAGGCCGCGAATCGATGGCCTGAATCCTTCGCTCGCCCCCAAGATATTCCCAGGCCCCGGCAGCACGCCGCCCCTCGCGCAACTGCGTCGCGAGGGTGACCGCTTCCCTGGCCTGCGATTTGCCCTCTGTGGCGGTCAGGCTCGATGCCAGCATCGCACGCAGTCGCAACCGGGTGCGACGCAGCCGGGCATCCAGCAATCGGCCAGACGCATCCAGATCGACAACGAAACTCAGGGCCGGTCGACTTGTGGTGGTGGTGAAGCTGCAGGCTCGCAGCAAATCGCTCGGAATCATCGGCAGACGACGATCGGGCAATTCGATCGTTACCCCGCGGTCTGCGATCTCTTCAACCAGTACCCCGCCCTCACGTAACCACAGGCCTGGCAACGCCACATGCAGGCGCAGGCGCCATCCACCACGCCGTCGCTTGCGAACGCTCCACGCCCTGAGGCAGATCTGATCATCGACAGGATCTGTGATCCCTATACTGGCGTGCCCCCAACTAGGCCACCCGCGCCACAGGGGCTGGCAGGAGCACAGTAGTTTCGACTGCGCCTGTGCTTCGGGCGTGAATTGCTGAGGGATTGCTTCACGGTGGAGGATCAGATTCTCATCGGCATCCCAGTAACCGAGACGTTTCAGCAGATCCGTCACCGCCGCACGGCCGTGCAGATGGGCGGCATGCACGAGATGGACGATCTCGCCTGGCTCCTCATCGGTCGACGACACGGCATACGTGGCCAGATCCTGCAGGAGATGATCAACATCGGCGGGCGCCGGGGCATACTCTCCACCCTCGGCAACCCGAAGTAGCCAGCCCGCCTGATCGGCAACGTGCTGCCGTTTGTCGGCCTCCCGGCGACGTGAGGCCCGTGCACCGTGCAGCGCCTCGGGTGACCGTGCGATCCAATCGTCGACGACCCGTCGGAATTCCTGCCCCGCGTAGAGGGCGCGCAACATGGCCACACACTGCAGTGAGGTGGGGCGATCCGTCGAATCGTGGATCCGGGCCAGCTCCGCCACACGCCACGTATGCGTCTGGCCGGCTACCTCGATGGCCAACTCACGCAGGGTGACCAGGTCGATCTTATCAGCAGCGATTTGCCGCATTCGATCGATGGTGTGCAACTGATCCAGCCCTCTTTCGAGGGGCGTCACTGCAACCTGCTCGAGCCCATGGTGCAGGATCCTGTCCGAGCGGAGGCGACGCTCCTGGCCATCACGATCAACGATCAACAGACCCTTTCGCGTCATCGGCGTGGACCGCAGATAACCACAGGTCAGATGTCCGCCCCGGAGGAATTCCACGACCGTCCCCGCCTCCAGCTTGCGCGGCCGTGCATCTCTGGCCGTACGCAGTAGATCGCCGACCCGCTCACGTGCCTGTGGATCCAGAACATGAGCGGGAACATTGCCGACCATCTCTCGTTCCCAGCGAGCCATCTGACGTCTCCCGGTTGCGATGAATTCCCCTCGTGGCTACCCTACCGCGCCTCTGAGTATAATGTCAAACCCAAGCGGATATGGCCCGATGACGACAACGGTCGTAGAACAGCAATTGGAGCAGGTGTACACAGAGCGGATCGATGCCGTCGAGAAGCTGACACTGCGAGGCCGTCGGCCACGTGATATCGGCCACAATGCCCGCATCGGCACCCACGGGCCTCGGTTGAGTGATCCGGTCGTGCGCCTGCGCACCGCAGGTGGCGGCTGGGGAATCGGCTGGTCGACGCTGAAGGAGGAGGAAGCTGAGGCGCTGATCGGACGCACGGTCGGCGAGTTGTTCCGCATGCCGGAAGGTGCCACAGCGATCGGCAGCCGTGTCGATCTTCCCCTCTGGGATCTGGTCGCCCGACTTCTGGACCTGCCACTGTTTCGCCTGCTGGGCGCCAGAGGCTCACGCAGAGTGCCGGTCTATGATGCATCGATCTACATCGACGATCTCGAACTCGACGATGCAGGGGCGCAGGATCTGTTCACCAAGGAGGTAGAAGATGGGCAGTCACACGGCTATCACCACTTCAAGGTGAAGGTCGGTCGTGGCGCTCGGTGGATGGCACCCGATACGGGCCTGGCCCGAGATGCCCTCGTGGTGCAAACGGTCCGACGGGCCGCCGGCGAGGCTGCCCACGTGATGATCGATGCGAACATGGGCAATACCTACAACAGTGCCTGCGACATGCTGCTGGCCTGCGCACCGGCC
>JABHDC010000212.1 GCA_018673255.1 Gemmatimonadota bacterium
GATCCAAGCGCACCGGGCCTCTGTCGTTCTTCAGTCGAGTGGTGCTGCTGCTGCCCCCTGCACCAGCTGAACATGCTCGTCGACGGGCAGTTGATGCCAGGTCTCGGCTGCACCGCCGGGCCAGTGAACCGTGATGTCCACCTTCGACACATCACGACCCAGACCAAAGTGCAGCCTTGGCGGCGGGGCGCTGAGATAGCTGCCGCCTGTCTGCAACTGCCGTGTCTGACGCGACCCGGGGGCTTCCACCTCGACCCGGCTGCCCCACCCGGCTCGATTGCCTGGTAGCTGCGTCTGCAACTCCACCACGAGCCAGTGGCGATCGGTGTCCAGATCGTTTCGCAAGAGACGGGGCCGTCCACCCACACTGGTCACAATCAGGTCCACGTCGCCATCGCCATCGTAGTCAGCACCTGCCGAGGAGCGACTCGGCCGTGGCACGTGGTAGGCGACACCCAATGCGGTTGAATGGTCCTCAAAGCGGCCCGCCTCATTGAGGAAGAGTCCGTCGGGCTGGGCATAGGTGAGGCTGGCATCGATCTCGGCTGCTTTGTCGAGGACATGGCCGTGGGCGCTGAACAGATCGACATCACCATCCAGATCGGCGTCAAAGAGACTGACGCCAAAGCCCAGTGGTAAAAACGAAGCCCGAGCCAGTCCGGCCTCACGCGTGACATCGCGGAAGCTGAGTCCTTTTCCTGTATGCTGGTACAGTGTGTGAGTCTCACGAGAGAAGTTGGCGACCACCAGGTCGGGGTACCCATCGGCATCCAGGTCGTCGATTCCTACACCCATGCCAGCCTCGGCCATGCCGTTGGAGTTGAAGCGGGTTCCGGCCGTCAAGCTTACGTCCAGCAGCAGAATACGGCCCGGTATGCTGTCATTGCGATACAGAAAGTTGTGCTGGCCATCATTGGCCACATAGATCTCGCTGTCCCCATCCAGGTCGAGGTCCCCGATCCCAATGCCGAGGGAACGCGCCGCCGCGCCGAATCGGGCATCCTGTGTGATCTCCACCAGGCTGAACTCGCCTGTCTCCTGCAAGGTATTGCGGAACAGAGCGTCACCCATCGGCTCATAGACGCCAGGATCGCAGTAGGTGCGGATGGAACCACGTTGGCAGGCGTGGAGATCGCTCGCATCGAAGTGCACGTAGTTGACGACGGCCAGATCCAGGTCACCATCCAGATCCAGGTCAGTGAATGCGCACCCGGTGCTCCAGGCCGAATCGGTGGGAATCGACAGCCGGTGGAAGGTGTGCTCCCGCTGCACGAGCAGTTCATTGGGGCCGACATTCGAGAGAAACAAGTCGACGAGACCGTCACCATTGGCATCAGCTGCTGCGACGCCCATACCGTAGCTCGTGCTTCGAGCTCGCCACGCCTCGGTGACATCCTCGAATTGAACAGTGTCCAGACGGCTCGCATTGCGGTACAGACGGTTCCCGGCGGGAATTAGCGGTTCGTGCGTCGCACGATCGGGGCCGGCGTTGGTGCCCGTGTCAGGCAGTCTGCCGCCATCTACGAAGTAGAGGTCCAGTCTGCCGTCGGCATCAACATCGAGCCAGGCAACGCCGGAGCCAAATGTCTCTGGATAGTGGTAGTCACCCACAGCGCCGTGGGTGTGCCGGAAATCGATGGTCGCCACCCCGGTCACATCCGTGAAGGCCAGCGTGGTCACCTCAGGGGGAGGCGCATCCGTGCACGCCCATAAGCCGGCCAGTAGCGCTGGCCATGCACTGATTCGAGTTCTCTGTGACAAGATTGCTGGTCCCTCCCGGTTGCCTAAGCTAACCCCGGGAGAGACCTGCAGGGAAGGGATCCTGTGGGTACCGCAATGGCGGTACGTCAGGCGGCGGCTGATACGGGGTGTCAGTTGCGGTTACCAGCTTTCATGTGAGCCCACGTCGTGCCCGCTACGCCCGTTGCACGTGTGTCGCCCTTGGGCTGCAGGCGGGTCGGCAGTGCGCCGGGCGTGCCCAGCTCGATGGCACCGGAGCGCCACCCATGGGATTCGGTTGCCGTCGACCAGGCCTCTGGCTCAGAGCCCGAGATGCCGAATACCTCGCGTACCATTGCCGATGGTGGCTCTGTTGTCCCTCCCAGGGGGCGGCCGGTGCCATCATCGGCTGTATCCACCAGATGACCGCCCTTGGGCGAATCGTAGAGATACAGCTGCAGCTTCGAGTTGGGCAGCGCCACGGCAGAGGATACGAACTGCACTGTCGTGGCCAGCTGTGAACGACTCGACGTGCCGCTGTAATTTGCGATCAGGAATGTTCCCCCAGCAGCGATCGTCCCCTCGCCGATGGTCACCATCTCCTGCTCGGCCCCGTCCGTACCGGTACGGGTGATCGTCCACCCCGTCAGATCGATCGCCTTTGTACCGCGATTGTAGAGCTCGATCCACTCGTCGGCGCTCGAGGTTCCGGACCCCATCCACATGATCTCCGAGAACACCACAGGACCAGGCTCCTGGGCCTGGAGTTTCGGACTGGTCAGGACGATGGCGCACAGCGCCAGAAAAGAGAGTGCTTGCATGGCTTCTGCCTCTGCTGCAGGATGCGTGGATCCGTCGACGAAAGTTGTCGGACGGCCAACCGACGCAGATCGTCGGTCATCCACATCTTTGCAAGCCTTGTGCCGTGCAAGAGAACCTATCTAAGTAGATATTTCTAATGCTATTTACGTGTTCTTAGCTCATTCGATGTCTGGAGCCATTGGGAGCCAGAGCCGTCACCTGTCTTACACGGCAGGAATACCTTGACCATTGGCATTCGAGCCCCCAATTTCGGGTAATTGTTTGTGTGAACTAGGCATATCGACAGATCACCCGAGCGGCACCGATCACATGGCAAGCAGAATCCTCGTCGTCGATGACGACCCTTACGTGCGCGCCCTCGTGGTGAAGATCCTCGATGAGCGAGGTTACCTCACCATGCCTGTTGCTGATGCGTGGCAGGCGATGGATGCACTTCAGCAACAGGAGATCGATCTCATCATCCTCGACCTGCGCATGCCGGGGCCCGTGGATGGCGAACAATTGCTGTTCACATTGCGTGATCAGGGGAACGACGTGCCTGTCATCGTGTTATCGGGATGGGTGGACGAGGAAATCACCAAGCAGACACCTGACTGCGTCCACGCCGTGCTGAAGAAGCCGATCCGGATTGACGATTTCGCCAAGACGGTGGCTGACGTTCTCGCCTGAAAATCGGCGCGTGTTACTCTCTGGCCTTACTCATACTGTCTGGCCAGCACATGACTCAGGACGCGTGTTGCCTGCTTGCGGATGCCATCGTGAGAGTGCGTCTCGATCAATTCCACCAGGACGGGGATCGAAGACTTGTCCTTCACGCGCCCCATCGATTTGACGGCTTTGAGAACGAGTGTCGTCGATGAGGCAGGGTCACGGATGACCCTGGCTAGATAGGAGATCTGCCGTTCGTGCCTGCGATCCAGACCGCGCGGTGTAGGAATGGGCTGGACACCGATCCGGCCGACAGAGGCGATGTTGGCATCGACCACGTCTCGACCCACCAGACCACCTTCTGACAATGCGACGGCGCCGAGTGCATCGATCGATGCGAGTCGCACGGTTTCCGTCAGATCGGGGTTCACGATGGCCCGTCCCAGCGCATCGGCGGCCTCCACCGAGCCGTGTTTTCTCAGCATCTGCACCGCCGAGAGTCGCAGACGCGCGCCGCGATCAGTGAACTGCCGTTCCATGAATGGGACCGGATCGAGCAGATCTTTCTTGCCCGCCTCCCAGAGGGCTTCGGTCGCTCGCAGCCGAACCAGTTCATCGGCTTCGGTATCATCGTCAGCAGCCTCTGCGATGCCTCGCAGAGCGTCACGATATCCGGGGTAACGTTGGAAGGCGATTGTGCGCAGCGCCCTCACGATCTCCAACCGGACCTGCACATTGCGTTCCTCCGCCCGGGCCCTGCGCAGCAGATTAACACTTAATCGAGTACTGGCACGGCCCAATCCTTGCGCTGCCTTGCGCCGGGCCGCCGGGTCGCGGGCAGAGGTCAGCTCGGTGGCAAGCAGGCGGATTCCCGTAGCCGTCGGCCCTTGAGCCGAACCCGGAAGGGCCTGCAGGGTCAGGAGGATGAGCCCTCGCAGAATGATCGATTTGATGTTATGTAGTATCATGGGCGCTCCTTCCGCCTATCGGCAGCGATGCCGGATCTCTCCAGTCAACCTGCGCAGACCTTTGCCAGGGTGGCCAGCGGTGCGACGATCAGGCCTCGACAGCCGCTTCGAGCACAGAGAGTCCTGGAGGGTCGGTTTCCAGGCGAGAGAGGGCGCCGATGGGCAGCGAAAGGCGACCGGACATGTGACCGTATGCCACGCCGTTCAGGATGGGCAGGGGGCGGTCACCCACGGCATCCAATACGATCTCTTCAAGGGTGGGAGAGGCGTCCATTTCTTCGGGCACGAAGCAGCGACGGAAGATGCCCAGCGCCAGTCCGTGAATCTGATCCAGGATCCCCGCCAACCTCAACTGGGTAAACATGCGATCGAGTCGGTAGGGAACTTCCCAGACGTCTTCCACCAGCAGGATGGCCCCTGTCAGATCCGGGGCGTATGGCGTGCCCAGCAGACTGCACAGCAGGGCAAGATTGGCGGGAATCAATGACCCTGTGGCAGATCCATGACGCAGGACCGTCACATCGGGGCCGGAGGCGATCGATCCCAGTGGCTGAGTGCGGGTGAGCAGCTGCCACAGACTCTCGGTCGTGGCGGCCGGTGGCGGTTGACGCGACAGGTCGGTGTCAGCCAGAGCGCCAGTGATGCCGATCAGGCCACAGCGCGCCAGGAGGGCAAGATGCAGGCCCGTCGAATCACTGAAACCGACAACCGGTTTGGGGTTCGCGGCGATGACATCATAGTCGAGTAGATCGAGGATCCGCCCGGAGCCGAAGCCACCGCGCGTGCAGATCACCGCGCCGATGTCGCTATGGGCAAAGGCGGCCATCAGTGCCTGGGCCCGAGCGGTGTCACGCCCTGCGATGTAGTGGTAGGAATCGGTGGCCTGGGGGGCTGTGATCACGCGATATCCGCGACCTTCCAGATACCGAGTCGTCCGAGCGATGGCTGCCGGGTCACCTGGACGAGAGGGAGACACCAGGCCGATGGTGCCGCCGTCGGGCAGGGCACGCGGACGCACCAATGACCGGTGCGGGGAAGACGTCATCTGCGGGCTGAGAGCGCGTGTGATGTCTTGGCCTGGACCGAACCGAATCCCCCGTTGCTCATGAAGACGATTGTGTCGCCAGCCGTGGCACGATCCACCAGGCGCTGCGAGATCGCATCTGCGTCTTTCTCCGACCACGCCTGTTTGCCCGCATCGCACAGTCGTTGCGCGAGTCGTGCCGAAGAGAATGGTGGGTCTTCACCTGCCCGCTCCGGTCGTGGAACCGGCGCAAGAAGAACGGCGTCTGCTGGCTCGAAGGCGGCCAGATACCGGTCTTCGAAGGTCTGCCGGGCGTTGCTGGCGCTGGCTGGCTCAAAAACTGCCCAGAGGCGGCCCTCCGGGTAGGCGGCACGCAGTCCCTGCAGCGTCTGTCCAACGGCCGTCGGGTGGTGGGCGAAGTCATCGATGAGACGCACGCCATCGACGATTCCCAGCTCCTCCTGACGTCGACGCACTCCTGTGAATCGGCGCAAAGGGTCGCGCAGGTCGTCAGTGGCGATGCCGGTGTGCGCGACGACCGACAATGCCGCCAGGGCATTGTGGATGTTGTAGGCGCCAGGCAGGCCGATGCGCCACCGTCCCAGGTCCTGGCCGTGGGCGATGATCCCAAAGGACTGGCCTTGTGAATCGATATCTACATCCACGGCCCGCCAGTCGTTGCCCTCGTCAAATCCAAAGCTCAGGGCGGGCGCCGGCGCGGCATCCAGCAACGACTGAACCAGGGGATCATCACCGCAACCGCAGATGAGACCATTGCCCGGAACCTGATTCACGACCTGGCGGAAGGCACGAACGATCTCGGCCAGATCACGATAGATGTCGGCGTGATCGAACTCGATATTGTTGACGACGAGGATCTGGGGCCGATAGAACAGGAATTTGGCGAACTTCGCAAAGTAGGCTGAATCATACTCGTCACCCTCGACGACGAAGTAGCGACCGGTCCCAAGATGGTAGGGGCGGGGAACATCGCGCGGGAGACCGGCAACGAGGTAGGATGGATCCTGCTTCGTCTCGGCCAGCAGCCAGGCAGTCAGGGCGGTTGTCGTCGTTTTGCCGTGCGTGCCGGCCACGACGATCGGCTGATGGCTGTGAAGGAAGAGATCCCGCAGCGCTTCTGGCAGGGAGGTATAGGGTAGACCGCGCGCCAGGACAGCTTCCAACTCGATATTGCCCCGCGACACGGCATTGCCCACGATGACCAGATCCGGCTCGGGGTCGAGGTGGGCCGCGTCGAAGCCGGTCTGGATCTCGATCCCCTCAGCGGCCAGGAAGTCGCTCATGGGCGGATACACGCCCGTATCGGATCCGGTGACACGGTATCCCTGAGTGCGCAGGAGTCCTGCCAGCGACCCCATCGCAGTGCCGCAGGCGGCGATCAGGTGGATGTGGGCGTCATTCTTCAGTGTCCGCACGGCGATCCCTGAGCCTGTCCTGGTGGCCATTTGGTGGTGAATCCAGTGGTTGTAACTTACATTGAAATCGACAGATACGTCGAGTATGGACGCACATCTGCGAACCGCAGTCTGCGACCTGAATCTGCCACCTGAGTCTGGCAATCCGTGAAAACACTACCCCTCTACGTCGGTATCGTCCTCGTTGTTGCCGCGATCGCCGGTGCTCTGGCCACGGCACTGCACACACCTGCGTCCGATCCGGAACCAGCAGCCCTGGCACCTCCCCCTCCGGTCGAGGGCCGGGAGGAAGAGGAGGAAGGTCCGTCCACTGAAGAGGTGGCCAAGCAGGACGAGGATGACAGTCGACGGATCCTCTACGAGCAGGTTGGCCAGACCCCTGAAGACATCACCGAGGAATGGCTCGAACAGCTGTGTCAGTATGTTCGCTCGGAAGAGGATCTTGAACAATACTGGGACGAGACGCTGGAGGTCGGGCGCCGCTACGCCCCCGTCTATGAGGAGGCCAATCGCAACGAGGCTGAGGTCTTCTCAGGTCTGGCTCAGGTCTACATCTTTGAAGCTCGCGAGTTCATCCATACGCAGGTACCGGATGCGGACATGCTCAAGAACAAAGTGCCCAAGCTCCTGGCACTTGCCGTCTACCGCGCCTGGGTCGCTTCCCTTGACGATGAAATGTCAACACGACGCGGGGCCAAGAAGACCGTGGCCCAGATGCTGCTGAGTGTGGGCGAACCGGTCGAGTCCGATGAAGCCATCGCCGCAGCGCACAAGGAGGCCATCATCCCGGATGAGACCAAATCCTCCTTTCTGATCGAGGCCCTCCAGGCACTGGATCTGCAGGTTGAGTTGGCCGAGGAAGGAGGGCAGGATCCACGGCAGTTCATGGAGCAGAGAATCCGCCTGCACGAAGTTGCCCTCGTAGAGGGGTACGCCTTCATCAAGAAGAAGTCGCGGGAGGCACGTGAGCGCTACTCTCAGTCTGCCCTCAGTTCGGCAGGCGCCACCCTCGCCATCGGTCGCTGGCAGGCGACGCTCAACTCACGGTTGCTCTCCCTTGGCAAGATCTACATCGATGCGGCGCTGGCCGAAACCACCTATCGTGGCCGGCAGCAGGAATACGCCGATCTTGGATTTGACGCCCTGGCTATGGTTTTTCAGCGCAGCAAGACCGGCGCCGCCATCACCGTGCTGCGCGAGGCCAACAAGATCCAGCGCTACAACCTCTGGCAGATGGGTCGAGCCGCTTGGCGCCAGGCGCAGTTGGCTGTGAAGTCGGGGGAGATAGAGGAAGCAAAGGATCAATACTTCACGGCCAAGCAGCGCTATCTGCAGACGTTATCCCGGCTCGAACGCAGCAAACAACCGGTCGTACTCGAAGAATACAAGCGTCTCCAGACAGAGATCACGACATGGACACGAGCCACGGTCGAGGCGGCTGAAGGATAGTGCCTGGTCGCTCCGAATCCGCCGATGCGTAACAATCGATCTCTGCGACAGGACACTCGGTGACAGCAACTGAGGCGAGTCACGCGCGTGTGGCTGCGGCACTGGCCAACTGGAATGGCGCAAGCTATCTGGAGAAATGCCTGACCGCCCTGAGACAGCAATCCCATGAATTGGCCCAGATCGTTGTCGTTGACAATGGGTCGACGGACGGTTCAGCCGCCTGGCTGGCCTCGCAGCATGATGTCACCCTCATTCGCCACTCGGTCAACGAGGGGTACTGCCGGGGGTACAATCGCGCCATCGATTCCACCGACACGCCGTATGTGCTGGTCCTGAATACGGATGCCTATCTCGACGCCAGATTCGTGGAATCCTGTCTACAGATCCTCGAGAAGGATCCTCGATGTGCCGTCGTCACGGGGGCTTTCCATGAGGAGGCCACCGGGCAGGATATTGGTGGCGGCTTCTGGTTGCGTCCTCAGATCCGGATGCACCCCACCCCGGCATCTCAGACGCAGATGGAGGTATTTGGTGTCACCGGGGCGGCGGCGCTGTATCGGCGATCGGCCCTGGAAGAGGCGCGTATTGAAGGGGAGATCTACGATGGCGCCTACTTCAGCTACGGCGAGGATATCGATCTGGCATGGAGACTCCGGTTGTTCGGCTGGCACGCCACCTACACGCCATCAGCCAAAGCCCACCATGTGGGATCAGGATCTCTGGGTGGGGCCATACGTTTCTTCGACAAACCTGTGTTCTTCCAGCGTCAGGTCCTGCGCAATCGTTATCTCACTTTACTCAAGAATGCTCGCGCGCGGGATCTGCTTTTCATCCTGCCGGCCTTACTCGCAGCCGAGATCGTCTTGTGGCCTTTCCTGCTCCTGCGACAACCGTGGTATTTTCCAGCTCTGCTGAAGACGCCTTTCGAGCTTCTCAAGAGGTTGCCCCGTGTGCATCGCTGGCGTCGGGCGATTCAGAGTCGACGTGACACAAGGGTAGGTTCACTGCGATCCTGGATCAGGGGATGGTAGTCCTGTGAACGGTCCCCTCATGCTGGTTACCGGTGGCAGCGGATACACCGGTCGTCGCCTGGTGCGACGCCTGGTGTCTCGGGGTCAGAATCTGCGTCTGCTGCTTCGTGTCACGAGCGATACCACCTGGCTTCGGCCGCTCGATCCACAGCCCGAGGTGGTGTACGGTGATCTCGAGGATGAAGCCAGTGTTGCTGCCGCCATGGGCTCGGTTGAACGCGTCATCCACGTGGCACACATCCGCTATTCGAGTGCCGTGGCATCTGCTGCTGGCCCGCGGGTGGAACGGATCGTCTTTGTCAGTTCGCTGCGAGCGGTGTCCCAGGTTCCTTGTCCGACGGTGGAAGAAGTGCACCGTGGCGAAGTGGCGGCCAGCGCATTTCCCGCCAGCATCATTTTGCGACCATCGATGATCTACGGGCCCATGGAGGGAGATCTCAATGACCGCAATCTCCATCAACTCTCGACGTGGATCGCACGTCGTGGCTGGGTTCCCGTCATCGGCGCTGATTCGCTTCATCAACCGGTTCATGTCGAAGATGTCGTCGACGCCATTCTCGCCGCCAACGATCGCACCATCACGGGGACCTTCGATATCGCTGGCCCCGAACCGATGAGTTACGGCGAACTGATCACGACTGTAGGCGGGGTGATCGGGCAATGTCCACGCCTGATACGATTCCCGGCGGGCCCACTTATCGCTGCTTTTCGTGTCTGGCGGTCGCTGCGTTTGCCAGCACCTGTCGATCTGCCGCAATTGCAGCGTCTCCTCGAGGATAAGAGCTACGACATTGCTCCGGCCCGCCAGCACCTGGAATTCAGGCCCAGAACGCTGGCCGATGGACTCAGGGGAGATGGTGAAGCAGCCCAGGGACAGCGATGTCACTGACGAGTCTGGCCATCGCATTCCTCGTCGCGTGGGGACTGACTGGAATCACACTGGCCCTGGCACGGCGTTACCACGTCGTAGATGCGCCCAATCTTCGCAGTTCGCACGCTCTGCCGACGCCGACCCTGGGAGGTTGTGCCATCCTGGGCGCGACACTCATTGGGGCCTGGTGTGGTGGCGCCCAGGGATTGAGTTCGTTGGTGGCCGCGTCGCTGCTTCTACTGTTCTTCGTCGTCGACGATCTGTGTCGTCCTCTTGGTGTCACGATCAAGGCGGGTGTTCAGTTGTTGTCGGCCACCGTCTGGGTTGTGATGTCCCACTTCTCGGTGATCCATCTGCCCGTCATCGGCCTGATCGGTGGGCTGGGTGTGTCCATCCTGGCCGTCCTCTGGTTGGTGGCCTGGATGAATGCTTTCAACTTCATGGATGGCATCGACTCAATCAGCAGCACGCAGACGATCGTGGCTGGTGTCAGTCTGGCTGCCATCTTCTCATATCTTGCACCGGATCTTCAAGCGTTGCCCCTTTGTCTGGCAGCTGCTGCGGCAGGATTTCTGGTCTTTAATCTGCCGCCGGCCCGGATCTTCATGGGCGATGTGGGTTCGGCATTCCTGGGCCTCTGCTTCGGTGTCATCACACTGCAGGCAATGTCGGTTGGCCTGTCTGCGCTCCTCATTGTCTTGCCACTGGGCCTGTACGTATACGACACGTCGCTGACGATTCTGCGTCGGGCCGGCAAGAGGGAGAATATCCTGCGAGCGCATCGCCAGCATCTCTATCAGCGACTGGTGCAGCGTGGTTGGTCGCACGGGAGTGTGTCACTGACCGTTGGCATTCTCAGCGCGGCTTTTGGTGCCTCAGCATGGAGTGCGGTGTCCGGTCGAATCGAGTTGGCGATCCTGCTGGGGCTGTCGGCATCAGCGACACTGGTTGTCGGATCGATTGCCACGTGGCGGCAGGCAGAGGGTTCGAGTGATGCCTAGGGCAGGCAGACGCACCTGGGTGATCACATACGCTGCACAACCAGTGTCGTGTCACATTCGCCTGTGCTTGTTGTTGCTCTGTGTCAGCCTGAGTTTCTCCCACGCACTGGCCCAGGACCTCCAGGCAACGACGCGGCCGAATGTCCTGGTCATCACCGTCGACACCTTCAGGCCCGATCATCTGGGTGCTTACGGGTATTCTCGTCCCACCAGTCCCCACATCGACAGCATCGCGGCCCAGGGCGTCGTCTTCCGCAAGGCGTATACCACCTCCGCCTGGACCGCGCCAGGCCTCATCTCGTTGCTGACCTCGCTGGATGCACCGACCCATGGTGTGGACGTTCGCGGGAAGAGTATTCGACCGGGTGTGGTAACCCTCGCCGACGCACTGCGCGCTGGAGGATACCGGGCACCGGATATCCTCTTTCTCACGGATATACCGAATTTCCATCACCTCGGCTTTGAGCCCTACTCCAAGCGGAATCAGTATATCCGTAACGGTGACGAGATCCTCTTTCGCTGGTTGCAGGAAGAGGCACATACATCCACCGACCCCTTCTTCCTCTACTACCACTATCGAGACTTGCATCAGCCCTACGATCCGGGGGAGGAATACGAACCTCTGTATCTGCAGGAGGCATTCGGCTCGCCATACAACCCGGCATCGTGGGCCAGGCGGTTTCTGGCGCGAGAGAAGATGGACCTCGTCAAACGCGAGGTGATGCTACCCAGGGGAATCATCGACTTCGCGCCCTGGGACAGAGGTTGGATCGATGCACTGTATGACGCACAGATCAACCGCCTGGATCGCGAGTTCTTCGGCACACTGCGGGGTGTGCTGCGTGACACGGGGCTCAGCGAGAATACGCTGATTGTGATCTCTGCCGATCATGGCGAGGAGTTGCTCGAGGATGGGCTCGTCGGACACGTGTCGACCTACAAGGAAGGCCGCCTCGGTGAAGAGTTGGTGCAGATCCCGCTGATCTTCTCCGGTCCCGGTCTCCCCGAGGGGCAGCAGATCGACACTCGCGTGCAGGTGATCGATGCCATGCCGACGATCCTCGATCTGGTGGGTCTGCCCCGGGCTGAAACGATGCAGGGGCAATCGCTGCTGCCGCTGACGCAAGGCCAGTCCAGGCCCGCCAAACCCCTGTTCTTCGAGACCAGCGCTGGTGGATACACGGCTAGCATCGAGCACTACGCCCACCGGGTTCGGGGTGTGATCGAGGGCGACTGGAAATTCATCCGGCACACGCCATCAGGGGAATCCACTCTCTTCGATCTGGCGACAGATCCACAGGAAGAGGACGACCTCGTCGACGAGATGCCGGCTGTTGTGGGACGCATGTCGGAGTTGCTGGATGATTGGGTGCGTTCGAGTGTGCCCATGTCGGCACCGGATCTGGCCCCTTCCGGCGATCTGCCAGAGGCCCACCACGCCGGGCCCATCGTGATCGAGTTACCTGAAGACGGCGATACTCTCCGTTACCTGGGTGCTGATCAGACCGTCGCCCTGCGGTGGTCAGGGGCAGAGGGGGCCACATACCGGGTTCTCTACTCCATCGGCGAGGGGGTCTACCATCTCGAAGGCGAGATGGACGTGGACTCGAATGCGCCATCCTATGGGCCCTTCCATGCCGAGTTCTGGAATTCCGTCGTCCTTTACAGCCCCTTTACGGTGCGAGTTCATCCCGTCGGCCGGCCGGATCTGATCTCCGATCCGGTCACCTTCTGGTTGGCCGGCTCCGACGATGCCCTGATATCGCTGGCACCCTTGCAGATCGTGATGTCAGTGACGGCCTTTGGTCAGGATCTCGTGACACTGACAGCTGGCACGATCCTGGCCCTCATCGACCTGAGTGTGTGGCTCACATCGACGGTCTCTGCCGCAGATGTCACGGCGTGGGCCCTATTGGCCGCAATCCTGGGTGCCCTGGTCTGGCCCCGGCTGCAACCACTGGGAGAGGAACGCGTCAAAGCCTGGTGCTGGATGATCGCCTACGTGGCCCTCGTTTATTCCACGATCCCGATTTTTCCCGCCCTGTGGGATGGCCTGCGTCAGCACACCGGAGACGCGATTCGGCACCTTGGCACGATTGCTGTGGTTCTGGGCGCCGTCGGGGCCGCTCGACAGCTTCACCGTCGGGTGGGGCGAAGCCAATGGCCGTCGTATCTTGCCTTCCTCATCCTGCTGGCTGCCTACGCCGTCCTGCTGGTCCGATTCGGACAATTTCCGGCAGAGAGACTCCATCTGCTGGAGTATGGTCTCATGGGGGTTCTCCTGCATCGAGCCCTTACGATCGGCAGAGCACCTCGATGGAGTGCCTATGTGGTGGCCTGGACATGCACGGTCCTGATCGGATTTGGTGATGAGACCATCCAATGGGTCCTGCCTCAACGCTTCTTTGAACTCAAGGATGTCGGCTTGAATGGCATTTCGGCGGCCCTGGGACTGGGAATCGCACGACTCGTGAGGGGAACCTGATGGATCCCGCAGCGCGATGGCAGGTCAACTTTGACCGCGCGATCGAAGTCGGTGTGGTGCTGACCATTCTCAGCGTCAGCCTGCTCTACTCTTCCGCATTGGCTGACAATTTCCACGCCAAGAGTGTCGTCGCCAGTGCGCTGATCCTATGGCTTGGGGTGGCCTGGTGGCTGCGACAGCGTTCGATTGTGGGCTGGTCGGCAGCGCCCATCCTCATTGTCTTCGTCCTGTTCCTGTTGCAGGCACTGATCAGTTCAGTCTGGGCGTACAATCCAACACGGGCAGGGGAAGTGTGGCTCAGTTACCTGGCGTGGCCGGTCCTGTTTGTGGTTGGCGTCCATCTTGCCGTCGACCGGCAGAGACTGCGACGTGTGCTGCGACTCATCATGGGAACCAGCCTCCTGGTCGCGGTGGTCGGGCTCCTCCAGTACAATGGCATCGACCTGGTCGGCTTGCCCTCCCGGTATCGGGGTCTGCCGGTGGCCACTCTCGGTAATACGAATTTCGTCGCACACTATCTCGATCTGATTCTGCCATTGGCAGCGGCCTTGCTTCTGCCGCGGGCAAGTGGACGACGCGATCGCTGGCTCAGCGGCATCGCCCTGGTGGCCGGCGGCATACTTCTTCTGCTCACCCAGAGTCGTGGTGGTTGGCTCAGCGTGGGTGCTGCAGGGGTCGTGATGGCTGGACTGGTGATGCGTCCTCAACGCTGGTTGCGACGACTGGCCCTGGTGGTCCTGTGTGTGGGTTTGCTCAGCCCCGTGGCGGAGGTCTTCTTACGAAGCCTGCCCGTGAACGACGGGGGGCGCACTGCGCAGGACGTGGTGGAGGACCTGGCCCAGGATGCCTGGGCACGTGGTGTCAGTGTTTTCGATGAGGCGGACTTCTCACGCTCCATGCGGCTTCTCATCTGGAAGGACGCCTGGCGGATGGCACTCGCTCAGGGCTGGACAGGTGTTGGTCCGGGTCACTGGGGAGCCGAATTTCAGGCATACCGAAGTCCCGAGAGTCACCGCGCCTGGCGAGATCTGATCGGCCAGCGGCAGAATCAACCATTCCACGCCCACCAGGACTACCTGCAGGAGTGGGCGGAAACCGGACTTCCCGGACTGCTTGCGTTGCTGACCTTGCTGGGAGCGACCGCTCATGCGTGCTGGCGAGGGGCGCGCGGATCGAGCCGGCAGGCAGGCGAGGACGACCCGGGTGATGCACTGCAGCGGGCGATGGGATTGGCGGGACTGGGAGTCGTGGTCGCTGTCGCTTCGCACGCACTGTTCACTTTCAACCTCCGTGACGCGGTGGTCACCACTCACTTGTGGTTGATTGTGGGCCTGTCCATCGGCACGTGCCTGCCTCTGCGCAGACGCTCCCTGACCGACAACTGGCGTCACGCTGTGGCCGGTCTCATGCTCCTGGTGGCTCTGACCGGCACATGGCTTGCAGTCAGAACGCTTGCTGCCGATGTCCATTTTTCTCGTGCCATGGAGTATGTCCACAAGAAGCAGGGGAATCGGGCGACACTCGAATTGCGTGAGGCCGTTGCCTGGCGCGACCACGATTACCGGTCCCATCACTGGCTCGGGAAAGTATCGCTGGAAATGGGGCGACCCGCAGAAGCGTTGTCTGCCCTGGAACGGAGTCTGGAACTGCGCGCCTACAATGTGGCAGCAACGCGACTGCTGGCAGATGCAGCGCTGCAGCTTGGTCGAATCGAGACCGCCATCGATGCCGCCAGGCAGGCCATCGCCATCGATCCGCTGACGAGTCGGAATTACGAGTTACTGGCCATCGCCCGCCGGCGGGCAGGGGATGCCAGTGCAGCCGCAGCCGCCTGGCGACAGGCACTGGCCTTCCGACCTGATGATGTGGATCTGCTGGCCGCCCTGGCCCAGGATCTGGATGGGGCCGGGAAGAAACAGGATGCCGTCGCTGTTCTCAGGCGGGCCCTGAAGATCGCGCCGGACAATGGAATTCTGCACGGAAATCTCGGCGCCCTTCTGCTGGGTCTGGATCAGTTATCCGAGGCCCAGATCCATCTGCGCCGGGCCACCCAACTGGATCGGGACAACGCGGCGAACTGGCATGTGAATCTGGCGATGGTCCTCATACGCCAGAAACGCTGGGAGCCGGCCCGTCTGGAGATACGCCACGCTCGTGACCTGTTCCCACAGGACGAGCGCTGGCGACGTCTGGAGCGTATTTTGGAGGATCGACAGGAGATCCGATGAGCGAAGAAGTGAGTGCCACCACCGAATCCTTGCAGTTGAGCATCATCATCCCGGTATACAATGAGGAGGAGAGTCTCCCTCCACTGTGTGCCAAGCTTCAGCAGGTCCTGGGTGATCTGGGCCTGACTCATGAAGTCGTATTCATCGATGACGGCAGCACGGACACGTCCTTCCAGGTCCTGGAGCGTCTCAGCGAGCAATACCCCTGGTTGCGGGCCGTTCGGTTCCGACGCAACTACCGCAAGGCGGCGGCATTGGCGACGGGATTCAAGCACTGCCGGGGCGAACTCATCGTGACAATGGATGCGGATCTGCAGGACGATCCCGAGGAGATCCGGGGTTTGCTCGAGCAATTGGAAGGCGAGCAACTCGATCTGGTGTCTGGATGGAAGAAGAAGCGTCACGATCCCATCTCGAAGACACTGCCGTCGAAAGTCTTCAATCTCGTCACCTCCATTGTCTCCGGTATCCGCCTTCACGACTTCAACTGCGGTCTGAAGATCTATCGTCGAGAAGTGACCGAGGACGCGCTGCCCTACCTCTATGGGGAGCTGTATCGATTCTTGCCAGCCATCGCCCATTGGGCCGGCTACCGGGTCGCTGAACGACCGGTGACCCATCACGCCCGCCAGTATGGGATCTCAAAGTTTGGCGCCAAGCGTCTGCTGAATGGATTCCTCGATCTGCTGTCGATCACCTTCGTGGTCCGTTTCATGACGACGCCGATGCACATCTTCGGCAGCCTGGGTTTGCTCAGCACCATGGCCGGTGGGGGAATCGGCGCCTACATCTGTTGGCTCTGGTGGCAGTCGGGGACGATCCAGAATCGCCATCCACTGATGATGCTTGGTATTCTCCTCATCATCGTCGGGATCCAGTTCTTCTCCACCGGCCTGCTCGGAGACATGCTGGCTTCCATGCATCAACGTGGCGGTCGAACACCGCGGATCACGTCCCGCCTGCGATAGGAGCCTGTCCGAGGTTTCCACTCGGGCCTCGTCCACGTCATTGCCACCGCTGTGGGCGTGATGCGTCGCTACGCACCGCACTCGTCTTCGCGGGCGCTTCTGTCTCTGAATCACCCTTTTTAGATGGTTTGCGCGTCTGAAAAAGCGTATGCCCTGAGGCCCCTCGTATCCTCAGGGCACTTGGCGCCGATCCGGGCTGTTCTGCAGGGCGGTTCAGCAGGGGCCTGTATGCCGGACGGCAATGCTTTCCATCCCACCGCTGCACGTCGTCGGAGTTTTGTTCCTCTCCGTAGCGACTCGAGGGTGTGACACATCCTCTACTCAACTCCTAAGTCTCTTGTAAACAGTGCGTTGTACTGTGAATTCCGGTTAAATGGCATGGGGATTGCTTCCACTCTATCGAAAAACCATGTCTCTGTGTCTGCTATAGCGAGAAAGTGGGAACTGTGTTTCTGGACAAGGTCATCTTCAACAAGACGAAAATCCCCGCTCTGACCGCCGTCCTGGACGTGACGCAATTGCGGCAGCGGGTCATCGCCAACAACATCGCCAACGTATCGACGAAGGGTTACCGCCGACAGGAGCTGCGATTTCAGGAGTATCTGGACTCCTTCGTGCGCCAACCACCTGTTGAGGGGCAGCGTACTGACGCGCGGCACCTGGCCGTTCCTTCTCCGACCTTCTCCCCCGAAGTCTACGAGCCGGAAACCGGTCTCAATGACACAGGGCTCAACAACGTCGATGTGGACATGGAAATGGCCGATCTGGCCGAGAATCACCTCTTCTTCAATGTCGGGGCCCGCCTTCTCTCGGGCGGTTTCGACGGCCTCAAGAAGGCCATCGTCGGCCGTGCTTCCTAAGGAATCCTAATGCAGATCTTTGATACCCTCGACATCAGCGCCACGGGACTGAGTGCCCAACGCCGCAAACTGACGGCGATCGCCAGCAATGTGGCCAACGTCGATACGACCCGCACCGATGAAGGCGGGCCCTACAAGCGCCGGCGCGTCGTCATGATGGAAGCGCCGAAGCTATCCAAGTTTTCCACCATGCTCGAACAGCAGAACAGTCGGATGCAGCAGACGAATGGTCGTCACATGCTGGAGGGTGATCCCCGGCCAGGTGAGATCTTCACCGGAGCCGGCGTCCTGAGCCAGGAAGTACGTGAGGAGCCGGTGAAGCCCCGGCTGGTCTTTGACCCGAATCATCCGGACGCACGTGAGGACGGATACGTCGTCTATCCGGACATCAATGTCGTCACCGAGATGGTCGACATGATCGCTTCATCCCGCGCTTATGAGGCCAACGCCACGGTCCTGAGTGCGGCCAAGGACATGGTCAACCGAAGCCTCCAGATCTGAACATGAACGTCTCTGCACATAATCCGAGTGTCTCTTCGCTGACCCGATCGACCCCTGTCAGCGGGACCCGTGGTTTCGACATCACTGTCTCTGACCGTGGCGTCGATGTGAAGGATGTCGCTGCTGCGACACCCCCGCCGGCAAGTCGCCCTGCGGCTGCACCGCAGGCGGTGGCCTCGACACCGCAGCTGCAGGAGACCCTCACCGCGCAGGAGACGGACGCGCTGACCGAACGTTTCGCAGATCTGCCCCGCACGTCACCAGCCGGTCTCTACGGCCGTGCCGGACGGCAGGCAGCCGCGCCACTTACAGCTCAGCAGGGACAATTGATCGATATCACGGGATGAGCGGGATGACACGAAAATACTCAAGTCTCAAACTTGGATTCTCAAGTCTCGCACTGGGTCTGTGCAGCGGATTGATCCTGGCAGCGGCCACGCCTGGGGCAGCCGCCCAGGAATCAGCTGTTCTGGCCATCGCCTCACGCAGCTATGCTCCTGCCGAGACGGGACGGATTGCGGGGCGGAGTGTTCTCACGCGTGCGGCCCGGCAACCTCGCCAGGCTGTAGCGCCGCAACAGGATCCAGTTGCGATCGAGCGCACTGAACGTTACACCGCACTGATCGACCACCACGCGCATCGTCAGGGCCTCGACAGTGATCTGATCAAGGCCATCATCTGCGCTGAGAGTGGCGGTGATCGCCAGGCCGTGTCGGGGAGCGGTGCCATTGGCCTGATGCAGTTGATGCCTCAGACCGCTGGCGATCTGGGCATTGCCGATCCCTTCGACGCGGATGCCTCGATTGATGGAGGGACGCGCTATCTGCGCGAACTCATCGATCGCTATGGAGCGACAGAGATTGCACTCTGGGCCTACAATGCCGGACCGGGCGCTGTGGATCGTGGCCACCTGCCGAATGAGACGGTGAACTATGTGCCGCGGGTCCTGCGCCTGAGCAAGCACTTCAAGAATCGCCGCACCCTGGCTGCGGCCAGCGAGTAGGGGGACACGTGGCCATGACGGCAGTACATGATTTCACCGGTCTCGGTGAGACCGCTACATCGGCACTGAAGATCCAGCCTCAGGCCGAACTCGTCGATCCGACGGGCAGCGCGGATCGTGGCAGCTTCTCCGATCTGGTCAAGACCTTCGCCGCTGATGTGAATGACATGCAGTTCCAGGCAGGTGATGCGATCGACAGTCTCGTCACTGGCGAGGCGGCAGACGTGCACCAGGTGATGGTCGCCGTCCAGCAGGCAGGGATCGCGATGGATCTGATGTTGGAAATCCGAAATCGCGTGTTGGAAGGATATCAGGAATTGATCCGGATGCAGGTATAAGGAGACTGCTGCGCAGTCTCTTCGGGTTCCCGCCTGCGGCGGGAACGCCGTGGAGTGAGATGCACGATTTCAGGTGTAGCGCCCTGGAGTGTGAGCGATTTCGGAAGTGGGTGTCGTCAGATGTGGCAACGGGAACCAGATAGACGGGCAGTAGGCTTCATCGGCGGTGGCACGTCAATGGGGCATCATCAGAGCGAAAGGGCCTTCGGGCGTAGGTAACAGAGAATGAATCTTCCAGACCAGGTCACCGGTGTAACAGACAGACCCCGCGAGTGGTGGACAGAGGCACCGCAGCCGCAGAAGTTCGGCGCGATGGGTGGTGCCGCATTTCTCGTCATCGCCATCGTCTTTGGCCTGTTCTCCATGGGCGGCGGCGATGAGGACTGGGATCCGGCGATTCTGTATGCTGACCTGGACTATGGCGAGGCTGCAGAAATTACGGCTCGTCTGGCAGGTCTCGATGTGCCGCACAAGATCACCGAGGATGCCAGCGCCATCATGGTGCCCGACGATCGTGTGCGGAACCTGCGTCTGACGCTGGCCGCAGAGGGATTCCCTCGCAGTGGCCGCATGGGATATGAGATTTTCGACGACTCGCAGTTGGCGATGACGGACTTCCTGCAAGACATCAACAAGGTCCGGGCCCTGCAGGGCGAGTTGGAAGAGACACTGGGAGGAATTGAAGGCGTACGAGCTGCACGCGTGCACCTGGTCATCCCCGAAGAAAGCCTCTTCACGGAAGAGCGGAATCCGGTGACCGCGGCGGTGAATCTCACGCTGTCCGGGCGCACCTTGCTCAAAGAGCCCCAGGTCGATGCCATCGTCAATCTCGTCAGTGCCAGTGTGGAAGGCCTCGACAACAGCCAGATCGTCATCGTTGATCAGGAAGGGAACATGCTCACTGAAGAGCATGATCCCCTGGCCCATGCTGCGAACAAACAATTCCGTATGCAGCAGCAGGTCGAGTCGGCCATGGAGAAGAAGGTCCAGTCCCTGATGGACGAGGTCATCGGGTCTGGCCGTTCCAAAGTCCGGATCAATGTGGTCCTAGATTTCAGTCGCCAGAACACCGATGAAATCATCTTCGATCCACCTTCTGGTTCGCAGATCGTGATCAGCGAGGAGACCAATGAGAGTCAGTCGGCTGAGCAGGGATCTGAAGAGAATGCAGTCCGCAACTATGAAGTGAATCGCACGGTCAGGAATATCGTCGGATCCATCGGGGCCATACAAAGGATGTCCATGGCGCTCACCGTAGATGAGACGAAGGTCATCATCGGCGAAGATGGCCGTGCCATCGAGCAGACGCGGTCGAAGGATGAGATCGAGAGTCTCTCCAAGCTCGCTCAACAGGCTGTCGGGGTCGATGAGACCAGAGGTGACGAAGTCACCGTCTTCGCCATGCCCTTCGATAAGTCACAGGAGATCCAGGCCAGAGACTCTGCCTTGCAGGAGGAGCGCAAGGAATTCTGGACCGGCATTGCCATCAATGTGGCGAAAGTTCTCGGTATTCTTGCGGCCCTCATCACCCTGCGGTTCATCATCCAGGCCATCGGCCGTGGTGTGGGCGTGGAGGAGGATATCGAAGTCCTCGGTGAGGTGGCCGGTGACGTGGAAGAGGAGGATTTCGAACGGCCGGAAACGCCGCACGATATCATCCTGAGTCGAGTGCAGCAGATGGTGCGTGAGCGACCTGAGGATGCAGCAAAGCTGATCCGAACCATGCTGGTCGAGGAGAACTCCTGACATGCACTTGTTGGTGAATAAATCAGCTACTGCGTGGTGCGGCGAACCCCGGAGGCCATTGTGTCAAAGGTGATTCGCACCGGTCAGGTCGCTTCCAGTGGCGGCATCGTCACCCTTGGGCGTGCCGAGGAAGGGCTCTTCTACGATCCGGAAGTCGACGCCGCCTCTGACGGCAAGCAGATCGACCTGCCGGCAATGATAGAGGCTCGCCTCAACGACGTTCGCGGTGAGTTGGATGGACAGTGGGAGAAGCGACTGCGTGAGGAGCACGAGACGACGCGTACCGCAGGTGAGCGACAGTTGGCTGAGGCGCAACAACAGCACAGCCAGGAACTGGAACGCACGAGTCAGGAACGTTACGACGAAGGTTACCAGGATGGCGCCGCCTCGAACGAGGCGGAAGCGACACAGGCCGTCGATCGCATGACGGTACTACACGATGCGCTCAAGGCGGAACGCACTCAGGTGTTGCTGGACGCGGAGAGTGTCGTTGTCGATCTGGCCCTTTCTCTGGCGCGGCGCGTCGTGCGTGTGGAGCCGTCAGCCGATCCGCTCGTAGTGGCCCGAACAGCACGCGAAGCCCTTCGGCACCTCAGTGAACGCAGCAATCTGATGCTCAAAGTCCATCCCGAAGATCTCAGCATTGCCAGACGATTTGCAGCTGCGTGGGTCGAGCGAGTCGACGCAGATGCCATCCTGCGAGTACAGACCTCCGCGCACGTGGATCGTGGTGGCTGTATGGTGGAGGGACCTGAAGAGAACGTGGATGCACGCCTCATTACGCAACTAGAGACGCTGCATGAAGCCCTGCGGGATGGCGTGATGTCCCAACATCACAACGAGGCGAGTGCAGGAGAGAATGAAGATCTTGTCACGGCTGATGTGACCGCCCCACCTGCCGAGTCGTCGGAGGTCGATCCGACGGCAGGGCCTGAGGATGGCGATGATGGCGGAGACGAATCATGAATCTTGACGCTCATCTGCAGACCATCGAAGCCACCGACCCCATGCTTCGATACGGGAAGGTGACGCAGATCATCGGGCTCATCATTGAGTCCATCGGACCGGCCGACGTGGCCATGGGAGAGATCTGTCTGGTGGGCGACCCTCATGCTCATCACATCGAGGCTGAGGTTGTCGGTTTCCGCGGTGAGCGTGTTCTGCTGATGCCTCTGGGGGAGATCGAAGGAATCCGGCCCGAAACCGAAGTGTTCCCCACCCGATCCAGCTTGCAGGTCCCCGTCGGCGAGACCCTGAAGGGACGCATTATCGACGGACTGGGCAAAGCCATCGATGGCGAAGGGCCGATCCATACCCTTGAGCGCCGACATGTGCACAGTGTGGCGCCGGATCCTCTGCAGCGCAGTCGCGTCAGTGAGTCGATTGGCACAGGCGTCCGAGCCATCGATGGGATGGCCAGCATCGGCAAGGGGCAACGTCTGGGCATCTTCTCTGGCAGTGGTGTCGGTAAGAGCACCTTGCTGGGCATGATCTCACGAAACTCCGAGGCAGATGTCAACGTGATTGCCCTGGTCGGCGAACGTGGCAAGGAAGTACTGGACTTCATCGAAGACAGTCTCGGCCCACAGGGGTTGCAGCGTTCCGTCGTGATTGTAGCCACATCCGAGCAGCCTGCCCTGATCCGTCTGAAGGCTGCATTTACGGCCACGACGATCGCGGAGTATTTCCGGGAGCAGGGGCAGAATGTCGTGCTCATGATGGACTCGCTCACGCGTGTGGCGATGGCCCAGCGGGAGATCGGTCTGGCTGCTGGCGAGCCACCCACGACCAAGGGCTACACGCCATCCGTCTTCGCGCTGTTGCCGCGTCTCCTGGAGCGTGCCGGTTCAACGAAGATGGGTAGTATCACGGGTCTCTATACGGTACTGGTGGAGGGTGACGAAATGGACGATCCGATCGCTGACTCAGCTCGTGCCATTCTCGACGGTCACATTGTGCTCTCGAGGCGGCTGGCCTCGCGCGGTCACTACCCCCCAATTGATGTGATGGAATCCATCAGTCGATCGATGAAGGACGTCTCCAGCGATGCCCACTGGGAGCGTGCGATGGAAATCAAGGGGATGATGGCGGCATATGCCGAAGCGGAAGACCTCGTCAACATTGGTGCCTATGCGCGGGGCAGCAATCCGCGCATCGATCGAGCCCTCGACTACATCGAGCCCATCGAGCAGTACCTGCGACAGGGGGGCTCAGAAACCGGGAGCTTTGACCATCACGTGCAACGTCTGATGGGGTTGCTGTCGCCCCCTGCGCCCGTGGCAGAATGATAGGGGAATGACGTAGAGCGTCATGCGGAAATTTCAGTTTCGATTCCAACGTGTCTACGAGCTCAAGGAACGCCTGGAAGATGTGCGACGGGCCACTCTCGGAGAGGCCGTCAGTGCACTGGAGACGGATCGGCAGGAGTTGCGCCGGATCGAGGAAGCGCGTGGAGAGCGACGCGAGGCGTCCCGCGGCGAAGCGGGTCAGCAATTGGATCCGGGGCTCCTGCAGTTGGCCAGCAATTTCGGCCTGCGACTGGAACGCGAGTCGGGAGAGCAGGAGGAGCAGGTGCGCCTTGCTCAGACCGTGGCGGATGAGAAGCGAGATGAACTGGTGGAGGCGACACGTGACCGCAAGGTCTTCGAGATCCTGCGCGACCGAGCCGCTGCGACGCACCGGAAACAGGCACAACGACAGGAACTGCGCACCCTCGATGAGTTGGGTGGGCAGCAACACCATCGCAAGGAAACCGACGAAGACTGATGACGACAATCTCTGACATGCTGGCGCCGAGACCGGCCTCGGGCACTCGTTCCACCGATGCGCTGAGTCTGAGCCGCGCCGAAGGTCCTTCTGCCTTCGCTGACGTTCTCGATGATGTTGTCGAGGATGGCGGTCGGTCCAGGCCTGAGACGGTCACAAGGCGTGAACAGGAACGGGGCCCTGACAAGCAGGATGCGTCCGTTGAGCGCTCACGCGCAGGCCAGGAAGATGAAGAGACCGAGGCCACCTCGTCGTCGAGAGAGGGTGACGAGGATGCGGCTGCCTCTGATCGCGAAGATGAGGAGGCGTATGTGCCCATGGGCGATGCCTCCCATGTGCCTCAGGAGCCTGACAGCGGTGAGCAGGTCGAGGGCGAGATTGCCCCGGCACGGCAAGCCCCACTGTGGCAGCGGACCGGGGCCCAGGAATCTGGCCAGACCACTCGAGCCGATCGGGCCGCCATGGCACCGGCTGCAGCAGCCTCGACCCAGACCGCCGATGGTGTGCAGATGGCGTCGGCCAGTGGGCAGGCAGCAGGCCAGCAGACTGATTCGGCGCTGGATCTGCTGACCGCACAGGAGTTGATGGCGCCTGATCAGATCCAGGTCGAAACCGAGGGTGGGGAACTGTTTGAGCGACTGCAACAGGCCCTGACCACTGGAAGCTCGGTCCTGGCCGATGATGTGGGAGAAGTTGTCGTGCCACAGGTTGTTCGGAATATGGCTGCCCTGGCCCGCAATGGCGTCTCCGAGATGCGTCTGCAATTGCAGCCAGGAGATCTGGGTGAGATTGAATTGCGAGTGCGCGCCATGGAAGGTGCCGTGCGTGCGGAGGTGATGGTGCAGCATCCAGAGGTGAAGGCGTTGTTGGAAACGCAGATGGATCGTCTGCGTGCCGCCCTGGCTTCGCAAGGTCTGGAATTGGAAGGTTTTGATGTCGGCGTATCCGACCAGCAGGCGCAGGGCCGGGGAGATGATGATGGCGATGGTCTCGGCGGCCGGACAGGACGCGAGGCAGTCCATGGAGCGGCCGCAGATGAAGAGGATCCAGCCCATGCCACGACACCACCCACACGGCCGATCCGCCTGGACCCGAATGGCAACGACTGGCTGGTCTGACTTGCCAATGACTGGCAGGTCTGATTTGCCAATGACTGGCAGGTCTGGGATGACACCGAGGAGGAATGAAATGACACCGAGTCTCGTACTGGACAGAGCCTCACAACAGGCAGGTAGAGAGCAGGCAGTGGATGAGTGAAATCACTGGTGTGAAGAGCAACCCGGCGACGGATCAGATCATCAGTAACGCCAATGCCGGCCTGGGTAAGGAAGACTTCCTGAAGCTGCTCACGGTGCAGTTGCGATATCAGGATCCCTTGAATCCCATGGAGAACACCGAATTCATCGCCCAGATGGCGCAATTCAGTTCTCTGGAGCAGTTGCAGAACATGAATCAGAGCCTGAACAAGAATCTCGGTTCAGAGCAGCAACTGCATACGGCCTTCCAGAACAACCTGGCCACATCGCTGGTTGGTCGGACCGTGGAAATCCCCACGATTGAAGTGGACTGGGATGGTGAACAGGCGACGGACATCGGCTACAGGCTGGGCGAGGGCGCCGGCAGTGCCAAGCTGCAGATCCTTGATGGACGCGGTCAGCTGGTGCGCGAATTCGATCTGAATCCTGCTACGTCTCGCGGGACGATCTCCTGGGATGGTGTGAGCCGCCAGGACTCGGAGGTACCGGAAGGTGCATACCGTGTGCTGGTTTTGGCGGAAGACTATGCCGGTGGCAGAGTGCACGCAGAGGCACTGAAGCAGGTACAAGTTGAAGCGGTGAGATATGACGCCACAGGAGCCACGATCTGGGCCGGTGGTCAGCAACTGAGCCTCGAAGACCTGTCTGGCGTGATCGCCGACAACTAGGTACAACAGTTGCTGTGACACTTACGAAAAGTGTCGGAAGATCGGCCGACAACAGCGCTGGCCGATCTCAAGATCGATACGGACTGCGGACACGGATGACGCGGGACTCATGTCCACCATTGCTCCCCGGATAGGGGCACAGGGCCACCCACGCGGGTGGCGCCGTGGAATCATCGCGGCGGGATCGGGAGAGAAGAGAAAGAGAGTGTGCCAATTTGCGCACACTCTACGAGGAGTGTTCGACAGATGATCGATTCCATCTATATCGGAATCACCGGCGTCCAGAGCCATCAGGAACGGATGACGGTGATCGGCAACAATGTGGCCAACATCAATACGACCGCCTTCAAGGGGAGCCGCGTTGCCTTTTCCGAAGTCATGAGCCAGACGCTCAGCGAGGGGACGGCGCCGCGAGACCAGATCTCGGCTACCAATCCCAAGCAGACGGGGCTCGGCGTTGGTATTGCCAGTATCGACCGGATTCAGACACAGGGCAGCCTGCAGTTGACGGGCATCGATACGGACCTTGCCGTCGAAGGGGACGGTCTGTTCGTCATCAGCGACGGGACCAGAGACTTCTACACGAGAGATGGAACCTTCGCATTTGATACCGAAGGGCGCCTCGTCGATCCCAGTACGGGTCTGATCGTGAAGGGCAACATCGCCAAGGACGACGGCACCGGTGCGCTGAATGAGATCTCCTTCGATGCGGAACTAAAGGAGCTCGTCGTGCCGCTGAATCGCGAGTCGGAGGCGCGCGCCACGACACAGGTACAGCTGGCCGGCAACCTGGATGCTGCCGGCGGCTCACCCCCTGTGTGGTCGGAGGACACCATCTTCGGACAACCCGCCCGCCACGAGGGACTCAATGAGGGACAGCTGGCCAATCTCAACGGTCAGCTGGCCACCGCCGATCCCGGGGCTGCGAAGCTGACCGTGACGATCGTTGAGGATGGCAACACGACGGGTGGCACGATCAATGTGCCGATCAAGGACTATACCGACATCGCCCAGCTGCGTGATGAACTCAACGCCCTCATCTACGCCGACGACAGTCTCAAGGGGAACGTGCTGTTCACGCGCGAACTCGTTGGAGGGTCATCAGGACTCGTGTTGCGTTCAATCACCGGCGGCGAGAACGTCAGCATCACGGTGGATGACGGCGGCACATCAGAACTGCCGATTTCATCTCTTCTTGGCTTCACCAAGGGGGGGACTGAGATTGGCGGCAGTGGTGCCATCGGGGCAGGGGTTGAGCTCAACAGTCTGGCGAATGTGGGTGAAGCATTGACCGATGGCGACATTATCCGCTTCACTGGCGTCAAGCCAAGTGGCGAACGCTTCGATGGTGAACTCATCTTCCAGGCCACAACCCGCGACACGATCGATGATCTGTTCGCTGCCGTCGAGGACGCCTATGGTGGTGTCACGGCAGGTCTCGATGCCACGACGGGTAAGATGATCCTCACGACCCTTCCCGAGGAGGGCGCCAACGGGCAGCGGGTCGTCGGCTTTGACGTCACCTTCTCACTGCTCGACGCGCAGACACCGGTCCGTGAAGAGCGCTCGGCTCTGGTCGGCGCAGATGCGCCCTTTTCTTTCAGCACCAACACCCAGATCTACGACGAGCAGGGCGAGTCCCATTCTCTGACGTTTACCTACACCAAGGGGTTGGTCGAGAATGAGTGGCACTGGGGAGCCACGATCGATGGCCTGACACCGGATGAGGGCAATGTCGGAACCGTCACCTTCCTGCCAGATGGCACAATCGATGCCTTCCAGGCGACGGACGGCAAGAATCTGTCTATTGCACCAACCAATGGGGCAGGTCCGATCTCACTCGATATTCTCGCCACGGATCCGACCGGTCGCCTCGGTGGACTGACCCAATTTGTGGCACCATCGTCCATGGCGGTACGCGATCAGGATGGCCGGGCTTCGGGCAATCTGGTTTCCGTCTCGATCGAGGAGAATGGGCACATCCGAGGGCTTTTTGACAACGGTGACTCCCAGGTCTTTGCCCGGGTCGCCCTGGCCACATTTGGGAATCCAGCGGGGTTGCGCTCCGAGGGCGCCAACCTGTTCGCCGAGACAATCTCTTCCGGCACCGTGCGAACCGGTGAAGCCACCACAGAGATCCAGGGAACCATTCGCAGCGGTCACATCGAGCTGTCGAATGTCGATCTGGCCGCCGAATTCACATCCATGATCATCACACAGCGTGGATTTCAGGCCTCGGCACGGACCATCACCACTTCCGACGAGTTGATGAACGAGTTGGTGAACCTGAAGCGCTAGTGGTATATTCGGCGACGTAGCAGATAGATAACACGGGCACAGTGAGTTAGCGCCAAATGGACGCCAGCTGGTGCCTCTTTCTTGAGACCGATGGATGATGACTTCGACATGATCAAGGTCACCCGGCTGAATCAGACGGAAATGATCATCAATGCAGAAAAGATCGAGTTCATCGAGGCCATTCCGGATACCATCATCACCCTGTCCTCCGGTAAGAAGGTGATGGTCGCCGAGTCGGTCGATGGTATCATCGACCTCGTCATCGACTATAAGCGCAAGAGCCATCAGCCCGTGCTGAGCACGATCGGCTGAAGAGCGAGAAGAGAGTCAGGGAAGCACCATGGATATTGCGACAATCGTTGGCTTCATTGCAGCCGTCACCTGTTTGATGGTGGGGATTGGGTCCAATCTGGCCTCGATGATCGACCCACCATCGATGATCATCGTTGTCGGTGGGACATTGTCGGCGACGCTGATTGCCAATCCACTGCAGGAGGTGATTGGCCTGATCGGTGTCATCAAATGCGCGATTTTCACATCGGTACCCGTGCCGACTGAACTGATCGAGCGGATCGTGGGTTTCGCCGAGACGGCTCGTCGTGAAGGCATCCTGGCCCTGGAGCAGGCCATCGAGGAGGGAGACGATGCGTTCTTGAGCACTGGCGTTCGTCTCGCCGTGGATGGCACCGAACCCGATCTGATCATGGACATTCTTGAAACGGAGCTGCAGTTCGTTCAGGAACGTCATGAACAGGGGCAGACCATCATCGCCAACATGGGAAATGCTGCGCCGGCCTTCGGTATGATCGGAACCCTCATCGGGCTGGTCATCATGCTTAAAAACATGGACGATCCGGCCGCGATCGGCCCCGGTATGGCGATCGCCCTGCTGACGACGATGTATGGCGCGATTCTGGCCAACATCATCTTTGGTCCCATCTCCGCCAAGCTCAAGGTGTATTCGAGCAAAGAGGTATTGGCCAAACGCATGATCATCGAAGGCATCATGTCGATTCAGTCGGGTGACAACCCACGTATCGTCGAGCACAAACTCTCAGTATTCCTGTCTCCGAAGGTTCGTCCCAGCTCAGAGGAGCGTGAAGCGGCCTGAGTGCCGCTGACGGGGACAGTGCGAATGCGATCGGTCATGCTTTATAACACTGCCGGAACGCAGTTTGCTAAATCTATCCGTGTTGCCGGACAGCTCTCGAGAAGAGCGCCCCGTCGACCGACAGCAATGGGCCTGATACATGGCTAAGAAGGAAAAATGTCCCGCTTGTCCGGAGATGCCCTCGTGGTTGACCACGTTTGGCGATCTCATGGCACTCCTGCTGACCTTCTTCGTGCTGCTGCTGTCCTTTTCGACGACGAGCCAGGAAGATTTCAACAGCGCCATTGGCGCATTGCAGGGAGCCCTCGGCGTACTGGATGGTGAGCCGATTCTGACGTCACCGGTGAAGTTGCACGTACCGATCGTCAAGGGTGATATCACCGAGGCCCGCCCGACCATGAAGGATGCAAAGGCCGAGATCGAGAAAGAGATGGAGGCCTCGGGGCAGGACGAGAATGTGGAAGTCATCCAGGGACCTGAGGGTATCATCATCCGCATCAAGGAGGGTGTGTTGTTCCCACAGGGCACGGCGGACATCCATGACGAGTTCAAGTCAACGCTGAGTCGCATTGGCTCTGTGCTCAACCAGATGGAAAACGATGTCGTTATCGAGGGCCACACGGACAATGTGCCCATCAAGACTGATGACTTCGAGAACAATCACTGGCTTTCAGCGGGACGAGCCGGAATGGTCCTCGACTACTTCGTGAACGACGTGGGAATCGAACGAACGAGAATGGGAATGGCCGGTTTCGGCGACAACAAGCCCCTGGCCTCGAACGACACATTTGAGGGGCGCGCGCAGAACAGGCGCGTGGAGATCCGCGTGCTTTACGGGGAGAGTGAAGAAGAGGCTCAACCCGACAGCGTCAAAGCACTCATCGAAGCGGCAAGTCTGCAGGTGGCGTCACCTGGCACCGAGCAGGAACAACCCTGAGCGGTTGAGAGACCTCGCGTAAGGAAACGGTATGTCCGAAGAAGAAGTTGCCGAAGAAGGTGGGGGAGGCGGAGGTAGTGGCGGAAGCGTCCTCAAGAAGTATGGCCCCCTGGCTGCCATCGTATTGCTGGCGCAGGTCGTGCTTGCCTGGGTTGTCATCCAGGTAACGATCAAGGACAAGATCGAGACCGAAACGCCGACGGGAGAATTGCTCCCGCAGGAACAGCAGCAGGCACCGACCGAAGAAGGTGAGGACAGCGACGAGTTACCGTTCTACTACAAGAACGAGATTCTCGACAAGATTACGGCGAATCCCGCCGGTACGAATGCGCAACGGTTTGTCGTCGTCGGCGTAGAGCTCGGACTCATCGGCAACAATGGCGATGGCGATGTCATGACGGCGGACGAGGTGATGGCCGATCCCGAGTTGCCGAAGGTCGACGCCAATCTGGGGCTGATCAAATCGATCATCCTCGATGCCTTGTCGTCCAAATACATCGACCAGATCGAGGCGGAGAGGCCGGACATTGTGGCTGATCTCAAAGAGGAACTCAATCGTCGGGTGTTCAATCGAATCCCCTGGGGCGATGATGACGACCAGAAGTCTATCCGGATTTCCGACGTCATCTTCACGACACTGATCATCCAGTGAAGCGCGCCGGTTCCCGGAGCCAATCGGAGTCTCAGTAGATGGGTGACATACTTTCACAAGACGAAATCGATGCCCTGCTGTCGGCGACAGAAGCCGATGATGGTGGCGGCGGTGGTGGTGGTGGAGACCTTGGTGGTGATATGGGCGGGGGTGGCGGGATGGATGACGCGGCCTCCCAGCGGATCATCACCAGCTATGACTTCAAGCACCCGGCGCGAGTCAACAAGGACCAGCTGCGAACGCTGGAAAACCTGCATGATAACTTCGCGCGTCTGCTGAGTTCGACATTCTCCGGCGCCATGCGTGCCGTCGTCGATGTGGACACGGCCTTCGTTGACCAGACGACGTATGCCGAATTCATCATGTCCCTGTCCAATCCGTCCTGCTCCTATCAGTTCACGCTGGGGCCGACGAATGGCCAGGCGATCATCGATTTCGCGATGCCGGTAGTTTTCGCCTTCGTCGATCGGATTTTTGGTGGCAAAGGTTCCTCACAGGGTGTCGATGCCCGCCAGTTGTCGCAGATCGAAATGGGTGTCATTGCCAAGATCGTCAAGCGTGTTGTCGAGGATCTCGAGGCGACATGGGAGCCCATCCTGCGAGTCGAGATCTCCGATATCGAACTGGAGACAAATCCCGAGTTCATGCAGATCACGGCGGCCTCGGAGATCGTCATTCTGCTGGCTTTCGAGGTGAACTCAACCAATGCTTCAGGTCTGGTCAGTCTGTGTTATCCCTTCTTCACGCTCGAGTCGATTCTGCCGCGTCTGGGCCAGCAGACCTATGTGCGACAAGGCCGGCAGAACAGAGAAGAGACCATTCGCTCGAACCGGCAGAGGATCCAGAAGACCTACATGCCGATTCGGGCCGAATTGGCGGCGGGTCAGGCGACCTTCCAGCAGTTGGAGCAGATGCAGGTGGGGGATACGATCAAGCTCGATACCGAGATCGACGAACCTACCCTCATCTACATCGATGACGAGCCGAAGTTTGTAGGTCGGCCCGGACGGGTAGGACGCAAGAATGCCGTGCAGATCATCTCGCCCATTGAGCCGTTGAGCGAAGAGATCCACAAGAACCGTTCACGACCGGTACCGTACCTGGACCAGTAGTCCTGTATTCGAACAGCAGCACTTGCAGATGAACGCAACAATCCACAGAGGAAGGGCGCCAACGCGCCCTCAGGCAAGGAACAGATCCGATGGCTGAAGACGACGATATCCTGGACGGAGACGACGACGCTCTAGGTGATCTGGGTGATCTGGGTGATCTGGCTGATGACGCTGCCGCCCTCGAGGATGCTCTGGGTTCGGATGGTGACGGGGACGAGGAACTCGACCCACTCGCCGAGGAAATGCTCCGGATGATGGAGGAGGAGGGCGACGACGGCGGCGGTGACGGTGGCGGCGGCGACGATGTCGACCAGATGATGGAAATGGGGATGCTCAAGGCCATGGAGGAGGAGGGCGGCGCTGCCGGCGGTGGTGGCGGTGGTGGTCTCCAACTCAGCAGTGGTGCCGGCGGGACGGCGATTCCGCCGAATCTTGAGCGTCTGATGGATGTCAGCCTGACGGTGACCATCGAACTGGGACGGACTCGAGAGACCATCGAGACCGTCATGGAATACGGCGACCAGTCACTGATCGAGTTGGATCGCACCGTCGGTGAGCCTGTGGATGTTCTGGTGAATGGCGAAGTCTTCGCCCGGGGTGAAGTGGTCACGGTGTCTGAGAATTTCGGTGTGCGGATCACTGAGTTGGTGAATCCCGTGGCGCATTGACCTGATTCAACCTGGCCTGAGCTGGCCAGGCCCGATCTGGCAAGGCTGTGCAGTAGATCATCCCCTCTGTTGTTCCCGGCGCGCTTGTGCCGGATCGCAGAGGGCAGGACTTGCCCTATGGGGGCAATTGTTTCCTGTCGGCTGTGTACCCGCACCGTTGCACGGTTCTTGGGTGCCACAGTCCGAGCGTTGTAATCCATTATAAAACAGTGTCTTATGTTGTATCTCTGTGGTCCCTGATTATGTGGGGACGGCCGGGGCATGCTTGTTGCTCAACCAGCTGCGTGCACATCGCGTGAAGGATTCACGAGGTGTGCATGGCCCACGTCGTAGTGGGTGGGGTATCGTGGCCGCGTCAGACCTGGATTTCAGGTCGTGTCGGTCGTCAGATCGAACCACCAAGCTGCTGGATGGACAAGGATATGCCGAACCGTTCCCAGGGAGGGATCAAGGTGGCTTTACTGGCCAAGCGTCGGGCGCGGGCCGGTCTACTGGCTCTGGTGCTGATGGTTGCGCCGGTCGCTGAGGGCGTCGCCCAGGATGCAGACGCTCCCGCCACGAATGAGCCGACGGTGATGGAGAGCATGCCATCAGAGGTGGTCGCAACACAGCCACTGGCCGTCGATGAGTTACAGGCCGCCGATGCTGAACTGCCCCTGTGGGCGGAAGAGGCGGGTGACGGCAACGAAATCTCCATGTTTCCCCTGATCGCGAAAGTCAGTATCGGCCTTGGCCTTGTCGTTGCCCTTGCATGGGGATCGGTTTGGCTGCTGCGCCGCACGACCTTGGGGCAGGGCGCCGTCGGAGGCAGTTCGACCGTCCGCGTCATGGAGCGTACGTGGCTCGGTCCCAAGAAAGCCATCTTTCTCGTCGATATCGCTGGACGGACGCTGGCCCTGGGTGTCACGGACGATCAGATCAGCGTCCTGTCTGCCTGGGAGGAAGGGCAGATTGATATCACCCAGCCCCAGACGACGCCCGGCGTCTTCGCCGTGCAATTGAAGTCTCTGCTCAAGCGCGGTGCAGTGGTTGAGCAGGAGGTGGGCGCATGATGTGCCTGCGAAGCCATCGCCGCTGGTTCACACTTCTGGGCCTGGTCGCCGTTCTGGCCGCGTGTGCCGCCGAACCGGTCGACGCTCAGATATTGCCGAAAATCAGTCTCCAGTTGGAGGACTCGCAGAATGGCGGTGATGCAGCCGTCTCGCTGCAGATCATCTTCCTCCTGACGATCCTGTCTCTGGCGCCGTCCATTCTGATCATGATGACGTCCTTCACGCGCATCGTCGTCGTCCTGTCCTTCCTGAGGCAGGCGATTGGCACCAACGGTCAGATGCCACCGAACCAGCTGATCATCGGGCTGGCGCTGTTTCTGAGCTTCTTCGTCATGGCCCCCGTGTGGGAACGCGTGAACAATGACGCGATCCAGCCGTTGATCGAAGACGAGATCCCCTATAAGGAAGCGCTTGATCGAGGTATGGAGCCGCTGCGTGAGTTCATGATGCGGCAGACCCGACAGAAGGACATGGCCCTGTTCGTCCGAATGGCCCGCATGCCGCAGCCGGCGAATCGCTCTGACATCCCCAACTCGGTCCTCATTCCCAGCTTCATCATCAGCGAACTGAAGACCTCATTCCAGATCGGTTTCATCCTCTTCATTCCCTTCCTCATCATCGACCTGGTCGTCTCCAGCATTCTGCTGTCGATGGGTATGATGATGTTGCCACCGATCATGGTCTCTCTGCCCTTCAAGATTCTTCTCTTCGTCCTCGTCGATGGCTGGAACCTCGTGGTTCAGTCATTGGTGAAGTCCTTCAACTGAGGTCAATGCAACGTGAGTCCCGAATTCGTCATCAAGCTGGGTCAGGAGACCCTGACGCTGATCATGTTCATCGCGGGTCCGGTTCTCATCGTCGCCCTCGTCGTGGGTCTGGCCGTCAGCATCTTCCAGGCTGTCACGCAGGTACACGAGATGACTCTGACCTTCATCCCCAAAATCATCGCCGTGGGAGCGACGATCATCCTCGTCCTTCCCTGGATGATGCAGCGGATGATCGATTTCACGACGCGGCTGCTGTCCGCGATTCCCACGTTGATTGGCTGAGAAAGCCACACCGTGGAATACTGGCTCGAACAGTTCCATGTCTTTCTCCTCGTACTGCTCAGAGTCAGTGCGCTGCTGGTTGTGGCGCCGATCTTCGGTCATCGTACGTGGCTGGCGCGTGCCAAGGTCGGACTCGCCTTCACCGTATCGATTGTCCTGTTCCCAATGGTGGCGGATCAGCCGCTGGATATCCCCACAGGCGTGCTGCCTTATGCACTGCTGATGATTCGCGAAGTGTTGATGGGCGTCGCCATGGGATTCGTCGTCCTGTTGCTGTTCGTGGGTGTTCAATTTGCTGGCCAGTTGGCCGGTCTGCAGATGGGATTCGGCATCGTCAATGTCATCGACCCCCAGTCTTCCCAACAGATTTCTGTCATGGGGCAGTTCCTCAACATCCTGGCGATCCTGCTCATGCTGAGCCTGAATGGGCATCACACGATCATCGCAGGTCTGGTCGCCAGTTTCGAGACCATCCCCCTTGGAGGTGTCGTGCTCAAGGCAGGGCTGATGCACAAGATGATCGCCATGTCCACGCAGGTCTTTGTCATTGCCGTGAAGATCGCATCGCCGATCATGATGGCCCTGTTCCTGGTTACTGCCGCGATGGGCGTTCTGGCCCGCACCGTACCGCAGATGAATGTGTTCATGGTCGGTTTTCCCTTACAGATCTCCGTGGGACTTGGCGCCTTCCTCGTCAGCATGCCGCTATTCGCCATGTTGGTGGAGCGTCTCATCCTTGCAATGCGCCGTGACCTGCTGGTCATGGTCGACTTCATGCACTGAGTCTGATGAGCGATGGCTGAAGAATCCTTCCAGGAAAAGACCGAGCAGGCGACGCCCAAACGGCGTGAGGACTCTCGCAACAAGGGACAGGTGGCGAGATCTGCCGAGTTGTCCTCGGTGGCAATCCTTGCAGCCGCGCTACTCGGACTCTGGGGCCTGGGTGGCTACATGTTGAGGGGGATCAAGGGTGTGATGGTGGAGACCTTCAACGAGGGATACGCCATCGAACTGAATGCCATCTCCGTCGGCTCTTACGTGAGGGCATGGATGAGTGACTTTGCCCTGATCGTGGGGCCGATGATGTTGTTCCTCGTCGTCGTCGCCATCCTGGTGAATGTGGCGCAGGTGGGAATCCTGTTCACCGGAAAACCTCTGATGCCGAAGGCTGATCGCATCAGCCCCTTGAGCGGGATCAAGCGCATCTTCTCCAAGAAGGGCCTGGTGGAACTGGCCAAGAGCCTGTTCAAGGTCTTCGTCGTCGGCCTGGTCACCTATCTCACACTGACGTCCGCGGCCGATGGGATCTTCGCCTTCATGCAGATGAATGTGTCGCAGATCTTCGATCTGAGCACTGACCTGGTGTTCGATCTTGGGGTTCGACTCGTGCTGCTGCTGCTGTTCATGGCGATCCTCGACTATGCCTTCCAGCGCTTCGACTACGAGCAGAGCATGAAAATGACGAAGCAAGAAGTGAAGCAGGAGCTCAAGCAGCAGGAAGGCGATCCCATGATCCGCTCTCGCGTCCGTTCTCTGCAGCGTGAAATGTCGCAGCAGCGCATGATGTCGGATGTGGGTGAGGCGGATGTCGTCGTCACCAATCCGACCCACCTGGCAATCGCAATCAAATACGACGCCGAGAACATGCACGCACCAGTCATACTGGCGAAGGGGCAGCGATTGGTTGC
>JABHDC010000213.1 GCA_018673255.1 Gemmatimonadota bacterium
GTGGAGAGATGGGTCTCGCTGCTGCCAGGCAAAAGGCGCCTCGCCACGATGAGTCCTCTCTACGGGTGTGTCATTGTGGCCATCGAAAACGAGGATGTCCCCGTGCAGTTGCCGGGCTCTCGCTGCAACGTCCTGATCTGCCATGTTCCTCTCCCAAAGCCATCGTTGTGTGAAGCCGACCCGTCAAAGTACCCGAGTTGCGACAGGCCCAGCAACTAAGGACCCGTAGGGGCCTGCCGCAGATGTTGAGCCAGCTCTGGTGACAGTGTCTGCAGATCCCTGATGATGAGATCAGCAACGGCCCGGGCGCCGATCTCGTTGAAGTGGGTACGATCGTCTGGCTTCGGGTTGAAGCCCATGCTGGCATCGGGGCCCATCTCGTTATGCAGCGCGATGCTGGTACTGTGCAGATCGATGAAGGGCACGCCCATCTCCAGAGCGACGGCGCCAGTGGCTTCGGCCCACGGTGTCAGGGAGGAGGCGATCTTGCCCTGTGTATCAAAGGTGCGCCGTGTCACGGAGCTCACCAGGATGGCCTTCGCACCGATCTCGCGGAAGGCGGTGACATACAGGCGCAGGAACTCCCGGTAGGTGGTGGCCGGGTCGGTCTCGCGCTCGCGGCCCTTACCCGGCTGGTCGTTGTGGCCGAACTGGACGATGACGATGTCTGGCTTCAGCGCCAGGGCGGCAGGCAATCGTTGTTCGTCATGCCAGCTCCTGGAGCTGCGGCCACCGACGGCAAGGTTGTGCACCGTCGCCGTTTCGCGGCAGCGGTCGGCGAAGGCCTTGCCCCAACCGGCCGCGTCGGTCACCGTGGAATCGCCAATCAGTAAGATGTCGATGGCAGTCTCATCCTCTGCGGGCAATGAGGTGAGCAGCCCCAGCGGGCACCAACAACCCGTGATAGCGCCGGTACGAAGGGTGGCACCCCGTCATCATTGAGTGATGAGGAGATCGACGCAGTCGCCTTGCTCCCTGATCCCAATCACTTCATCAGCATCAGCTTCCGTGTCTCCACCCGTTCTCCGTCGACTGTTCGCAGTCGATACAGATACACGCCACTGGCCAGGGGGCGTCTATTGTCATCGCGGCCATCCCAGCGGATCGCATAGGTACCCGCGTTCCGGAATCCGTCGATCAATGTCGCCACTCTCTGTCCGGCCAAGTTGAGCACCGCCAACTCCACCTTCGTCTGTACCGACAGCGCAAAGGGTATGACGGTGTCGCTGTTAAACGGGTTGGGGTAGTTCGGCTCCAGGACATAGTCCTGTGGGAGTGCATCGGACTGCGTCTCTGCTACTGCGGTAGGCACGGGCGTTGGTGTGGGTGCCCGCAGACGCAGGTCGTCCAGGTAGAAGGTCCCCGTCGCCAGTTTGCCGTGGAGCTCGATGTAACCCAGAAGAACTTCCACCTCGGTGAACTGCGGACGACTTTCCCTCAGCAACGCACTGATGGGTAGTTCCACCACCTGCCACTCCCGGCGTTCCATATCGATCCATTGCTCCGCAAGCAGATCCACCTCAGTGCGGCCCACGACCAGTCGGAATTTGCCTCCTTCGGAGAGCGGCACCGCATCGCCAGGGTGAAAGGCGAAGTGGAGCACATAGCCATAGGCATCTATCGGCTCATCCGCCTGGTAGGTGATGATCCAGAGCTTCCCATCGTTCACCGCGAAGGCATCGGCAGCCACACCGGCATGTACCGACGGCGTATGATTGATGCTGACCTGACGCATTCTCCAACCGTCGGCCACGCCATCGTCGAAGATGGGGAGATCTATTTCGGGCAATACGTCGAGGGCGGCAGTTCCCAGCCGGAACCTTTCTCCTGCTTCCCCCTCGATCCTCAGGACGGTATCGTAGCGGCCATTGCCCAGCTCCGCGATGGAGGCATCCCCTCGGTACAGGCCGTCAGCCCCGGGGTGCAAGGGAATGTCGGCAACCCCTCCCAACGGGCCGACATCCCAGTGCAAGATCTCGGGAAAGCCGCTGTCAGACAACGGGCTTTCCAACTCTGCAACCAGCTCAATTCTTCCTGAACCAGCGGCGACGAGGACGGCGCGGCGCAGGCGAGGATAGCGGACTTCCTCGACGCCGCTCCGGGCACAGCGAATACCCCCATACCCGCCTATGTCATCGGGCCGTACATGCCCACGTACGGTGGTGCGCATCATGGTTTGAGCACTGATCAGCGAACCGCCACGTACCACCTTCGTTGTCCCGTTAGGCGGTCCGGTCGGATTGAACTGCGACCCGGTAACATAGTAGCCTGGCACGAACCAATCGGCGACGGGCTCCCAGACATTGCCGGCCATGTCGTAGATTCCATACGGCGACATGCCGGAGGGATAATTGCCCACTGGGGAGGTCTGACCATAGCCGTCCTTGTCGTCAGCAAGACCACCAACGCCACCGGAATTTACGCGATCCCGAATAAACTCGTTGCCCCATGGGAACAAGCGGCCGTCGGTTCCGCGCGCTGCCTTCTCCCACTCCGCCTCGGTTGGCAGCCGCAGTCCCGCCCAGCCGCAGTCCCGCCCAGCCGCAGTAGTCATGGGCGCCCTGCGGGTTAATCGTGATGACCGGGTGGTCATCGGGACCGGTCCGGAGCGGCCGATCGGTGACGCTGGCGAAGGCGTTCCACTGGGCGGTGGTCACTTCATACTTGTCGAGAAAATAGCTGCTGCCCAGAAAGACCGTGTGGA
>JABHDC010000214.1 GCA_018673255.1 Gemmatimonadota bacterium
GTCTACGCGCTGGTCGAAAGACCGGAACTATTCAACCGCGTCTTTCTCACCAGCCCGGTGGTGGCCTGGGATGACGGGGTGCTACTGAAGGCCGAAGAGAAGATGGCGGCCAGCAGAGACCAGCTGCCGGTGCGGCTCTATATGGCCGCCGGTGGCCAGGAGAACCCGGAGTGGATGCTGCAGCCGATGCGGCGCTTCGCGGAGCGGCTGCAGAAACGTGGATACGCAGGTCTGGAGGTGGAAATCGATATCGTCGAGGGTGAAAACCACCACACGATCGCGCCGATCGGCATCACCCGCGGGCTGATGCGCATGTTTCCGCGAGAATAGGGGCATCAGCCTGTCTGGTCATCGTAGTGCCGACCATTCGGGCGCTTCTGTCACCGGAATGCTAACGCCACCATAGGCACCACCACTGCTGCAATCGAAGAGGGTCAGGCCACCATGCACTTCATTGCCCGAGAAGAAATCGTTATCCTCGAATCACCCGACCCGAGGCTCATCCCTACGTGCAGTCCCGGCATCTGCCGGCTGCCCGGCGGCCGTCTGGTGGTCACCGACGGCCTGCGCGGCGCCGACAGCGATGACATTCCAGAGCCGAAGTACTGCGAACGTCCAGGCCATTTCTGGCAGGGACAGGTATTCACCAGTGACGACGGGGGCCGCACCTGGGACGCCGGAGTTCGCTATCCCATCATGCACGCCCGCCCCTTCGTGGCCGGTGGTGCTCTTTACATCATCGGCCACGCCGGCGACCTCATGATCATGCGGTCCGACGACGACGGTCTCACCTGGTCCGAGCCCGTGGCCCTCACCGAGGGGCAGTTCTGGCACCAGGCCCCGTGCAATACCATCGAGGCCAACGGCTGTGTCTATCTGGTCATGGAGCGACGGGTCAGCTTCGATATCGACAACTGGTATGTGGGCGAGCTGGCGCCGGTGCTCATGCGCGGCCGTCTGGGTGATGACCTGACGGACCCGGCGGCCTGGGCCCTGGCCTCGGAGCTCTCATTCCGCGACGCCCTGTCCGGGGTTGCAGAGGATCCCGTCGGTGGTGTCCCCGATCTGGACTACTCCGGCGTGCCGTTCTTCCCGTGTCCATACCCCCGCGGCACGGAGGTAGTCCCGGGCCGGGGCTGCGCCCCCCTCGGCTGGCTCGAGACCAACGTGGTGCAGTTCACAGACCCACGCCACCTGTGGCACGATCCCGACGGAAAGACCTTTCACCTGTGGATGCGGGCCCACACGGGCGGCACCGGTCTGGCCGCCATCGCCAAGGTTGTCGAAGAGAGTCCGGGGGCAGGCGCCATGACCACGGTGCTGGAGAAGGCCCCGTCGGGCAAGAAGATGCTCTACGTGCCATGCCCGGGCGGGCAGATGAAGTTCCACATCCTGCAGGATGACCAGACCGGGCTTTTCTGGCTCCTCAGCACCCAGGCGACGGACAGCATGACCCGGCCGGAATTGCTCCCGGCCAATCGATTCAACCTGCCCAACAACGAGCGTCGTCGCCTGCAGCTACACTTCTCCACCAACTGCATCGACTGGTGCTTTGCCGGACTGGTGACGGCCGGTGATGTCGAGCAAGCGGCCCGACACTACGCCAGCATGGTCATCGACGGAGACGATCTCCACGTGGCCAGCCGCTCCGGCGACGAGCGCGCCAGCAGCTCCCACGACGGCAACCTGGTGACTCTGCATACGGTGCCGAACTTCAGGGGACTGGCCTACTGAGAGGTGCGCCCTGTGTCTGCGTGCCACGGTTGCCAGCGACGCCGACTCGAGCGACAAAGACCATGGAAACCTACTACATAGCGACATCCGGCAGCGACGACGATCCGGGAACGCAGGACCAACCCTTCGCCACCCTCACAAGGGCCAGGGACGCCATCCGGGAGCGGCGCGCCACCGGCGAGTTGGGCAATGTCCCCGTCGTGGTGACGATTCGACAGGGCCGGTACCGCATCACCGAATCCCTGACCCTCACGGCCCAGGACTCGGGAACCGCGGGGGCACCGGTAACCTGGCAGGCCGCTTCCGGCGAGGAGGTGTTTCTCGGTGGCGGCGTGTCGTTGACGGCATGGCAGCCGGTAACAGATGGCGTGGTCCGAAGCCGCCTGCCCCCGGAGGCCCGCGACCACGTTCGGCAGATCGAGCTGCGCGCCCACGGCATCACTGACTTTGGCACCGTTGCACCCGGGGAGCGGCGTGCGGAGCTCTTCTTCGACCATCGTTATCTGACTCTGGCCAGATACCCCAACCACGACTGGCTTCGCATCGCCGCTGTCACCGAGGAGGCGAAAGCCGCGCGACCGATTTCGGACCCGAAGCGGCCGAGTCTGAACCGGCACGAAGGTCCCTTCAACTACGATGGGGATCGACCCGGACGCTGGTCGGCCGCCGATGACGTGTGGATGCACGGGTACTGGTTCCACGACTGGTCGGATGAACACCAGCGGGTGTCGAGGTTCGATACGGCGGCCAAGGAGGTATGGCCGGAGTCACCCTACCACAGGTATGGCTACAAGGAGGGGCAGCGCTACTGCTTCCTGAACCTTCTGGAAGAACTCGATGAGCCTGGCGAGTGGTACCTCGACCGGGAAACGGGCATCCTCTACCTGTGGCCCCCCTCGCCTCTGGACGAGGCCGAAGTCACCTTCCCGGATCTGGCTGAGCCGATGGTCGTGCTCGAAGAGGCCGAGCACATCCGGGTCCGCAACCTCGTTTTCGAGTACTCCCGGTGCAGCGCCGTCGTCGTTCGAGGCGGCGCCGACAACGAAATCGCCGGGTGCGTGGTGCGCAACGTTGGCGGCACCGGCATCGACATTTCGGGGGGGACACGACACGTCGTCCGCAGCTGCGATCTCTACGAGATCGCCGCCATCGGTGTTTCCCTGGAGGGAGGAGACCGCACGACCCTGACGCCGGGCGCCCACCTCATTGAGAACTGCCACATCCATCACTTTGCGGCGGTGTTGAAAACCTACCAGCCGAGTGTGCAGCTGGGAGGCGTCGGTCATCGCATCTCCCACTGCGTCATCCACGACGGTCCGCACATGGGGATCGGGTACAGCGGCAACGACCACGTCATCGAGTACTGCGACATCTCCCGCATCGCCCTGGAGACGGGAGACGTGGGCGCCACCTACACGTCTGCGGACTGGACCTTCATGGGCCACGTGTTCCGCTACAACTTCTTCCACGATATCCACGGACCCGGCCAACTCGGGTGCTTCACCATCTATCCCGACCTGCCGTGCGGGGGCATCCATCTCTACGGCAACGTCTTCTACGATGTGGACCAGGTCTTCCACACGAACAGTGGCCGGGGGATGCTCGTCGAGAACAACCTCTTCGTCGATCACGCCCGCGGGCTCGGGTTCAACGTCTGGGATCAGCCGGCGGAGTTCCGCAAGGGTGGGAGTTGGAACATGGTGGGGCACCTCGAGGAGGTGCGCTACGACGAGCCCCCCTACAGCACGAGGTACCCCGTCCTCGCCGGCCTGGCTGAGGACTTTGCCAAGGGTGACCAACACGCCATCGAGCGGGCGTACCCGAGAGAGAATATCATCCGTCGCAATGTGAGCTGGGGTGGGTCTTTCCTCCTGCTCGGATCGCGGGCGAGCCTCGAGCACGTGCGAGTCGAGGACAACCTCATTGCCGATCCGGTGGTGCTGTCGGGATCTCCCACAGGTGAGGCCGGAGATGCAAGTGCCACTCACCGGAACGAAGACGAGGCCATCCGCGCCATCCTCGGCGGAACTGGCAACATCCTCCAGATCGGCAACCCGGGGATCGTCGATCCCGCCGGGGGAGACTTCGCCCTCACACCTGACTCACCGGCCCACCAACTCGGGTTCGAGCCGATCCCCTTCGCGGATATGGGTCTCTTCGAAGACGAGTATCGCCGGGGCACCTAGTAACGATAGGGGACTACTGGTTCTGCAGTGTCTCGATCAACTGGGGAAACTGCTCCAGGACGGCTGCCATCTTATCGATCTCGAACATCTCGGCGTGGCCGGTCAGAGTCTCCCCCCACTGCTTGAGACGCCTATAGCCGTGTTGCTCGCCAAGTTCCCGGGCACGGGTGCCGAAGGCTTCGATGTCGTTGATCGACTGCGTTTCGTTGATCTGGGACCATGTGGCTCGCTGACTCTCGAGAGTTTCGAGGAGAAGCGCGGCCGTTGCCGACGAGAGGGGCGCATCATCGCCTGCGTTGTCGCTCTCGTCGAGGTCTTCGACGGGCAACACCATGTTGAGTTCACCCAGAAACTGGGTGAGTTCGCGGTCCACGGCGGTGAGTTGCGTGTTGACCTCGATGCCCTCGCGGATGCCAGTTTCCAGGTCTTGGGCTAACCCTTGCAGTCGCGTCGCACCCAGCGTGCCGGCAACACCCTTGAGAGAGTGCGCCGCGCGTTCGGCACCAGCGTGGTCCCCGTCGGACAGCTGGGCACTGACGAGGCGTACCGTGTCCGCCTCCGGGCCGCTCACAAAACCTCGAAGCAGGCGGATGTAGAACTCACGGTTGTTGGCCACGTTGCGCAGCCCCACCTGCACCTCAAGGCCATCGACATTCGGAAGCACCTCAGTATCTGCAGCGGCCGATGGTGGTGCTGTGGTGGCCTCGGACTGAACAGGTGCCGCCGTGACCGTAGCGCGTCGCTCAGCATCGAGGGGTGGTATCCATTGCACCAGCTTGGCAACCAAGACATCTGGATCGATCGGCTTGGCGATATGGTCATTCATACCCGCTTCCAGGCACTGTTGGCGATCCTGCTCCATGGCGTTGGCCGTCATTGCCAGGATCGGCAGAGCGTCGTATTCCCTTCGAATCTCACGGGTCGCCGTTACTCCATCCATGACCGGCATCTGCATGTCCATCAGCACCAAGTCGTAGCTGTTGTCTCTGACCTTCTGCGTGGCAATCTTGCCATCTTCGGCCAGGTCGATGGCAAAACCAGCCTGCGCCAGCAGCTCCATGGCCACCTGCTGATTCAAGAGATTGTCTTCTACGAGCAGAATGCTGGCGCCTCGAATCGGTGCCAGCGCCTCGGGTGATACACTGGCTTGCACGGAGGCGGTATCGGCGTCCGGGGCCTTGCCTCCGAGAACGCGGATCGTGGCGTCGAACAGTGAGGATGCGTTCACCGGCTTGACCAGCGACATGTCGATGCCCGCACCTTCGGCTTGCTGCAGCACGTCTTCGCGTCCATGGGCCGTGACCAACACAATCGGTGGTATCACGTCCAAAGCCAGGTCGCGGATTCGCCGCGACGTTTCGATGCCGTCGAGACCCGGCATCTGCCAGTCCATGAAAATGACTTCGTACGCCTCGCTGCTACGATCAGCCTGGAGGATTTTCTCGAGAGCTTGTTCGCCAGAGGTGGCGGCGTGCACCCGGAACGTCATGCCTTCCAGAAGGCCGACAATGATCTCCAGAGCATGTGGATTGTCGTCGACAACGAGCACCCGACGGCCCCGCAGGTCGGGTTGCGGGAGCAACTCGTCATCCGGTATCTGAGCCAGGCCGACAGGGACGGTGAACCAGAAGGTGCTGCCTTTGCCCTGGACGCTGTCGACACCCACTTCGCCGCCCATCAACTCAACCAGGTTCTTGGAGATCGCCAGACCCAGACCGGTGCCACCGAACTTTCGGGTCGTCGAAGTGTCGGCCTGCTGGAAGGACTGAAAGAGCTTGCTCTGCTGTTCGAGCGTCAGACCGATGCCTGTATCCTCGACCTCGAAACGAACCAGCAGGCCTTCAGGCCTCGTCTCAAGCTTGCGAGCCCGCACGACGATCTCGCCCGTCTCGGTGAACTTCACCGAGTTATTGGCGTAGTTGATCAAGACCTGGCCGACGCGCAGGGGGTCACCATTCAGGTGACGGGGAAGCTCCGGATCGATGTCGAAGATGAGTTCCAGATTCTTGGCGGCAGCCTTGCTGCCGATCAGACTGCCGACGTTGCCCAGGACCTGATCCATATCGAAGTCGACCAGCTCCACATTCATCTTGCCGGCTTCGATCTTTGAGAAATCGAGAATGTCGTTGATGATGCCCAGAAGGTGCTGGCCCGAGCCGTGAATCTTCTTCACGTAGTCAGCCTGCTTGGGATCCAGGTCGGTACGTAGAGCAAGGTGGGCCATCCCAATGATGGCATTCATGGGTGTGCGGATCTCGTGCGACATGTTGGCCAGGAAGTCGGCCTTGGCCTGGGCTGCGGCCTCGGCCAGTTCCTTGGCTTCTACCAGTTCTACGGTCCTCGATTCCACTTGCTGCTGCAGGTGCAGGCGCTGGGTCTCGGAGGCCTTCAATCGCCAGCGGCTGAAGGCGAAGATGCCGCCCAGAACCATCAGACCATAGATCGTATACGCCGGCCACGTCTTCCATGGTGGTGAATCCACCTGGATCTGCAGGCGGATTTCCTGTTGTGGCAGACTCCAGATGCCATCGTTGTTGGTGCCGCGTACCCGCAATGTGTAGCTGCCACCCGGCAGATTCGAGTAGCGACCAAAACGAATGTCGCCGGCATCGTACCAGTTGCGGTCGTAGCCTTCGAGGAAATACTGATACCGATTCTTCGAGACGTTGGTGAAGTTCAGGGCCACATAGGCGAACTCGAGGCTGTTGTGCCGCCAGTCGAGATGCAGCCGGGTGAGTTTCTCAAAGGCAGGCAATCCTTCGAGTTCCTGACCATCCTGCTTCAGGGAGGTCAGGGCCATGCGTGGCGGTGTCTCGTTGTCGTGCAGGTCGTCAGGATGAAAACTGTTGACGCCGTTGAAGCCGCCAAACCAGAGCTGCCCTGTTCGTGTCCGCTGCCGCGAGGTGGGCCAGAAATCATGGCTGTGCAGCCCGTCACCCTTGGTGTAGACCTTGAGAACGCGGCCGGCCTCGACGTCGTAGTGGACGAGGCCGATGTCAGTGCCAAGCCACAGTCGACCCCGCGCATCCTCAAGCACGTTGTGTACGATCTTGGCGGTGAAGCCCTGGTCGGTGGATATGTGCGTGAACATGCCACCGAGCTTGTCGAAGCGATCCAAGCCGCGATCGGTACAGACCCAGAAAATCCCCCGGGAGTCCTCAAGCAGATCGAACACGGTATTGGAGGCGATCGATGTCGGGTCGCCGGCATCGTACTGATGGTGGGTGAAGCTGTCGGTGCGTTTGTCGAATTTCTCCAGCCCGCCGCCCCATGTGGCGATCCACATGAGATTCGGGTCGTCACGATCGAGTTCGAAGCGGATCGAGGTGACGGCGGCGAAACTGTTGGGGTCATCGGGGTCGTGGCGGTAAATCCTGTGCGCCCCGGTGGCCATGTTGTAACGGTGGAAGCTCTGTTCCCAGCCGACGGCCCAGACCACATCGAGATCATCGGTATCCTGGATGATGGTATACAGCCAGGTATTGTCGGTGAGGCGCTTGGTAACCTTCCCCGTATCCCGGTCGAAGATGACCATGCCTTCAGCAGTTGATACGATGAAGTTGCCCAGGTGATCCTCGTAGAATCCTGCTGGGTAGCCATGGGGGAGCGTCGTCGAGTCGGCCGGGTCGGGTGTGAAGTGTGTGAAGTCATCGGTGGCCGGATTGTAGCGGTCGAGGCCGGCGCCAAAATTACCGAGCCACACCGTACCCTGGCGATCTTCGTAGATCGGTAGAGGGGCGTTGCTGGCCAGACTTGTCGGGTCGAAGGGATTGTTCACATACAGATTGAAGCGGTGGGCCTTGGGGTCGGCCTTGTCCACCTTGCCCGTGTTGTCCGTAATCCACAGAATGCCGGAGCGATCCTCCAGTGCGCCCTGGATCGTATCCGAAGAGAAGCTGAAGGGGTCGCCGGGTTGGCTGCGATAGTGCTCGTAGGTTTGATCCCGGGGGTCGAAGAAGATCAGCCCTGCCGCTTCGATGGAGGGAATCAGGATCAGGCGCCCATCCTGGCTGAGCGTGAGATCACAGATGCTCATCTGCGGCAGGCTGCTGGCGTCTGCCGGATCGTTGCGGAAGTGCGTGAAGACGCCGGTGTCGTGATCGAAGCGGATCAAGCCATTGTCGCGTGATGCCAGCCATAGGTCGCCCTGCTGATCCTCAACGATGGCCTGAATCTCATCCGAGGGCAGGCTCCGGGGATCTTCGGGGTCGTGGCGAAAACGGGTGAACTGACCTGCGTCAATATCAAGACGCGTGACGCCATGGTGCTTCGTACCCAACCACAGGCGCCCATTGCGATCTTCGAAGACGCTGTAGATGTCGTTGCTGGTAAGGCTGTTGGTATCATCTGGATCGTGCCAGAAATTCGCGAAGGTCTGCGTCTCGGGCGCGAAACGACTCAGACCATTCTGCGTACCGAACCAGAGCGTACCCGCCTGATCCTCGACGATCGTGCGCGACGACAGGTTGAAGGTGTTGCTCGCCAGTGAAGTCTGCGGGCTGGCAGGATCCTTGAAGAAGTTGGTAAAGGTGCCAGTGAGCTTGTCGTAGCGACTCAAACCACTGTTCGTGCCGATCCACAGGTGGCCGTTGCTGTCTTCGAAGATCTGCGTGACGAAATCGCTGGGGATCGATCCCGGACCCTCCGTGAATTGCTTGACACTGGTACCGTCGTAACGGACAAGGCCCTTGAAAAAGGAGCCGAACCAGAGGAAGCCATCCGTATCCTGAGTGATGGCGAAGGAGGGCTCGCCGCCGATATCAAAGGCCTGCTCGAACTTGAGCTTGGCTGCACTCAGTGCGGAAGGCATCAGCAGTGCCAGCGTGGCACCGATAACGAGCAGGGACGTACCGCAACGCCTCATCAATTGATCTTCCAGAGCTTATCGTCGAAGGGATACAGCAAGAAGCTAAGCTCCAACGGGCGGATAGACAGAATAAGTGGGATGATCGCGAGGCGTGGCGGACACCAGTGGTCGAGCACGGGTCTTCCAGCACAGGTGATCAGGTTGGGGCCAGGTCGCCTGTGTTGAATCGAGTGACGACGATATGCGCACGGCGACCTGGTTCGTAGTCGGGCTCGGAACCGCCACCGTGGTGGTAGGCGCACAGGAATTCCCCCGGCGCCGGTTCTACCCAGCCCGAATACCCGAAATCGCCAGCATGGGCGTGTCGATCGTTCTGCAACTCCAGCACACGACTCCTGGCATAGGCATCCGGAAGACCCGCATCCGGCGTCCACTGCCAGTTGTAGTCGCGACCGTAGCGCGGCTCCTCGATGTGGAGCGACACCGACTGCCACAATGAATGGCCGCCTGCGTCGGTGACGGACGAAGTGGCCTCCCCTGACGGGAGAACGGTGCCAAATCCCACTCGACGTGTCCCTACCTCACCGGCAGGCACCTGGATGCGGAGTCGTTCCTCACCGTCCAACTGGAGAACACAACATCCACCATCGTACGAGATGCTGACCCGCCGTGGCTGTGTGAAGTCAGCACTGACCGATTCCGCCCCGTCGATTTCAGGGCGAATTCCGGTTGAGGTCAGGCGCCACAGCGTCCCCAGATACAGTGCCGCGGCGTCAGGATCTGCCGCATCAACTGTGACCACTGCTTCCAGGCTGGCACTGGCATGGGTCGGGTCCGTCAATGGCCGCAACGCATAGTACGTCCCTGTTCTGCCAGCCGTCGGGTGATGGACATGCAGGCCCTCAGGTGTCAGCGTGGGTTGGTCCGGTCCTGGCGCCAGGCCGTGCACCTGGAATCCGGTGTGCAGCAATTCGTCAAGCGATCCCATCCACGCCACCGTGCCCGAATCGGGTGCTACGTTCCGGTAGGTGACCAGCACCTGCCCGGCGTGTGTCAGACCGATACAGGGACGATGACCGATCAGCGGCGTGGGAGTTGGCAGGGACCATGTGCTTCCGCCATCGTCACTCACGGCACAATACATGGGCTCGTGGACCCAGCTGTTCTCCCGCATGATGGCCACCAGACGACCGTCGGGCATCGCCACGATCGAGGCCTCGCACAGGACCAGACAACGATCGCGGGCCAGCACGGAGAGGGGATCGAAGGTGGCGCCGCGGTCTTCAGACAGATACATCATCTGCTCCGATGATGACTGTCCGATGAGTGGCTGTCGCGCCTTGCCGCGGTGGCCATGGGCGGTGGTCAGCAGGCGCTCTTCATCCAACTCGATGAGACGATCCGGGATGCTGTGTTGCAGGCGCGGGTGCTCGCTGGCTGTCCAGGAGTTGCCGTCGTCCAGACTCCAGTAGAGAGATGATGAGGCATCATCGATAATGACCAGGTGGTTGTGACGAAGACGGCTGAATCGAGGACAGTGACCGCGCGTTGCGTTGAGGACGCGCGCCGGCGACCACGTTGCGCCCCCGTCATCGCTGTTCCTGAGAAGGAGCTTGCTCCGCCTGGCCACATGCTGATCGGCTTCCCGATACACGATGAACAGACGGCCGTTGGCGCTGAGGCCGATGTCGGGAAAGCTGAGATAGTGGCCCGGGCGGCGGTCCACGACCACGTGCCGTTCGGTATCATGGGTCAGGGTAGGCATCTTTGTCTCTCTTGCCGTCAGGCATGTTTTCCTGCATCTGTTCAAGCACAACATGCACGAGCCGTGCCACCACCCCTGGAGATGCCCCGTGAGCGAACCGTCCGACGCCGCCAGCTTCCAGCACGACATCATCGCCCTCGATCAGATCGATGGCAACTACACACGCACCGATCACCCGCAGGCCCAGTGGTTCCCCGAGGCGGGGCTGGGCATGTTCCTGCACTGGGGCCTCTCCAGCGTCGGCGGGAATACGGACCTGTCGTGGGGCATGATGGCCAACACCCCCTGGGACGGCGGTCAGTACAACTTCAACAAGATGCGACCCGTTGACTACTGGGGTCTGGCCGAGAGCTTCGCACCTCAGGACTATGACCCGGCCGCCTGGATGGAGGCGGCCGCCGCGGCTGGAATCCGCTACGTGGTGCTGACGGCGAAGCACCACGAGGGATTCGCCATGTGGCCGAGCGAATACGGCGACTTCAACACAAAGCGCCACATGGGTGGCCGTGACCTGTTGCGGCCCTATGTCGAGGCGGCCCGTGCCTGCGGGCTGAAGGTGGGTTTCTACTATTCCCCGCCCGATTGGTACTGGTGCCGGGACTACATGAGCTTCAACTACGCCAACGGTGTCTGGTCACAACAGTGGATCGACCGGTTTCCAGAGGCGTACAGCCTGGTGCCACGGGAGGCGTGGGATGAGCGCTGGGAACCCCGCGAGCCGCCGCCCCCGATGCCGGCCGACTTTGAGGCTGAGTTCGCCCACTACATACGGGGCCAGGTATACGAACTGCTGACCGAGTACGGACACATCGACATCATCTGGTTCGACGGCAATCCCTTCAAGACACTCATGCCCCTCACCGTGGAGGAGATCCGCGGACTCCAGCCTGGCATCGTCATCAACCCGAGGCTGCACGGTGTGGTAGACTTCGAGACACCGGAGTGCCGGTTGCCCGAGCGGCGCCCCGACGGATGGTGGGAGGGGTGCTTCATCTGGAACCACGGTGGGTGGGGGTATACCCGCAGCGAGATCTACAGCTCCACCGGGTGGTTCCTGGACACCTTTGCCCGGCATCGGACGTGGAACGGCAACTTCCTCATCAACTGCGCCCCCCGGCCTGACGGGCGCATGCCGGAGACCTACTACCGGCGGATGGAGGAGTTGAAGGACTGGGTGACACTCCACGGCGAGACCATGTTCGGGGTCCAGGGCGGGCCATACCCCGAGGCGTGTGACATGCCGGTGACTGTGGCGCCCGATGGCCAGTGGTTCATCCACCTGACCACACAGCAGGGGTGCACGGTGACGGGCATGGGGGCGCCGGTGCGGGCACAGGTGCACGGCACGGGGAAGGACGTGTTGTGGAAGTGTGTGGCTGACAAGACCATCCTCGCCCTGAAGGAAGAGGACACGACCGAGCTGGATGATGTCATCGTCGTGGAGTGGTCCTGAGAAATCGATCAGCACGCACGGTAGACCCGCGTCTCATGGTCAACGTGCCGGGGAGCTGGCGGTCGATGGTGCGCAACTGGTCCGTCACTGCTCAGGGGAAGACTGTCGTCTCGATGACGGTGAAGGAACCATTCTCTACACGCCAGATTCGATAGGTGCCGGAGAGGATGTCGCCACGCTCGTCGAAGTCGAGGGGGCCGGCAGCACCGTTGTAGTCGATCTCGATTCCTGCTGAGAGCAAATCGCGTCCCGAGGCGAATTCTGTCGGCCTGATCGGGGTGCCGCCGACCGAAACGGCCTGCAGGTTCGCGGCGATTTGACTCGGCGCCACGGACTCGGCACGCAGGATCGCCAGGGCAAGCAGGTAGATGGCGTCGTACGTCGACTCAGAGAAGCTCTCTGGCTCGATCCCGAAGCGGTTCACGTATCGGGTGACGAAGGCGCGATAGTCGGGACTGCCTTCAGGTGCGATCGGCAGGGTGCCGATCATCCCCTCGATGACGGTGGGCTCCGAGTTGTCGACAAAATCCTGGCTTGTATTGCCATCACACCCCAGGAAGGTCGGCCTGTAATCATCGCTCAGATATCCTGAGGCCGAGACCGTAATCTTCGCACCATCCTGGTCATAGGTGATGAGATATACCAGATCGGGTTGATGGACGAGGGCTCGTTCGACAACACCCGAATAGTCAAAGGCGTCGATCTGTGCGCTGCTGAGTTCCGGGTAGCCGAGCGACTCGACCACTGTGCCCCCGAACCCCTCAAATCCCTGGGTGAAAGCGGCAGACAGGCCGACACCGTAGGCATTGTCGACGTAGATGATTGCTGTGGTCCGATGGCCGTTGTCGTAGGCCCATCGTGCCGCCAGTTGGCCCTGGAATTCATCGGAGGCCACCGTCCGCCACACGAGATCATCGTCGTCAAGATCGCGGATTGCCGGAGACGTGGAGGATGGTGAGATGAGGAGAATCCCCCGAGGGATCAATACCTGCTCGGAGACCTGGATACTGGAGCTGGACGCGCCGGCACCGATGATGGCGATCGCCCCTTCATCGACGAGAGTGCGCGCCCCTTCGACGGCGATCGTGGGCACGGACTCTGTGTCAGCCACGAGTAGCTCGAAAGGCCGACCAAGGACGCCGCCCTGGTCATTGATCTCATCGATCGCCATCCGGGCCGCCTGGCGCCAGGCGGGACCCTTCACCCAAGAGCCCGACATCGGTACGAGGAGGCCGATCCTTATCGATTCCGCCTCGTTCTGGGGGCCGTTGATGTCTCCATCGTCATCACCCCCGCAGCCCGCACACACGATTACAGCCAGCAAGGTGAGGAGGACAACTGTCTTTTTGGGGCGAAGCCCACTGGTGAACAGATCTGTCATAGGTCTCAATGTCCACAAGCGGGTGACTGTATGCCAAATCAGACGAAGCGGATGATCAATCTGATGTGACGTGGGTGTGACCATGGCGGTCGTAGGTACGGTCTATCAGGTCTCGACTTCCTTCACCCGTCCCACCCGTCCGTCTTCGAGGCGGACCTTGATGCCGTGGGGGTGGTGTGAGGATTTTGTGAGGAGATCTTTGACGATCCCTTTGGTTCGTTTGTCCGTGCGCTGGTCTTGTTTCAGGACGATGTGGACGGTGAGACCGGGGCGGACATTGCGCCTCTCGCGTCCGTCCAATTCGGAGGGCGTTCCGTGGTTGCTTTCGCTCATGATCTATCCCGCATGGTGAGTATGGCGCACTGGTTTGCGTCCAGCGTCGAGCCTCCCATCGACTCTCCGTTGCCAATGTCTGTGCCGACTGTCACGATCTACTCGGATCGACCACAACCAGATCGTCGAAGTAGTCGCGCAGGTAGCCGCGATCCCGCGCCAATAGTCGGTCCGCATGCGTCTGCGCATGTGCGGCGATCAGAAAATCAGCCACGACCCGCCCCTGTCGTCCCCCACGTGCCAGGTGTCGCGCGAAATGTGCCCCGGCCACCGTCGCGCTCTGGCGTGACGAGGCGACAAAGTCGATCTGCCAGTCCGCCAGAAGTTGCTCGCAGACCGCAGCATCACCCAGAGCCGGATAGATCTCCGCCAGGACGCATTCACAGATGACGAGTTGCCCCTTGCTTGCCGTCTCCCTCAGCAATCGCTCGGAGGCGGTGGCATGATCGGGATCATCAGATAGCACATCGAGTATGACGGAGCTGTCGACAGCGCTGATCATCCTCTGACCTGCCGTAGATACTCATCGACGTTCATTCCGTCGGGCAGCTTCGCGGCGCCACGCCATTTTCGGTAGACGTCTTCCACCTGGACCTTGCGCGCGGTCAACACCCCGTCGACCACCTCGAAATCGAGAAGGGTACCCGGCTTGAGTCCCAACTGGTCACGGCAGGACTTCGGAACCGTGACCTGACCTTTGGATGTCAACTTCGCCTCCATCTTCTACCGCCTCCGATCAGAGATTCTGGTATTCCTTACTTTGAAGGTAATACTCCTTACCTGTTGCGTGCGAATCAAGGTAGGTAGCGACTTGCCAGGTTCCGTCTGAGGACGAGGCTGTCTATGGGCCCATCCAGTGCAAGGCTGTTCCCGCAAGAACCAGGTAACGGCCGGCTTTGCTGATGGTGACGATACCGACGAAAATCCAGAAATTGGCACGCAGGACTCCCGCCGCAACGGTCAGCGGATCGCCGATGAACGGAGTCCAGGCCAGTAACAGAGACCAATACCCCCATCGCTGATACCAACGTGTCGCCTTTACCATCAGTCTTGGCGACACGGGGAACCACTTTCGATCCTGAAATCGAATCAGGAATCGCCCGATCACCCAATTGACGACCGACCCCAACACATTCCCGGCAGTGGCGACGATGACCAGGAGCCATACCTGGTCCGGCGTGGCCAATAGCAGCCCGACCAATACCGCTTCGGAGGCAACGGGGAACAATGTGGCCGCCACAAAGGCACTGGCGAACAGGCCCGAGAGGCCGGCGAGGAATTCTGGGCTCATATCGACGGACTACGGGTTCGGCGATGTTGCGTAATGACTCTCGTCAGCCTTGATCGTCGTCATGGGGTAGAGCATACCTGGTTGAGTCTCTGTAGGCGAGTTCGCGAAAACGTCGACACCGACCTGGCAGTGTTCCGAATCATCGCCGCCATCGATGTGGCCCACTATACTCTTGTCGATGAGCATCAGGGGTCGAAATAGAGAGCGGTTGTAGGAATGCAGGGTTTCTATGCGTGAAAGACGAGCAGTGATGAATTCGCGGGTTGCCATTGTGGCCACCGGTCTATTCCTGGTCTTCACCATTTCTGCATTGTCGCTCAGCTACCTGCTCTCGTGGCGACTCGAGGAGCAAGCTGTCGCCATCAATCTGGCGGGAAGACAACGCATGCTCTCGCAGCGTACGATCAAGGCGCTGCTACAGATCCGCGCGGCCAGAGCGGCCGATACTGATGACCGTGCGTATCTGGAAGAGTTGAGGCTTGCCTCTGATCTCTTCGACGATACACTCCGCGGTTTCAGCGTGGGGCACTCAACACGTGGTGGATCCGGTCAGGAGCTTTTTCTACCTGCTGTCACAACACCTGTGGCACGTGCCGTGGTGAGCGATGCGACAGCGGTCTGGCAGGACTACCATGGGCAGATCCTCCAGGTAATTGCCACGCAGGCAGCCGACGACACTGCCATGGACTCGGCCCTCAAGCACGCAGGGTTGAACAATCTCAGATTGCTCAACTTGATGAACGACCTGACAACGGAGCTGGAGGGGTTGGCCCAGCGCGAGGCGCACCACCTTCGCGTCTATCAGGCAGTGTTCTCACTGTTCGCCATGGTCTGCTTCGTCTGCGCCCTCGTGTTGTTCCGACGTCGCGATGTCGCGATCTCGCTCGCGGAGCAGGGCCTGCGGAAGCTTTCACTTGCCGTCGAACACAGCCCGGCCACGGTGGTGATCACCGATCGCGACGGAACAATTGAATACGTCAATCCGGCGTTCACTCAGATCACTGGATACACCACCGAAGAAGCCCTCGGACAGAATCCCAGAGTGCTCAAATCCGGGATGCAGTCCGACGAGATCTACGCCGATATGTGGCAGACGATCATTACTGGTGGAACCTGGCGCGGTGAGTTGTGCAACAGGAAGAAGTCGGGCGAACTCTATTGGGAATCGGCCTCGATTTCACCGATCATGAATGACGAGGGCGCGGTAACCCACTTCGCTGCCGTGAAGGAAGACATCACCGAGCGCCGTGAAGCCAGTCAGGTCCTGGCCGCAGCAGAGGAGCGCAGTCGTCTGCTACTGGAGTCTGCCGGCGAAGGTATCTTTGGCGTCAACTCAGAAGGCCAGGTGTCATTCATCAACCCGGCAGCCTTGCTCATGCTCGGATTCAGAGAAGAGGAGCTTCTGGGCAAGGGCATCCACGAATTGATCCACCACTCCCGCGCCGACGGCAGCCCCTATCCGGTGACATACTGCCCCATGCGGCTGGCCTTCACGGAGGGTTCTGCTCATGCGGTTGATGATGAGGTCCTTTGGCGCAAAGACGGAACGAGCTTCGCCGTCGACTACTCTGCCACGCCCATTCGACAGGGCGAAGAGCTCGTAGGCTCGGTGGTGACATTCCGGGATGTCACCGATCGTAAGGAGGCAGAGGAAAATCTGCAGAGAGCGATGACCGAGGCGGAGGCTGCCAACGAAGCGAAGAGCACGTTCCTGGCGAACATGAGCCACGAGATCCGAACACCGATGAATGCCATTATCGGTATGGCCCACCTGGCCCTGCGGACCGACCTCGACACGAAGCAGAAGGACTACGTCGACAAGATTGAGGGATCCGGGCAACATCTGCTCGGGATCATCAATGACATCCTCGATTTCTCCAAGATTGAGGCCGGGAAGCTGGATATCGAAACGGTCGATTTCTCTCTGGATGACGTGATGGACAACGTCTCGTCCCTCATCGGCGCCAAAGCGGCAGAGAAGAATCTGGAACTCCTGTTCGATATCCAGGCAGATGTCCCACGAGACCTCCGTGGCGACCCACTGCGAACGGGTCAGATCATCATCAACTATTCGAACAATGCCGTGAAATTCACCGATGAGGGTGAGATCCTCGTCAGAGTCCTGAAGGAGAGGGATATCGAGGACGGCGTCGTCCTTCGGTTCGAGGTGCAGGATACTGGCATCGGCATGAGCGAAGAGCAACAAACCCGGCTCTTCCAGTCCTTCCAGCAGGCCGATTCGTCCACAACTCGCAGATTCGGTGGTACAGGTCTGGGTCTGGCGATCTCGAAGAGTCTGGCAGTGCTCATGGGTGGCGATGTCGGTGTCGAGAGCCAGCCGCGTGCTGGCAGTACGTTCTGGTTCACGGCTCGGATGGGTGTCACCGAGGCAAAACAGAAGACGACCACGATCGAGCCTGACCTGCGCTCCTGCCGCGTCCTGGTCGTGGATGACAACCCACACGCACGCCAGATCATGTCGGCCATGCTCACGTCGTTGACCTTTCGCGTCGACGAAGCGCCCTCGGGGGAAGAGGCCCTCGAACTCGTCCTGGCAGCCGATGGCACAGATCCATACGAGATTATTTTCGCTGACTGGAAAATGCCCGGTGGCATGGATGGCATCGAAACGATCCGCCAAGTCCAGGCCCTTCCTCTCACTGTGGCGCCGAAGCCCATCATGGTGACGGCATACGGTCGCACCGAGGTGATCGAGGCGGCGCACGACTGTTGGCATCGACATCACTCTGGTAAAGCCGGTTAACCCGTCTCAACTCCACGAGGCGGCACTGCACGCTCTTCGAGGAGACACCGCGCAGGTCAGGACGGCCAGCGAGAGGACCTCCGCCACCGAGGGCCTGGACCTGTCTCCCGTTCAGGGGGCAAGCATTCTCCTGGTCGAAGACAACGAACTGAATCAGCAGGTTGCGATAGAGCTGCTGCAGGACGCCGGCTTCCGGGTGGATCTGGCTGAGAATGGTCAGATCGGTGTTGAGATGGTCGGGGCCGGCAACTACGAGCTTGTCCTCATGGACATGCAGATGCCTGTCATGGATGGCGAGCAGGCGACGATCGGGATCCGATCGGACGGGCGGTTTGGCGAGTTGCCCATTGTTGCGATGACAGCCAACGCCATGGCAGGAGATCGCGAGCGGTGCATTGCGGCGGGGATGAATGACCACATCCCCAAACCGATCGATCCGGAGGTGCTGTTCAAGACGATGTTGGAGTGGATCCCGGCTGGCGATCGGAAGCCGGTGAAATTGGACTCACCCTCCTCTGAAGAGACGGACGCCCGGCCAGCCGGATCTGCGGATGCTGCCTCGGTTGCCCTTTCATCAATCGAGGGGCTTGATGTTGCGGGGGGTCTGAAGCGTGTCATGGGTAAGCACGATCTCTACGAGAGACTCGTGCGCGGGTTTGCCACGGGCCCCGAGTCGAGGGCGGTGGAGGCAGTGCAGGCCTACCTTGCCCAGGGCGAACAGGAGGCGGCGCAGCGCATGGCCCATTCGCTGAAAGGTGTCGCCGGCACGATCGGTGCCGTCGAGTTACAGCAACGATCTCAGGCATTGGAGTCCGGGATCCAGCGGGGATCGGAGATCGCCGCTCCGCTGGCAGCCGTCGATGAGGAACTGACTCGGATCGTGACGGCCATCCGCCGGGAGCTGAGGCTGGAGGCCCCGCGGGAAACAGAAGAGGCACCGCCTGACCCGGTGTCGATCGAGGGATTGCCAATTCTGATCGAATCTCTCGAGGCAAAACGGGGCGTCGTCGCCGAACTGTCATCGACGCTGACAATCAACGAGATCGAGGACTTCGCGGTGCAGATGGAAGCCCTGGGCAAGGAGCACAGCTACCCGCCATTGGTGTCGTGGGGCCAGCGGCTGGCTGAGTGCGCCACGGGGTTCGACATGGATGGCATCTCGCGCGAACTCAACGAGTATTCGCTCCTCGTCGAAGGAATTCGCAGAGCCGAGGACTCATAACTCTGCAGGTCGTGTTCGATCGATCCGAGCTGCGCATCGTCAGATTCTGCAACACCTTCTTCAACAGTGCGGGCGCGAAGAAGTGGGGCAATCAGGTGAGTCCGGCCTGGGCGTCACCGATTATTCCACAACACTGTCCCGGGCCGGTCATATCTTCTTGCAGTACGCATTGTCCGCAGGACCCCACCCCGATCACGACAGGCTCTATTGACGGACCCTTCCTATAGCATGCAGGCGAATGCCGAGTTTCAGAAGCACGGCCGGATGGATGTGCGTCCGTCTCAGACGCAGATCATCGTCGTTTCCGGCAAGGAGAGCTTTCGGCGCATGGCCCGGACGCTGCCTGCTGCTGACGACCGGGTTCTTGAGATCGGCTGTTCGACGGGGGAGGCGACGCGCGCACTGGTGACGACGGGGGCACAGGTATTCGCCGTCGACAAGTCCACAACCCTGGTGGAACAGTTGCAGGCCGATCTGGCTGAGCACGAGCAGGTTGTCGTGGCCTGTCTGGATGGGCGGAACATTCCGGGGCTGGCGGCCCTCGTCAGTGATCCGACGATCCTCTTTATCGATGTCGGCGGGGATGCGCAACTCGATATCGTCGCCCTGCAGCTGCGTCTGTGTCTGCGTGCTTTTCGACCGCACACGGTGGTGGTGCGCAATTTCGAACTTGCCACGCTGTCCTCGCTGGTTGTACAGGTGGAGCCGCCCCAGTTGTCGGGGCTGAGTCCGGCCGAGGGGCCTGTGGGCCATGATGTTCTGGGCAATCTGCTAGATCTGTCGAAGAGCACGAGTTCCGACACACGCTGCTTCGCGGCGAATCGTCTCGGGACGATGAGTGACGACGAGGCCCAGAGTCGATTGCAGGAGATGCTTGAAGATCCCCATCAGAGGGTTCGACGGGCGGCGGAGCTGGCGGGGCAACGTGATGTGCTGGCTGACTCTTTGTCTGGTGGGGGATGAGCATGGCTAAACGTCGAAAAAATAGGGCTCAACCCAAGGGGGCGACCTTCACTCGCGTGCCTCGGCCATCGCGCCGACAGGAAATGCCGGAGTCGGAGCCGGAGAAGAAGAAGTCGACGGGTCGATCGTCTGATTCATCAGCTGGCAGGTCATCGGCTGGGTCCGGCAAGTCGTCGGCGAAGTCATCTGGTAGATCGTCGGCGAAACCATCTACGAAGTCATGGGCTGAATCACCGGGTACATCTTCTGGCAAACGACCGGATAGATCATCGGACAAGTCACCGGAAGGATCATACGGGACATCGGAAGCGAAGTCGTCAGGCGGATCATCAGGCAAGGAGTTCGCCAAGACATCAGGCAGGCCGGCCGGCAAAGCTGCCGGTAAGTCGGGCGGTAGAGCAGCTGCCAGATCGACCGGTAGATCGACCGGAAAGGCGGCCGTCAGATCATCAGGCACATCAGCGGACAAGACATCGGATCTGTGGGTCGCGGCGGCACTGCCCGGGCTTGAAGGGTTGCTGAAGGCAGAGCTCGACCGGCGATTCAAGGGCCAGATCAAACATGTGCCGGGGGGCCGGAAGGGGGAGTGTCATTTCCTCTTCAGTGGCCGCGCAAGAACCCTGTTGTCTCTGCGTCTGTGTCACACGCTCTCGATGCGCCGCGATTTTGACGTGCAGCGACCGCGGACCCTGCTGTCACCGGAGCATGTGGCGCGGATCGTCACGGATCTGAAGGCGGCCATGGAGATCACGTCGACCGATCCCTTCACCGGGCTTCGTCTGGATGCGGCAGGATCTGATTCACCGACCATGAGGCGGCTGGGTGAACAGCTTGCCGAGAAGTTGTCCCTGCCCTTTGAGAATGAGACGGGTGATCTGGTTCTATCACTGCGACCGGGTGACACGGGATGGGAGTTGCTGTGTCGTGTGGGCAATCGACCGCTGGGCACGCGGACGTGGCGAAAGGTCGACTACCGTGGGTCTCTGTCCGGTACCGTTGCCGCGGCGATGGTGGAATTGTCTTCGCCCTCGCCGGATGATCGTTTCCTCAACCTGATGTGTGGGAGTGGGTCGCTCATGATCGAGCGACTCAAGTGGGGGAAGGCAAAGCAGGTCGTCGGTGTCGACATCTCACCGGTCGCGCTAGACGCGGCGCGGCAGAATTGTGCGGCGGCGGGGCTGGCGGGCAAACTGCATCAGATAAAGAGTGACACGCGGCATCTGCCCTTTGCCGACGAGAGCTTCGACCGTCTCTGTGCCGATCTTCCATGGGGGCAGTCGATCGGTACAGCCGAAGACAATGTCGCCCTCTATTCGCAGACCTTAGCGGAGGCGCATCGTGTGTGCCGGCCCGGGGGCAGGCTGATCGTGCTGACCCAGGACCATCGGGCCCTTGAGGCGCTGGCCGAGGATGTTGCAGAAGGGTGGAAGCTTGTGCGTGAGGCCAGCTTCCTGCTCAGGGGCTTTCGGCCGCGGTGCCGGGTGTATCAGAAGGTCCGGTGACTCGGCCAGTCGAAGGGCGACATTGAGTCGATCGATTCTATCGGATCTTCAAGGTGAAGTGAAAACCTGAGACCCACTCGCAAGGCAGACTGCGGCGCCTGCCCTGGCGGTGAATGAGCAAGGCCCCGGTAGGGCCCCGATCTCTTTCATCAGCCCATTGAGTCCAGCCCACGACAGCCCACCTGCAGCATCGACCACAAGCACACCGTCCTGCATTGGCGTCAGATGGGCGATGCCCTGCTCGAACAGTCGGTGCCACACGAGACTTCCTTCCAGATCGTAACAGAGCAGGAATCCCTGACTGGTTGCGGCCAATACGCGTTCCGGGCCCGCAGCGATATGGATGCCCGCTACCCGTCCACCGAGGCGCTTCATCCAACGACGTTCCCAAGTACTGTCATCCAAGCCAAACAGATGGAGATTGGTACCGCGGCTTGCGCCGCACCCGATCAGCTGACTTCCACCAACTTCGCCAAAGGCCAGGGCCGTCTGCATGCTGGTCCAGCCCTCCACAGGCAGCTCTGCAATCAGGTCACCATCCGGTTGCAGGATGCGACAGGTAGACTGATCGCTCAGAATGTCTCCCCCCACGACGATCCGTGGTTCTCCTGATCCATCCATCTCGGTAACAACAACTCGTCCGGGAACGCCTTCGTTGTAGCGCCAGCGCCATTGCTCACGGCCGATGGCGTCGAAGCATCGTACCTGGATATCACCGCAGCCTACGGCGAAGAATGGCTCGCCGTCGCTGACGCCTCCGGCCACCTGAACCGGGGCTGGCGTGGGCATTTCCCACCACGGCCAGGGACAGGGCTCCCGTTCAATGACGGTCGACCACAGGCTGTCGCCGGCCAGATCAAGACCGGTCAGACTCGCCGATCCGTGGCCGGCTGCCAACAAGGGAGTTGATCCTTGTGACGCACCGATATCACGTACGGGACCGTCGAGTTGTGCCGTCCACAGTTTGCTGCCATCCGCCGCGACGAGACTCATTGTCCCACCCTCGGTACCCACGACGATGGACCCATCATTCAGTGCACAAAGCGCCGTGATCCGATCTTGCGCATCGAAGAGGGAGGTGGGCGTGGAGCCGCCCGCGCGAGGGGTTGGATCGGGTGCTCGGACGACGGGATGCCGGACTTCGAAGGACTTCAGGTCCTGTGCCACTTCAGCAAGGGGGATCGTCTGCTCTCCCGGCGCGCATCCCTGAACAAGGTGCACGAATCGAACGGATTCGCCCGGCTCCAGATACAACGCTTCCCGCGCCGAGAAGGCGGTGAGAATCATCTCATCCGTGTGATACCGATCGCACCAACGGGCCTTGTCGGAAGCCTTCTGATAGCGAAGGTGCACGGGCTCTTCCTGTATGCTCAGCTGCGTTGGCTCGCACAGACTTTCTATCCGCACATCCACGAAATCGACACACGGGCTTGTTCGACGCCCCGTTGCCTGTCGACCATGGAGTTTGAGTTGAGTCGGCGTGCGGAAGTGAGCCTCCACGGCAAAATCTCCGGCCTCCTTCGCAGTCACTGTATCCACAATGGCCACACACCGACCAGGAAACAGGTGGACTTCTCGCACCCAGTCGGCACCGGCGTAGTCCTTCAATCGAGTGCGTAGATAGATGACGCCTGCATCATCCGTTTCATTCGCTTCCACCACAGCGAACCCAGGGATGACACCGGCTTCGCCATCGCGCACGATGGTCACCACAGAATGGTGCTCCGGGGCGGAGAAGACAAAGCTGTCTTCCTGCACGATCAGTGAAACGCCGAGCCGTGCGTATTCCACAATCCCCATGGCATCATCGTAGGAATGGCTGCCACCCCCAAGACCATCCATCAGGAAATAATCGTCGGTCAATTCCCAGCCCGTGCGGATCGCCAGTTTGTCGAAACAGATTTCAATCGGCGCAGAGGGAGGGCACGTGACCGCGAGGGGAGCCACCTCTGGATCGCGATCCCACGCGCAATAGATCAGCGGATCAACTGGAATGACGGTCACACCGATCATCCCATCAGGCAGTTGCGGCTCCAGGCCGGTGTCGAAAGCCCTGGGCAAGGCAGTCAGAGAAGCCAGCTGTCGATCAGGTGATGCCAGGTCATGGGCAAATCGAAAGCGTCCATCGCCATAGTAGGCGGCGGCGACGCGAAGACTCGGTCCGGGAAACTGCCGTCGCAGGTCACAGTCTCCGGCCGTGGGCAGCCAGCCGCTATTGTTGATGACGGCCATGGCACACTCTGCCGCCTGCCGCGCGCCACCTGCTTCGAAATACCGATGAGATTGATCGAGCAACGCGTAATCGAGCATCACGGGCTGTGACATCCACCAGCCGTGACACAACCCATCACACAGCGGTTTCCAGGACGACCCATAGGGCTCGAAAACCTGACGCCCGATACTTCGCCAATGATCCGGGCCCGTCACGTCTGGAAAGTGAGTTTCGAAGTATTGGGCTGCATACATCAACGTCAGTGCCGGTACCAACTCGTGGTTCTGCCGTGGAAACTCGGGGGTCTGCACCCGTCGGCAATTCGCCACATGCTGCCACCCTTCCTCACTCTGGGCCCACCCATAGAAAAACCGGGTGATGGCAAGGCGCTCTTCATCGCTGAACAGATCCATGTCCTCCACAAGTCGCCACGGCTGATATCGTGACAGGCTGTACAGGTGTGTCTGCACAATCTTCTCATTCTTGCCATAACCGCAGGCGATGATCGCGCGCCAGGCGTCCCGATATGCCTCGCCCAGCTCAGGTTCGCCGGTCAGGTAGTACAGATACCCTTTGAGATCGCCCTCCATCGTATTCGCGATCTGCCAGATAGATGTCGGCAGAGGGTTGTTGCGACATTCATCCACCTCATCTGCGGCCATCGGCAGGCGCGTGACTCTCAGGTCTTTCAGATGAGGAAGGGGGTCGTCCAACCGGCAGGCCAGTGCCTCACAACCTGCCTGCGCTCCCTCCGCATCACTGTATCCAAGCAGAATCACATTGTGCCCCGAACCGAAGGGGTTGCACAGTGTCCGCACCTCATATCCGGTGGGACCGGGATACCAGAGATCCGTCGCACACAGTGCTTCGAAATACAGCATCCGAACACAACGACTGTCTGACAGGTTGCCGACCACGAAGATTGGGCCGGTGGCCTCACGCAGGACCTGGCCCGCCGGATCTTCGAGGATCTGGGCCACAAGACCCATGTCCTGAAGTGCATGATGGATGGACGTCGCCGCCATCTGGCCATGGGCCGAGCGAGGCGAGGCAATCACAATCGGCGTGTTTTTCTGGAGCGAGGTCTTCGTTTGTAGAACCCGAGGCTCTTTGATGAACACGTGCGCTTCGGGCGTATTGTCTGATTTCATTGGGGCATTGAGTCCATTTCGACGGCACCCTCCCGGGCGACGAGATCGTAGACCTGCTCGAAGTTCTGGGTGCCGGCAGGCTGAGATGGCTGAAGTAGAGGTAGGATAGTTCGTTGCCGTTCACGGGGGGAAGGGGACAGACACCAGTCACGCGCATCTGATGCCTGCCGCATGGAGGGTTCGTAACGGTTTGCCCGGGGCCAAGAAAGAACTGATCGTTCGTGTTCTGTCTCGATTACGTGCCGATCACGGCCTGGAGTCTGAGTGATTCGGTCAGCCGGCTGATGATAGTGCTGGTGCAGATCGACTTCAGCACCGTCGTCGCCCTGCGAAGTAACACAGGCACGCAACTCTCTGAGGAGCCCCCAATGAATGTGACCGTTGAAATCGATCCTGGAATCTGTGGCTTCCAAGCCACAGCATGTGTTTCCACCGAAGATCAACAGACCGTCGAGATCAACGTGGCCAGCGAGTGTGAACTGGTAAGGACCCTGGTCGATCTCTGGCACAAGAATGCGCCCATCGACGGATATCAGGAATTGGGACCGGAGGAGAGTGTGATTCTTAAGGAGGCTCGTACCCTGCTGCAGAACAAGGGATGTTGTGAGGCCTGCGTTGTCCCTGTGGGTGTCAGCAAGGCGGTACAGGTAGCGACGGGTCTGGCGTTGCCGAAACACGTCGTGCTAAAGATGACAACGTCCGGATAGAGTAGGGGGAGGCGAGATGGCTGCGAGAATGACAAAACGAGAGCGCGTGGAGGCGACGATGGCCTTCCAGGAAACCGACCGCGTGCCTCTGTATGATCTGCTGCGCAACGATGCAGCTTTTCTTGGGGTGTTCAGCCCTGTGCCGCGAGAAGGCCACCATCAACGGGTAGCGATACGCCGGTGATGCAACCGGAAGCGGGCGAGCACAAGAAGGTTACGGCGCGGCCGATGTCTTCGGGTGTGCCTCGACGGCGTAGAGGGACCTTGTCGTATTGATTCTGTTCAATGCTGCCTATTTCCGGTGGTTCTGTTCCGAAGAAATGGTCGGTGTTCATGTTTCCGGGCAGGACGGCGTTGCAGCGGATTCCGTGTTCGCCCAGATCGACGGCCATGCTTTCAGTCAATCGGATGACACCCGCTTTGGCGCAGCCGTATGCTGCGTCTTTTTTCCACGCTCGGCGACCGTGCACGGATGAAGTGCTGACGATGCTCCCCCCGTCACCTTGCTCAACCATTGCCATGGCGGCGCGTTGGCTGCAGAGGTAGAAGCCTTTGAGACCGATATCGAGGTTCAGGTCCCAATTATCTTCCGTCAATTCCAGGAAGGTCTGATCTTTTCCGCCAAAAGGATTATTTGCCAGGATGTCGATTCGGCCAAAGCGCTCGATGAATGCTTCGAACATGCTCTCGACAATTGAACTATCCGAAATATCTCCTTCGAGGAATTCCGCTTCCCTTCCCATCTGACTGATCATCTCAAGCGTGTCTTCACCGTCTGCGTCGCGTCTCAAGTCGTTGATCCCGACGTCACAACCGGCTTCCGCCAACGCGAGAGCGATTCCCCTTCCTATCCGACGTTTGCCGCCGGTTACGAATGCTTTCTTTCCAGATAAGTCGTGTGGATGGTCAGCCATGGGTCCTCTCCTGCGGAAATGGAAGTCGGGAGATCAATTGGATCACTTCATGAGTGAACGGAAATAAGTGGGCATCCTCGTCTCGAAGGTCATCTTTTCCTTCGAACAGGGATGTATCAAGCTCATGGAAGCAGCGTGGAGGGCCAGTCGCTTGATGGACTTCTCCTCTTTCCTGCCATACTGCTTATCCCCAACAACGTGATGACGGGCATCCGCGAAGTGAACTCGGATCTGGTTTTTTCTACCCGTTTGCAGATCGATTTCAAGTAGAGAGTATCTGGTGGATTCGCTCA